>JAPPCX010000107.1 GCA_028875655.1 Chloroflexota bacterium | reverse complement strand
GGCCACCGCCTGGATGAACGACTGGCGGGGCGTGAGCGACGGATCGTTGTCCAGCAGGCGGCGGGCCTCCCAGAAGTAGGAATCGGCGGTACGGTTGCTGGAGTAGAAGAGCCGCGCCAACTCGCGGAAGTGTCCATACTCCTTGTAGTAGAGCTGCTGGTACACCTGACCCGCCGGCCCGGCGATGGATGGATCGTCCAGTGCAGATGTGACGGCGGCGGCGGCGAGGGTCGCCGACGTGAGGGCGAGGTGGACGCCCGATGAAAAGAGCGGGTCGATGAAGCAGCCAGCATCCCCAACCAATATGTACCCAGGGCCGTGCAGCGACTGGCAACGGTAGGACCAATCGCGCAACACCTCCGGGCCGGACACAAACCGGGCGGATTTCAGCATCTCGGCCAGGCGAGGCGCGACGGCAACCTGCGACTCCAGAAACCGTTGCGGGCCGAGTTCGCGGATACCCTGCTGGCTCGTTTCGGCATCCACCACCGCGCCGACGCTGGCCCAACCGTTCCGCAGGGGGATGTGCCACAGCCAGCCGGCAGGCTGGGACTCGATGAGGATGTTGCCGTCGTCGGGCGCAGGCAGGCGATCGCCGCCCTGGTAGTAGCCGTACACGGCGAGATTGCGGAAAAAATCATCCCACTGGCGGAGGCCGAGCTGACGGGATAGCAGGCCGCCCTGCCCGCTGGCGTCAACAACGTAGCGGGCCAGCAGTTCAGTCTCGCCGCCAGAACCGTCTGATGCCCTGCCGGTCGGACGACAACGGACGGCAACGGCGGTTCCGGCATCGTCGAACACGACGCCGGTGGCCTGGCAGCCCTCGCGGACATCGACTCCGGCGCGGCGGGCGTTATTCAGCAAGATGGCGTCGAACTCGGGCCGCCACACTTGGTAGGAGTGGGGGTTGCTGGCGTTGGTTTCGCTGAAGTACCAGCTCCAGGGCTCGCGGTCGGCGCCCCAGATCATGGTCGCGCCAAGTTTGACGGTGAAGCCGGCCCGCTTCACATCGTCCAGAACGCCCAGACCATCCAGGATAGGTATGCTTGCCGGCAACAGAGACTCGCCCACGTGGGGCCGGGGAAATCGCTCACGTTCCAGCAGGACAACCGGGAGTCCCTGCCGGGCGAGCAGCGTACCTACGCAGGAGCCGGCGGGTCCGCCGCCGATGACGATAATGGGTGGTTCGGGCACGGGAGTTATCGACTACGCCGGCTGTAGCAGGTGCGCGAAGGGGTTGATTACGCGCAGGCCGTCGTAGTCCTGCGTGTCGCTCATATCCTCCGAGTACACCGCGTCGCAGCCGAGCAAGCGGGCGGCGGCGAGGATCGCGCAATCCCAGTAGTTCAACCCGAAGCGCGCACGGAAAGCGAAAGCGTCGAACACCAGATCAGCCGTAACGTCCTGCACCGGAAATCGCAGCAGACGCAGGGTTATGAACCCGACCGCTTCTTCGTGCGTCATTTGCCACGACCCTCGCTCACCGGTGGCCTGGGTATAGAATTCCTGGAGGACTTGAGCCGACAGGGCAAGGTTGCCGCCATCAAGCAGGTCAACCGCGACGGCGCGTTTATCCGCTTCTTCAGTTAGCGGGCTGACCGCATAAAGCGGAACGTTGGTATCAACGAAGCGCATTGCGGTCGTGCAGTTCGTCGCGCGTCAGCTTCCTGGCGGTTCGCAGGTTGTCGCCTCTGGCCTCGGCCCGGGCATCGATGCGGGCTTGTATTTCTTCCCACTGCTTGCGTCCGCGCTCCGCTTCGGCGTCGGAAATCGGCTTGGGTATCAAGCCGCTCAGGCGCGCGCCTACCCATTCTTCCACGGAGATTCCCGCTGCCTCAGCATTGCGTTGGCAGTAGCCGTAGGCATCATCGTCAACTGATATGGTGATGGTTTTCATAGCACAACCTCGCTCCAACAGGATAGCACGGCGGCATGGCGGTCAGCGGTAGTACTGCGAGAACACCGGTTCCTCGCGGGTGATGATTTCCAGGACGCAGGGCTGGCCGGTGGCGGAGATTTCCTTGACGCGCTCGATGGCGGGGCCGACCTCGTTGGGATCGGTGACGTACTCCGTGTGGGCGCCCAGGGATGCGGCCATGGCGGCGTACTCGCCGGTGACGTACTTGGTGCGGTAGCGCTCGGTGGCGATGGGGATGTTCTTTTCATAGCCGCCCATGGCGCCGTTGTTGACGATGACGGTGATGATGCCCAACTGTTCGCGGGCCGCCGTCTCAAAGTCGGTGCCGGCCATGCCCACGGCCACGTCGCCCATGAGGTTGACGCAGGTCTTCTCGGGGAAGGCGACCTTTGCGCCCATGGCGTAGCCCAGGCCGCTGCCCAGCTGGGTGGAGTTGCCCCAGCCGATGTAGCCGCGCGGCGTGGTGGCCGCGTAGAAGGGCACGATCTGGTCGCGGGGGTTGCCGGAGTCGTGGGTGACGATGCTGTTGGCCTTGTCCAGGCGGGCGTTCAGCTCGTACACCACGCGGTAGGGGCTGATGGGCACGTCGTTGCTGGACAGGCGTGGCATCCATTCGGCCAGCCACTCCTGGCGCACCTGCCGGATCTCGGCGGCCACGGATTCGTCGCCCCGGCGTCCGTCCGCGCCCAGGCGGTCCTTGACTTCCTCGATGAGCTGGGCCAGGACCAGCCTGGCGTCGCCGACGATAATCTCCTCCAGCGGGTACTCGCCATTGAGGTCTTTTTCGTCGATGGTGGACTGGATCACCGTCTTGCCGGCCGGCACGGGCGCGGAGGCCAGCGTCTTCTGGAAGCTGGTTCCGATGCCGAACACCACGTCGCTTTTCGCCAGGAAATCGCCGACCATCTTGGTGCCGGTGTTGCCGCCGGCGCCCAGGGCCAGCGGGTGATTCTCGGGAAAGCCGCTCTTGCCCAGCGTGGTGGTCATGGTGGGCGCGTTGAGCAATTCGGCCAGCTCCACCAACTCCGGCGTGGCCTCGGCGTAGAGGACGCCCTGGCCGGCGTAGATGACGGGACGGCGGGCGTTGACCAGCAGCTCGGCGACGCGGGACACATCGCGGGGGTCGCCGGCGGAGCGGCGCTTGCGCTGGGGCTGGTAATGGAACTGCTCCTCGGAGATTTCGGCGGCCAGCACGTCGTTGGGCATCTCGACCAGCACGGGATAGGGCCGACCGGTGCGCAGCTGGGTATAGGCGCGGCGCATCAGCTCAGGGATGCGGTCGGCGTGGTTGACGGAATCAGCCCACTTGGTGACGCCCTCGTAATTGCGGGCGGCGTTGAAGTCCGACGACATCCCGTGCCGCCGCGTGCCGGGATGGTTGGGCACCATCAGCAGCGGCGAGGAATCGGCGTAAGCCTGGGCGACGCCGGAAAAGGCGTTCTCGATGCCGGGGCCGCCCTGCACCAGGACGACGCCGTTCTTGTTGCCGTTGTTGACGCGGCTGTAGGCATCGGCCATGTTGACCGCGGTGCGCTCCATGCGGGAGATGATGGGACGGATGCCGGCGGCGGCGCAGGCGTCGATGAGGATGTTATTGGGGAAGCAGAAGACGACGTCAACGCCCTCGCGTTCCAGGATAGTGGCAAATGCGGTCTTACCGTCCATGTTGGATTGGGCCTCCAGAAAAGTGCAGAGGCATTATAACGGGAATCTGTCAGAATCAGGATTGGCGACACGGAGTTTTGTTTTTACATCGATGGACAGGATGTTCAGGATTTTGGGTTGGCCTCCTTTTGGATGGGATGGTTGGCAGCCTGCCTGAGGTCGGTTTCCGGAATTCACTTTGGTCGTTGCCAGCCCCACGG
>JAPPCX010000101.1 GCA_028875655.1 Chloroflexota bacterium | reverse complement strand
ATGCCTTCATACCCCCACATAGCAGCCTACTACGCCCGGCGTCGGCAACTGGTCGAGTTCGGCGGTTCGGACAACGAGCTGAACATCCGCCCCGCCTTCCAGAACTGCCTGGACGCCTACTGCCGCGAGCACCGGGAACGGCTGGTGCTCATTCCCGAGCTGAAAACGGCGGGCAACGTCATCCCCGACGGCACGGTGAAGGACACCCTGCGCATGGCCCGGGGCTACTGGGAGGCCAAGGACAGCCACGACGACCTGGACGCTGAGATACAGGCCAAGTTCAACCGGGGCTACCCCAAAGACAACATCGTCTTCGAGGACTCGGAAACGGCGGTGCTGGTGCAGAACGGCGACGTGGCGCTCAGGGTGGACATGTCCCGGCCGGGAGAACTGCACCGGCTGATACGCCGCTTCCTGGACTATGAACTGCCCGGCATCGAGGAGTTCCGCCAGGCCCAGGCCCAGTTCAAGGCCGACCTGCCGGCGGTGCTGGAGAACCTGCGGCAGGCGGTGTCGGCAGCCGAGGAGGGCAACGCCGACTACCGGGCGAAGGCAGGGGAGTTCCTGGCCCTGTGCCGCCGGAGCATCGGTCCCGACGTTTCCGAGGCCGACGTGCGGGAGATGCTGCTCCAGCACATCCTGACCAAGGACATCTTCCACCGCGTTTTTGACGAGGACCAGTTCCACCGGGAAAACAACGTCGCCGGCCAGTTGGACGAGCTGGAGGGGACCTTCTTCACCGGCAACGTGCGGCGGGAGGCCATCGACCGGCTGCGGGCCTACTACGGGGCCATCGGACGGGCCGCCGACGAAATCACCGACTACGCCGAAAAGCAGCAGTTCCTCAAGGCCATCTACGAGGACTTCTACCAGGCCTACAATCCCGCCGCCGCCGACCGGCTGGGCGTGGTCTACACCCCCAACGAGGTGGTGGACTTCATCATCCGGGGGACGGACTGGCTGTTGCAGCAGCACTTCGGCAAGACCCTGGCCGACGACAACGTGCAGATCCTGGACCCGGCCACGGGGACGGGAACCTTTATCACCAACCTGATCAACCATCTGCCCCTGGAGCGGCTGGAGCGCAAGTACCGCCACGAGATTCACGCCAATGAGGTGGCGATCCTGCCCTTCTACATCGCCAACCTGAACATTGAGTACACCTACCGGGAGCGGACGGGCAAGTACTTGGAGTTTCCAAACCTGTGCTTCGTGGACACGCTGGACAACATGGACTGGCAGCAGCGAGGCGCAACGGGTGGAGCGGTAACTCGGCAGGGAGCCTTCAACCTTGGGGCGCTGTCGGAAGAGAACTGGATACGGGTGCAGGAGCAGAACGAAAAGCCCATCAGCGTGATCATCGGCAACCCGCCGTACAACGACAACCAGCAGTTCAATTGGCCGTTCATGTTCTCCGAGCGTCCGCCACCCTGATCACGCACCAATTGCTGACACCGGCCTGATGACTGCCGGGCCTTACGCCTGCTACCCTCGATACATGAGCGTCTCAGACCGGGAACTGCGGCACCACCTCAGCCGGATGCCCTTGGTGGACAGGACGGAACTAGCGATGATCATCGGCGAGGCCCACTTCATCGCTCACCGGGTGCTGGCCGGCCTGCTGTCCGACGGCACCGTTGGGCGAGTCAGCCACGGCACCGCCCATCTGTCGAGACGCGATTGCCCTGGCAGGCCGCTGTGGACCAATGCCGGCATACATTGAGAATACGGGACTAACGCGAACCTTCCACCTGCACAGTCACGATGTCTAGGCCGTGGTATTTGCGGTGGCGCACCGAAGAGGCGTAGTGCCGGAGCAGGCGGAAGGATATTTCGGTTTCCTCCGGGACTTCGGATTGCCGGTTCATATAGGCCAGCCGGTCCTCCAGGTTCTCGTCCATCAGCGCCGCCAGGAATTCCAGCTCCACCACCTCGGCGGCCGGGCGCGCCAGGACAGCCAGGCGCCGGGGAGGGGCGTCGCCCCCGAGTTCCTGCGACAGGCTGGACAGCACTTCCTCGCCCACGAAGCGCAGCCGGCCGGCGGATGCCTGGTCCCAACCGGCCCGGTCAGCGGCGGATTGCAGGAACTCGTCTATGCAGGGCAGAGCCGACATGGCCAGTTCCGTCTCCAGTCGCAGCCGCCGGACGCCGCTCAGTTCCAGGAACGTAGTCATCAGAACGGCGGCCAGGGTCCCGCCGGCCAGTCCGTTGTCCAGCAGCGCGCCCCACACTCCGCCCGCCAGTTCCGAGAAGAGGTCCTGGCTCTCCAAGCCTATTCCAACGGAGAGGGACACCGACACCACCAGCGCCTTCCGGTAATCAATCCCGTCCTGGAAGACCGTCCGCATACCTTCCACCAGAATCAGTCCCATGACCATCATCAGGAACGTCCCTATCACCGGGTTGGGAACGGCCAGGAGGAAGGCGGACACCTTGGGCAGAAAGGCCAGCGCAATCAGTATGGCTCCCATGGCGTAGCCGGCGTTGCGGGCGGCGACCCCGGTGAAACTGACGATGGACACGGTGGCGCCTTCGTAGGCTCCCGCCGGCGGCGTACCTGCGATTCCGCTCAACAGAGTGCCAGCGCCGTTGGCGTTGACCGCGCCTTGAACCCTCCGGAAATCGGTGGCCTGCTCCCCGCGCCAGGAGACCTGTTGCAGGGCGATGCCGCCGCCGATGGTCTTGACGGCGCTTATCAGGGACACCACCAGAAACATGGGCAGCAGCGCCCAGAACTCCGCGCCCGGCGTCAGCGATATCCCAGGCCAGCCGCCCGGCGGAACGCCAACCCAGGGCGCGTCGATGACGCCCTGAAAATCGTACATCCCCAGACCGCCGGCCACCACGCAGCCCGCCGCGATTCCAACCAGGGGCGACCACAGCCGCAGTCTCCCGGTGGCCCGCAGTCCCAGGGCCGCGGTGACCGCCAGCGTCGCGCCGGCCGCGGCCACGCTTCCGGCCGCCGGGGCCCCCTCGGGGACGTCGGCCACTCCCTCGAAGGCGATGGGTATGGTTATGGCCCCCACCAGGATCAACACGGTACCGGAAACTGTGGGCGTGACAATCCGGCGCAGCAGGGGCAGCCAGGCCGCCAGCAGGAACTGGAACAGCGAGGAAACGATAACCAGGATGGACAGCAGGGCCGGCCCGCCCTGGGTCAGAGCTGTCCGGCAGACCGCGATGTAGACCGGCGTCGTGCCGGCGAAGAACAGGTGGCCGGACCCGAACCTCCCGATGACGCCCGACTGCGCGGCGGTAACCCCCCCGTTGATTATCAGCGCGGTGAAAATGGCCCAAGCCAGGTACTCTTCTCCATAGGTGTCTCCCAGGAGACTGACCGACACCAGCAGCGGAATCTGCACCAGGATGAACATGGCCCCCTGAAACCCCACGGCCAAGGACACCAGCGGGGGACAGGGCTCATCCGGCTCGTAGACGATGTTTTCTCTGGAGGCCAAGGATACCCTCTACTCCATGTTCGGCGGCGGCGTTGCGAGGGCGAGCGCGGAAATCCAGCGCACTATCACAACGCCAGTATGATCGCAGGCATACGGGATATTTCAGCGGAGACTGTCACTTTTCACCACCATTGACCCGGTAAAGAGGCAAAATCGCCAAGACCATTGACCCACATTTTCAGGAGCATTGACCCACCATGGGAGCCGCAATCACGACCACTACTGCATTTCGGAAGAGAGGTGCAGCGATGGCGTACCGGGAGGTTTCCAGGAGAGCCTGTCCCAGAAAACCCGTGTACGACCCGCAAGGAGTGGTGAATGCCTATGG
>JAPPCX010000109.1 GCA_028875655.1 Chloroflexota bacterium | reverse complement strand
ATGGGAGCCGCGTGGCCGTCATTCGGGCATTCCATAGCGGGCAGGTTGATTCCCGGTATATGGTTAAAGTGTAGTATAGGGTGATGCGTAACTGCCGAAACCCCGATGTGCAGAACGCCACAACCGGCCTCAGCAAGGAGATACCGAATCATGTCAAGAGCCATTTTTAACATGCGAAAACACTGGCTTGCTTTGTCCGCGGTTACGGTTCTCGTCGCTATCGTGCTGACGGCCGGCGCCCTGTTCGCTGCCAACGAACGGCCGCGGCCCGAACTTCCGGCGCCGGGCGAGCAGCAAAAGGTCGCCGACACAGCAGACCCCGGCCTAGCCGACGACCTCCCCGTGGTCGTCGTGCCCCCTGAGCGCGTCTTGGTCCAGCCGGACGATCAGGAGGTAGAGACCGACCTGCCTCCGATTGTCGAGGATCCGCCCCGGTATCCTAACCTCGACGCCAACCTGAACCGTCTGGCTGAACAAGCCCAGGCCACCGATCAGCAGTCTGATACCTTCGATCCCCCGGCGGAGCAGAGCACTCCCAAGACGGCGGACAGCATCCTCGCCCCGGCGTCGCCAGCGGAACCGGTGCTGGTTACGTTCTACGTCGAGCCGGAACAGCTTGCCACCGTGCAACAGTTCCTGGAAGGCAACGACGTTTTCATTCGCAACATAGGTGAGGACTATGTCGAAGCCCTGATTCTGCCCGCCCTGCTTCCTGCGGCCTCCGAACTACCCGGCGTTCGGCGCGTGGATACCGTCATGCCGCCCCAGCCCGACCAAAGCTCGAGCCGGGGAGCAGTCAGTCAGGGCGTGGCCCTGCACCAGGCCGACGCCTGGCACCGCATGGGCTTCCGAGGAC
The DNA here is from genome assembly GCA_028875655.1 of Chloroflexota bacterium. Classification (GTDB taxonomy): domain Bacteria; phylum Chloroflexota; class Dehalococcoidia; order Lucifugimonadales; family UBA3495; genus Bin87. The sequence goes on along the minus strand of JAPPCX010000109.1, from coordinate 35,860 downwards.
AGGGCATCAAGGTTGGCGTTATTGACGGCGGCTTTGATGGCTTCAGGGAATTACAGCGCAGCGGGAGGCTTCCCGGGAACGTAATTGCTCGCTGTTACCCACCCCGAGACTCCCTGCAGCCAGTGAGTTCATTCCTGGCAGACTGCGAAGTTGGTAGTGCCCACGGTACGGCGGTTGCCGAAACGGTAATTGACGTTGCTCCCGAAGTTCAACTGTATATAGCGAACCCTCGATCTTCTGGCGACCTGAAAAACGCCGTTGACTGGATGGTGGACAATAGGGTCAACGTTATAAATCGATCCCTACGTTCAATATATCAGGGACCAGGCGATGGCACGTACTACTTCAGTGATAGCGTACTCAGGAGCGTCGACACGGCGGTATCCAGAGGCATAGTGTTCGTCAATTCCGGCGGCAATACCGCGAAACGTGGTTGGTACGGTGCTTTCAAAGACCCTGATGGCAATAATTTCCATAATTTTAATACCCGACAGGGTGCAGCCAATTTCTTCCCTTTACGCTTCTCTGAAGACGAAGGACGCGATATATTTGCCCAAATGAGGTGGGAAGACAGTTGGGGTGGTGCCGACTGCAATCTGGATTTGTACCTAGCTAAATTTGTACCAGGCAGAGGTTATGAAATAGTTACCATTGGTAATGATGAACAGGACGGCCAAGATTCGGACGTCCCTCGCGAGCTAGTTGTATATGAACTCCCTAGTGTGTCGGAGGAAGGAGTATATGCACTATTTATTGTAAAACGCAACTGCGTCAATGAGCCAGATTGGATACAACTTGAGGCTTGGGATATCCCTGAATTAGGGTATTATTCCCCGGGACACCATGTCGGCAATCCCGCCGAGAGCCGGAATCCGGGGATGCTGGCGGTGGGCGCAACTCACTGGGGCAGTCCTGGTGTTATCGCCTCCTACAGCAGCCGCGGCCCCACTACTGACGGTCGCATCAAGCCGGACATTACCGGGATCGCCTGCGGCCGTTCGACGGTTTACCCGCCACGTACCAGGGACGGCACGGAGTGCTGGTTCCCTGGAACCAGCCAGGCAGCTCCCCACGTGTCCGGCCTGGCGGCGTTGGTCAAACAGCGGTTCCCCGACTACACCCCGGCGCAGGTGGCCGACTACCTGAAGAAGCACGCGGATGAAAGGGACTCCCTGGGGGCCGACAACACCTGGGGCCACGGCTTGGCGATCCTGCCGCCGGCGCCGGAACCCACGCTGCGCGGCTCGCCCCCAACGCCTGAATTCTATGTATGTCCCAGCAATGACCCTAGGTGTACCGACGATATCCCCGAAGGCCAGGCCATCATATCCTGGGTTCCAGTGCCGGACGCCACCCATTACCGAATCGGCTACATCAACATGGAGGTCGACCTCTACTTGGCCGAGGAGGCCAGTTGCACCAATGAGGCGGATGATTGGCTACAAGCGTTCATCTATGTTGACGTGAAAGCGCCAAACGTGCCGGTCAGGAACGGCCGCGCCGAGTGGACCATCCGCCGACTTTCTCCGGGTGCCGAACACGCCTTCACCGTGCTGGCCAGCAACAACTTGTACAACAACAAGCTTAACGTTGGCGCCGACTTCTCCTGGCCCCAGCGCCCGCGTTGGTTGTTTGTGGACGGACGGGACGAGCGGCCGCCGGGTCTTGTCATACCCCAGCTTGATTGTCCTCCCTAACCGCCGGGCTGACCAAATCCCCTCAGACACCGGGCCGCTGCCTGACAACGCAGCGGCCCTTCCCCGTCACGCGCCGGCGGCGGGTGGAATGGTACAATTCAACCTCACCCGCTCCGGAGAGCCTCCATGACCACCAGAGAAATGACCGCCCTCGACTCTTTACCAATCAGGAACGCCCAAACCGCCCACGAATTCCTGGCCGCCTCCGACCGGGAGTTTGCCGCCGGCGACCACCTGCAAGGCTCGGAAAAACTGTACGGCGCGGCGACGCAGGCCATAATCGCCATCTGCCAGCAGCGGGGTTGGCGTTACAAGAGCCACCGCGCTATGCAGCAGGCGGTTGCCGCCCTGTCCCGGGAATACGACGACCCTTTCATTGTGTCCGGCTACGACTCCGCCCAACGGTTCCACGAGAACTTCTTTCACGACAACCTGGAAGATTACGAAATTGAGGCAAGCCGCCCCGCGGTGCATCAATTCGTCGCCCGTTTGCTGACCTTTCTGGACGGCGGGCAGTAGGGAGGGATAGCCATGGCAGCCCCCAGCACGGTTGCTCCGATCAATCAATGGCTGGCCCGCACCGTGGAGCCGGCCCTGGAACCCGACCTGCCCATCTGCGACCCTCACCATCACCTGTGGGACGGCCGCGCCGACCGGGTGGAGCCGCGTTACTTCCTCGATGAGCTGGAGGCCGACACCGGCAGCGGACACGACATCGTTTCGACGGTGTTCATCGAGGCGCGGGCCATGTACCGGGCGGACCCGCCCATGGAGTTGCGGCCCGTGGGCGAGGTGGAGTTTGTGCAGGGCATCGCCGCCCAGTCCGCCAGCGGCATGTACAGCCGCACCAAAGCCGCCCACGGCATCGTCGGCCACGCCAACCTGCACCTGGGAACCGAGGTGCGCCGCGTGCTGGAGGCGTTGCAGGCCGCCAGCCCCAACCGCTTCAAGGGCATCCGTCACGGCGTCAGCTGGGACCCTAACCCGGAGATTCCCATCGTCGGCGCGTATCCCATGCCCGACCAGCTTTTGAGCGACGACTACCGGGCCGGCGCGCGGGTGCTGGCCGACATGGGCCTGTCCCTTGACGTGTCGCTGCTGCACCCGCAGCTGCCGCAGCTGGTTGATTTCGCCAACGCCGTGCCCGACCTGACCATCGTGCTCAACCACGTGGGCGGCCTGATGCGCACCGGCCCCTACGCCGCCAACCCCGACGAGGTGATGGCGAACTGGCGCGCCGGCATCGCGGCGGCGGCCCAGTGCTCCAACGTGGTGATCAAGCTGGGCGGCGTCGGGATGCCCCGGCTGGGCTACGACTTCCACCGACGGGAGACGCCGGTGGGTTCCGAGGAGCTGGCGGCAGCCATCGACCCGGTGATACGCCACTGCATCGAGCAGTTCGGCCCCAGCCGGTGCATGTTCGAGAGCAACTTCCCCGTGGACAAGGAATCATTCTCGTACTGCGTCATGTGGAACGCCTTCAAGCGAATGTCGGCAGACTTCTCAGCCGACGAGCGGACGGATATGTTTTACGGCTGCGCGGCGCGGGCCTACCGGGTGGGATAGATAAAGGTGTAGGCTGGTAGGGGCGGGTTTCAAACCCGCCCCTACGTTGCGTAATGATTTTCCTACCATTAGCAGGCCAGGTGGCACTGATCAGGAGGTTGGGTTTGTCGATGGATCCCCAGCGTTTTCCGCCGGAGTTTTTCCAGCGCGAGGACGACAGCAACGACGCCGAGTTTTACACCATGCCCCGCCTCGTCGTGCACATCGACGACGGGGCGATCCTGGCCGTGGGCCGGCTGTTCCAGCAGCTGATTCCGGAGAACGCCGAGGTGCTGGACCTGATGAGTAGCTGGCGGACGCACTGGCCGGAGGCGCACCCTCGCCAGCGCATCGTCGGCCTGGGCATGAACGCCACCGAAATGGCGGACAATCCCCAACTGAACGAATACCTGCTCAAGGACATCAACACGGATTCCAGCCTGCCCTTTGACGATGAGTCCTTTGACGCCGTAGTAATCACGGTGTCGGTGCAGTACCTCACCCGGCCGGTGGACGTGTTCGCCGAGGTGTCGCGAATCCTGCGGCCCGGCGGCGTGTTCATCGTCACGTTTTCTAACCGCTGTTTCCCCACCAAGGCGGTGCGGGTCTGGCGCTCCACCAACGACGAGGACCATATCGAGCTGGTGGGGCAGTACATGCTACACGCCGGCGGGTTCAACGGCGTGCGCGGCGGCCTGGCCAACCCCGACATAGCCCCACCCGGCGACCCCCTGTTCGCGGTGTACGCCTATAAGCAGGCGGACACGGGGGACGAGAACGGGAACGGCGAGTGATACACTGTCGCCAACAACTAGCTGGAGAGTCGTGATGACGACGGCCAAACCAAAACTACTGACCGCTGACGACCTGCTGCGTCTATACAGCAAGGGTGTAAAGGGCGAGTTGATACGAGGGGTGCTGCACGAAACGATGGCATCAGGAGTGAGGCACGGCAAGATAGCAATGCGGCTCGGTGGCAAGATGGACGCCCACGTTGGCCCGGCGGGCTTGGGCCACGTATGCGGCTCCGATTCCGGTGTGTTGCTGGAGACGGATCCGGACACGGTGCGGGAGCCGGATGTAGCCTACGTTTCCGCCGAACGGTTGCCGCTGGATGCCGACGTTGACGGCTATTGCCCCGTTCCGCCCGACCTGGTGGTGGAGATCAAGTCGCCCAGCGACTCCGAGCGGGAAGTTGACGACAAGGCCACCATGTGGCTGGACTTCGGGGTGCGGATGGCGCTGGTGATAAACCCGGAAGCCGAGACGATACGCGTGCGGCAGCCGGACCTGCCGACCGCCATACTCACCATGGACGACACCCTGGACGGCGGCGAAGTCCTGCCGGGATTCAGCTGCCCGGTGCGGGAGATATTGGGTAGCTAGGGCGTCGGCCGGTAACGGTTGACGATGGGCAGGCGGCGGTCCTTGCCAAATGCCCGCGGCGTTATCTTGACGCCCGGCGGCGCCTGCCGGCGCTTGTACTCGTTGCGGTCCACGTAGGAAATGACCTGGCTGACCCATTCGGGGTTATGTCCCATGGCCACCATGTCGGCGTAGCCGTAGTCGTCCTCTACGTAAGCCTTGATGATGGGGTCAAGGTCGTCGTAGGGCGGCAACGTGTCCTGGTCGGTCTGGTTGGGCCGCAGTTCTGCGCTGGGCGGCTTGTCCAGCACGGCCTGGGGGATCAGCGGCCGGCCGTTGTGGGAGCCGGCGTTGCGCCAGCGGCACAGGCGGTACACCAGCGTCTTGGGCACGTCTTTCAGCACCGCGAACCCGCCGGCCATGTCGCCGTACAGGGTGGCGTAGCCCATGGCCATCTCGCTCTTGTTCCCCGTGGCCAGCACCAGCCAGCCGAACTTGTTGGAAATGGTCATCAGCACGTTGCCCCGGATACGTGCCTGCACGTTCTCCTCGGCGGTGTTGGCCTCCGTGCCGGCGAAACGCTCGGCCAGCATGTCGGTGAACGCCAGGTGCGCCGGCTCGATGGGGATGCGCCAGAGCTGGATGCCCAGGTTGTCGGCCAGCTCCTGGGAGTCGCCGACGCTGCCCTCCGAAGAATAGCGGGACGGCATGGTGACGCCCACCACGTTGTCCGCGCCCAGCGCGTCCACGGCGACGGTGGCGGTGAGGGCGGAGTCGATGCCGCCGGACAGTCCCACCAGGGTCTTACGGAAACCGGATTTGCGCACGTAATCGCGGGTGCCGACGACCAGGGCCTGGTACACCTCTTCCACCTCGTCCAGCGGCCGGCACATGGCCGCCTCTACGGCGTTGCCGCGTCCGGTGCGGTGGTAGTCGGATACGCGGACCACGGCGGCCTGGCCTACCTCGCGCAGGATTTCGGGGTTCTCCTTGCGCGACCTGGGATCGCGGAGCCGCTGCCGGAACACGGAATCCACGTCCAGGTCGGCGACGATCAGGCGGTCCTCAAAGGAGGGGCCGCGCGCGATCACCGTCCCGTCGGGGGCGCAGACGATGCTGGCGCCGTCAAAGACCAGCTCGTCCTGGCCGCCCACAGTGTTCAGGTAGGCGACGAACACGCCGTTGTCCGCCGCGCGCGTGGCGATCATGCGCTCGCGCTGGCCGGCTTTGCCGGCGTGGAAGGGCGAAGCGTTGATGTTGACGATGACCTCGGCCCCGGCGTCCCGCTGCACGGCGATTGGGCCGACGGGATACCAGATGTCCTCGCAGATGTTGACCCCCACGGGGCAGCCGTTGATGACGTACACCGGGCAGACGTCGCCGCGCCGGAAGTAGCGGTCCTCGTCGAACACGCCGTAGTTGGGCAGGTACATCTTGCGGTACCAGTCCAAGACGCGGCCATCGTTGATGACGGCCGCGGCGTTGGCGATGTCGTCGCCCACCTCTACGCAGCCCACGATCACGGCGATGCCCCGGGAAGCGGCGGCGATGCGCTGGACGGCGGCGGCGTTGTCGGCCAGGAACGACGGCTTGAAGAGCAGGTCCTCCGGCGGGTAGCCGGTCACGGCCAGCTCAGGGAAAGCCGCCAGGTCGGCGTGGGACGCCCGCGCCTCGTCAATCAGCTCGATGATGCGGGCAGTATTGCCGGCGATGTCGCCGACGGTGGGGTTGAACTGGCCCAGTGCCAGCCGGAGGGTGCGTTGCATTGCGGCATTATAACGCAGGCGACAAGGCGGCCGTGTTACCATGCCTCGGGGAGAGCTATCTGTCATGTCCATTGCAAATGCCAACCGCCACACCGACCTCAGCCGTCGCCTTATGGAACAGGCCAATTACGAACTGCATACCATGAGCGACCGGGTGCAGGCTTCTGACAAGGCTTCCGGCGCCGTGACCCAGGCCGTGAAAGCAATCGCCGAGGACCGGAATTGGCGACATCGCTCGCACAACTTGCGCCGGGACATTGTCGGCCTGCTGGCCGATGAGTTCCAGAGACCGCAAATGCTGTATCTGCAAGCCATCGCGGACCAACTGCACGACAACTACTACGAGGACTGGTTGGGCGAAGCGCTGGTAGCGAGTCTGCTTGCCGAAGTTAATTCGCTGATACCCCTGTTGTGGGAAGCGCGGGAACGGGGACCGAACCGGAATTTTACACCTACCCCCTCACAGCAAAGAACCATCGACCGCCTGCTCCTCTCGGAAGCAGAGGCCCTTGCTGACGAAAGCATAGACCTGCCCCCGCCCATGCCACCCTTCAATCCACCGGGCAGGTGAACGCAGGCACTGAGAGGCCGCGATGATAGCAAGAATACCTTTGATACTGGAGCCGCAGCCCGAGGGCGGCTACACCGTTACCTCCCCGCTGCTGCCTGAGCTGATTACCGAGGGCGACACCATTGCGGAGTGCCTGGCCAACGTAGAGGATGCCTTTGCCGCAGTGGTGGAAATATATGAGGACCGAGGACGTCCGTTGCCTGCCGGCATCTACACGGACGACGCCAATGGGCCAGTGTCTATTGAGGCCGTCGTCTCCATCCCATGAGATACCGGGAGGCTGCCCGAAAGCTGTCGCGGCTGGGATGTTACGAAGTTCCGAGGCGCAGTGAGGGATCCTAACGGTGTGGAAAGCGTTTATAAGGTTGCCTAGGCGTGGGTTGATTTCGCGTCGCGGGCAGCTGAATTGATTAGCCTGGCGGTTGTGGAGTTATTCGGCGTATTGCGCGCTATGGGGTTGTGCGCTAGTGCGAATTTCAGTGTACGGATCATTCAGGATTCTTCATCATACAACCCAAAGGGCATTAGCCGGTGCCTGCAACCCGAAGTGACGTGCAAAGTATCTGGCTATCTCCTCGAATTGCCTCATAGACAGATTGGCCGAGGCGTCCTCAAACTGCGACAGGAGGTTCGTATGTCTCAATGCAGAGAGACTTTTTCCTCGTATCGTCCATTCCGCCAACACTACACCATCCGGTGTTCGATGGAACAGCAGACGGCTTCCATCGTCCAGCATTATAAGGCCACCGTCTATTCCGCCATCCTCTGGCCCTGCCATGGCTGGATGGCTGCCTTTGAAATTTTCCGTGATCCAAGCACTGAACTTTTGGATTGACGCTTCGCTGAGGATGTATCTGTCCACCACCGTTACTGCACGGCCAGCCATCGATAAGTCGGAATGCGCACCGTTGAGGATCTGGTCGATAGTTTGTAGGGTCGGCTTATCCAGTTCATACTCCTCATCCAAGATGGCATCGTAGTGGCGTTCGGCAATTTCCATAGCATTCTCGAATGCCCACATATGTTCATCGTAGTCCGCGTATGGCCCGAAGAATCCTTCCGTTGCTTCGTAGTATTCGATCCATGGATTTAAGAACGAGTCATTCGCGGCCAAATCGTCTAGCCATCGTTCTTGGTTGGCGATGATACGGACAGGCACTGGCACAAGCTGATACCAGTCCCAATCGTGTCGAGGCACAGGAGCCGTGCCACGGCAACTCGGGAAATTGTTGCACCCCCAGAACTCACCGCCTGCATTGAAGCCCTGCTTGGCACTACGGACGGTCATGCCGGAGCCACATTTGGGACATAGTGGGTAGATCATCGGTACGGTTCTGTTGGTACAAAGCCCATTTAAGTAGCTGTCAGCTCAACAAAGCGGTTGATGCCTTTTTCCTAGCTGCCTCTTTTGCGTCTTCTTTTGTCAGCGACCGACCGTTGAACGATGCTCCCTGAAATTGTTTTCCGTCTTCGCCTTCCCAATCCGGCAATGTGGCGGTCCATTCCCAGGAATTGCCGTTCTCTGTTGGTTGGACGACCAACTCCCAGTGCCCGAATTGAGCTCGTTCAGCGGCGAGGTAGGGCGTGTGCCAAACTGGATCATCAGTGCTTTGAGGTGTTGCCGACTGGTGATTGTATGGCGCGCTTGAGGGGTGTGAGTGGATGGCGGTCTCAAGTGCGCCTCGGTTAGCGGCGGTGGAAGGATTCTGCGGCGGCTGCCACCGGTTACGTTGCCCCGATGGTGTTCTGGGGCTGCTTTGTCCACCGCCTCGGCTTTCTGTCAGGATCGTTACGTTACGGGCGCGTTGGCCGTCATCATTTTTCATAAGGTTAACCGTCCTGCTTCACGTGCGGTGTCCTTCGGTACCATCCATCGGTCGTTTTCGGATAAGAGGCGTTTGACACCCAAGCCGATGCTGCAACCGCATCGACTTCATGGGGAATGAGGAAGTCATGCGTCATTTGCTCCGTCTCTCCGGGTTCAATGGCAATGTTGTGGCTGGTCGTGTCCGTTGCTATTTCATGCCAAGGAAACTCGGTTTCTTGGCTCCTGTCGTCTCTTTGGTTAAATTCTTGACGCATCAGTTCAGCCGTTTCGTCGTCGTAGTTTGAGAGTGCATGAACTGACCATTGGATTTCGTCGACTCGACACAGTCCTGAACCGGTATTCTGCGCCTCGAGCGTGATGACAATAGCATCATATCGTCCGCTAACTGCAACGCGGTCGACGTGTAGGTACATCGTAAGATGGGGGATGTGCTCCCGTCCTCTTCGATAGTTGCGCTCTGCTACGTACAAGGTGACGAGGAACGCTGAAGCAGTACCGGCTGTTCCAACTACTATTCCGAGCCTGCCGACATCTACAGATGCTATCCCGTTGGGCGGGATTTGCCCTCGCCACGAATAGGCATTTTGAGTGATAGCAAGCGCCGCTGTGCTAGCGAGACATAGGGCGAATATTCCGAGGACCACCTTGGGTATCCAACTGCCAGCTAAGGCTTCGAGGGCAGACCTGATTTCGTTCCGCATGGGCTGCGCCTCTTCCTGGTAATTGGTAAGTTAACAGCGGTGGAGTTGAACTAGCTAAGGGGCAACCGTAGGGCGCGCTACATTAGCGCATTATAGCGCAGCAGGGGACGGGCATTTGCATGGATGTACAGGATTAACAGGATAGGACTAAGGTGAAGGTTCGACAGGCTCACCATGAGCGGTTTGGAGGTTGTTGCCCTGCTATAATCGCCGCGCACCGCAATTGTCCTGCCGTAGCTTCCGTGAACTTGTGAATCACCCGACCGCCGCATCGTTTTGCTGTCCGAACGGATCGGCGCGTGCAGTCGGGCGGCGTGACGGCTGATGCGCGCGCTGTAAACCCGGACGGCCCGGGCGACGCATCGTACTCGGCGCAGCCCCTTATGTCGGTGGCAGTGCTGACGGTGTTCGTGGTGTCCAGGTCGGAACATTTCGGCTGGACACGGTCTGAGCATTGATAGCCTTGACGACAGAGGCCGCATCCACTTGCGCCCCGACCTGACCTGGTGGGATGGCCGCTCCTGCGTATTCGTCGGCGACGCCAAGTACAAGAAAATCACCCATGCCAGCGTTCCCAACGCGGACCTCTACCAACTGCTGGCCTACGCCACCGCGCTTGACCTGCCCGGCGGCCTACTGATTTACGCACAGGGCGAGGACGAGCCCCGCGAATATCACGTCAGGCACGCCGGCAAGCGGCTCGAGGTGGCGGCCCTCGACATCTCCGGCACCCTGGATGAAACGCTGGCCCGGGTCAAGAGTTTATCGGAGAAGGTCAGGCTCTTCCGATGCTCTCCCTTGACGGGAGAGGATTAGAGCCCGCCCTGTACTTGATGCGGGGGTGAGTATGACCGGTGACACTTCCCCCTTGCCTCCACCCGCCGCCCATCCGTACCATTTAACCATCGAACCGCCCATATCCAACCCGCCGCCCAACTCAAATGACCGGCCCCCCAAATCCTGAAAATCCTCTAATCCCAAAAATCCTGATTCTGACAATCACGTACCATCCCAACACCGCTCCCAAATCCTCCCACCTGCCCGCCAAAACCCCTGAAATCACACCCAAAACCCGCCCAATTCACCTCCGTTCACCCCCGCGACCTGTCCCCCCGCCCTACTCAAAATGAGTGTAAATGAGCGGAAATGAGCGGGTTTCCGCCAAAATCCTGCCATCCCGTTTATCCCCTTCATCCATGCAAAAACCCCCACAGTGCCGGGTGCTATAATCAGCCGCCATGCGCGCGCTGCAAGCCCGGACGGCCCGGACGACGCCCTTCTACTACGGCTGGATCATACTGGGCCTGTCGGGGGTTGTATCCTACTCCGCGCGGCCGCTGATGTCGGTGGCGGTGCTGACGGTGTTCGTGGTGCCCATGTCGGAGCAGTTCGGCTGGACGCGAGCGGAGTTGGCCGGCGCGGTGAGCCTGGGCGGAGTGTTCGCGGCGGTGGTCTCGCCAATGGTGGGGCTGGTGCTGGACCGCTACGGGTCGGGAATGGTGGTCGGCATATTCTCTGCCATCGCCGGAGTGTGCGCGGTCGCGCTGGGCGCGGTGTCGCAGATCTGGATGTTCTACGTGGTGTACGTGCCGGGGCGCATGGCGTTCTCCGGCCCGCTGGAGCTGGGGACGTCGGTGGCGGTGAGCAACTGGTTCGTGCGGCGGCGTCCCTTCGCCCTGGCGCTGAATCACGTAACGCAAGGTTCGGGCCTGGCGGTGATGCCGCTGGTGGCGCAGGCGATCATCGGCGCCTGGGGCTGGGACGTGGCGTGGTACACCCTGGGCATCTGGACGCTGGCGGTGGGAGTGATCCCTGCCATGCTGCTGATGGCGCGGCGTCCCGAGGACCTGGGACTGGAGCCGGATGGCGGAGCGGGTTCGGCGCGCCGTGAATCCGCTTCTGGCCGGCGTCCGCAGTCTGCGACCGAGGAGATCAACTTCACGCTGCGCCAGGCGATGCGGACGCGGGCCTTCTGGCTGATGATGGTGTTCGCCTTCGCCGGTTTCATCGTGCAGGCGGGTGTGTCCCTGCACCAGGTGCCGCACTTCGTTGACCAGGGCGTGCCGCCTTCGGTGGCGGTGTGGACGGCCAGCACGTTCGCCATCTCCCAAGTGCCGGCCAGCGTGGCCTTTTCGGCGATGGCCCAGAAGACGCAGGCGCGGTTCGTGATGACGGTGTCGGGTCTGGTGGTCGCCACCGGCGCCATCACCACGGCGTTCGCCAGCGAGATCGCGGTGGGCGTCCTGGGAGCATTCTTCCTGGGGTTCGGCGTCGGCGGCCTGCACATCATGGCGCGGCTGGCCGGAGCCGACTACTTCGGGCGGCTGCACCTGGGAGCGATACGCGCCTGGGGTCTGGCAGCGCAGGTGGGCGGCCAGGCGCTGGGCCCCACTGCGGCCGGCCTGGCGGTGGACCGCTACGGCAGCTACCAGGGAGCCTTCCTGGCCTTCGGCATCAACCTGGCAGTAGTCTCCCTGCTAATGCTAACGGCAACCCGCCCGGGCCGTGACGCAGCCAGCGGCGGGGAGCGGATTGAGGGCGGCTGCTAGCGGAAGAGGTTGGCGAGCCAGCGGAGAAAGGTTTGGGTTACAGGGACATTGGTATCAAGGTCGTTAGCTCCAATGGCGAGGCCCATCGGTCGTGGATCCGCTCGGGTCGCTAACCAAGCGTGAACTTGCGCGCCAAGTATTTTGTTTTGAGCTACCTGAGCGAGTGTGCTTGCAAATGGACGTACCGCCAAAGGGATCTGGTCTATGTAGCGTCGAGACAGCGGCCAGATCATATCGCCAGCCGGGATCATTCGCGCGATGAATCCTTCCAATTCGCCCAAAGAAATATTATCAGGCATCACCCAAATGCCAACACGCGGATCTCCGTTGCCGGGGTTTTCCGAGATGATAGTTCCCTGCGGGTCAGGTGCAGGAGGGATAGGGGAAATATTACGCTCAGCGCTCGCGATTTCGTCACAGACGCGGCGCCAGCTTTGAAGTTGGACAGCGTCGGCATCGACTACTATGCCGACAGCAGGACGGCCTGGTTCATCAATATGGTCGCGGATGTTCGCCAGAACCCCATCAATACCTCCGTAGTCTTTGATTGCGAACTCGAGATTGGGATCAAAACGTTCGGCTAAGTGTTTGATGACGTGTTTGTCGTTCGAGCCTTCGACCAGCAATATTGAGTCGGATGGACGAGGGTTGAAGCTAATCATTGATCAGCGCACCTCAATACCGTTTTCAGAGATGTTTTTCAAGCGTGATTCATCATAGGTGAAAACCCGTAACCCTACTGGCACGCGTTCAAGCCGCACCAGCAGGCCCTCCACGTCCTCCAATTCGTTGGCGGCCTGGGCGAATCCGGTTACGCAGTCCCAGCTGTGGGTTGTGGCTATTACCTGCACGTTGTTGCGGTGGGCCGTCTGCAACACCATGTTCCAGAACTTGGCTTGGATAGAGTGATGAATGCCGTTTTCGGCCTCGTCGATGAGGAGGAAGCCGCCGCTGCTTTTGGCAAGGGCTAGTGCGACGGCATAAGTACGCAACGCGCCATCGCCTAAGCTACGCAAGGGTACTTGGTAATCTCTCCCGGTAACCTTTGCCATCATTCGGCGCGGTTGGTTTACGCCGTTACCGGTTGGAGGTCCCAATGCTGCAACCCGTTCAACCCGTTGGTTGGTGACCATGTTGAGTGCTTCAAGAGCGAGATCCTCATGCGACGTCAGCGCCACTTCGCTCCAGTATTGTTGAACGATCTGATCATTTGGGACATTGGGACCCAAGGTCCTGTGATTAACAGAAGTGCGTCGGTAAATGGGTTCTTCACCGAACTGCGTAGAGATCCCAATGTTGCCAATGGAATCTGACATTTCCGAAGGTAGCAAGCTTTGGCCAATTTCGTTAGTCCGGTTTTCTGACAGCAAGACTGAATTGTCATTGTCGCCAACTGGGCCAATAGCAATAAGAGAATTATTTTCGTAGTCGCGATCAGTGAAGAGCGCAGCCCTATCGATGACGGTGATTGAAGGACTATCTTCACTGCTAGCAAACGAATCTCCCTTGTACAACAACAGGATATCGATTGCATGAACAGATCCCCGGTCCGCCCACACCCGCACCGCGTCCAGCACCGTCGTTTTGCCGACGCCGTTCTTCCCCGCCAGCAGCGTTACGCGACCCAGCCGCGGTATCGTCAGTTCGTCGATGCCGCGGAAGTTCTTGATTACCAGGCTGGGAAGGTGTAGGGACTGGTCGGGAGGCAGTGCGTCAGGCATGGGATACCATCCTTCGACAGGCTCAGGATGAGCGGTTTGGGTTCGACGGGCTTGGGGCGAGCGGATGGTTGACTGAATTTACGCTCTCTGGATTCCCGCTTTCGCAGGAATGACGGGTGGGGGCAGTAATGGCGAAACTGTACAAAGCGTCCTAGTCGGCGGTGGCCGCTAGTTCGGTTTGTTGGAGGGTTTGGCGCAGGTAGCGGCCGGTGTGAGATGCCTCGTTGTCGGCGAGCATCTCAGGGGTGCCGCAGGCGATGAGGTTGCCGCCCTGGTCGCCGGCGCCGGGGCCGAGGTCGATGATCCAGTCGGAGTTCTTGATCAGATCCAGGTTGTGCTCGATGAGCAGGACGGAGTTGCCCTGGTCAACCAGCCGGTGCAGCACGCGCAGCAGGGCGGCGCAGTCCTCGAAGGACAGTCCGGTGGTGGGTTCGTCCAGCAGGTAGAGGGTGCGGCCGGTGGCGCGGCGGGACAGCTCGGTGGCCAGCTTGACGCGCTGCGCCTCGCCGCCGGACAGCGTCGTGGCCGGCTGCCCCAGGCGGATGTAGCCCAGGCCCACGTCCCGCAGCGTCTGCAACCGGTTGCGGATGCGCGAGTAGTTCCAAAAGAAGTCCAGGGCGGTTTCCACCGTCATCGCCAGCACGTCGGCAATGGACTTGTCGCGCAGCGTTACCTCCAGCGCCTCCCGGTTGTAGCGCCGGCCCTGGCAGATCTCGCAGGGAACCGTCACGTCGGGCAGGAACTGCATCTCAATCTGGTTGTAGCCCTCGCCCTGGCAGGCCTCGCAGCGTCCACCCTTGACGTTGAAGGAGAAGCGGCCGGGCTTGTAGCCCCGGATGCGGGCCTCGGGCAGGCCGGCGAACACCTCGCGGATGGGAGTGAACGCGCCGGTGTAGGTGGCGGGATTGCTGCGCGGCGTGCGCCCGATGGGCGACTGGTCGATGTTGACCACCTTGTCGATGTGCTCTATGCCGGTGATCTCGTCGTGCTCTCCGGGGCGGTCACGGCCCTGGGCCACGGCCTGGGCCAGCCGCTTGTACAGGATATCGTACATCAGCGTGCTCTTGCCGCTGCCCGACACGCCGGTGACGCAGCCCAGCAGCCCCAGCGGAAAGTCCACGTCAATGCCCTTGAGGTTGTTCTCCCGAGCGCCGCGCACACTGATTACGTTGCCGTTGCCCGGACGGCGTTCCTCCGGCGTGGGGATGCGCTTGCGCCCGCTGAGGTACGCGCCGGTCAGCGACGCCTCGTTGGCCATGACCTCCGATACGTCGCCGGTGGCGACGATGTGCCCGCCGTGCTCGCCGGCGCCGGGGCCCAGGTCAACGATGTGGTCGGCGGCGCGCATCATGGCGTCGTCGTGCTCCACGACGATGACGGTATTGCCCATGTCCCTCAGGCGGGTCAGCGTCCCGATGAGGCGGTGGTCGTCGTGGGGGTGCAGGCCGACGGTGGGCTCGTCGCAAACGTACAGTACGCCGGTGAGTCCGCTGCCAATCTGCGTGGCCAGGCGGACGCGCTGGGCCTCGCCGCCGGACAGCGTACGCGCCGTGCGGTTCATGGTCACGTAGTCCAGGCCGATGCTGTCTAGGAACTGGAGGCGTCCCTCGATCTCCTTGAGGATCTGGTCGGCGATGACCATTTCCCGCTCGGTGAGCGTGGCGGAATGGTCAATCGCGGCAGTACGCTTGCCGTTCCTGCGCGTGCGGCGAGTCTTGGGCTTCGCGCCGTTGGTGTCCGCCGGGCTCTCGGGTGCTAGGGATTCGGCCGGATGGTGTCCGTTGGTGGGATGATGACCGTTGGAGCCGTTGAGCGAAGCGTCTGCGCCGGGTTTGATGCTGCGAACCCATTGCAGCCCGGTTCCGATGGTCAGTCCGGTCACCTCCATGATGTTGCGGCCGCAGACCATGACGCCCAACGCCTCCGGGCGCAGGCGCGCGCCGCTGCACGAACGGCAGGCGCGCTGCGCCATGTACCGCTCAATTTCGCTGCGGGTGTGGTCGGATTCGGTGTCACGATAGCGGCGCTGGAGGTTGGGTATGACGCCCTCGTAGGTGGTTTTCCACGAGTACGTGCGGCCCCGGCCGGTGCGGTGACGCACCGAAACCTGCTGCTTGCCCGCCCCGTACAGGATGATGTTCATCTGCTCGTCGGTCAGCTCGCGGATTGGCGCGTGGGGCGAGAAGTCAAACTGGCGGGCCACGGCCTCCATCATGCTGGCGTACCAGGAGTTGGCCGCCCCGGAGCGCGCCCACGGCACGATTGCGCCCTCCAGCAGTGACAGCGAGCGGTTGTGGATGACCAGCGACGGGTCAACCTCAAGCTGGTAGCCCAGGCCGGTGCAGGTGGCGCAGGCTCCGTGAGGGCTGTTGAAGCTGAAGGTGCGCGGCTCAATCTCGGGCAGGCTGATGCCGCACGCGACGCACGCGAACTGCTCGCTGAACGTCAGGTCGTCCTCGCCTTCACGTCCCACCGTCAGCACGCCCTCGCCCTCGCGCAATGCCGTTTCCACCGATTCGGTGACGCGGTTCGGTTCGGTGTCGCTGCGGATGATGAGGCGGTCAACCACGATGTCGATGTAGTGCCATTTCTGCTTGTCGAGGTTCAGGTTGTCGGTCTCCTCGACCAGCATGATTTCGCCGTTGACGCGCAGGCGCACGAACCCGCCCCGCTTGGCCGCCTCGAACACCTCGCGATGCTCGCCCTTCTTGCGCCGGATCTTGGGCGCCAGCAGGGTGATGCGGGAGGATTCGGGAAGAGCCAGGATGGCATCGACAATCTGCTGCACGGTCTGGCGGGCGACGGGGTTGCCGCACTTGGGACAGTGGGGCCGGCCCACCCGGGCGAACAGCAACCGCAGATAGTCGTAGATTTCCGTTACGGTTCCCACGGTGGAGCGGGGGTTGTTGGACACGCCCTTCTGGTCGATGGAGATGGCGGGCGAGAGGCCCTCGATGTAGTCCACGTCGGGCTTGTCCATGCGGCCCAGGAACTGGCGGGCGTAGGCGGACAGCGACTCCACGTAGCGGCGCTGGCCCTCGGCGTAGATGGTGTCGAAGGCGAGGCTGCTCTTGCCGGAGCCGGACACGCCGGTGATCACGACGAGCTGGTCCCGGGGGATGGTGACGTCGATGTTCTTGAGGTTATGCTCGCGCGCGCCCTTGATGTAAATAGTTTCCTGGGGCATTAGAGTGCCTTCTTGCGTTGGGTTGGCGGTTATCGGTTCAGATTGCTTGGCTACTCCAATTCTACCAGCGGGTCGTTGGCGTTGACAGAATCCAGCGGCTGCACGAACACGGTTTTGACCACCCCGTTGCGGTGGGCCAGGATGCTCTGCTCCATTTTCATGGCCTCGACCACGCATACCTCGTCGCCGGCGGACACGGTATCGCCCGGGCGAACCAGAATGGACATAACCCGGCCCGGCATGGGCGAGCGCAGGATGTCATCATCAATCGGCGCCGCGGAACCCGACGGCGCGGGCGTCGGCGCGTCCGGCACGGTGAAACCGCCGGCGGGCCGACCCCGGCGTGGCGGCGTTGGCACTATCTCAGCCTCTACATCTACCTCAAAAACCTCGCCGTCAACCGTAACCCGGACCGGCGATTGACCGAGGTCGCCAACTTCAACGGTGTACCAATGCTCGCCGACGCGAACCCTAATCGTGGTCAAGTTACCAGGACACGCTCCCCAGCCGCGAGCGGAAAAGTTCACGACGCCCCATGGTTCGCCAGCGAGAGCCGTCCTGCGGGATGCCAGAACCGTTCTGCTGCTCGTTCCGAGCAACGGCCACGGCGGCCGCGCCGATGGCGGCAGCCAGGGCGCGCGGATCGAGTTCGGCGTCCGGCCGGTGTCCGTTGCCGGAGGTTCCGCTTGGGTGCATGGTCGTCGTTTTTCCCGCGGCTTGTAATCGTCGCTCCAGGATAGCGCTCAGGCTGCCGGTGTGGTATTGCCCCGACGTGAATTCGGGACTGGCCAGCACGTCGCGCAGCAGGGGTATGTTGGTCGTTACGCCAGCCACGTGGAAGTCGGCCAGGGCCGCGTCCAGCGTGGCGATGGCGGCGTCTCGGTCAACGCCCCAGGCCATCACCTTGGCGAGCAACGGTTCGTAGTGTAGCGAAACCTCGTAGCCGACGCAAAGCGCGGTGTCAACGCGCACGTGTTCACCCCGGGGCAGCCTCAGCTCCCTCACGACGCCGACGTTGGGTAGGCAGGTGTCGGGATCTTCGGGATATACCCGGGCTTCGATGGCGTGCCCGTTGGGCCGCAGGTCGGGCTGGCGGATGGTGAACGGGAAGCCGGCGGCGGATTGCAGCTGCAACTCCACGATGTCCTGCCCGGTGAGCAGCTCGGTGACTCCATGCTCAACCTGGAGACGGGGGTTCATCTCCATGAAGTAGAAATGGCCGTCGGGCGTGACCAGAAATTCCACGGTGCCGGCGTTGGTATAGCCCACCTCGCGCCCCAGTTGACGGGACAGCCGGCCGATCTGCTCGCGCACTTCGCCGGGGAGCTTGACGGAGGCCGTAGTCTCCTCGATGAGCTTCTGGTTGCGGCGCTGGATGGAACAGTCGCGCTCGTAAAGATGTAGCACGTTGCCGTACTGGTCGGCGATGAGCTGGACCTCGATGTGGGACGCGCCCTCCAGGTAACGCTCGTAGAACAGGCTGGAATCGGCGAAGGCGGCCTGGGCGATCTTGCGGGTGCGCTCGATGATAGGTTCCAGCTCCGCCATGTTGTGCACCACGTGGATGCCAATGCCGCCGCCGCCGGCTGCCGCCTTGACCATCATGGGGAACCCCAGCTCCCAGGCCTTGCTGATGGCCTCCTCATCGCTGACCGGCTCCTCAGTGCCCGGCATGACCGGCAGGCCGGATTTCCGCGCGACCCGGCGGGCGGAGAGCTTGTCGCCCATCTGGTTCAGCACTTCCTCCACGGGCCCGATGAATACTACGCCCTCCGACTTGCAGCGGTTGACCAGCCGCCCGTTCTCCGACAGGAATCCGTAGCCGGGGTGGATGGCCTGGGCGCCGGTGGCGTGGCAGGCGTTCATCACGGCGTCGATGTTGAGGTAGGATTCGACGGCCGGCGCAGGGCCGATGCACACCGACTGGTCGGCCAACTGCGTGTGTAGGGCCCCGGCGTCGGCCTCGGAATAAACCGCTACGGTGGAGATGCCAAGACGCTGGCAGGTGCGGATGATGCGGGCGGCGATTTCGCCCCGGTTGGCTATTAGCACTTTGTTGAACATGAGGACCCTTCTCAATGAATCCGGTTGCCTGGATTCCCGCGAAAGCGGGAATGGCGTTTGCGGCTGAGTTATGCAAAGGGTTTTACGCCTTTGCGGGCTGGCGGTTCAACAGCAGGGTATGCGGATTCAGGCTAATTTGGCGGCATCAAGAAAAGACTGGGCGCGCAATTGACGGTCAAGCCAGTATTGCAGCGTCTCGCTCAGGATGCTGTGGACTTCTCTTTGCACGGGCGCCGGCATGTTCAGTTGAGGCAGCCGGTCAACCGATTCGGTGCGATGCAGCAGGCGCAGCACTTTCAGCGCCGGCAGGGACAGCGGGCGCACGACAATCTCCGGCGGCGTTATGCAGCCGGCGCAGAGCACCCCGCCGGCGCCGGCTGCGAACCGGTGCCGCTCCGGCTCCAGCTCGTCGCCGCACTCCACGCACTGGTAAAGCTCAGGCAGGAAGCCGGAGAGTTGCAGCAGTTGCAGGTCAAAGTAGCGCAGTTGCAGGTCGTGAGGATGGCCGTCGGTGGCGTTAGGGGGACGCTTGCCGATGGCCTCCAGCGTTTGCAGCGCCAGATCCAGCACCTGCGGGTTGGACGCTGAGGATGCGCTGAAACCGTCAATGAGTTCGGCCACGTGCAGCCCGCGCGCGACGCTGCCGTAGTCGGATTTGACGCCCGGAAACGCGTTGACCACCTCGGCCTCCGCCACGATGTCCAGGGTGCGCCCCCGTGCGATGGACAGGCGAACCAGGGTGAGCGGCTCGAAGTGCCCCATGAGCTTGCTGGTGAGCCGACGCGCCCCGCGGGCCAGCACGTCCAGCTTGCCGTGCTCCCTGCTGTACAGCGACGCAACGAGATCCGCCTCGCCGGCCGGCAACTTGCGGAGGGTGAGACCGGTGGCGCGGTAGGTTCGGGGCTGGGTCATTCCAGTTGGTTGCGTCCGGCCAGGGCGCGGCTGAGGGTGGTCTCGTCGGCGAATTCCAGGGAGCCGCCGACGGGCAGGCCCAGCGCCAGCCGGGTGATGCGGATGCCGCTGCCGGCCAGGCGCCTGTAAATGAAATCGGCGGTGGCGTCGCCCTCCAGCGTGGGGTTCGTGGCGACAATCAGTTCCTGCAATGGGTTGTCCTGACCCTGCAACCGCGCGAACAGTTGGGGCAGGTGGATGTCCTCGGGGCCGACGCCGTTGAGGGGCGACAGTGCGCCGTGCAGCACGTGGTACATGCCGCGATAAACGCGGGTGCGCTCCAGGGCCACCAGGTCCCGGGATTCCTCAACGACGCAGATCTGGTCGCGGTTGCGCTGGGGATTGGCGCAGATGGCGCATGGTGAGGCGTCGGTGAGGTTCCGGCACTCGTCGCAGAACAGGATCAGGTCCTTGACGGCCACGATGGCGTCGGCCAGCGCGCGCGCCTCATCGTCGGGAACGTGGGCGATGTAGTAGGCGATGCGCTGGGCGCTCTTGGGGCCGATCCCGGGCAGTTGGTGCAGCCGGTCGATCAGCTGACCCAGGGAGCGCGTAGTGCCCGGAGTTGGGTCGGAGGTCATATCCGCTAGAACAGGCCGGGAATGTTCATACCACCCGTTACCGCGCCCATCTTTTCGGCAGCCAGTTCCTGGGTGCGGGTGAAGGCGTCGTTGACCGCGGCCGCCACCAGGTCCTGCAGCAGGTCGATATCCTCGGCCGCCTCCGGTTCAATTGCCACGGCGGTCACTTCCTGCTTGCCGGTCATGGTGACGCGCACCACGCCGCCGCCGGCCGAGCCCTCCACGCTCATGGCCTCCAGTTCCTCCTGGGCCTTGGCCAGGCGGTTTTGCAATTGCTGGGCCTGACGCATCATGCGCTTGTTCATCATAATGGTTTCGGGGCCTCCTGTTGTTCGTCCAGGATGCGCGCGCCCAGGCCCATCGCCGTGCGGACCAGTGGGCTGTCCTGGATGGAGTTGCGGGCTGGTTGGGTGCCCTCTCCGTTGGCGCCGGCCAGGGTCACCTGGAAGGGGTGTCGTGAGCCAAAAAACTGTTCGATGGCCTGCTCAATAGTATCACGAACTCGGGGGTCGTTCAGTTCCTCCTGCATCCGGTCCAGGTTGGCCGCGTTGCTGAAAGGCAGCACCAGCGTGGCCAGGCCCGATTCAGGAGCCGGATCCGCCAGGTGGACGCTGCCGGAGCGGCAGTCCCGCAGCAACGCCCCCAGGTTGTACTTGCTCCCCTTGACCCGTCCCAGTTGCCGCACCGCCTGCTCCCAGCGTCCCTGCAGGCTGTCCGGCGCAGCGGCGGGAGACCTCGACGGCGCGGGCCTGCTATCTGGCGGTGGCGGCGCGGACTGGCGCGGCGGCGGTTGCGAAGAGCCGGCGGTGCCCTGGCGTGATTGGCCGCGACCGGATTGTTGCGTCGGTGGGGCCGGCGGGCGTTGAGGCTGGCGCCCGCCGGCCGGCTGCCGGGATGGCTCAGATACTGGCGCCGGTGCCGCCATCGATGGTTCTGCGGGCGCGTCCTGCCGGCAGATTTCGGCGGCGGCAATCTCCAGCACCAGCGCCGACGGCGCGTCGTAGCGCAGGCCCGCGCTGGCCTCGCCCCAGATGCGGACGGCGCGCAGGATGTGGTGGGAATCGGTCTTCTGGATGATGTCCCGCAAGCCGGTCAGGGTGTCGTCGGGCAGGTCCAGCGTCTGGCCGGCGTCCCAGGAAAGCAGGAGCATGGAGCGCAGCAGGTCAAGAGTCTGGCGGTGCAATTGCCGCGGCTCCCCTCCCTCCCAGACGACTTCGTTGATCGTTTCCAGCGCGCCGGTGGTGTCGCCGGCCAGCAGTTTCTGGGCCAGGGCCAGGTAGGCGTCGCTGCGCACCAGGCCGAGGGATTCCTCGACGTGGCGCAGGGTGATGTCGCCGTCGGATGATACCGCCAGCTGTTCGAGGATGTTCAGCGCGTCGCGCATGGAGCCGCCGGCGTTGCGGGCGACCATGCGCAGCGCGTCGGGATGGATGGCGATGGCTTCCTGGTCCGTGATGTACGCCAGCCGGTCGTAAATGGTCTGCCCGGGCAGCCGCCGGAAGTCGTAACGCTGGCAGCGGGATAGTATCGTCGGCAGCAGCCGGTCGGCCTCGGTGGTGCAGAGAATGAATATGACGTGCTCGGGCGGTTCCTCCAGCGTTTTCAGGAAGGCGTTGGAAGCCTCGCGGGTCAGCATGTGCGCTTCGTCGATGATATACACCTTGCGCCGGTTCTGGGCCGGCTGGAAGTGGACCTTGTCGCGGATCTCCCGGATTTCCTCCACCCCCCGGTTGCTGGCCGCGTCCAGCTCGATGATGTCCAGGTTGCGCCCCTCGTTGATCGAGACGCAGATGGCGCACTCGTCGCAGGGGTCGCCCTGCTGCGGGTTCAGGCAGTTGACGGCCTTGGCCAGCACGCGGGCGGTGGTGGTCTTGCCGCTGCCCCGGGTGCCGCAGAACAGGTAGCTGTGGCTGACGCGCCCCTGTGTCACCGCCTGGCGCAGGGTGTTGCCTACGTGTTCCTGCCCGGCCAGGTCGCTGAACGTGCCGGGCCGCCACTTGCGGTAATAAACTTGCGCTGACGTGGTCATAACTACTAGCAGAGTGCCGGCAATTCAAAAGCGCCTGCCAACAACCCAAATAATAACGCCAACAACCCCGCTTACGCCATAGCGCCCGCGCCAAACCACCACTACCCCCGGACGTCCAGGACCGTTGCTATCGAATTTCAAAGCCCCACCCGTAATCCCCGCCGCCCACGTCGTCCTCACACCCCCACCGTCATTCCCGCGAAAGCGGGAATCCAGTAAACCCCACCGCCTCTGGCGGACGAAAATCCATGACACTTTCCCCTTGTCCCTAACCACCATCCATACGTACCATTAACTAAACCATCCAATCGCCCATCCCCCACTCATGCAGCCCACAGCCCGCTCATGGTGAGCCAGTCGAACCACCATCCCCAAAGCCCTCTCAAATGCCCTCCACAACCATCCATATCGCCCCCAATCCGACCCCATCATCCGCTCATAGCCCTACTCAACTGAACCGAAATGAGAGGAAATGAGCGGGAAATCCTGAAAATCCCATAATCCCGTTCATCCATGCAAATAACTCCCCGTAGGAGGTAAGCCCATGACCATCTCCGAAATCCGCCGCCGCGTCAACGCCCTCATGCGCAAGTTCGCCCCCGAACTCGCCATCATCCGGCTCCGCCGCCTCGCCCAAGCCGTCAGCAACGACTGGGACCCCGACCAACCCCCGGAGCCCCACGACGTCATCCAGCGCGTCGCCAAAGCCGGCTTCCGCCTCTCCACCTTCATGCGCCTCCGCCGATACCTCGACGACACCATACGTCAGGGCGACGTCCCCGAGCCTGAGTGCATCGTCCTCGACCTGCTGCCCTGGGCCGGCAAAGACCGCTACCGCAATTTCCTCCGCTGGGACCTGCCCGCCCTCGCGCGCTAGCCATGCCCGCGCCAGCCGGCCACCAAACTTGCGCGTGGTTAGCCGAGCCGTTACTCTGATAATATAATCACCGCATTGATTGAGGAATACCGGCATGACTACCATGACTACCCGAGCAATGGAATACCCGCCCAAGCCCGTCGTTAACCGCGCTTCGTTGCCTCCCGGCCCTCCCGAGTGGCCGCTGGTGGGGCAGTCGTTCAAGTACGTGTTCAACCTGCTGGACTTTATCCAGGGCGCCGCCGCTTACGGGGATCTGGTCACGCTGTCGGTCAAACCGGCCTTGGTGTACCTGGTCAACCACCCGGACCTCGTTCAGGAACTCTTCGTGACCAACCACCGGAAAGTGGGCCGGGGCCGCATCACCGCCACCCTGCAATACCTGATGGGTTTCGGGCTGGTCACCGCCGACGGCCCGCTGCACCTGCGTCAGCGTCGCCTCATGCAGCCCCAGTTTCACCACCGCCGCATCGCCGGTTACGCCCAAACCATGACCGATTTCACCCGTCAGCACGAACAGAATTGGCAGGATGGGATGAGAATCGACCTGGCCAGGGAGATGAGCGACCTCACCCTGCGCATCGTGGTCAAGACCCTGTTCGACCTGGAATTGCCGGACACGGTGCGTCGTATCGGCGCCGCCTTTGAGCTCAGCAACAACTACATCAAGGCCCGGGACAACCAGCCTCCCGCCCTGCGCCGGCTGTTCCACCGCATGCCCCTGCCTTTCACTCTCCGGTTCCGCCACGGATTGTCCTACCTGGACCAAACGGTCTATGGCCTCATCGAAGAGCGCCGGCGCACTGGCCTGGAGACCGACGACCTGCTGTCCCTCCTGCTCAACGTGCGGGATGAAGAGGCGGAAAACCCGGAAGACGCCGTGATGACCGACATCCAGGTGCGCGACGAAGCCATCACCCTGTTCGCCGCCGGACACGAGACCACCGCCGTCGCCCTGGTCTGGACCTGGTATCTGCTGGCCACCCACCCGGAAATCCAGTCCCGCTTCCACGCCGAGCTCGACGAAACCCTCGCCGGTCGCACACCGACCCCCGGCGACCTGCCCAAATTGGCCTTTACTGAGCAGGTCCTCACCGAATCCATGCGGCTCTACCCGCCCATCTGGTCCACCGGGCGCATGACCTTTGAACCCATCACGCTGGGCGGCTACGACATCCCGGCCGGCGCGGCCCTCACCGCCCCGCAACTCAACATCCAGCGTGACCCCCGCTGGTTTGAAGACCCGCTGGACTTCCGTCCCGACCGCTGGACGCCCGAGTTCCGCCAGGAACTGCCCCGGTTCGCCTATTATCCCTTCGGCGGCGGCCCCCGCCTCTGCATCGGCGAAGGTTTCGCGTGGATGGAAGCCATGCTGTTGCTCGCCGCCCTCGGACAGCGGTGGGCCATGCGTCACGACCCGCAGCACCGCATCGAGCTGGAACCGCTGGTGTCCCTGCGCCCCAAAGGCGGCATGCCCATGTTCCTCACCCGCCGCCAAACGTAACCCGCCGTAAAATGTAAAGGCGGGTCTCAGACCCGCCCCCTGTAGCGCGCAAAGGTTCTGCCCGCTCGTCCTGAGCCTTCCGCCCGCTCGTCCTGAGCCTTCCGCCCGCTCGTCCTGAGCCTTCCGCCCGCTCGTCCTGAGCCTTCCGCCCGCTCGTCCTGAGCCTTCCGCCCGCTCGTCCTGAGCCTTCCGCCCGCTCGTCCTGAGCCTCTCGAAGGACTCTTGGCATCTACACGTCCCGTTGGATCGGAGCCCCCACTATGCTGCCCCACTCGGTCCACGAGCCGTCGTAGTTGCGCACGTTGTCGTACCCCAGCAGCTGGCTCAGCACGAACCACGTGTGCGATGAGCGCTCCCCGATGCGGCAGTAGGCGATGGTCTCCCGGGAGCCGTCCACCCCCTTGCCGCCGTACAGCGCGCTCAGCTCGTCGGCCGATTTGAAGGTGCCGTCCTCGTTGACCGCCTGCCCCCACGGGATGTTGGCAGCGCCGGGAATGTGCCCGTTGCGCTGGGAACCCTCCTGCGGCACGTTGGGCGGCGCGTTGAGTGCCCCGGAGAACTCGTCGGGCGAGCGCACGTCCACCAGCGCGTGGCTGCCACTGTTCACCGCCTGCAGCACGTAGTCCCGCAGGGCGCGCAGGTCGGTGTTCTCTGCGCTGATGCTATAGCTGGTGGCCGCATGGCTGGGCGCGTCGGTGGTAACGGGCCGGCCCTCCGCCAGCCACAGGGCACGGCCGCCGTTCATCAGGCGCACGTCCGCGTGGCCGTAGTAACGCAACTGCCAGAAGGCCCACGCCGCGAACCAGTTGTTGTTGTCGCCGTACAGAATGACGGTGGTGTCGGGCGAGATGCCGGCGCCGCTCAGCAGAGCCTCCATCTCGCTGCGAGACACGATGTCCCGGACCACGTTGTCCTGCAACTGCGACTGCCAGTTGAAACTGACGGCGCCGGCGATGTGTCCCTGCTCGTAGGCGGACGTATCGACGTCAACCTCAACCAGCCGGACGTTGCCGTCGCTGCCGTGGTCGGCGACCCACTGCGTGGATACCAGGGATTCGGGATGCGCGTATTCGGCCATGATGCACCTCATGAAGAGTGTCCATTCGCAAAGAATTGAGTCCGGCGCATTATACACGACGGGGCAGATTGGCCGGCATGGCCGGCGGAGTCGGCAATTGCACCGCGAAACATAAAAGTAACTCATAAGCAACAGTTTGTTAATCACGGCGCAATCACCGGTTAACACGGCGTACCTACCATGATGACGGTCAATTTCAAATCGGGACGCCGCCCACAGTCCGCCTGCGGCGGACGCGACGACGCCTCAAAATCCATCAGGAGGCACAGATCACAAATGCTTTCGGCGACCAAATCGCTCTTCAGTCAGGAGGTGCTCAACCACGGCGTCGCCGCGGTGAAGGAGTACCCGCTCTCGTTGCGGCGGACGCTGCTGGCGTTGGCCGTGGGACTGCTGGCAATCGGACTGCTGGCGTCCTTCAACATCGCTTTCGCCCAGGATGACGCGCCCACCACGGAGTGGCTCAACGGCTACTCGGACAACATCGTCACCGTGGTGGCGGCGGCGTTGGTCTTCTTCATGCAGGCCGGTTTCGCTTTCCTGGGCGCGGGCCTGATTCGTTCCAAGAACACGACCAACTACCTCACCAAGTCCTTCATGGACTTTGCCATCGCCTCCCTGGGCTTCTGGGCCTTCGGGTTCGCGTTCATGCTGGGCGAGACCGCCGGCGGATTTATCGGCCTGACCGGGTGGTTCCTGGCCAGCGGCGACTACGTGGGCTGGATCTTCCAGATGGTGTTCGCCGCCACCGCCGCGACCATCGTGGCCGGCGCCATGGCCGAGCGCACCAAGCTGCAAACCTACCTGGCCTACAGCTTCATCGTCTCCGCCCTCATTTACCCCATCTACGGACACTGGGTCTGGGGCGGCGGCTGGCTGGCCGAAATGGGCGCGCTGGACTACGCCGGTTCCGGCGTGGTGCACGCGGTGGGTGGATTCGTGGCGTTGGCCGGCGCCATGGTGGTCGGCCCCCGCATGGGCAAGTTCGTCAACGGAGTGGCGCAGGAACTGCCGGCCCACAGCACGCCCTTCGTGGTGGCGGGCACGTTCATCCTGTTCTTCGGCTGGTTCGGCTTCAACATCGGCTGGGGTGACGACATCGGCCTGAACGCGGTCAACACGCTGCTGTCCGGCGCGACCGGAGCGGTGGTGGCCCTGTACATCACCCTCATCGTCAAGGGCAAGGCCGACATCCTGATGGCGTGCAACGGCGCGCTGGCCGGTTTGGTGGGCATCACCGCGCCCGTCAACTTCGTGGACCCGTGGGCCGCAGTGGTCATCGGAGCCATCGCCGCGCCCGTCATGTACGGTTCCGTGATGTTCATGGAGCGGGTGCTGAAGATCGACGATCCGGTGGGCGCGATCAGCGTGCATGGCGTAACCGGACTGTGGGGCCTGCTGGCCATTGCCATCTTCGCGAATGACGGCGGCCTGGTGGGCGGCAGCGCGTCGCTGATCGTTCCGCAGATCGTGAGCATCGTTGCGGTGGTGGTCTGGTCCCTGGTAACCGGCTTCGCCCTGTTCTACCTGCTGAAGTTCACCATGGGCGTCCGGGTCAGCGAGGCCGAAGAGATCGAAGGTCTCGACGTATCCGAGCACGGCATCCAGACCTACCCCGAATCGGCGGCCGTCAGCTAACCGCGCAACAGAACAATTTCCTCTCCTCACTACGGGAGTCGGGGGTAGTGGCCTCCTTCGGCTCCCGTTCCTTTCGGGCAGCCGCGTAACAACTTTGTAACATTTCCGTCATTCGTACGTAACACCGGAAATCTAACATCTTTCGATACCTTGCGCCTTCCCTGTGAAGGTCAAAAACGTCGCCGACGGCACGGCCAGCCGCTCCCGGCGGATCCGCGGCGGTGATACAGAAAGGGCGCAGTAACCAATCAACCAGGGTGAGGAGCTAGCAGATGGAGTTCTCGGAACTGGAAGTGCTGACCTTCCTGATATCGTCAGCGCTGGTATTCATCATGGTGCCCGGCCTGGCGCTGTTTTACGGAGGCCTGGTACGGCATAAGAACGTCATCGGAACGATGATGCACTCAGTCGCGGCCATCGGCGTGGTGAGCATAGTTTGGGTGCTGTGGGGATACAGCCTGGCCTTCGGCAACAGCGTGGGCGCGCTGGGATTTGTCGGCGACCTGACGAAATTCGGCATGATCGGCGTGCTGCCCGACGAGCAGGCGTTCATGGTGTTCCAGGGCATGTTCGCCATCATCACCGTGGCGCTCATTGCCGGCGGGTTCGCCGAGCGGTTCAAGTTTTCGTCCTACATCATCTTCGCGGCCCTGTGGGTAACCATCGTGTACGCTCCGCTGTGCCACTGGGTGTGGGGCGGCGGCTGGCTGGGCAACCTGGGCAGCGTGCTGGGGATGAGCGAGGCTGGGTTCGCGCTGGACTTTGCCGGCGGCACGGTGGTGCATATCGCGTCGGGCACGGCCGCGCTGGCGGCGGCGTTCATCGTGGGCCGTCGCGTCGGGTTCGGCACGCTCCCGATTGTGCCGCACAACGTGCCCCTGGTGCTGCTGGGCGCCGGGCTGCTCTGGTTCGGCTGGTTCGGATTCAACGCCGGCAGCAGTTTCAACCTTTCCACCTATGACGCGGCCAACGCCTTTGTGGTTACCAACGTAGCGGCGGCCACTGCGATGTCGTCCTGGTCCTTCGTGTCGTGGTTCTTTACGCATCGTCCGTCGGCCAGCGGCGCGGCGGCGGGAGCGGTTGCGGGCCTGGTGGCGATTACGCCGGCGGCGGGATTCGTGGGCGTGATGCCGGCCATCATCATCGGAGCGGGGGCAGGCGCGGCCTGCTTCTTCGCCGTTGAGCTGATTCACAAACTCCGCATCGACGACTCGCTTGACGTTTTCGGCATCCACGGCATCGGCGGGATGTGGGGCGCGCTGGCCACCGGTCTGTTCGTGGGCATCGGGTTCGGCGCGCTGGACGCCGACGTCTCGCGGATTGAGCAGGTGCTGTACCAGTTGATCGGCATCGGCGCGGCGTTCGCCTGGTCGTTCGTGGTGTCCAGCATCATCCTGCTGGCGTTGAAGTTCACCATCGGACTGCGCGTCAACGACACGGAAGAGGAAGTGGGCATCGACCTCGCCCAGCACGGCGAGGGTATGGCCCAGTAACCGGGGGCAGCCCGGCAGTAGCGGCGGCCAGCAAGTCGCCGGCGGGCCGGGTGGTACAATTGCCAGCGACGAATGAATGTGTAGGGGCGAATGATCATTCGCCCCTACGACGCTGGCGAACCGGAGGCAACGGACCATGGCACAGTACGAAGTGGTATTGGTCAAATACCCGGAGTTGGAACCCCCCGACAACTTATGGTGGACAGCGGTTTGTCTCGCCATGCGCGGCTGCGTCTCCGACGGCCAAACTCGTGAAGAGGCGCTGGCGATGATTGCCGATGCGATGGCGTCTTATCTGGAACCGGTGCCGGGGTGGGAGGTGGTGGTTTTTGATGACAAACAGACTGAATACAAGAAACAAGTCGTTCTTGCCGAATGCCATGAAGAAGGCGGAATTACCGAGTTGCATTGGGTGGAGCCGAGGTTTATGACTGAAGCAGAGATGCGAGACAATCCCCGTTTCGCAGACCTTTACGACCCGGTTGTCTGATGCCGCCGTATTTTCGCAACTTGAATGCAGCAGAGGTACTGTCGGCCTTTCTACGTTTGGGGTTCCGGCCAGTCGGCAGAGGGCGCTCACCTCAGTAACCGGTTACAGCACGCGGGGCTTGGACTAACCGCACATATTCCCCGGCACCGGGGGACTTTGCCGATGGGCACGGTAACTAAAATGGTTCGCGATTCAGGGGTTAGCGACGACGAGTTCCGGACGGCTTTGGATGGCGAGATACCGGAACGATTCCGAATGTGAGTATCAGGAGAAACCCATGCTGACCGACCACCACGCCGCCGAGCGCGAGTACGTGCTGCGCAGCGCCCGCGACTTCGACGTCAAGTTCATTCGCCTCTGGTTCACGGACATACTGGGGAACCTCAAGGGCTTCGCCATCACGGTGGACGACCTGGAGGACGCGCTGGAGTTGGGAGTAGGATTCGACGGCGCGGCTATCGACGGTTTCACCACCGACGAAGAGAGCGACCTGCGCGCGTTCCCGGACCCGACTACGTTCTCGCTGCTGCCCTGGCGGCCGCGACAGAACTCGGTGGCGCGCATCTTCTGCGACATCCGCACGCCCCGGGGCGAGCCGTTCGTCGGCGACCCGCGCCAGGTCCTCAAGCGCAACCTGGAACGGCTGGCGAGCCTGGGCTACATCTACTACGTGGGGCCGGAGCTGGAGTATTTCTACCTGAAAGACGCGGAATCGTTGGAGCCGCTGGACACCTATGGCTATTACGACCAGCTTTCCAGCAACCCCGCCTCCGACCTGCGCCGCGATACGGTGCTGAACCTGGCGGACATGGGAATCCCCGTCAAGTATTCGCACCACGAGGGCGCGCACAGCCAGCACGAAATCGACCTGCAATACACCGACGCGCTGACCATGGCCGACAACGTGATGACGGCCCGCATGGTCATCAAGGAACTGGCGCAGCAGCAGGGCGTGTACGCATCCTTCATGCCCAAGCCGTTCCGCACCAAGAACGGGAGCGGCATGCACACTCACCAGTCGCTGTTTCGTGGCAATGCCAACGCCTTCTACGACACCGACGACGACCTGCACCTGTCCGTAACCGGCAAGCGTTTCATCGCCGGGTTGCTGCGGCACTCGCCGGAGATAACGCTGGTGACCAATCAGTGGGTAAATTCCTACAAGCGACTGGTGCCGGGTTACGAGGCGCCGGTGCATGTTTCGTGGACCATGTCGAACCGGCTGGACCTGATCCGTGTGCCGTCGTACAAGACCGGCTACGAGACCTCGCTGCGGGTGGAGTACCGCGCGCCGGATCCGGCCTGCAATCCGTACCTGGCGTTCAGCGCGCTGCTGGCGGCGGGATTGAAGGGCATTGAGGAAGAATACCCGCTGCCGTCGCCGGTGACGTCCGACGTATCGCGGATGCCGGCGGAGGAGCGGGCGGCGCGTGGCATCTCCCGGCTGCCCACCAACCTGGGTGAAGCCATCGCGCTGGCCGAAGAGAGCAGCCTGTTGCGCGAAACCCTGGGCGAGTTTGTGCATGAAACGCTGATCCGCAACAAGAAGAAGGAGTGGGAAGACTACAGCTCCGCGGTAACTGACTACGAGATTTCCAGATATTTGCCGCTGTTATAATTGCCGCGTTCATCTTCCAGCCGTGCAACGTCCCACCGGGCGAAAGGTGTGATTCGCAATGCAGTTCTCAGGAAAGCTGGTAATCATTGCCGCCCTGGCCGTGACGGTGCTGCTGGTGAGCAACATCATCGCCATCAAGCCGGTGGCGCTGTTCGAGCTGCCGTTCAACTTCATCGGCAACAACCTATTCGTGGTGTCGGCGGCCATCATCTGCTTTCCGATCGGATACATCATCAGTGACATTCTGACCGAGGTGTACGGGTTCCGGGTGGCGCGCGGAGTGATCTGGCTGGGTTTCCTGTGCAACCTGCTGATGGTGTTCCTGTTCTGGGCGGGAGACTTGATTCCCGGCGCGGTGTTCTGGTCGCACGAACCGGTGACGATAACCGATGATGCCGGCAACGTGGTGGCGAACCTGCCCAGCGAGCACGCCTACGAGGCCATTCTGGGCGCGACGGGCTGGATCATGCTGGGCTCGTTCGTAGCATACCTCGTCGGCGAGTTCACCAACGCCGTGGTGATGGTGCTGCTGAAGAACCGCACGCAGGGCCGGATGCTGTGGCTGAGGACCATATCGTCCACGGTGGTGGGACAGGGAATCGACTCGATACTGTTCTTCACCATCGCGTTCGGCATTTCGGGGCTGTGGGTGGGCCCGGACGGGTCGTGGCTGCCGGTGTTCAACGCGGCGGTGTGCGCCTGGATCGCCAAGTCGCTGTACGAGATCATCGCCACTCCGTTGACTTACCTGGTGGTGGGCTGGCTGAAGCGCACCGAGCGGATGGACGCCTACGACGCGCCGCGCTCACTGAATCCCTTCGGCGTCTTCGGCAGCGGCCCCGATGCCAACGCCGCCGTCGGCCGGGCCTGAAACAAAGGAACCGTCCAGCATGACCGAGCATGAGCCGCAGGAACCCCACGACCACGGGCACGACCATAACCGGCCCGACAGCCTGGTATCGGTGTTCGCCAACCTCCGGGGGACGGGCCGTCCCTGGCGCGAGGTGCTTGCCATCGCCGCGTCCAACATGCGGCGGAAGATAGCCACGCTGCGTGGGTGCTGCGGCAATCCGGGGCAGCCGGGGTGTTGACGGCGCTAGGATGCGCCGGCGTGCCCGGCATTCTCAAGGGTTTCGCACGAATGGGTAGCGTCTCAGTACGGTCGGGACTCTTCCGAATACAGGCGGTTGGGCAGCGCGTAGCTGATACCAAAGTTGTCGTACATGGAGGCTTCCAGCAGCGCGGAGAACTGGCCGAACCGATTGCTCTGTCCCTGCCTGTTGATCAGTTTGCCCAGCGTTTCCTCGTACCGTTTCTGCAGCCGGAACCAGGTCAGCACGCCCATGGTGGAGGTGTCGGGGAATCGCAGTTGGTCGGCCAACTCATTGCCAATGAGGGCGCGCGATACCTTGTACACGTATCCGGCCAGGTTGCGACGGGAAGTGACGTCGGTAATGTCGATGACCAGTGGCGCGGACTGAATAAGGGCGTTTGCCATTGCCACGGATTCGAAGTCCGGCTCGGGTTCCGTCATCCGGCCCATCTGATATATTTCCAGCGCGTCCTTCTCGCCGCGGAACAGGATGGTCTCGGGGATGCCCATCAGATAACCGGCGTAGCGCCAGACGGCGATGAAACTTTCCTTTTCCTCGTCGTTGAACCGGCAGCCCAGCCGCCGCATATGGCGCACCAGTCGGACTGAAAAAGCGGTGATGGCAAAGCCCATGTGCGCTGCGCTCAGCGGTGTGCCCCAGGCGTCGTCCCATTCGAACGAATCGGTGAGCAAGTGTCGGATTCGCGCATGAACCAGACGTACCCGCACCGACAGTTTCCACCCGTCGCCGTCTCTTTCCAGGCCGCCAGGCAGGAACAGCTCAAACATTTGGCGGTTATTTTGCCTCAACCGGCGGACCGCCGATTCGCGCAGGCGTCCAGTGATGAAAAAGGGCTTTGCGATGTTGGTGGAGAAGCCCTCAACGAGGGTGCCGCCGACGAAGGCGCCCAGTATCAGGGACGAGTTGCGGTGGAACATTCGGATGCCCGGGATGAAACCGTCCGTGTTGACCCAGTCGGGTGGCGCTTCGATCATCTCAAAGAAGTCACGCACCCGAGGCGGGGCGTCGCGCAGCGCCGCTGCGTCCCGGTCAACGCCGGCCTGTATGAGGCGCGCGATTTGCGAGGGTTCAAGAGAGAGCAGGTCGGCTATGGCCGCGTCGGCGGCCGGGTCGCCAATGGTCATGTGAGCGGCGTAGTTATCCGCCAACTCCGGGTTCAGCTCGCGGGCTTTCTCGTACCCCGAAGCGTAATAGCTGGGTATATTCATCTAGCCAAGCTCAGGGGGCGGTTGTTTCCTCGGCGGGTTCAACGCGAACGTCGGGGAGCCAGCGCAGCCAGGAGGGCAGGTACCAGTTGCCGCGTCCGAGCATTTCCATGCTGGCCGGCACCAGCACCGAACGGACCAGGGTGGCGTCGAGGAATATGGCAACGGCCAGGCCGAATCCCACCTGCTGGTTGATGATGGTCTCGCCGGCCGCGAATGCTCCAAAGACGGCCACCATGATGAGCGCGGCGCCGGTAATGATGCTGGCAGTGGAACGCAAGCCGTAGGCGACCGCTTCGGCGTTGTTGCCGGTCTGGTCGTAGCGTTCGCGGATCCGACTCAACAGGAACACGTGGTAGTCCATGGACAGGCCGAAGAGGATGGTGAACAGGAACAGCGGTATCCAGGCGTCAATCACCTCGGCGTGCTGGAAGCCCAGCAGGTCGGTGGCGAGGCCCTTCTGGAATACCAGCACCAGCAGCCCGTATGCAGTGCCCACCGACAGCAGGTTCATCACCACCGCCTTAACCGGTATGACGATTGACCGGAAGACCAGCAGCAGGATCAGGAAGCTGAGGCCAAGGACGAAGGCGAAGACGATGGGAGTGTAGCGATCCACGATGTCGAACAGGTCGGCGCTGACGGCGGAAACGCCGCCAACGAACACCGTGGCCGGGGTTCCGTCGAAAGCTGCCGGGATGTGTTGTTCCCGGAGTTGGGCAACGGCGCCGACGGCGTTGGGGCCGCTGGGTTCTCCGTGGATGGCGACGGTCATCAGGGCCAGGTCGCCCGACGGAGCGGGAATCAGTGCGGGAGGGATGGGAAAACCCGGGTCGTCGATCAACGTGGCTTCAAGATTTCCGATGGCTGCCTGCACCTGGGGGTCGTTGAGGTCGCCGTCGATGACGATTTCAACGGGATTCACCAAACCGAACGAGAATTCCTCCTCCAGGACGAAGAAAGCCTCCCGGGTCTCCGCGCCCTCGGGGAAAGTGTCAACGCCGTTGATGCCGGTGTTGATGTCGAAGTAGAAGACGATGGCGACGATCATGGGCACGGCCACGATGAGGAAACTGACGATGGGGACCTTGGTGACGATTCGGGTGGTGGCTTCCCAGAAACCATGCTGCTCCGTTGCATCGTCGCTGGACCGGCGCCGTCGGAAGAAGGGAATGGAAAGGAAGTTGACCTTGTCGCCGAGCAGGGAGAGCACGGCGGGCAGCAGCGTCAGCGTGGCGGCCAGCGTCACCAGGACGACGACGATGGCCCCAATACCCAGCGACTGGAAGAAAGTGGCGGGGATGATGAGCATTCCACAAAGGGCGATCACGACGGTGAGGCCGCTGAACAGAACCGCGCTGCCCGCAGTAGCTCCGGCCCGTATGACCGCTTCGCGCTTCTCCAGGCCCCGCTCCAGCTCTTCACGGAAACGGGATACGATGAACAGCGAGTAGTCGATACCCACGGCCAGGCCGATCATGGTGATCATGAGCGTTACGAAGAAAACCAGGTCGAAAACCTGGCCGATCAGAGCCGCGATGCCCAGGGCGACGACGATTGAAACGATGCCCAATCCCAGCGGGATCAGGGAGGCGATCACGGCGCCGAAAAGGGCCAGCAGGATGATCAACGCCACGGGGACGCCGATGCGTTCGCCCTGCTCCAGGTCTTCGGTTGCCAGTTCGTTGGACTCGTGGGCGATGCTGGCGGCGCCGCTCATCAGGACACGATAGCCCTCGGCCGCGTTCGCGTCCTGGACTACATGAAGCAGCAACTCCACGTTGTCGGTGGCATCTTCCAGCGTTCCGGTCATCACCACTGGCATGATGGTGGTCTGCCGGTCCTGAGATACCAGGGATTCGTCGCCGGCCTGGTAGTAGTGCTGGGCGACGGTTACGACGTCGGGGCCGAGGGCTGCGATGCCGGCGAACACCGACTCCACGGTTTCCCGGAACGCGGCGTCATCCACGGTCAACGCATCCGATTGGACGATTACGATTTCGGTTATGGGCTCGGGCCCGCCGCGCAGGCGCGTTTCCAGCAGTTCCGCGGCGCGCTGCGAGTCAACGCCTCCGCCCAGACGCAGTTCGGTCGTGGTTGCGCCGGCCAAAAGTTGTGCGTTGACGCCAAGGGCAACGATCACCACAAGCACCCAAATGGCGATAATCACCAGCGGGCGGCGTGAACTGATCCGGGCCAGTGTTTCGGGCATATCTCCCCACCTTCCTATTTGAGCCTGTCCCAGAAAACCCGTGTACGACCCGCAAGGAGTGGTGAATGCCTATGG
>JAPPCX010000020.1 GCA_028875655.1 Chloroflexota bacterium | reverse complement strand
CAGGCTTGCTCACAGTCTACACCCCAACCGGCATCCCGACTTTTGAGACAGGCTCAGGATGGAAATACAGGAGATCATTCGCCGCTGGCAGGCGGGGCCGGGCCACAGGCCAAGGCTATTACGTGGGCCTCTGACCGGTCATCCGTCTTGCGAAACCGGTGGGCCTGGGCGCCCCGGACGCCGACCGCTCTTCGGCGCTCTTCAGCAGGACCCCAGCCAGAGTCGCAACCCGAGCCGGACTCATCCATGGGCAGTCCACACGATACCTCATGCAACACAAACCGGTGCCGGCGTACCATCCGAAACAGGAATTCCGGTCCATCACCAGAATCAGGTTTGGCCGATTGCTAGTCCTCCACCTCTACGGTCATCTCTATCTCCACCGGCATATCTCCGGGCAGGGTGGACATGCCCGCTGCGGAACGGGCGTGGCGGCCCCGTTCCCCGTACAGGCTGATCAGCAGGTCTGACGCGCCGTTAGCAACCCTGGGGATGTCGCAGAAGCCGGGGGCGGCGTTGATCATGCACAGCAGCTTGACCACCCGCTTCAGCTTGTCCAGGTCTCCTATCTCCTCCTTCAGGTTGGTCAGCAGGTGCAGCGTCGCCAGGCGCGCGCAGTCGTATCCCTGGTCTATGGTCAGGCCTGATCCCAGCTTCCCCACGTGGAGCGGGGCGCCATCAGGCAGATCAGGGCCTGTGCCCGACAGACTCACCAGGTTGCCGGTGCGCACGGCGGGGACATAGTTGCCCCGCTGGGTGCGCCGGGGCGGTGGGAGTTCATAGCCCAACTCCTTCAACTTGTTCTCCACTTGTGGCATGAGAAATACTCCTTGCATTGGCATTGACCATCTGTCTCAAGTGCTTGGCTACCATGCCGCCTCATCCTGAACCCACCGCAGAGATGAAGGTGGCGGTAAGCGGCTCGGCGATGTCGATGAGTTGATAAGTCCTTCTGGCGGTCTTCGTATGTGAGGTGTCGCTGAGGGTCTTGGGCATGCTCATGTCACACCTGCCGCAGCACGCTTCGCCTTCCCGGTGGAGGCGTCGTTTCACTGGTGAGATTCTACACGGCCGGGCCGCTTGGGGAAAGGGCGGGAGCCGGCCGGAGAGGAGGCGCCAAGCGTGGATTTCCGGCAACGCCGCGCGTCCTGGGTATCTGCACCAATCGCTCGGTCCCGGCGTCGTCCCATGCGGTGGCGCCAATCTGGCGGCGGTGGCGGCCGTCGGCTGCTACGCTGGCGGCGTGGCCTTTTCACGCGCGCGGAAGCTGGACTCCCCGGCCCGGCTGCCCTTCATAGACGGAGGGGAACTGGCGTTGACGCTGGGCTGGCCGCTGGCGACGACGCACCACTGCGCTCTGTCCGCCGTAACGCTGCCCATCCCGGTGTCCAATGGAGCGGCGCCGTCCGATAAGGGGGTACTGGGGCGGTCCCGGGGTCTCTGTGGGTCGGTGAAAGCGAGCCCCGGTGCTGCGGGAATTGGCAGGTTACCGGTGGGACACGTTGCGCCGACGGATGCGTCCGGAAGAGACCCGTCAATCACGCTGACACGGCATTATCTTCCCGTTCTCTTGTCCGGGGGCGCAAAAGCGCCATCCGGGTCGTTTTCGGCGGCTCGCCGGAACGCGGCGAGGCGTCATCTTGCCTGATTTCAAGTACGAAACAGGCTGTGAAATCCTTTGACCGGTCAGGAATTGCATTTCTGCAAGTTTGAAAACCCAGGCTAAAACAGCGGGGGTGATTCTGGCAAAAGCGCAATCC
Organism: Chloroflexota bacterium; assembly: GCA_028875655.1. Classification (GTDB taxonomy): domain Bacteria; phylum Chloroflexota; class Dehalococcoidia; order Lucifugimonadales; family UBA3495; genus Bin87. The sequence continues at coordinate 35,003 of JAPPCX010000020.1, read as the reverse complement.
CCTGACGCATCGCCGTTGACCAGGCGAAACCCGTGTCAAACCACGTGTCAGACGGCGTCCACTCGGACGACGACCGCCGGGTGGACCGGGGAGGCGGCGCCGGAGGGGGTGGGAAGGGCGGCGGAGGTTTCAGAGAGCCTTTCCCAGGGAGCGGGCGTGGCGTGGAGGGCCGGTGTATAATGCCTCCAGCAGGCCAGCCCATGGCCAACCGCAACCCCAACGCCAGGCCCGCCGAGGTTCGCCGTGACCGCCGCCAACAAGACCCCGAAAGTCCAGCAACGGTTCCGGCTGCCGGACCCGCCGCAGCGGGAGCCTGACGAGATGACCCAGTACGACACCCTGTTCAAGCACGGCGACTCCCACGCCCTGGCGGTGCACCTGGGCAACCCTGAAAGCACGCTGGTGGAGGCGGACCGCTGGATCGTGGCCGGGCCGGAGGAGAACAAGGCGCGGGCCAGGCGTCCCGACCTGCTGGTGGCCTTCGGGGTGGACCCGGAGTTGTACCGGGCCAGCAACGGGTACGTGGTGTCGGAGCAGGGGAAGGCGCCGGACTTGGTGCTGGAGGTGGCGTCGGAGAGCACGGGGGAGGCGGACGTGTTGGAGAAGCGGGAGGAGTACGCGGCGCTGGGCATCCTAGAGTACTGGCGGTTCGATGAGACGGGGGAGCATCACGGGACGAAGCTGGCCGGGGACCGGCTGGCGGGGGGACGGTACGAGCCGTTGGAAATCGAGGTACTGGCTGGAGGGGTGTTGCAGGGATACAGCCGGGCGTTGAACCTGAACCTGCGGTGGGAGGAGGGTCGGCTGGTGTTCCGCGACCCGGCCACGGGCGCGCCCATCGCCACCCTGGAGAGTGAGCGGCGCGACCGACTTGCCGCCGAGGATCGCGCTGAGACTGCCGAGGTCCACGTTGAGACTGAGCGGCAGTCGCGTGTCCAGGCTGAGGCCCGCGCCAGCAGTGAACGGGAGTTGCGTATCCAAGCCGAGGCCCGCAACCGGGAGCTGGAAGAGGAACTGAACCGGCTGCGGGAGAGCCGCTGAAGGACGGAATTGCGCAACCGGCCCGGAGCCGCCTGCCACCCCGCTCGACGGGATTGCGGCGGCAGTACGCTTCCAGTTCTCCCGGCATTCAAACTCAACGCCATTCCGGCCGACGCCGGATGCCACGGATTTCCCCACTGTCCCTCCGGCGTGGCGCATCGCGTGAAGCAAGGCGTCCGCCGCTCCCGGCGCCCGCCGGGAGCTGAGCAATCACCGCCGGGGCAAGTTGCAACTTTGTCCGCGAACCCGTCCCAGGGACTTCCGGTAAGGAGCCCTTGAACAAACGTGATTGGAGGGTCACCTACCTTGTCAGTCTCCCCAGGCCCGGCGGAGTGGCATTTTGTTGCAGAACCGTCGGCGCAACGGCCCGGCCGGTCCGATGGACGGAGCGCCACCGGCCGGCGTCTGACGTGTATGACGCGCCGGAATTGACCCGTGATGACTTGAAAGGCGGAATGCTGTACTCGCCATCGTTCGGCTTGAGACGGTTCCGGAAATGACAGTCCCGGATTGGAAGAGCCGGCTATGCTTCGGCGACAACCTGGAGCTCCTGGGCAACCACGTGGGAGACGCCAGCGTTGACCCGGTCTACCTGGACCCGCCGTTCAACTCCAACGCCAACTACCACGTGCTATTCCGCGAATGCCCGGGCATGGAGCCACTGGACGTGATCACCGCCAACGCGGAGGCCCTCATGGAACACGCGTGGAACACGGCGTCCTGGGCGCGGCGTGGACGTAGCCGCCGCCCCACTGGCCGGACCCGGAGGCCGCCGGACGCATTGCAGTCAGTTCCCAAACTACAATCTTCCTGCGCCGGACATTTCCCACAGGGGTCGCTGAACAGCCACGGATGGACGATTTTCCGGCAACTTGCCGCCGTCATCTCCCGTTACGCCCCCGCCACTGCAAACCGTTGCAGAGAAGACACGCCAAGCCGACATCTCCAACCAGCCCCGCGCCACCCGCCGGGTACGCCGTTCAGGTACGAATGCCGGCGACCAGCGCCAATCCACGGACGCTGACCAGTAGAAGGACAATGACGTAAGGAGCGTCCAATAGCGTCGGCGGAGCCGTTCCCACGGTTTCCGGCAGTTGTAAAAAAGGAAGTGATTACCCTTCCCTTGTCTGGCTGCAACAGGCGGAAAGGTTGCGAAATGTTGCAGACCACGGATCCGGAGACTCCAACGCCTTGCGCCGCTGCCGGAGGGCCGGAGGCTGGTTGCCCTCTGTTGGAGTGTAAGACAATGTGGTATAATGGACGGCGCAAAGAGCGCTCATGGCCCCCATAATATCCAGGAACACCGAGACCGTCACGTTTCTCACTGCCCCCGCCGCAGGCCCAACGGCTGCGGGAGGTGGCGCAGGAGGAGGAGCGCACCGTGAGCGAACTGCTGCGGGAGGCCATCCGCCTGTACATGGAGGAGCGGGAGTGGCGGGTGAAGGACCGGATGCGGCGGCGCTCCCGCCGGAGTGGAAGGGACGAATCGGAGACGGAATAGGGATGAACGAGAAAAAGGAGCCATATATGGAGAAGAATCGCAAGTTTCAACCCCTGACCCCGGCGGCCCTCTACGCCCGGGTCTCCAGCGACCGCCAGGACGTGGACCTCTCCGTGGCCGCCCAACTGCGGGCACTCAGGGACTACGCCAAGAACAACGGCTACTCGGTGGCCCGGGAGTACGTGGACGAGGCCGAGAGCGGCAGGATCGCCGACCGTCCCCAGTTCCGCAAGATGATCGACGAGGGCAGCAAGCCGGAAGCCCCATTCCGCGAGATTCTGGTATGGAAGTTTTCCAGGTTCACCCGCAAGCGGGAGCACGCCGTGGCGTTCAAGGCCCAGTTGCGGCGCAAGGGCATCCGCGTGGTGTCAATCACCGAGCAGGCCGAGGACAACGCCACCGGCCGGCTGCTGGAGGGCATCATCGAGTCCGTGGACGAATATTACAGCGAGAATCTTGCCCAGGAGGTTGTGCGGGGAATGCGCGAGGCCGCCTCCCGGGGCTTCTGGGTCTCCACCAACGCTCCCTACGGCTACCGCAAGGTCCACGTCCAGGACGGCGCCAAGAAACGCCCCCGCCTGGAACTCGACCCGCCCAGGGACGCCGTGGCCCGCCGCGTCTTCGATATGGTCCTGAACGGCAACAGTGTCTTGGACGTCACCAAGACCCTGAATGCCGAGGGCATCCCCAACTCCCACGGCAAGAAGTGGATCAAGACCACCATCCACAACATGCTCAACAACGAAGCCTATATCGGCACTCTCGTCTGGGGACAGAAGAGCCGGGACGGGCAGCAGCCGGTAAGAGTGGAGGACGCCTTCCCCGCCATCGTAACCGGAGAGGAGTTCCGGCAGGTCAGGAAACTGCTGGGTTCCCGCGCCCCGAAACAGGCCAACCCCCGCCGCGCCGCCAGCCCCTACCTGCTCAGCGGCCTGGCCCGCTGCCAAGCCTGCCGCAAGGCCATGACCGCCGCCGAGGCCAAGGGCGGCAAATACACCTACTACGTCTGCCACTCCCTCCTCAAGCAGGGCAAGGACGCCTGCGATTGCCCCAGGCTCAACGCCCGCAACTTTGAGAGCGTTATCATCGAGAACATCCGCGATAACATCCTCACCGAGTCCAACATCCGCGAGTTGGTGAAGCTGGTGGACGAGGAGATGGACGGCGTGGCCAAGGAGGAACGGGAACGACTGGAGACCGTCGAAGCGGAGCTGGAGGAGGTCAAGCGCAAGCTGGACCGCATCTGGCACTTCGTGGAGAGCACCGGCCTGGACATGGCCGACGCCTCGGAGCGCATCCTGGAACACCGCCACCGCCGGGAACAACTGGAGGCCGCCGCCGAGGATGCCCGGGCCGTGCTGGCAGAAAGAAGAGATCTGCTGGACAGCGCCGACATGGTGGCCGCCTTTGCCGCCGACATGAGCCGGTTTCTCCGCACCAGCGAACTCACCGAGACCAAAGCCTTCGTCCGGTCCTTCGTGAAGGAGATCGAAGTGGCGCCCGGCAAGGCGACCATCGTCTACACCATCCCGACCCCGTCGGACAGTCCCATAGGGGGAGCGGACACGGCGGAAGTGGCCCTCAGCGGGGGTGTTATGAATTCGGTACAGCGTGGTGGGCGATGGTGGACTCGAACCACCGACCTCTTGCGTGTCGAGCAAGTACTCTAACCAACTGAGCTAATCGCCCACGTTTCTGACCTGATGTTACCACATAGTCCGACGGCGGCTCAACAAGGACGGGCCGGCGCCACGCCGGCGTTGCCTTGTCCCGTCGGGCATTCTTTGCTACGCTTGCCGAGCATTCCCCAGCGACGGTTGGACCCGCAATGAGCACGCCAGACCGATTCCAGGACTACAATCTCGACGAACGCGTCTATGACGAGATGTTCCTTCCGGCAGGCGAGCCTCGCGAACACTGCCAGCGGTTGTTCGACGCCCTTGTCAACTTTTCCGGCGAGCAGTTGGCCAGCGTCCAGGAGCGGGTGACCCGCTCGTTCTCCAACGAGGGAATCACCTTTACCGTGTACGGGGACGAGGAGGCTGAGGAGCGCATCATCCCCGTGGACTGCATCCCGCGCCTGCTGCCCAAGGCGGAGTGGGATTTCCTGGATGCCGGGCTGACCCAGCGGCTGCGAACGCTGAACCTGTTCCTGCAGGACGTGTACGGCGACGCCGGAATCGTGGCGGACGGGGTCATTCCGGCGGAGGTGGTGTACGAATGCCCACACTACCGCCCGGAGATGCGCGGGTTCACCCCGCCACAGGGCACGTGGGTCGCGGTGTGCGGGACCGACGTTGTGCGCACCAACGACGGCTTCCGCGTGCTTGAGGACAACCTGCGCGTGCCGTCGGGCGTCTCGTACATGATCGCCAACCGCAAGGCGACCAAGGCCAGCCTGCGCCGGCTGTACCGGGACTCCCGGGTGCAGGAAGTGGAGCATTACGGCCGGCTGTTGCAGGAAACCCTGCTGGAACTGGCGCCAGACGGGAGGGAGAATCCCCGGCTGGCGCTGTTGACGCCCGGGGTGTACAACTCGGCGTTCTATGAGCACATGTTCCTGTCCCGGGAAATCGGCGCCGAACTGGTGGAGGGGCGGGACCTGATGGTGCGCGACGGTTTCGTGTACATGCGCACCACCACCGGGCTGGAGCGGATCGACGTGCTCTACCGGCGCGTGGACGACGACTTCCTAGATCCGTCGGTGTTCCGCTCCGACTCGGTGCTGGGCGTCCCGGGACTGATGGACGCCTACCGGGCCGGCAACGTGGCCCTGGCCAACGCTCCCGGGACCGGCGTTGCCGACGACAAGAGCGTTTACGCATACGTGCCCGATATGGTGCGCTACTACCTGAACGAAGAGCCGCTGCTGGAAAACGTGGAGACCCACCTGTGCCGCAACTTCGAGGATTTGGAATACACGCTGGACAACCTGGACAAGCTGGTGGTCAAGCGGGTCGGCGAATCCGGCGGCTACGGTATGTTGGTGGGGCCTCACGCGACGCCCGCAGAACGGGCCGAATACGCTGAGCAAGTCCGGGCCGACCCCACCGATTTCATTTCGCAACCGACCCTGGACCTTTCCCGGTCTCCCTGCCTGATCGAAGGCAACTTCGAGCCACGCCACGTTGACCTGCGGCCGTTCATACTGCATGGCCGCGAGACTCGCATCGTGGCCGGCGCTTTTTGCCGGGTGGCGTTGCGGCGCGGCAGCCTGGTGGTGAACAGCAGCCAGGGCGGGGGCGGGAAAGACGTCTGGGTGCTCCAGGACTGAACGACATGCTGGCTCGCAGCGCGCAGGGACTTTACTGGATGGGCCGCTACCTGGAGCGGGCCGACCACCTTTGTCGGCTGTTGCGCCTCCAGGCGGAGGCGCTGGTTGACCGGCCCATTGCTGAAATCTACAACGGGTGGAACCGCATCTATTCCTGCCTGGACCGACAGCCACCGGGGAGCGGGCCGGACCTGTTTCCCGGCAACGACGGGGACTCCAACGCCGGAATGCTCCAGGTAATGGGCGTTCCGGGCACGGCGGCCTGGCAGCGCAGCGGCGGCGACGAGTACACGCTGGCGGACTCGTTCACGCTGGCCGACGACCTTACCTTTGAGCGCAGCAACCCGGATTCCGTGTGGAACTGCTTTGCCATGGGCCGGGAAAACGCACGCCAGATGCGCCACTGCATCAGCGCCGAAATGTGGCGATCTCTGAATCTGGCCTATCTCCGGATCCAGCAAGTTGACATTCTGGATATATGGAGCGCCTCTCCCGAAGCCTTCTACCTGGAAATCGACGCCGACATCGACAACTTCATGGGCGTGGCCGCCGCCACCATGTACCGGGACGAGGGGTGGCACTTCATGCAGTTGGGAAGGTATATCGAACGCGCGCAACTGGCGGTGGCGTTGTTTTTGTCGCAAATTGAGCTGTTTCCCCTGAATTCTCCCAACGGCTCTGAAGGCTCCGAATCCGACTGGATCGCGCTGCTGCGCATGTACCACGCCATGGCGGCGTACAATCGGGCGTACAGCGTGGAAGTAGCGCCTCCCCAAGTGCTTGACCTGCTGGTTACCGACCCATTGCTGCCGGACTCCCTTTGCCGGTCCCTGGATATGGCGGCGGCGGAATTGACGGCCATCGCAACCGGGCCCGATTGGCGATCCGACGCCGCGGCTCGGCGGCTGGCCGGCCGGCTGGCGGCCCTGGTCCATTACGACTGGCCCGACACCAACGACCAGCGGGGGATCCTGACACGACTGGAGATTCATTGCCGAGAACTGCACAGCCTGGTATCGGCGGCATTTTTCGACTACGCCCACGCCCGCCCGGCCATGCCTTGACCTCGCACTCAAAGGATGGACGGACATTAACGGACGGGCACTAAAAAGGAGGCGCTCTATGGCGGATTTGACCGACGGGGAAGTGCTGGCCCTGGCCAAGGCTTCCAACATAACCATACCCGATGACCTGGTAACGGAAGTGCGCGAGTCGCTGAACGGCTTGCTAGAGGCGTTGGAGGCGATCGAAGAGCCAGACGTATCGGAGATTCAACCGCTTCCGATAATCGTTTCAGCGACGGCGCGGAAGCAGGAGGCCCCATAATGGCGGACAACAATCTGTGTTACCTGTCGGCGACGGAGTTGGGCGAAAAAATTGCGTCCGGCGAGGTTTCTTCCGTAGAGGCGACCGAAGCCTACCTTGACCGAATTGCCCAACTGGACGGAAATTACGCGTCGTACATCACGGTCACGGCGGATCGGGCGCGGGAGGATGCGCGGAGGGCCGACGCCGAGATCGCGGCCGGCAACCGGCGCGGGCCGCTGCACGGCGTTCCGGTAGCGGTGAAGGACCAGTTCGACACGGCGGGTATCCTTACTACCAACGGTTCCACCATCCTGGGGGAGAACGTTCCCGATAGCGACGCGACGATCATGACAAGGCTGAGGGAAGCGGGAACCGTGCTGCTTGGCAAGCTGAACATGAGCGAGTACGCCAGCGGCGATGCCTTTCGCCATCCCTACGGGCGGCCGCGCAACCCGTGGGATACGCGGCGCAATCCGGGAACGTCCAGCAGCGGATCGGGCGCGGCAACGGCGGCGTTCCTCTGCGCCACGTCACTGGGCGAGGACACCGGCGGCAGCATTCGCGGGCCGGCGGCGTTCTGCGGGCTGGTGGGAATCCGGCCGACGCTGGGACTGGTGAGTCGGCACGGAGTGTTCGGCGCCAGCTGGTCCATGGACACCGCGGGGCCGATCTCGCGGACGGTTACGGACTGCGCGCATACGCTGGCGGCCATCGCCGGGCACGATCCCAATGACGCCCAGAGTTGGGACGTGCCGGTGCCGGACTATGCGGCGGCGTTAGACGGGGACATCAAAGGCCTGAAGATCGGCGTCGTTACCGAGCGCGTGCATACTGAGGCCAATGACCCCGAGGTTCGGGACGCGGTGATAGCGGCGACACAGGTCCTTAATGGTCTGGGCGCTGAGGTGAGCGACGTCTCCCTGCCGTTGATCGTGAACTCGTCGGAGATTTCCTATGCCATCATCAGCAGCGATGCGGCGATGCTGAACTGGGACATCATTTCGACGGAACGGCTTCGCGAGTTGGATCACAACAACCAGGTGCGCCTGTTGATGGGCAGCGTGATACCGGCGACGGCACACCAGAAAGCGATGCGGCTGCGCGACGCGCTGCGCCAGCAGATCCTGGCGGCCCTTGAAGAAGTTGACGCGCTGATCATGCCGGCGTCCTCCGTACCCGCTACGTTGATACCTGAATCTACAGGACTGGGAACGAAAGCCGACGTGATCGCGGGCTTCAAGGGCCGGCGGGGATTCACCGCGCCGTTCAACCTGGCCAACCTGCCGGCGTTGTCCATCAACTGCGGGTTCACGGCGTCGGGACTGCCCATCGGCTTGCAGATAGCGGGCCGGGCGTTTGACGAAACGACATTGTTCCGGCTGGCCTACGCCTACGAGCAGGCTACGGACTGGGGAGAGCGCCGGCCTCCGGGGGTATAATGAGGCAACCGCCCGCCAGAGCACAGGAGGCTGCGCCATGACCGTCAGCGCAGAAACGATGGACCAGGTTGCCGCCCTGACCAAAGAGATATTGGAAGCACGGTTCGGACAAGACTTTGTGTTTGACCCGATTCTCGTGATGTCCAGGATCGATCAGTACGGCGATGAATATCTGGAGATCAAAGTCGTGTACGACGGCGATGTAAAAGCCTTGGATCCGGGCTGGACGGTCGGCATGGAGTGGCGGACTTGGGACGCCCTGGATAAAATCGGGGCGCCGGGCTTACCGGCAAGTTACGGATTTGTCGAAAAATCCGATTGGGAAGCCGGGCCGCCCAAGTAGCTGAGATGAATCCGTCGCACCTGATTGGAATCGCCCGGCAGTTGGCTGGCGGTGGCGGGAGGACGGGTCGCCCACGTCAAACCGATCTATGCCGGGCCATTAGCGCAACATACTACGCGCAGTTTCATACGTTGGCCCGCTGCTGCGCGGACATGATGGCGGGCATAACGAGAGCGGGGCGGAATCAAGCAGCATGGGAGCAGACCTACCGTGCGCTGGAGCATGGCTATGCCAGGAACCAGTGTCGCAACCTGGAGTCCATGAGGCAATTCACGGTGGCCATTCGGGAGTTTGGCGGTCATTTCGTTACCATGCAACGCTTTCGGCATTACGCAGACTATGCTCCATCAACAGAATTTGAGCGTTCCCAAGTCATGAATCTCGTCGAAGAGACGGAACGAATCATCAGGCAATTCAATAGTGCGCCGGCGGGTGAACGCCGCGCTTTTTCCATTCACGTTCTACTCAGGACGCGCCGCGATTGAGCTTTCACACATTCCCCGGAGGTACGCTCCATGCCCAATCCCACTGAACTTACCGCTGCCGAAGCTGCTCGGGCTATTGCAGGGCGACAGATTACCGCCATAGAGCTGGCGGAGGCGTGCCTGGAAAGGATTGACGCGCTGGACGACCGGCTCAGGGCCTGGGTTTACGTTGACCGGGAGACGGTGCTGGCGGACGCGAAAGCGGCGGATGCCGCCGTATCCGGCAACCGGACGCTGGGCCCGCTGCACGGCGTTCCCATCGGGATGAAGGACATCTACTATACGGCCGGGATACCGACCCGAGCCGGCAGCGAAGTGTACAAGGACTTCGTGCCCGACTACGACGCCACATCGCTGAAGCTGCTGAAGCGAGCCGGCGCGATTATGTTAGGCAAGGCGGTTACCACGGAGTTCGCCTGTCTTGACCCCTCACCGACGTTCAACCCGTGGAACGCGGCCCACACGCCGGGAGGCAGCAGCAGCGGGTCCGCGGTGGCGGTTGCCTCGCGCATGTGCCCGGCGGCGATGGGATCGCAGACGGTGGGATCGGTGCTGCGGCCGGCGGCGTACAATGGCGTGGTGGGGTTCAAACCGACCTTTGGGAGAGTCAGCAGGTATGGAGTGGTACCGGTCAGCTGGAATCTGGACACGGTGGGCTGGCTGGTCCGGACGGTGGAAGACGCGGCGCTCCTGTTGCAAGTGATGGCCGGGCCGGACGGGTCGGACTCGGTGTCGTCCCGTGAGCCAGTGGCAGATTACCTGTCGGCGATTCAGGACCCACCGGCGCCGCGCATCGGGTTGTTGCGCCGGTATTTCTACGAGAAAGCCGACACCGAAACCCGGCGGCATTTTGATGGCGTAGCAGACCTGTTGGCGCAGGCCGGCGCGGAGATTGAAGAATTGCCGATGCCCGACAGCATAGAGTCTGCGTTTGAGGACCAGATGTTGATCATGTCGGTGGAAGCCGCCGCGTTCCACGAACCCATGTATCGCGAGCAGGCAGAGGACTATCAGCCCAAGCTGCGGGCGATGCTGGCGGCAGGGCTGCAGGTGGACGGCATCACTTATACTCGCGCATTGGAGAGGCGGCGGGAATACATCGACGACATGCAGCAATTGGCGGAACGGTGCGACGTCCTGCTGACGCCGGCTACACCGGAGCCGCCCCGGGCAGACCGGACGAATACGGGCAACCCGGCGTTTCAGGGGCCGTGGACATCCTGCGGCCTGCCGGCCATAGCCTTGCCGTCAGGGCTGGCGGAATCGGGGCTACCGCTGGGGATCCAGATGGTGGCGTCGCCATTCGCCGAGGCGCGGCTGTTGGCGGCAGCCAGGTGGTGCGAGGACGTGATGGGGGTGAATTTGTCGCCCCCGGTGTGACGTGGTACATTGAATCATGGAATCAATTGGGAAACCCTGTCAAGTTGAAGCCTGACCAGACAGGGAGGGAACGAAATGGAAAAGCTGAAAGAAATGGCGCCGCTGGGCGTTTTCGTAGTTCCGTTTGTAGTCCTATCCCTCATTGTGATTCCCTGGGCGATTTTTGCGCCGGTATCGTTTTGCGCCGGTTTGGATCCCAGCAACGAACTGATGAATGGCTGGGGTGGTTCATTTGCCCGCACCGTTTTTTTCCACTGCTCTTGGGTCGGTAAGTGAGCGTAGTTGAAACGGCGATAGCCTTCTGGTCGGCAATCTTTGTATCTCTGGTTGCTGTCATGCCCTATGCTCTGTTGCGCCGGTCTGCCAAAGGCGAAAATTGGCGAACGGCCATTATGAACGCTTACTTGCCCTGGCTGGCGACAGCGATAGTATTGCTGGGGACTTTTGGTGTAGGATGACGCAGCGCAACTGCAATTGAGGAGTTGAAACACCATGGCTACCACCCGACCCCGCCGGTTGGCCCGGCAGGTTTCCATTGTTGGCGCCGGGCTTTCCCAGTTCGGCGCGTATCCTGACAAGTCGAGCCGCGACCTGTTTGTCGAGGCGTTCCAGGACATGCAGGAAAACATCGACACCGGCATATCGGCAACCGATATTGAAGCCGGCTACCTGGGGAACTATTCCGCCGACCTGTTCGAGCACCAGGGACACACCGCGCCGATCATGGCTGACTGGCTGGGCATGACTCCAACGCCGATCACGCGCGTGGAGAACGCCTGCGCCAGCAGTGGTTCCGCGTTGCGCGAGGGCGTGATGGCCATCGCGAGCGGGATGTACGACGTGGTGCTGGTGGGCGGCGTGGAGAAGATGACGTCGCTGCCCACGGAAGGGGTAACCGACGTGCTGGCGTCCGCAGCCGACGGGTTGTACGAAGTGCCGGCGGGGCTAACTTTCCCAGGGATTTTTGGGGCCATCGCCAAGGCCCACATGGACCGGTACGAAACCAACCTGGACCACCTGCTGAAGGTAGGGGTCAAGAACCACGAGAACGGTAAGCTGAACCCCAAGGCCCAGTTCCAGGTAACCATCAGGGACATGATGGAACGGCGCAAGGCGCGGGCCGAGCAACGGGGTGAAACCGTGCCGGAGTGGGCGGACGAGCTGGATTTTCTGAATGATGCGCGGGCGAACCCGTGGATCGCCTGGCCGCTGCGGCTGTACGACTGCGCACCGATCACGGACGGCGCTTCCTGCGTGCTGCTGGTAGCCAGCGAAATTGCCGAGCAGTTCACGGACAAGCCCATCCGTATCGCCGGCATCGGGCAGGCCACGGGGCGGCCACTGCACGACGCGGATGAGCTGACCTCGCTGTCCGCAGCCAAGGTGGCGTCGGCGCAGGCTTACGAAATGGCCGGGGTGGGTCCGGAGCAGATTGGACTGGCCGAAGTTCACGACTGCTTCACCATCGCTGAGATCGTGGCCAGTGAGGACCTGGGGTTCTTCGCGCCGGGCGAAGGCCCTCATGCGGTGGACGAAGGACGCACGGCCCGCACGGGCGACAGGCCCATCAACACCAGCGGCGGCCTGAAAGCCAAGGGGCACCCGGTGGGCGCCAGCGGCGTTGCCCAGGTAATTGAGGTGTACAAGCAACTGCGGGGCGAGGCCGGCGAACGCCAACTGGACAACCCCAACCTCGAATTCGGGTTGACGCACAACGTGGGCGGAACGGGCGGCACCTGCGTCGTCAACGTGCTGCAGCGCGGCTAGGGAGCGTAACATGACCACCGAAACTGCAGCGCGTCCGTTCAATGCCGCGTCGTTTTACGAGTTCCTGAAAGAGGGCAAGTTTATGGGCGTGCGGTGCCGCGAGAACGGCAACGTCTATGCCGAGGCGCGGCCGATTGACCCGGTGAGCCACAGCAGCGACATGGAGTGGCATGAGCTGAGCGGTCGCGCTACGTTGAGCACCTTTACCTGCATCTCAGTGGCGCCGGCTTCGCTGGAGGCCAAGGGGTTCGGGCGGAACAATCCCTACTGCACGGGCATTGTGACGCTGGAAGAAGGCCCACGGATTTCGGCCAGGATCGCCGGCGTTGACGCAAGCAATCCGCAAAACATCCGGACGGGGATAGCGTTGCGGCTGGACCTCAGCGAGATTGATCCTGATGAACCCGGGCTGGTGTTCAGGCCGGCCTAGTTTTCAGGCATGGGTGCACAGGATAAACCAGGATTCAGCCGGTTTGGCCTTCTGGATTCCCGCTTTCGGGGGAATGACGGCGCGCGCGAGGCGGCCAACACGCCCTACGCTCTGCCGGCCTGCTTGCAGAGATGGCAGGCGGTGTCGTACCAGGCGTAGGAGGTGTTGGAAGACTGGTACAGGTCGAACAGGCCAACGTCCCGGTACTTCCGGCACACGAAACACAGCTGGGTGTATTGAGGGTCGAGTTGGGCGGGCAGGCCGCGGTCGGCGTTGATGAAGACCTTACGGATTTGGAGCCTTGAGAACGGGAGATGCTGGAGGATGCGTTCCTGGATCATCAACTTGAAAGCGTCGCCGCCGGACATCGGACGGTAGAGCAGCAGTTGTTCGTCTTCAGGCTGGCGCTCGTACACGTAGTTGATGTAGTTATCTACCGTTTCGTACAGCGTTGAAACCACGTCTTCATAGGAATCGCCGATGGCCGGAACGTCGATGTCAACGCAGAATCCTTCCCAGGTTTCCGGCTCCGACTGGGTCTTCTTGATATAGCAGGTCAGCTTTCGCGGTTTGGCTTGCATCGCCAACTCCGAAGCGAGCGCGGGGAGTCGCCGCAAAGGGTCCGGTCCTCATGGGACGAGATCAGGCCACGCCGGCCCCCTTGCAGGCATTGCAGGTTTTGTCGTACCACACGTATGCCGAGTTGGGTTCGTGGAACACCTCAAACTCGCCGACGCTGCGGTACTTCTTGCACGTCAGGCACAGTTCGGTGTAGTGCGGGTCCAGCTGGATGGGAATGCCTTTCTCAGCGTTGAGGAAGATTTTGCGGACCTGGCGCCTGGAAAAGGGCAGCTTCTGCAGGAAACGTTCTTCAAACTGCAACTTCCAAACGTCCGCCTTCGGCATGGGACGATAGAGCAACCGTTGTTCATCGTCGGGCTGGTTCTGGTACACGAAGTCGATGTAGTTGTCAACGGCTTGATACATCATGGCAGCAACTTCTTCGTAAGTGTCGCCGACGGCGGGGATGTCGAGCTCCACGCAGAATGCCTCCCACATGTCGGGGTTGGAGCGCGTTTTCTTGATGTAGCAAGTCAGTTGCCTGGGCTGAGTGTTCACGGCTGCTCCTTGGGCAGCGCGTGAAGCGCCGCCCTGGTCAGTCACGGTTTAGGGGAGTTCGCTGGAGGTTGAAGCGGGAATCAGTCGAGGCCGCGGGTGCCGACCCAACCGGTTTCGGACACGTCGATCATTTCCCCGTTGGGGCCTTCGTACTTGGTTTCAACGTTCTGGGTCCGGGGGCCGGTCATCCCGGCGTGAAGAGCGTGGTTCACCTCGTCCATGGGCTTGGAGTTGGCGGCGGCGAGACGCGCTTCCGTCTCTTCCAGGCTTTCCACCTCAAACCCGATGTGGTGGATGCCTTCCCAATCCTTGCCGCGCTCCCCGGCAACGGCGTCGTTCTGGAAGTCCAGGATGGCCATGTTCACGCTGCCGTCGCTGAGCATGTAGCCGTTGGCGTTGTCGCTCTTGAGCTCGGCAACCTGGCGCAGGCCGAAGACTTCGGAGTAGAACTTGGCGGTCTTTGCGGCGTCGTTAGTGGCGATGGCGATGTGCTTGATCTGAGGCATTTTCCCCTCCTTGTAAACGGAAGATCCGCAACCTGCATTGAGCCGAAACAGCAGGTCAGGTCACATGGTGGAACGATACCACTTTTGCGGCGGATGGGCTAGTGCGGTGGCATCCTTCGACAAGCTCAGGATGAGCGGCAAGTGCTGGGCAGGGGATGAGCGGAAATGGTAGGCAGGATGAGCGGCAGGTGAGGGTGGGAGGAAAGTGAGTAGGCGGTCAGCCCAGCCGGAACCTTTTGAAGACCTCGGCATATTCGACGCCGATACGCTTGCCGTCGCGCCGACGCCATTCCTTGAGGTGGCGGTCCGCGGATTCCGGGGACACCTGGCTGCGGTGGGCCTTTAGAGCCGCCACCGCCGTTTCAATGTGGGCGGTAACGTCGATAACGTGGTCGGGTTCAGTGCGGCCCATCACCCACACCTCGCGCACCTTATGGGGTTCCAGTCCCTCGTCATTGAGCAGTTCGGGAAAGGTAAGCCGGTCGCGGGCCGCCGGGTACACTGCGCCCATGGCGGCATCGCCGGACGCAAAATGGTCGGGATGGTCGATGTAGCCGTCGCCGTCCAGGTTGCGCACCGGGTTCATGCAGATGAGAACGTCGGGGCGGTGGATGCGAATGGCGCGGGAGATGTCCTTCCTCAATTCCAAGTTGGACACAAGATAGGCGTCGGGATGACCAAGGAAGAATACTTCGGACAAGCCCAGGATGCTGGCGGCTTCCCGTTGTTCCGCCTCGCGCATTTTCACCATCATCTCGACAGTCATATCCGGGTCGTCGCTACCCTTGCTGCCGTCGGTGCAGATTACGTAGGCCACGTCCCAGCCCTCGGCGCACAGGCGGGCCACCGTACCAGCGCAGCCCCATTCGGCATCGTCGGCGTGGGCGACTACGACCATGGCGCGGTTAAATTCGGCGTTCAGTTGCTCTAACAAGGGGGTCTTATCTCCTTCTTGTAATCCAGTGAAGCGTAAATCCCAGGGAAGCGCCCACCAGCGCCATCCCCGAGGCCATGGCGAAAGACCAGCTCAGCGTCCCGGTGGCGTCGGCGATGGGTCCCGAGATGGCCGGCGAAAGTGTGCTGCCGATACCGGCGCCCATGCCCATCAATCCGAAGGACGCCGGGGCCATGAACACGGGCACGAAGTCGGCCGCCGCCGCCGCGCAGATAGTATAGGTGGAACGGAGGGCGAATCCGGCCAGCACCGAAGCGATGACAAAGAAAACCAGATCGGAAGTCAGCCAGAAGAGGGCATGACAGGCCGCCTCGATGAGGAACGTCGCGCCGAACGCCATGCCCCGGCCGACCCGGTCGGAGAGCGCGCCCGAGCCAACTCCGCTGCCGACGCTCAGGATGCCAATGCCCATGAAGAGGGCGCCGACAACGGCCACGTCGATGCCATGCTCCACCTCGAGGTAGGCCCCAAAACCGGAGGTTAAAATGCCGTGGACGAACCCGGAACAAAACGCCATTCCGGTAATGAGCCAAACGAAGGGGTTGGTGTACACCTGTACCGGCCAACCGACCGGGCCCCGATGGGCCGGTGAGCGCGTCGTGGGATTGGCGGATGATGGCGACGGCTCCGAAGACAACGCTAAACTGTCGGCGTTCTCCCGGATGAAGCTGACGCAAAGAACGCCAATAAAGACGCTGGTGGCGGCGAGGACATACCAAGTGTAACGCCAGGCTTCCGCTCCGAAAAGTTCGGTCAGCGGCGGCACGATCACGCCCGTGAACACGATGGCCAGGCTGCCGCCGGTGGCAGCGATGCCGGCGGCGACCCCACGGTCTCCGGCCCGAAACCAGGGCGCCAGCATCCCCATCATCGGCGTCAGAGCCGCGCCGGAAGAAACACCGACCACTACCATCGCCAGGAGGGCCGTCCAGTAACCCGGGGACCAACCCAGGAAAGCCATGGCGGCGGCCTGGGCGAAGATGCTGCAAATGACCAACCAGCGGCCGCCGTAGCGGGACGCAGCGGCTCCGGCGAGCAACCCCGACACGACCCTGGATAGGGACAGCGCCACCACCAGCACGAACACCGTGGTGTACGACAGGTCGAAACTGTTCTTCATCCCCGGAATCGTCAGAGCCTGGACGTACAGGGAGAAACTGGTAATCAGGTTGACCGCGAGGGCCACCGCCAGGACGACGGCGGCGTACGTCCGAATCCAGGGAGGGATGAAAGCGCCGGGGATTAGAGCCATGACTGCTATAATATACCCAATGGAGAACGACGATATTGATTTGAATCCCTCTCCGCCGCCGGTTCCTCCTGACGCGCTCAAACCCTGGTACTACCAGGGATGGTTCATTGTTCCCACCTTTGTCTGGTGGCCGTGCAGCGCGGTGCTGTTCATCCGGTCGCCGTGGCACAACGGCGTGGTGTCGGGCGCTCTGTCGTGGGCGTGGCTGATCGTCGGCGGGGGATGGGTCTTCCTGCGGACGCAGATCCACTGGCGGAACGGCGAGTCGCTGGTGGATCCGACAATGATCGCGCTGGCAGCGCCCGGCCTCTTTCTGACCGTGCTGACGCAATCGCTGTGGCTGATGCGGGACCGCCCGAGGATTCGCCGCATCCGGGATGCCGGGGGGTTCGCCGCCTACGAATCGCAAGACAACGGTGACGTCACCGCCACCAGCGGGCGCCAGGACACCGTGGCGCCCAGGCGACGATCAAATCGGGGCAGCACTCGCAGCCGGCGCCGGCGACGCTAGCAGTTCCGCCTGGTCCACCAAACCCTGCACCAGCGCTATCCGCTCGTCGGTGGTGGAAAATGCCAAGCCCATCGGCGTGATGGTGATGTGGTTGTCCTTATGCGCCGTGATGTCGGTCCCATCGCCACCGGACAGTATCGCGCGGTTACGGGAAATCCAGTACCGGCGGTGTCCGAAGGAATCCTCGGTGCGGACCGACTCGCCGTAAGCGCGTCCGCCCAGGCGCGTAATCTTGACGCCGGCGATCTTGTCGGCCGGCTCGTTGGGCACGTTGACGTTGAGGAAGTACGGCGGCGATACCTGGGGGGCGGCGCCGAGTCTTCCGGCAAGGGCAGCCACTACCCGCGCGGCCAGGCCGTACCGGGGCGCCTGCACGGAACCGACGGAGATGGCGATGGTAGGATAACCGCGCACGAACCCCTGAATCGCTGCGCCGACGGTGCCGGAAACGATTACGTCCCAACCCATGTTGGATCCGCGGTTGATACCGCTTACCACCAAATCGGGCTTAGGGTTGACCAGTTGCTCCAACGCCAGGATGCAAGAATCAGCGGGCGTGCCCTGCACGGCCCAGGCCTGGATCGGATTAGGCAAGTCGAGGCCGGCATCCCCGGACGGTTCCGGCACGGCGTCGGCGCTGCGGGGAGGGGTGTCGTCGCCGGGGGCGTACTGCAACAGGTATTGCTCGGCGGGAACCTGATGCGCGAACACCGGCGCGTGGAGGGTCATGGACGCCCCCACGCCGGACTGCTCGCGGTCAGGCGAGACCACGGCCACCTCGCCGACAGCGGAAAGGCTGCGAGCGGCAGCCCACAGCCCCGAAGCGTGAATACCATCGTCGTTGGTAAGAAGGATTTTCAAGGGATGGCCTCTCAATTATTGCTATGGCGCCAATAATGATAGCACTTGCAACTGCGGGACGGCGGCTTGCATCCGCAGGTGATCGCGGTCGTGTGTCAGCAGCACGCCATCGAATGATAAAGCAGTCGCCGCAATCCAAGCGTCGTTTTCGGTAACATTTATACCCAACCCACGGCATTCGGCGCGAATGGCGGCCCAGTGATACGCCGTTGTAAAGGTTGGTCGAAAATGGGGAAGTCGATTTACAAACGTAATCAGGGCCGCCCGTCGTCTTGGACCCCAGCCGTCATTTAGTGCGCCCTGCATCAGTTCTGCGATCACGGCCATTGGTATCCCAAAGGGACGACCAGCAATCATTGACCGGTATTCGGCAGCGTACCGGCGTCGTGGATCACCCATCAACAACGACGTGACGCTGGTATCCAACACCAAACCTTCAGCGTCCTCCAGAGCGTCGAGCATCAACCCTTGTACTTCCCACTCAAAATGTTGTCCACCCACGCATCCAGCACATCATCATGGGGCATATCTGGATGCTCGAACTCCAGCGGGTTGAAGTTCGACGAACGTACCAAATTCACTTCGTTCACGATACCAAACGGGGTTGTGGGCCGTTCCAGGATCTCCACGCTCTCAACGGCAGTAGCGCGGACATAGCCATCGACGGTGACTCTGCGGACACCTGTTATCGCCACGTACTGACGAGCAGCGACTTGCATCGTTTCCGCCAGAGCTTCGGCGAACTCCAGGCGCACTACGCCCAGGGGGGTATGCAGCTCGGCGGAAAGATTGGCCCAGTTGATTTCCAACAGATTACCGCGTTCGATGACTTTTTGCGGTTCGTCAGCCATTGCAAACACTCCGATATACACAGGGCCGCTTGGTACCAAGCGGCCCTGTTGGTGCGACCTATTGCCGAATCAGTGGTGGGCGAGGCCGATGGCGTGGAGCAGGGCGTGCTTTACTTCGACGGGGGCCACCTGGGAGCGGAAATCCGCCGAGGCGTACACGTCGCCGATGATGTCCACGCCGGCGGCGCTGAGGTCCTCGCTGAGGCGCGAGGTGGCGTCGGCGATGCTGTCCATGGTCAGCGTAGTGCCGGACAATGCCTGTTCCACAGCGGCGGCCTTCACCGGGCGAGGCGTCAGTCCACCCACCGCCACTGACGCGGCGGTGCAGCGGTCGCCGTCCATGGTCACTACGACCGCGCCGCCGACTACCGCGTAGAAACTGGCGGGGTGGGCCATCTTGGCGTACTCAGCGCGCTGGTTGGCGGCCAGCACGGGGACGCTGACGGTGGTGATAAGCTCGTCTTCCGCCAACGCCGTGGCGAAGGCATCCTCAACGAAGTCGCCCACGGCGATGGTCCGGCTGCCGCTCGGCCCCTGCAGGGACACGGTCGCGCCCAGGGCGGTCAGCACGGTAGCCCAGTCCGACGCTGGGTCGGCGTGAGCCAGGTTGCCGCCGATGGTACCGCGGTTGCGCACCGCCGGGTCGCCGATGCCGCCTGCTGCCTCCGCCAGCAGGCCGTTGGCCTGCTGCACGTCGGCGGAGTTGGCGATCTCGGCGTGGGTGGCCAGGGCGCCGATGTTGATGGAGCCGTCGCTGATGCGGATGCCCCGCAAGCCGTCAATGCCGCCGATGTCGATGACGACCTCGGGGCGGGCCAGTCGGAACCGCATCAGCGGAATCAGGCTGTGTCCACCGGCGAGCAGCTTCGCGCCGGGGTTTTCCGAAAGCAGTCGGACGGCGTCGGCGATGGAACCGGCCTTCCGGTATTCAAACTCTGCTGCAAACATTGCAATCAGTCCTCCTTGTCCGGAGCCGGTCAGTGGTTGTGGCCGTGACCGTGGTCATGGCCGTGATCGTGTCCGTGGCTGTGTCCATGTCCGTTGCCGGTGTAGCCCGCAGCCTGGATGGCAGTCCAGACCCGTTCGGGGGTCAGCGGCATGTCCAGGCTGGTCACTCCAATGGGCTTCAAGGCGTCCATCACGGCGCTGTAGATGGCGGCGGTGGACGCGATGGTGCCGGTTTCGCCGATGCCCTTGACGCCCAGCGGGTTATGCGGGGACGGCGTTACGGTGGAGTGAACCTCAATGTCCGGCACCAGGTGGGCGCGCGGTATGGCGTAGTCCATCATGGAACCGGTCAGCAGCTGGCCGTTGTCGTCGTACACCGCGCCTTCCCAGAGGGCTTGTCCGGCGCCCTGCACCACGCCGCCGTGTACCTGGCCTTCGACAACCATGGGGTTGATCTGCGGGCCGCAGTCGTCAACGGCGACGTAGCGGTCCAGCGTGATGTGCCCGTTGTCGGGGTCAACGCTGACGATGGCAGCGTGCGCTCCAAAGGGGTAGCTGAAGTTGGGCGGGTCGTAGTAGGTGCTGGCTTCCATGCCCGGCTCGATGCCTTCGGGAAGGTTCCAGGCCACGTTGGCCTGCAACGCTATGTCCTGGATGCTCTGGGCCCGGTCGGGCGCGCCGCGCACGAAGAACTGCCCGTCGGCGTACTCGATGTCGGCCTCGTCCGCTTCCAGCAGGTGCGCCGCGATGACGCGAGCCTTATCGCGGAGCTTGCGCATGGTAAGGGCGACCGCGGCTCCGCCGACCACGGTGGTGCGGCTGCCGTAGGTGCCCCAGCCCATGGGCGTGGTGTCGGTGTCGCCGTGGATTACCTCCACGTCGTCCACGTCAACGCCGATTTCATCGGCGACGATTTGCGCGAACGTGGTTTCCTCACCCTGGCCGTGGGGCGACGTGCCGATGAACACGTTGACCTTGCCGGTGGCGTAGATGCGCACGGTGGCAGATTCCCAAAGGCCGCCGCCGAAGCCGACGGCGCCGGCCACCTGGGACGGGCCGAGGCCGCAGATTTCGCAGTAGCAGGCGATGCCTACACCCCGGAAGGTTCCGTGCTCGCGCTCGTGTTCCTGGTCGTGGCGGAACCGGTCGTAACCGATGTGGCCGAGCAGTTGGTCGAGCGCATTGGAGTAATTGCCGCTGTCGTAGGTTATGCCGATGGCGACGTCGCGGTTGTTGTCGAAGGGCTCGATCAGGTTGCGGCGGCGCACTTCCACGCTGTCGATGCCCACGGCATCGCCCACCTTGTCCATCAACCGCTCCAGCAGGAACGTGGCTTCAGGCCGGCCGGCGCCGCGATAAGCCTCGACGGGCGTGGAGTTGGTGAACACGCCGTACACGTCGGCCTTGATGTTGGCGATGTCGTAGGGGCCGGAGTACATGAGGCCGTGCAGGATAGTGGGGATACCCGGCGCGGCGGTGGACAGGTACGCGCCCATGCCGGCGTACACGACGCTGCGCACGGCGGTGACCTTGCCGTCGGCGTTGGCAGCCATTTCCACGTACTCGACGTGGTCGCGCCCGTGGGTGGTGGCCAGGTAGTTCTCGGTGCGGGTCTCGGTCCATTTGACCGGGACGCCGAGTTGCATGGAGCAGAAGGCGGTGATCATTTCCCAGGGATAGACGGCGATTTTCGCGCCGAACCCGCCGCCGACCTCGGGCGCGATGACGCGGATCTTGTGCTCCGCCACGCCTGTCACCAGGCAGGTTACGAAGCGGGCGATGTGCGGGTTCTGCGTGGTGTTCCACAGCGTCAGTTCGCCCATGGCCGGCGACCACGATGCGATGGCGGAGCGGGTCTCCATGGGGTTGGGGATGAGCTTCTGCTGGCGGATGGTCTCGCTGACGGTTACGGCGGCGTCGGCGAAGGCGGCGTCGGTGTCGCCGCCGGCGGCCACCCAGTGGAACGCCTGGTTGTTGGGGGCGTCCTCGTGGAGCTGAGGCGCGCCGTCGCCCAGCGCAGCCTCGGGGTTGATGATGGCCGGCAGCGGCTCGTAGTCAACCTCAATCAGCTCCAGAGCATCTTCGGCCTGGTAGCGGTTCTGGGCCACCACGACGGCTACGGCGTCGCCGACGTAGCGCACCACGCCGGAGGCGATGGCCGGATACGCGACGGCTTTCAGATCGGAGTCGGGGATGGCCCACGCGCAGGGTATGGGGTTGAGCACGCCCTCGATGTCTGCGCCGGTGTACACCGCCAACACGCCGGCAGCGCTTTTCGCGGCGTCGGTGTTGATGCCATTGATTCGTGCGTGGGCATGGGGGCTGCGCAGGATGGCAGCGTGCACCATGCCGGTGAGCTTGATGTCGTCGGTATATGATGCCTGGCCGGTGATCAGGCGCGGGTCTTCCCGACGCCGGATGCCGGAACCGAAAATGCGGGTAGTCATAGCAGTCTTCAGCCTCCTTGCTGGGCAGCAGCGGCGGCCAGAGCGGCCTTGACGATATTGTTGTAGCCGGTACAGCGGCACATGTTGCCTTCCAGCCCGGCGCGGACTTCCTCGGCCGACGGGTTGGGGTTGCGCTCGATAATCTCGGTTACCGAAATGATCATGCCGGCGGTGCAGTAGCCGCACTGGAGGCCGTGGTGGTCCCAGAAGGCTTCCTGGACTGCGGTGAGATTGCCGTCCTGGGCCAGCCCTTCGATGGTAGTAACGTCGGCGCCGTCGGCCTGCACTGCGAAGGCGGTGCACGACTTCACCGTAACACCGTTCATTTTGACGACGCAGGCGCCGCACTGGCTGGTGTCGCAGCCAATCTTGGTTCCCGTGAGGTTCAGGGTTTCACGCAGGAAATGGACCAGCAGGGTACGGGGTTCCACATCCGCGGAATGGGAGCGTCCATTCACGTTCACCGTGATGGGTACTGTATTGGGCAAGATAACACCTCCTCTGTACAGGACGCTGCGCTCGCAATGAGACGCGGCGTGAGGCGGCGCCGGTACAAATCAGGTGTCAAGCGGCGGCGTCCAAACCTCGCCCGGCAGTATAGACGGCAGCCGGGGGGCGGTCAAATTGAGCAAGTCGTTTCGGGCGGCGGGCAACATTTCCCGCCGGCGGTATGCTAAATTATGCGGACTCTAACGCTACGTCATCAATCCTCCGGAGAACCGCCTTCATGCTGCCACCGCATCTCACGCACGTGTTTCCCGACACTACGGATACGAACTCTGCCGGGCACCTGACCGTCGGCGGGTGCGACGCCATCGACCTGGTTGAACAGTACGGCACGCCGCTGTACGTTCTGGACGAGGTTACGCTGCGTTCGCGCTGCCGCCAGTTTGCCGATGCCTTTGCCGACCGCTATGCCAATTCGCAGGCCGTGTACGCTTCAAAAGCGTACATCAACCCGGCGTTGGCCCGCATATTCGCTGAGGAGGGTTTGGGGCTGGACGTGGTTTCAGGCGGCGAACTGGCCGTGGCCCGAGCCGGAGACGTGCCCCTGGACAAGGTGTACTTCCACGGCAACAACAAGACGCCGGCCGAACTGGCAGAAGCGGTCGCCGCGGGAATCGGCCGGGTGGTGGTGGACAGTTTTCACGAGCTGGACCTGCTGGAGCAAATCTGCGCGGATGCCGGCAAGTCGCAGGACATCCTGGTGCGGGTATCGCCGGGAATCGACCCGCACACCCACGCCTATACCACCACCGGGATCATCGACTCCAAGTTCGGCTTCTCCATACAGACCGGGGACGCGGAGCGGGCGATCCTGCAAGCAATCTCGGCACCGCACCTCAATCTGCTTGGGCTGCATTTTCACCTGGGTTCACCCATCTTTGAACTGGAGCCGTACCAGGCCGCCACCGACCTGGTGCTGCGGTTCGCCGCCGGATTGCGGGAACAGGGGCTGAACTTGCAGGAATTCAGCCCCGGCGGCGGCTTTGCCATCGCCTACACCCGGAGCGACGAACCTCCCGCCGCGTCGGACTACGCCGACGCCATTGTTGATACGCTCAAAGCCACGTGCGCGGAGCTGGGCCTGGAGCATCCCAGCCTGGTTGTTGAGCCAGGGCGTTCCATCATCGGCCCCGCCGGCGTCGCGCTATATCGCATCGGCGCGATCAAGGACATCCCCGGCGTCCGCACCTACGTCAGCGTGGATGGCGGCATGGGCGACAACATCAGGCCGGCTCTCTATCAGGCTTCTTACGAGGTGCTGTCGGCCAACCGACCTGGCGCGGACGCCGACACGACCGTGACCATCGCCGGCAAATACTGCGAGTCGGGCGACGTGCTGGCGTCCGACGTCCTGCTGCCCGCTCCTGCTGCCGGCGACGTCATAGCGATCCCGGCCGCCGGGGCCTATTGCCCGTCCATGGCCAGCAACTACAACCTGAATCCCCGGCCGCCGATAGCGCTGGTACAGGACGGGGAGAGCAGGCTAATCCGTCGGCGTGAGTCCTACGCGGACATGATGCTCTGCGACTTGTAGGAAAATGTGGCAAACCGTTGGGCAAGACCACCTGCTGCGGCAGTTGTCCGGGAGCCTGCAAGCGGGGCGGTTGGGGCACGCCTACCTTTTGGCCGGGCCGCCTCACGTGGGGAAGATGACGCTGGCCCTGGACCTGGCGGCGGCGGTCAACTGCGCAGGGGCGAATGATTATTCGTCCCTACCTGACGGTGAAGCCGGCCCTTGCTGGCAATGCGATCCGTGCTCCCGCGTTCGCCGGGGAGTGCATGCGGATTTGAGCGTGCTGACTGTTGGGGGAGATTCGCGAGTGCAAACACGGATCAGCATCGAGCAAATACGGGACGCGGAAAATTTCCTGTCGGTCACGCCGGTGGAGGGCGGCTGGAAAGTAATCGTCATCGACGGGGCCGAGACGCTGTCGGCGGGGCAGGGTGAATCAGCCAACGCGCTGCTCAAGACGCTGGAAGAACCGCCGGAGCGAGTCCTGCTGCTGCTCCTGACCACCGAGGAACAGGCCATCCTGCCCACCATACGGTCGCGCTGTCGCCTGCTGGCTTTGAAGCCCATGCCCGGCGACGCGTTGGCGGAGTACCTGGTGTCGCGACGAGGCGCTGCGCCGGAACGCGCACTCCGGCTGGCGCGGCTAGCGCGGGGTTGCCCCGGTTGGGCCATCAGTGCCCTGGCAGACTCCGCGGTCCTGGAAGCGAGGGCAGCCGAACTGGACCGCATCATCGACCCCGAGGCGGCGGCGCTGGACCAACGGTTTGCCTACGCCAACACGCTGGCCGGCGGGTTTTCCCGCGACCGGGAATCGGTAAGGCAGACGCTGTACCTGTGGCAGGGATGGTGGCGGGACGTGCTGCTGGTCAAGGAAGGGGCACCAGGGCACGTTCAAAACGCCGACCGGCGCGGAGAACTGGAAGCCATGGCGCAGGGCGTGGCCTCGGAGGACGTGGTGGAGTTCCTGAAGCGCATCCAGGCCACGCTGGCGGCGCTGGACGCGAACGCCAACCCCCGGCTGGCGCTGGAGTCCATGATGCTGGGGGCGCCGGCGAGCTAGCCCGCCGACCCGGTCATGCGGCGGCGTACGCTTTGAACCGACCCTTGCTCACCGGGCGCAATCTTCCCTGTTTTTGCAGAGTGCGGATGGCCTGTTGCACCTGGGGATCGCCATAGCGACGAAACCGGTCGGTTATCTTGGCGACGGTGCGCGGGTTTTCGCAGTATTCCCAGACTTGTTCCGCCAGCATCCCGCCGGTATCCGGGAGGCGTTTCATGGGCAGCACCAGCGTGTGGCCGGCGTTGCCGTCAACATCTTCACCGTGCTGGTATTGCAGACTGTTCGGATACTTTTCCAGGAAAGCCCGGAACCGCTTGCGTAGAACACCACCCACGCCGGAAGATCCGTACCCGTGCACCACGTCCAGGGAGGGCGCTGACGCACCGCCCGGCACGGCTACCCGATTGTAGAAATCAATGAAGTCGGACAGCGCCTCAGCCCACGTCTTGCCGTGTAAATCTATAGTGCTCATGGATAATCAATCGGCGAGGGCCAGGGCGGGGGACTCTTCTTCCCGGCGACGCCCGTTTGCCTGCCAGGGGATGTACTGCCGCCACTCTTCCAGGATGGTGCGGTTTTCGAGTATGCGGTAGGGGTTGGGCTGTGGGGCAGTGGGCGCGCGCCGCAGCTTCATGTTGGCCTCTTCCGGTGTCCGTCCGGCTTTGTCCAGGTTGCACCGTCCGCAAGCGGCCACGACGTTGTCCCAAGTGTGCGGGCCGCGCTGTCGTCGGGGGACGACGTGATCCAGGGTGAGGTGCTGGGAGCGCTTGCCGCAGTACTGGCAGGTGTAATGGTCCCGCAGAAAGACCTCTTTTTTGGATAGCCGGCGGGGCGCGAACGGACGCTTCACCAGGTACACCAGGCGAATGATGGAGGGGGCGTCGAGAGCGGAGTTGAAGGTGCGGAGCCTGGTCTCTCCCGAGCGGGGCTCCAGCATTTCAGCCTTGCCCTTGGCTACCAGTACGATGGCCCGGCGCACGGTGCAAACGTTGACCGGCACGTAATTGAGGTTGAGCACCAGAACCGGGGCGGTGAGACGGCCCGAAATGGCGGGGTTGCCTCGCCGTCGTTTACCCTCCTCGGAGGCGGTTTCGGTCGCCTGGCTGCCATTTCGGCGGGCGGAGTTGGACTGCCGGCCGCTGCCCTTGGGCTGTCGCCCCGGGGCCTTGCCCCTGGCGGCGTTCTTTCCCCGACTGGTTCGTCCCCGGCTTGCCATCTGCCAACCTCAACGCAGGCCGCGCGCTCGTTGCCGTGTCCTGACAATAGATGTGGTGAAAATGAATGAATCTGCAATCATTATAGCGGCAAACACCGGC
Source organism: Chloroflexota bacterium (assembly GCA_028875655.1). Classification (GTDB taxonomy): domain Bacteria; phylum Chloroflexota; class Dehalococcoidia; order Lucifugimonadales; family UBA3495; genus Bin87. The sequence goes on along the minus strand of JAPPCX010000020.1, from coordinate 8,189 downwards.
TTTTGGCAGGCCGTTCGGATTACGCGGCGTTTGCGGGGCCGCTACAGCAATATCACCCAAACCAGCGCGCCGATCAGCAGGCCCAGAGCCAGGCCGCCGGCGTGATTGATGCGAACGGTTTTGGAGTCGTACCCGATTCTCTGCTCCAGATGCCGGCCAAAGTAGCCGATGCTGATCACGCAGATCACCCCGATGAAGGCCAGCGGGCCGTAAACCAGCGCCGCCGACTCCGCATCCCGGAACACCCAGGCCAGGGCGACGAGCAGCCCGATGGCTCCCAGCGACAAGGCCATCCGCAGCAGACCCACGCGAAAACCCCAACCCATCAAAAAACACCAACCCGCCAAACCGAGCATGCGCCACGGGGATTCGATTATCCAGTCAAGCATTGACGAATTGTCCGCGATACCTTGGGTTATCGCAAGCGGGCCGATACCCGGATGCTATAATCCGGCTCATGAATGCCGGCCGTAATACGAGCGTGAGCCGGGGGCCGGTGGTCGCGATCGACGGACCGGTGGCCTCGGGGAAGACTTCCGTGGGGCGGGAGGCGGCAACCCGGCTCGGCCTGCGTTTTCTCGACACCGGCATCATGTACCGAGCGTTGACCTGGCTGGCTTTGCATTGCGGGCAACGGGTCGATGATGATGAGGTCATGGGGCGCCTGGCGGAAAGTTGCAGCATGTCCGTGGCAGACGCCGAAAGGCCAGCGATAATCATAGTGGACGGCCACACGCTGGGCGCGGACGATTTGACTTCCGAGGAGATCGACCGGAACGTTTCAGCGGTGGCGGCCGGGTCCGCGGCGCGGCGCGCGCTGCTCATGCAGCAAAGAGCGATTGCCGCCGACGGAGGAATTGTGATGGTGGGGCGAGACATCGGGTCGGTGGTGCTGCCCGATGCGGACGTGAAGCTGTATTTCGAGGCGTCCCCGGAGGAACGCGCCCGGCGTCGCTTGCAGCAGCAGAAAGAGGCGGGCAGCGTGTTGGAATACCAGCAGGCCCTGGCCGACACCAACCTGCGGGACCGGCTGGACAGCCAACGGGCCGATTCTCCACTAACGGTGCCCAACGGCGCGATAGTCATCAATACGGAACGCCTGGACTTTGCTCAATGCGTGGCCGCCGTCATATCCCGGATTGACGCCGGCTCCGACGCCCATTCCTAGCGACCAGAGATACGGGCCACCAGAGATACGGAGGAGGAACATTGGCCTGGTTGTATCAGCCCAGCCGCCGCTTCGGGCAAGTCATCTGGTCGTTGACCGGACGATTAACCATCACCGGGCAGGAAGCAATGCCTCCATTTGGCCCGCTGCTGGTGGCCAGCAACCACCTGTCCATGAACGACGCCGGCACGCTGGTGGTCGCGCTGCCGAGGCCGATAGTTTTTTTGGCGAAGAAAGAGCTGTGGAACAAAGCCATCGGACGGTTCTACTGCAACGCTGTGGGAGCGGTGCCGCTGGACCGTGAGCGCGGGGGTGGCGAAGCCCTGCGCTATGCGCTGGACGCTTTGCAGAAAGACCAGGCAATCCTGATGTTTCCCGAGGGAGGGATCAGCCAAACGGGCCAATTGCGCCAGGCCCGCACCGGACTGGCGTGGCTGGCCTTGAAGACCCAGGCGCCGATCCTGCCGGTGGGCATATCCGGTTCGGAGAAATTCCCGGCGTGGCGCATGCCCGTGCCGCTGGCCAGTTGGCAGGTCAACATCGGCACTCCGTTCACGCCGCCCATGGTCGAGGGGCCGATTACCAAGGCGCTGCTGAACTCCGTGACCGACATGGTGATGGAGCGAATCGCGGCGCTGGTACCGGAATCGTACCGGGGCGCGTACGCAGACGCATTGCGACCGCGGCCCTCGGAAGAAGGGGAACGCGACCGGGAAAAGGCGCCGGGTCAGCGGTCAGCCTAAGTATCAGCGCAAGAGCGTTTCCGGCTCGTGCCGGTAATGCAGGGGATAATCCTCAAGCATGCGCTCCAATTCCGCCGTTCGCAGGTTAATGCTGTCCATGATGGCCGGCGGGATGCCGGCGTTCTCGTTGACGTAGTTGCTGAGCAACTCCAGTTCGTCGAATCCGTGGAAACAGTCCACCACCCCGCGCAGCCCCGAAGACAGGAACTGGGTATCCTGGCCAACCCCGCGGCCTACGGAGAAATGGTACACGTACTTGAGGTTGTCTTTCAGGTAACGCACCACCGGGAAGAAATCGCTGTCTCCCGAGACCAGTACCGCAGCGTCGAAGCTGCTCATCTTGGAGATCATGTCCACGGCGATGCCGATGTCAACGCCCTTTTCGCCCACCTGGGTCCCCTGGAAGGTGATGTTGCCATCATAGTCATAGTCCAACCGGTAAGGCCGGAACGGTTGAACTACGTATTGACCCACGTACCTGAACTCCAGGAAATTGGTGTTCTGCTGTATTTCTTCGAAAACCGATTTGCGAAGTTGGTGGAATCGCCGGTATTCGTGCTCGTACCAATCCTGGACCTTCTGAATCACCAACTCCGGGGTCAGCTCGGGGATTCGCGCGCCGTGCTCGTCTGCGATGCGCTGCGCCCGCCAGAGATTGGGGGACCAAGGCGTGATATTCTCGGCGTAATACCAATAGACCCGCACCAACTGGTGCTCCCAACCGGTAACGTCGTCAAATTTTGTCAGCGCGTCCTGGAAGAACTCCTGCCAACGGAAGTGCTTCTCATCGAGGCGGTATTCCGGATTGTTCGGGTGGGGAGGATCGGAGCGAAAGTGGAAGTCCCGCAGGTTGTGCCGGAAGTTCTGGCCATCCACAAATATTACGGTTTTGAGTGGCATGTCGTTGCTCCTGCTCATACCGGCAAAAGTATGCGATCTGTTTAATGCATTTCGTACCGACCGGCAAAACAGTTAGTTATGGGAATGGCCTCGCCGGTCGGGCGAACCGGAACGTCGGTTAGGAGGATTGGCGAACGCCGGTGGAACCTCAGTCCACCGGCGCTGCAATGTCGATGTCGTATCGCTGGAGCAATTCGTCAAGTTGGGCGGCAGTACGCTCGTCGGGCGGCACCAAAGGCAGCCTGGGGTCGCCCACGTCGAACCCCGACTGGTTCAGGCCATACTTGACGGGAATCGGGTTGGAGACGATGAACAGTCCCTTGAACATATCGAGCAGCCGCAAATGTTCGGCGCCGGCGGCTTCGACGTCGCCTTCCAGGGTCAACCCAATCATCTGCTTGATCTGATTGCCGACCAGGTGAGCCGCAACGCTGACCACTCCGAACCCGCCCATGGACATGATGCCGAACGTCTCGTCGTCATTGCCGGACCACACGCGGAAGTCGTCGGGGGTATCGCGAATGACTTTGGCAATCTGTACGGGGTCGCTGCTGGCTTCCTTGATGCCGATGATATTTTCAATCTCAGCCAAACGAACGGTGGTGTCGTTGGTCATGTTGAGGCTGGTGCGACTGGGAACGTTGTACAGCATTCCCGGCAGGTTGGTGCATTCCGCCAGGGCCCGAAAGTGCTGGTAGAGGCCCTCCTGCGGGGGTTTATTGTAGGCGGGCACGGTCAGCAGCAGGGCGTCGGCTCCCACCTGCTCGGCCTCTCGACTCAGCTCAATGGACGCGGCGGTGTTGTTGTCGCTGGTTCCGGCGATCACCGCGCCGCGCGAACCGATGGCGTCCTTGACCTCTCCGTAAAGGCGCGCCTTCTCTTCCATGGAGAGGGCCGGCCCTTCCCCCGTAGTGCCGGTCACCACCAAGCCGTCGGATCCCGAATCCAGAAGGGCGATGGCAAGGCGCTTGGCCTGTTCGTAGTCAACCTGTCCCTCGGCGTCAAACGGTGTCACCATGGCTGTGATCAATCGGCCAATCTCAGTAGGCATGATCCGTCCCTCCTTGCCGGCGCCCGCGCCGAATTACTCGACATATCTGGCCTGAAACCAGCTCGAGTCTCAAGCATATTCCCGGCATTATACACATTCGCGCTGCAATGGGCGATAGACCGGCGGAATCAGTACATGAAACGGCTCCGGCGTCAGCTGCGCCGGCCGTGGACTGCGTTGCGCCGGACGGCGTGTTCGGCGATTTGCAGGGCGTTGAGCGCGGCGCCTTTCACCAGGTTATCCGTAACTATCCACATCGCCAGCCCGTTGGCGTGAGAAGCATCCTGTCGGATGCGGCCAACAAAAACGTCGTCACGGCCGGCGGCATCCACAGGCATGGGATAAACGCTTTGGTCAGGGTTGTCCTGTATTGTGACTCCTGGCATCGCGCTGAGCAGTTCCCTGGCTTCGCCGGGAGACACCGGTTGTTCAAACTCCAGGTGGGCCGCAACGCAGTGCGAAACGAACACCGGCACCCGCACGCACGTGGCGGAGACCGCCATATTCGGCTCGTGCAGTATCTTGCGGCTTTCGTTGATCATCTTTTCTTCTTCACGGGTGTAGCCGGATTCGGTGAAGCTGTCGATCTGGGGGATGGCGTTGAAAGCAATCTGCTGCGGTTGCGCCTCGGGTACGGCGGGGCCGCCGTGCATCACCGTGCGGGTCTGGTCGCGCAATTCGTTCATGGCCGCGCCGCCGGCGCCCGAAACCGATTGGTAGGTGTCCGCGACGATCCGGCGGATGGGGCTGGCCTGGCGCAGCGGATGGGCCACCATCACCAGCGGCGTAGTTGAACAATTGGGAATGGACACTATGCCGTCGTGGCAATCCAGATCGTCGCCGTTGATTTCCGGCACCACCAACGGAACCCTCGGATCCATCCGGAAAGCGCTGGAGTCGTCGATGACCATAGCGCCGGCCGCGGCGGCGATCGGCCCGAACCGACGAGAGTCCTCGGTGCGAGCGGAGATGAAGACGAGGTCAGCGTCATCGAAACTGTCATCGGCGGTCTCGGCCACGGTGAACGTCTTGCCGTTCACCTCCATCTTGCGGCCTGCGGAACGCTTGGAGGCCAGGAGTTTCAAGTTCCGGTGTTCGGGATACCGGGCCTCAATGATACGCAGGGTTTCCTGACCGACGGCGCCGGTGGCGCCAACGATGGCGAGTTTCAATCCTTGCAGGTCCATTTCGCTCCTATGGTTCGTCGGGTGTTTCAGGGCTGTGACCGTTGCTTTGACGGTCAAGGCGTTCAATGAGTTGACGGTTTTGCTCTATCAGTTGGCGGTTTTGCTCTATCAGTTGCAGCAGCATGTCGTTCTGAGTTTGCTGTAAAGCTGCGTCCCGTTCCGCACGGATAGCCGCTATTTCGTCTTCGTACTCTTTGCGTATGAAGTAAGCCAGTACCATTTCCCTCACTCCCAAGGCCAGTGCACCAAGGGTGGCGGCCAGCGTAATCGTATCCCAGACAATCGCGTTGGTTTTGGCAAGCCAACCAACGATATGTGGACCAACGACGATTTGCCACGCCTTCAGTGCCGCTGCCGAAGCAGCGACGCCGACGTATCCGCCCAGTATCCAGGCATTAACTCGGCGGGAAACACGGCGCTGGCGTGTTTGCCGTTGGCGACTGCCGCGCATTATTTCAGGTTACACCCACTGAGCGTTTGCGTCCATAATGTCGCATAGCTGGTCGGGCCTGCTACAGGCCAAGCACGGTTTCCAACCCCACCGTAAGCCCGGGGCGATTGACCACTTCTCGCACGCATCTAAGGACGCCGGGCATGTAGCAATCGCGGCCGAGGGTGTCGTGCCGTATGCTCAGGGTCTGGCCGGCGGCGCCGAAAATCACCTCGTGGTGGGCGCTGCGTCCGGGCAGGCGCAGGCTGTGGATACCGGCACCGCCGATGTCGCCGCCCCGGGTTTCGGGCAGGTGATGCACGGTCGTTTCGTTGCGCTGGAAATCGCTATCCCGCTGGTCGCGCATTCCCCTGGCAATGGCCATGGAAAAGCCCGACGGGGAATCGATTTTCATCTCGTGGTGAGCCTCCACCACGTCCACGTAGTCAAAGAACGCCGCTGCCTGCTCGGCGAGCCTTTTCAGCACCACTGCGCCAAGCGCGAAGTTCGGGGCGACGATGATCCCGACGCCGTGCTCCCGGCTCATGGTATCCAGCTCTTGCAGTTGCTGGGCATTCAGGCCGCTGGCCCCCAGTACCATGTGGATGCCGCGGTCGGCGGCCAGGGGAGCGGCGACCATGCAGGCATCGGCATGGGTAAATTCCACCATGACGTCGGGGTTCGTGGCGTCCAACAAAGATGCCAGATCGGTTGACAGGGGCACCTCGCCGGCCGGCGTTGGCAGCGTGTCGCCCCTTGGAGTGTGACAGGTTGCGCCGACCAGGTGGAGGTCAGCGGCCGCCGATACGGCGCGTACCGTCTCCGCGCCCATGCGCCCCGTGGCGCCGTGTATCAAAACCGAAATGGTGCCATTTTGTGCCGATGACGTCATGATACAGCGCTCCTGATTCCAGAGTGGGCTTGAGGAAGATATACTGCTGCGTTGCTCGGGTCGGTTGGTCGCGTATGATGCATCATCATAGCCTTGACCATCCGGGTGTCAAGCAAACCTGTACGGCGTGACAATTCTCGACTGCTCCTTTGATGAAACTGGCTTCTGGGCAGTCCAGATCCAAAGCAATGGCAGGATTGGAGATACGGGCGCCCGCGACTCCCGGCGGTTGACAAAGGACGTCCAGACGTCTACATTGCAGCCATGGAACCGGGAACAGAAAAGAACGCTCCGGGTCAGGTGCGCGATGCCATAATCCGGGTGATGCAATTTTCGTCGGACGGTCTATCTGCCAAGCAAATCGCGGAGCGGGTGGCCAAAGTCAACGGCCAAACGCCGGAGTCTTCAATCAGGTCATACTTACGCCTCAACACTCCCGGCGTGTTCGTTAGAGAGCGTCGTGGGGTTTATCGCCTTAATACGGGCGATGGGGGTTATCTACAACGTCCCCTTGCCGATGGTTCCCTATGGCAAGAGCCGTTCCATTTCGAGAAGGCTACGTTGGTTCATGGCGACTGTTTTGACTGGCTGGATACCCAAGAAGACAACAGCATCCATGCCGTAGTAACGGATCCTCCGTATGGCTTGCAGGAATACACGCCGAAAGAACAGTCAAAACTCCGTAACGGCAAAGGCGGCGTATGGAGAATCCCACCATCTTATGATGGCCATTCGCGAGCCCCGTTACCGCGTTTTACCACACTAACCGCGGTTCAGAAGGCACAGCTGCGAGAGTTCTTTTTCATCTGGGCGAAGTTGCTTTTCCCCAAGCTGAGGCCGGGGGCGAACACATTAGTGGCTTCGAATCCATTGCTAGTAGATATAGTTTCTGGTGCGCTTTCGGATGCAGGACTCGAAAGAAGGGGCGCCATTATCAGATTGGTTATGACCATGCGGGGCGGCGACCGGCCTAAAGCAGCCCATGAAGAGTTTGACGGCGTCAGCGTATTGCCTAGGTCGATGTGGGAGCCTTGGGTTTTGTTCCGAAAACCAATTGAAGGCCGGGTTCAGGACAATTTGCGAAAGTGGCAAACGGGAGGATTTCGGCGCCCGTCTGATTCGGCGCCTTTTGGCGACGTGATACGGTCCGCCCCCACCGGGAAAAAAGAGAAGGCAATCGCGCCGCACCCCAGTCTGAAGCCGCAAACGTTTCTGCGTGAAGTGGTGAGGGGAGTACTTCCGCTAGGCAAGGGGGTGGTAGTTGACCCGTTCGCTGGCGCCGGCTCCACGCTGGCTGCGGCGGAGGCGGTTGGGTACGCTTCGATAGGGGTCGAGAGGGATCCGCATTACTTTGACATGGCCACCAGGGCGATAGAACCTCTCGCAAACTTGGCGACATAGCGGACAGAGATCGCCTAAACCTTGTACAGCCAGTTTTCCCTCAACTTCCTTATGCCATAGCGATGCAACGTGGCTGTCCGGGTGCCAAGCTCGCCACGCGGGTTTTGTCTAAAATCCGCCGTAGTTACCTGGCTCAGATAAACTTCGGTGAACGTCATAGGCAGCCGGTCAATTGCGGGCTCAGTTTCATTATCGACGCTGTACACAAAGACGCACAACCATTGGTTTCGCGCACCGTGAGTGTCGACGGCTCCTCCCTTCTTTCTCGTGGTTTTGATCTCCACACCTTGATCGCCGGCCCGAACAGAGTTGCCGGCATAGACACCCTGAACAACAAGGTCCGGATGGCCATTGTGGTATTTAGAGCCTATCCTAAAAACTGTTGGAAACTTGCAGTGGTGCTGTGGGAAGGGAAGC
>JAPPCX010000034.1:10572-37272 GCA_028875655.1 Chloroflexota bacterium | reverse complement strand
CCCTTCCCACAGCACCACTGCAAGTTTCCAACAGTTTTTAGGATAGGCTCTTAGGGTTGCCTGAATCAGGATTTTGGGGATTTCAGGATTTTCGCGATTGGGGGTTCCGGTTATTTGGATTGAGGCGATTGGATGGCTTAGTTAAATGGTACGGATGGATGGCGGATAGAGGCAAGGGAGAAGTGTCACCGGACGGTCATACGCAAAAACCCGCCGCGGGCAACCGGTCAGGTTGCGGCGGCGGGTGAGGTTCCGGCGTGGGGTTACAGGCTTAGGGCCAGGGATTCCAGTGAATACGAAAGGATGTTGATTCAGCCGGAGTTCGTGAACGGTTCGGTAATGGTCCCAGGTGTTCCAGTCGTGGGGGTCTTTTTGCGCAGGGATAGCGCGCCTTGATAACTGGAATACCACCTGAGCACCTCTGCTGTGGGACGGATTGCATCCAGTTCAAGGAGAGCTGCCATCTTTTCGCTGGACATTTCGTAGCGTATTTCATACTGGCGCAGCTTTTCCTCAACTTCGGCCAGCATGGTGCCGGTCGGGGCGTTGCGAACCGTGATACTCGCTTTTCCCGCAGTTGACATGGCGCTCCTCCTTTCCTGCTACTTACATTGTAACGGGTGGCCAGCGGCGTCAATGGGATGGAAAGGAATGGGTGCGTCCTACGCCACCAGCCTTGCGCCGCGCGGGCGGCGCTTGCCGCCGTGGACGGATGGTTCGGCGCACCACTTGGCGGCTAGGCGGCGGACGGCCTGATAGGTGGCGTCGTCAAAGCCCAGCAGGTCGCAGACGACGCGGCGGTCCAGCAGGGCGCGGTTGGGGTCGGCATCGGCCAGGTAGGCGGGCTGTAGGTCAAGCTCGCGGAACTCGTTGAAGATGGTTTCGGCGGTGGCTAGTTGGGCGTCGGTCAGCGTGCGCAAATCCAGCACGGGCAAGAATGGGATTAGCTGGCGCGTCATCACTCCCCGTCCGCTTTGCTGATGGCTGGACGTCCACCAGTAACTCAACAGGCCCAACGTGCTGTTGCCCCATAGAGAAAAAGCGCAATCGAATTCAGACTCGGCAAACGTCATATGAGGCCATGCCCTTCCGCCGATGGACACCTGGTTAGTGACAGCGACGGCAAGGGGCTGTGAGTTAAGGCGAAAATCCCGATTGATGTGAGCTCGGCTGGCTGTGGCCCAAAGCTCGGCAGCTCTGGATTCCATACCCGGCTTGACACGGAGTTGGGAATCGGGTTCACAAATCAGCTGGGTTTCCCGCCGGGCATCGTGATTATAGAGAGACGGATAAGTAGCAGTGGGGCTTGGCAGCTCCTTTACGAACGGCCCGTTGTGCGTTGCCATCGTCAGCAATGAATCGTGCACGCCCAATTGACCGATTTCGCCGAGTCGGGTCACGGGGAGATCAATGGGCTGTGCTTCCGCCGGCAGCCAAAGCTTGCCGGTGGTCAGCGCATAGGCAGTTTGAGCAACGGCTGCGTCTGCGATGCGCGCGGCTCCCCATCCGCTTTCATAAGTAGCAACAGAGGCGTCCAGAATTTCGCCAGCGTGAGCGTCGCCGCAGAAAATCGGTATGCCTCCGTATGGCCCGTCCTCCAGGCGACGCGCATCGGCGTTGGCCTGAATTGCGTCGGCAACTTCTTGCGCTTCAGCGAAGCTCTGCGGCCGGCGTGTCAGCGACACGAATTGCGCCCGTCCTGTGGGTTTATCATTGGAGGACTTGCGGCGTGCGATGACCAAGCACTCGGCTATACCCGTATCCGAAGAAAAGGACATATTGCTGTCTTCCGCAGCGCTGCTGACAATTGCGACGTCCGTGTAGTTTTCAGCGATTAACTGCCGGAACTTCGCCCAGGACGCGCCGTTGACGGCGGTAAAGGGCAACACCAGCGCCAGCATGCCGCCGGGACGGAGCTTCTTGTCGGCGATGGACGCGAACGCCGAACCCAGGCCGGCATGACCGTGATAGTGGGAGTTGCGAGCCAGTCTGGTCAAGCGATTGGACATATCGTCCTGATCTTCTACCGAGGCACCGAAAGCGGCAAAGGCGGCGTTCTGGACGTTGCCTTCGGCGTCGCGGTGTTTAGTGTTGCTGGTGAAGGGCGGGTTCATAATCACCAGGTCAAAGCCGCCGTCTGGTATGTCGGCGATGATTTGAGCGGCGGTTTCCTCGCCGACGCTGCCGGTGCGCATGGCTGGATCGCTGGTGTTGAACAGGCTCAGCGCCGCTGAAGATTGCAGCAGTTCCAGCGAGCCAATGGCAACGCTCCCGTCTTGCTGCCGGCCATATGCCAGGGTGTACAGGCGGGAGTTGTCAAACTGAACGGATGGAGCGATGCCGGACAGGGTGGAGCCGGTGATGTGAATGGCAGAGGGCATCACATCACAACCGAAAAGCATTTCTTCCAACATTGGCGGATGCAGAGCATTGGGGTTCCCACCAGCGCGTTCATGGCGGCCCGCGATTTGCTGGTAAACAGCGGATAGCAAGGCGCCGGTGCCGCAGGCGAAATCGCCGACGCGCAGGTTGACGATGGTATTGGCGTCCGACCAATCCACGCCCTCCAATTTCCCTACTGCCAAGCGGGCCAAGAGAGCCGCGGACGCCGGAAGGGTATAGAAAGTCGCCAAGTATTTGCGGTCAGCTATAAGCCGCTGGAAAATGCGCCCGGTGAGGTCGTGGGCAATGCTGGCGCCGGTAACAATCACCTCCAGAGCAGTATCGCGCAACGTTCGCAGCAGTTGCGCCCCGTGGCTGACGGGGATGCGCTCCATGATGTCTTTGGCGATTGAAAAAATGGCCCAGTAATTGACACGCAGGATCTCCGCCCACGTGTCAAGCGTATCACCGTAGGGATTGGCTACCTCGGGACCCGATACCATTCGTAAAGACTTGATGCCGTGAGTGCCCGAAAGTCGCTCGTGAAACACCATGGCATTAGCGACGATGGCGCAGGCCATGCGCCGGGTTTGCGGCACGTCGGGCATACCGAGCAGGCGAGCGATGGCCGGCATAATATCGGGACGGAGGCGGTGCATACTATCCAAGACCGCAACCGCCCGCTCGATGCCGTTCTCAAGGGCGGCACTGGCTTGGTCAACTGCGCGTTGCGGAACAGAAACCAAGCTGATGAGGTCGGCCAGGTCGGAAACCCCGCCTTCCAGCCAGCCGGATTCGGGAAAGCGGCTGCCGTCCTGGTACAGCACGGCGTAGGATAGGCGGGCGCTGGCCAGAGCGTCGCGGAGGTTGTCGGCGAACCGGACGGAATCGGGATAGCGCAGGGCGATGGCGGCCTCGATGGGGTGAATATGGTCCACTACGCGCAGGCCCAGGCGGGCGGTGGCGTCCGACTCACCGGTGCCCATGGCCTCGTATTCGGCTTCGACCACCACGGGAGCGCGGTCATCGGCGGTGATGAGATTATCCAGTTGCAGGCCCGGGTGTCCCTCAATCAGCTGGGTGTTTTCGGAGCGCACCTGGCAGCCGAAGAGCATCGTGCGCAACAGGTCGCCAAGCTCGTTGTTGGCGCTGGGCTCGCTATGTCTGGGTTGCTGTGTAAGCACCGTTTTTACTATCAAACACCAGTTGGTCTCGCCAGTGTAGCATAACCGTGAAAACCGGATGTTCTTGGGAATATGAGAGTTCTCGGTGTATGATTTCCGCACGAAACGAAGTACGACCGGGAGTTTGACGATGGTTGACCTTTTGTTTGCCAATGGAACGGTTATCGACGGGACCGGCGCAGCCGGGTACCGCGGCAGCGTAGCCGTGACCGGGGATTCGGTGCAGGTGATGACGGGAGACGTGTCGTCGGTAGCGGCGGGGCGCGTGATCGACGCCAGCCGTTATGTCATCTGCCCCGGCTTCATTGACATGCACTCCCATTCCGACCTGAAACTGCTCACCGAGCCCAGCCACGATGCCAAGATACGGCAGGGGGTCACCACAGAGGGGCTGGGCATGGACGGCTTGTCCTATGCTCCCACAACGCCCCGGGCATTGGAGCAGTTGCTGGTGTACCTGGCGGCGGTGAACGGGACCGCGCCGGACGGCGTGCGGTGGAGCAGCGTCGCCGATTTCCTGGCGCTGTTCGACGGCAACTCATCCTGCAACGTGTTCCACTTCGTGCCCCACGCGGCAATCAGGGTGGCCGTCATGGGTTGGTCATCCCGGCTACCCACGGACGCTGAGCTGTCCCAGATGCAGGATTTGACGCGACAGGGGATGCGCGATGGCGCCTTCGGCTTTACCACCGGGTTGACCTATGCGCCCGGAGCGTACAGCGACACGAATGAGCTCGCGGCCATCGCCACCGCCGCCGCCGAGGAGGGTGGTTTCTATTGCACCCACTCCCGCTACACGCTGGGCGACAGATTGCTGGACCCGTTCCGCGAAGCCGTGGAAATCGGGCGGCGCTCCGGCGCGCCGGTGCATATCTCCCACTACCACAGTCCGGTCGCCGGTCTGGGCGCGCAGATGACCGCCCTGGTGGACGACGCGCGCAACCGGGGTCAGGACGTCACCTACGACCAGTACCCGTACCCGGCGGCGAGCACCATCCTGCACTCCCTGCTGCCCTATTGGGTCCACGCCGGGGGGCCGCAGGCCCTGCTGAACCGCATCGCCGACCCAAACGTGCGCGCATTGATGGTGCAGGCCGTGGAGCCGCAGTGGGGCGGCCAGACGCTGGACAACTATATCTTCGCCAACATCGCGTCGGACAAGAACAAGGAGTGGGAGGGCCGTTCCCTGGAAGAACTGGCCCGGCATCGCGGCGGTCGCATGGTGGACGCCGTCTGCGACCTGTTGCTGGAAGAGGACTTGCAGGTGGCGTTCGTGGCCCGCACCGGCAACCTGGAAAACATCCGCGAAATCGCGTCGCACCCGGCGCAGATGATCGGCACCGACGCTATTCTGACCGGCGGGCGGCCCAATCCGCGCACCTATGGCACCTATCCCTACGTGCTGGCCCAGTTCGTGCGGGGAGAAGGACTGTTCTCACTGGAAGAGGCGATCCGCAAGATGACGGGCGCGCCGGCCCAACGCCTGGGATTGACCGACCGCGGGGTCATACGCGACGGCGCGAAAGCGGACATGGTCCTGTTTGATCCGCAAACGGTGGATACGCCGGCCACCTTCGACGATCCAGCGCAATTCCCGGTGGGTATAGATTACGTGGCCGTCAACGGCGCGCTGGTAATTGACGGCGGACGGCGTACCGGAGCGCGGCCGGGGCGGGCGCTGCGGAGCCGGTAGGGTCTCGTGCGGTTGCCCCTCCTCGCGCCATAGGGCATAATTGCGGCCTGAATTTACGCAAGCATAACGCCGGCTGGGCCGGCCGCGAGGCGCATCATGGACTTTGAACCCCGTTATACCGCTGAGCAGGAGGCGTTCCGCACCGAGGTGCAGGAATGGATGCGGGAGAACATCCCGGCCGGCATCGAGCATCCTGCCGATTCCATTGACTTGACCTATGAGCAGTACCAGCTGCGCCGCGACCTGGGGCGCAAGTTGGGCGAGAAGGGCTGGCTGTGGCCGACCGCGCCCGAGGAATACGGCGGCGGCGGATTGACCGTTGACCATTCGGTGGTGCTGGAAGAGGAGATCGACGGCTATAACCTGTCGCTCCCGCCCTACTACGACTCCGGCGGACGCCTGGGCGGCAACTCCATCCTGGTCTGGGGCTCGGAGGAGCAGAAACAGGAATTCCTGCCCAAGATTTTCAAGGGCGAAATTCGCACCTGGCAGCTGCTCACCGAACCGGAAGCCGGCTCCGACCTGGCCAACGCCAAGACCTCCGCCCGGCGCGACGGCGACGATTATGTCATCAACGGACAGAAGGTTTACGTTGGCAGCGCCCACGGCTCCGATTACATGTGGACCATCACCTGCACCGATCCCGAGGGCGACCGCCACCACAACCTGAGTTGGTTCATGGTACCGTCCGACCTGCCCGGCATCAGCGTGTTCCCCATGGACCTGCTGTCCTCGGCCGGCGAGTCCGGCGCGGGGTCCGGCGTCAAGAACATTGTCTATTTCGACAACGTGCGGGTGCCAGCGCGCAACCTGATCGGCGGCGAGAACGAGGGCTGGAAGGTCGCAACCACCCACCTGGAACTGGAACACGGCACCGGCGGCAAGATCGGGCGCAACTGGATCGTTGACCGCATCTTCGATTACTGCATGACCAACAACCGCCGCGGCGAGGCACTGAGCAAAGATCCCGACGTGCGCGAGCGGCTCATCGACATCTACATTGACGCTGAAATCGGTCGGCTGTTCCAGCTGCGCAACTACTGGATGCGGCATAGCGGCGCACACATCACCTACGAAGGGCCCCAAGCGTCGTACTTCCGCAAGCAGTCCGGCCTGCGCATCGCCACCGGCATCCTGGACATTCTCGGTCCCGCCGCGCTGACCAAGGACTCGCAATGGGGCGCCGGCGAGGGACACATCGAGGCGCACCAACGCGCGGCGATCATCGCGCTACACCCCGGCGGCACCACCGACATCCAGAAGGTGATCATGTCCCGGCGCATCGGTATCGGTCGCCAGCAGCGGGAACGCGCCGGCGCGTTGGCATAACAGGAGCAACTAACCAATGGACTTGTCCCTGACCGAAGAACAGGAAATGCTGAAAGCGGCCGTCCGTCGCTTCGTGGACACCGAATACCCCAAGGAAACGCTGCTGGAGCTGGCCACCACCGGCCAGAACGCGCCTTCGGAGCCGTGGTCGAAACTCGCGGCCACCGGCTGGTTGGGCATCGTCATACCCACCGAGTATGGTGGAGAGGGCGGGTCGTTCACGGACGCCGGTGTGCTCTTTGAAGAGTTGGGGCGCGGCCCGGTGCCCGGTCCGCACCTCAGCAGCGCCGCCCTGGGGGCCCTGACCATCCTGGAGGCAGGGACGGAAGAGCAGAAACGCTATCTGCTGCCCGACGTCGCCGCCGGCCGGCGCACCATTTCCCTCGCCATCACCGAAGCCGATTACCAATGGGACGAGTCGGACGTGCAGGCCATTGCGGCCACCGACGGCGACGGCTACCGCGTCTCCGGCACCAAAGTGTACGTGTACGACGCGGCGGCGGCCACCGACCTCATCTGCGCCGTGCGCACCGAGAACCGGCAGCACGTGGGGCTGGCGCTGATTCCCGCCGACGCGCCCGGCGTTTCCATCCGCAAGCTGGAGGGATTCGCGTGGAACCTGGCGGAGGTCAGGCTGGACGGCGTGCAGATCGGGCAGTCGGCAGTATTGTCGGGGCGGGCGATGCCCGGATCCAGCCCGTTCTCAGGCGGTTGGCTGGCACTAGAACAGGCAGTCGCCACCGCCATCCCGTTGCTGTGCGCCTACCAGGTTGGCGGCTCGCAGCAGGTGTACGAAATGTCCGTGGAGTACAGCCGGACCCGGATTCAGTTCGGCACGCCAATCGGCAGGTTCCAGCGGGTGCAGGACCACATCATCAACCTGGTCAACGAGCTGGACTCGGCCCGCTGGACCACCTACGAAGCGCTGTGGAAGCTGGACACCGAGCGGGAAGCCGCCGACAGCGTCCACCTGGCCAAAACCGTGAGCAGCGCCGCATACTACAACGCCTGCAACCACGCCCACGAGGTACACGCCGGCGTTGGCAGCACCACGGAGTACGGCCTAACCCTGCACACCACCGCGTCGCGCACCTTGTACCAGTTCCTCGGCGACCCCAAGTTCCATCGCCGGCGGCTGGCGGACGCTCTGGGGTTATAGATCGCCGTTCAGGCGTCGCCCATTCCCTTGAGGGCTTCTCGAACCTCGGCTTGCAGGGCTTCAAACACGTCGCCGACGCTGCCCCGGGCGTCTATGGTCACGAAATTGTGCTCCTCGGCCAGGGTGCGGAACTCCTGCAGCAGGGCGCTTTGATACCTGATGAAGTTGTCGTGCAGATCCGGCCCACGCAGGAAGTCTTCGCCCGATTCCCAGTGGTCAAGCTGTCGGACCGCCAGCACACGCGGCAGCAATTGTTCTACGTCCACGTCCAGATATAGCACCCGGTCGGGCACCACCGCGAACTCAAAAACGTCGTTGAGCCAGCGGGCCGGCACCCCGCGCACCCGCGCTCTGGCGATGATCGAGAATATGTAGCGATCAACCAGCGCCACCATGCCGGTGCGCAACGCCGGAACGATATTCTTTTCCAGGCGGTCCCAGAAGTCGGTGGCGTAGAAAAGGTTCAAGGTGAGGGCGTCCAGGGTGTTGCCCCGCATGGCGCGGTTGATGCCCGTGGCCGCCAGCTCGGAGCGACGGAATCCGGTGACCGTTACGGCGTAACCCTCGGCCTCCAGCCATTCCTGCAGCATCCCGATCTGCGTGGAACGGCCCACGCCGTCCGTGCCCTCGATCACGATGAGCCGGCCCGGGGTCGGCTCTCCGGCAACACTGGGTGGCGTATGTCCATAAAACTTGATCTCGTCCATCTCACGGCTCCGGGTTGACGGCAGTATGGAGTGCGCGGAAGCGTCTTACAGGTCGGCGACTTCCTGCTCGGTAGGTCGGCGGGACATGGGCGGCCTGATGTACCGGCCACTCAGTCCGGCTTTGCCCAGAGCCTCCGGGAGGCTCTGGCCGCGCACTGCCATGGCGTCTTCGAGCAACGGCTCCACGTACCGGCGCACCAGTTGCTGCTGCACGGCGATGGGCTGCGTTGCGTCGATAGTCATCAACCCGAATTCCTCGGTCATGGCGTCGTATTCGTCCAGCAGCCTGCCCTGGAAGATGCGGAAGGACTCTTCCCGGTCATTGGAAAAGCCCATGTCCTGACCGGATTCGTAGTAACCCAGTTCCTCGCGTCCGGCGTTGATCCGCTGGATGGAAACGTCCAGAGGGACCTTGAAGTACAGGCCCAGAGTCGGTTGCACGGCGAAAGAGTAGATGCGGCGCAGCCAATCGCGGTTCACCCCGCGGGCCGAATCCCGCGCGAACGCCGTGTAAACGTACCGGTCGGCAAGAACCGTGGCGCCCGCGCGCAGCGCCGGCAGTATCTGGGCATGGACCCGGCTGGCGAAATCGGCGGCGTGAATGAGGCTGAAGGACATGGGCGTCAGCAGCTCTTCCGTTTTCCCCCGCTTGGTGGTGCGGCGAACTATGGGGGACGAATTCCACTCGGTGAAAACCGTTACCAGGTTCCGGCTGTTGAGCCACTTCTGCAGCAGGTCGATCTGCGTGCTTTTGCCCGAGCCGTCAATGCCTTCTACGATAATCAGAGTGCCCGGATATTCACCATCGTCCGGGTGCATCCCGTAGCGATCTCCCATTTTGTAAGCCAGATGCCCTTGAAGCCTGGTCATGATTCGCACCTCACGAAGTCGATTTTCTCCCCGAACTCTTCCAGCCACCGTTCGCGCACGTTTTCCCCGGCGGTTCGGGACCATGACGGCGTGGTTACCACCAACATACCATTTTGCCGGATAAAGCGCACCTGTGATGGGGAACAGCCATACGGCAAACGACTGTCGAGTTCGTCGATGACCGTCAGCGCGACGGCGGCCTGCCTGATCAGCTGGCTGTCCCCTTGGCTCAACAGCCTGGAACGGCGAAAGCGCGGAGGCAATTTCCTGCGCTCAGTTGCCAACAGAATCGCCGCGAGAAACGCGGATTCCTGATGAGTGAATCCGGGCAAGTCAGTGCGCACGATTACGCTGGCCGTCCGGTTTGCCCGATTGTAAAAGTCCATCGCGTTGCCGATGTCCAGCACAAACGCCGCGCATTCCAGCGCATCGCAGATGCGTCGGTTTCGCGCCCCCCAAACCGCCGCGCCCAAACCGCGCGCCAAAGCGGCCCGTCTTTTGCCACGTTGCGAAAACCTTGGCACGAACCGTCCGACCAGGTCGACGAGCGACGCCATCCGCACGTCCGCGAGCGGCGGCACGCTGACGGGGCAATTGGTTGGCAAAGGTCCCGGCAACCTGGCCAGACCTTCCCGAAGTCCCTGGCCTGACCCAATCATGGAATCGGCGCCGGTGTATTGAGACAGGGCGTGCGCGGCTATCGCGCCGCCGACGATGGAATGTCCGCGTTCCGGGTTCATCCCGTTGATGCCGGCCCGCTCGCTGAGGGAAACGGCGGTCAATTCGCGAGCAAGTCCCGCCAACGAACCGGCGTCCATTTCGTAGCCGTGCATCCTGATGATCGGGTATGGCTCGAGACCCCGGAGCAGCCTGGACAGGAGCCGCACGGAGCCGCCGGAGCCAACCAGCACGTCCCCGTCCTTCAGCCGGGGAACGCCGGACGCCGCCAACGTGGCATGAACAAATTCGTACGCGGCGTGTACGTCCTCGGCTCCGGCCAGGTCAGTCAGGTGGAATCGGTTGGCGACGCGCAGGCTGCCCAGCGGCAGGGACACGCTCCAGCGCATCGCTCGTTCACTGAACCGGACGATCTCCATACTGCCGCCGCCGATGTCAGCCAGAATACCGTTGGATGCAGGCAACCCGTGGATTGCGCCGATGAAACAATAGGCGGCCTCATCCGAGCCGTCGATGATCCGCAGCGGTATGCCGAAACGGTTCACGGCGGCGTCGATGATGGCGACTGAGTTTCCCGATTCGCGAAGGGCCGCGGTGCCGACAGCATGGATGGTTTGGACTCCATACCCACCCGCCAACAGGGCGAAATCTTCCAACGCATCGACGGCGCTGGCGACACCAGACTCGTCGAGCGCTCCCTTGTCGTCGATGTGGCTCATCAGGTTCAGATTCACCCGTTGTTGGGCGACGATCTCGATGCCTCCCCCGGAATTGACCAGCATCACCACCGCGCGCGCCGACCCCGAACCCAAGTCAATTATCGCGGTATATTCCGGGGCCGGGTCGCCTGAAGCCGGGAGGCTGTTCGCAACGCTCTCCCAGTCGGGAGCTTCGGCAAAAATAGTGCCCGTATCCGAAAAGGGTACGGGCCGCTCAACAGGTTGGTCGTTCATCGCCGCTATCGTTCCAACGCCGGCAAGGCGGCAATCTCCGATTCCAGCCGCTCGATGTCGGCTTCATCGAGGTTGAAATACTTGGCGTCCGGGTGGTGAAAAACGACGGCGGAGACCGAACCTTCGGGGTCCATCATGTAGCCGTCCGTCAGTTCCACGCCGATGTTCCCGGTGACATCGAGCAAGCGGAAGAGCTTGTCCTGGTCTTCAAGACGCGGGCACGCCGGGTAGCCGAAGGAGTAACGCTTCCCCCGATAGTTGGCGCGGAACAGGTCTCGAAGTTCCTCCTCGCCGTTGACTTTCAGGCCCGACGGTTCGCCGATGTTCCACATACTGCGGATGCGCTTGTGCAACAGCTCAGCGAAGCCTTCCGCCGACTCAATGGCCAAGGCTTGCAGGGTGTGCGAGTCCAGGTATCGCCCGTCGTTCTTCCACCGCTCCGACAACTCGCGCACACCAGGGCCTATGGTCGTGGCGAACATCGCCATGTAGTCGTTGGGGCCATCACCGGTTGGGCGCGCATAGTCGGACAGGCACAGCCCGTCTTTGCCCTGTTGCCGGCCGAAATAGAACCGCTCCAATTCCGTCGTGCCGTCCGCTTCGTACACGATCAGCCACTGCCCTTTCGACCGGCACGGGAAAAACTTGAACACTCCGTTGGCTGATATGTCGGAGCGGGACAGCATGATGTCCTCGACCCGTTGCACCTGGCGTCGCAATTCCACGGCCTTCGGTTCGTCGTTGCGCAAAGCCTCCCAGAAGCGGCCGCGATACCCCAGGTGCCTCACGTACAGCATCTGCGGGTTGATATATCCGAAAATCTCGTCGAGGTCGTAGTCTTCCAGAACGTGCAAGCGCAAATCCGGCGGGCGTGGAGAATCCTCCAACGCCGCCACGGCAGTCAGCGTTTGCTCAACAGACATGGTTGACTAGCTCCGCGCCGCAACTTCCTGCTGCAACTCCGCGCTTTCCGACACCAGCCGCGCCGTCAGCAGTTCCCGCTCGTCGTCGTCCTGTATGGTGTTAGCCAGCGCCAACCCGCTCATGGCGTCGGGCGAGTAGGCGACCAGCCCGTCGTATTCGGGTGCGATGCGGAGGCGGGTGAATCGGTTGGACAAAGCCGCTCCCCCAACCAGCACCGGCGCGCGGATGCCGGCGGTACGGAAGTCCTGCACCGTTTCGACCATCATCTGCGCCGATTTCACCAGCAATCCTGATAACCCGATGATGTCCGGCTGGTGCTCCCGGTAGCCGGCGATGAGTTCCTGCGCGGCGACCTTAATGCCCAGGTTGACCACCCGGTAGCCATTGTTGGACATGATGATCTCAACGAGGTTTTTGCCGATGTCATGCACGTCGCCTTTGACGGTGGCCAGCAAGACGCAGCCGCGGGTGGCCGCGTCCCTGCGCTCCATGTGGGGTTCCAGGTGGGCCACCGCCGCCTTCATCGCCTCGGCGCTTTGCAGCACTTCCGCCACGATGAGTTGGTTGGCATTGAATTGCCGGCCCACCTCATCCATGCCGGCCATCAGCGGGCCGTTGATTATCTCCAATGGTGCGCGGTCCTGGAGCGCCAGGTCCAGATCGTCGGTCAAGCCTTCCTTGCTGCCCTCGATGATGCACTGGGCCAGCCGCTCGTCCAACGGCAACGCGGACCGTTCCTCAGCGGTCGCCCGAGGCGCACGGTCACGGAAGTGCGCGGCGAACGCGGCTACCGGATCATCGCCTCGATTCCAGATCAGATCCTCTGATAGCTTGCGTTCCTCTTCCGGGATGGTGGCATACCGTTGCATCATCTCAGAGTTGACGATGGCCATGTCCAGGCCGGCCTGCGTGCAGTGGTACAGGAATACCGAGTTGAATACTTCCCGTCCGGCGGCCGGCAATCCGAAGGACACGTTGGAGATTCCGAGCACGGTCTTGGTGTTGGGCAGCGCCTCTTTGATCAGCCGCACCCCTTCGATGGTCTCGGCAGCGGAGCCGACGTAGTTTTCGTCGCCGGTACCGGCTGGGAACACCAACGGGTCAAAGATTATATCCTGTTCGGGGACACCGTACTTTTCGGTGAGCAGCCGGTGCGACCGTTGCGCGATTTCCACCTTGCGCTCGCGGGTGATCGCCTGCGCCTGGTCAGGGTCATCGTCAATACAGCCGACCACCAGCGCCGCGCCATAGCGTCGCGCCAGGGGCACGACACGCTGGAACCGTTCTTCGCCGTCCTCCAGATTGATGGAGTTGATGATGGACTTACCCTGCAACCGTTTCAGCGATTCTTCAATCACGGCGGCGTCCGTGGAGTCGATCATGATGGGCGCTTTGACCCGGCGGTTCAGTTGGTCCAGGAACTTGATGACGTCGGCGGTTTCGTCTCGGTCTGGGTCCTGTAAGCATACGTCCAGCACGTGGGCGCCGTTGCGAACCTGTCGCCGACCGATTTCTGCCGCCTCTTCAAACCGGTCATCGCTGATCAGCCGCTTGAACCGCCGGCTGCCCAGCACGTTGGTGCGTTCGCCGACTACAGTGGGCCGGGTGTCATCGTTGACCACCACCGCTTCAATGCCCGACACGCGGGTATCCAACGAGGCAACAGCGGAGCGGGGCGACTTGCCGGACATTGCTTCGTCGATGCGGCGGATATGCTCGGGGCCGGTGCCGCAACAGCCGCCGGCCAAATTAATCCAGCCGTTTTCGGCGAAGCGTTGCAATGATCCGGCGAGCATCTCCGGCGTTTCGTTGTAGTTGCCGTCCTCGTCGGGGAGGCCCGCGTTGGGGATGCACGCGATGCTGAAACGCGACAACTCCTGGAGCGTACGCAGGTGGTCGGTCATGAACTCGGGGCCGGTGGCGCAGTTGAACCCGACCCACAGCAATTCCCGGTGGGCCAACGACGTGTACAGCGCCTCCGCATCCTGGCCGGCCAGCAGCGTGCCCATGGGCTCGATGGTGCCCTGCACGGCGACCGGCACATTGCTGTTCAACTCGGCCTGGGCGCGGTCGATGCCTTCCAACCCGGCCTTGATGTTAATGGTGTCCTGGCTGGTCTCAAGGAGCAGCACGTCGGACCCACCCTCAATCAACCCGGCAGCCTGCTGGTGGTAGTCGGCGGCGAGTTCGTCAAAGGTCAACCCGCCGGTCACCGATATGGTGCGGGTCGTCGGCCCCATGGCGCCGGCGACGAACCTGGGCCGGTTGGGTTCGCGGGTCGTAACATCATCGGCGACCCGACGGGCGATCGCGGCGCCGTCCCGGTTGATCCGCCGGGCATAGTCGGACAGGTCGTACTCGCCAAGTACCAGGGCGGTGGCACCAAACGTATTGGTTTCGAGGATGTCGGCGCCGGCCTCAAGGTAGTCGCGATGAATTTCTGCGATTACGTCGGGGCGGGTAATGTTCAGGTGTTCGTTGCAGCCTTCGTAATCGGCGCCGCCAAAATCATCCGGTCCCAAACCCCTCGCCTGAATCTGTGTTCCCATCGCTCCGTCGATGATCAAAATGCGTTTTTGAAGGAGCGATTTCAGTTCATTGATGCGTTCTGAAGAATCCATAAATCACAATCGTTTGTAGTCAATTCGTAATCAAGGCTACCTTCATTCGCTTGGCGTGTCAAACTTGGCCCGGTTGGCGCGGCGCAAAGAAGTACCGGTTTCACCACCTTTGCGCTAGGCGAAATAATCCGCCAACTCGCGACGATTCCGGTCCAGCCAAGCCACGTTGAGCGCGATGCGTTCCAGCGCCTGCCGGATGGTTCGTTCAGCAGCCGGCGTGGGATGCGCCTCGAAAAACGCCGCCACGTCATCACGCTTTTCGTTGGTGGTGAAAGAATTGGTGATGGCGACCAATCTCATCAGGCCGAATCCGCCGCCACCGTAGCGCCGGTCAAATTCGTCCCACTGCTCTTTCAAAAACTCCCAGGCCAGATCGCGGCCGCGGTTGTTGGCCGCCACCGCTGATACCACGAAGATAGTGTCCTGCAACCTCACATCGTCGGTCAACGCTCGATCCAGCGTTTCGCGCAACAGGTCCTGCTGCCGGAACCGCGCCAACGACATCAGCAGCCGGATTTTCTCTTCATGCAATTCTGCGGCCCGCTCCAGTTCCCAGATGCGGTCGTACACGGCTCGGTCGCCCTCCTGCGCCACCAGGCTGAACACGACGCCGCGCAGGTCGGGGCGCACGTTGGCCGCGTCATCCTGGTACCGGTCAAACATCTCCTGGGCTTGCGCGATCATGGCAGGGTCGCCGTAAACGCCGGCCTGGCTGAGCACGGTGGATCGCAAGAGCGAATCGAGATGGCCTTCCCCGGGGCCCGGATCCCAACCGGAACGCTGGGCGGCGGGAGCGAACAGCCGCCGGCCGAACGCCCGGAAGGTTTCCAGGCACGGCTCCTCGGCGATT
This sequence comes from Chloroflexota bacterium, assembly GCA_028875655.1. Classification (GTDB taxonomy): domain Bacteria; phylum Chloroflexota; class Dehalococcoidia; order Lucifugimonadales; family UBA3495; genus Bin87. The sequence goes on along the minus strand of JAPPCX010000034.1, from coordinate 21,922 downwards.
AGCCCTTCGATCTCCCGGAGGTTCGTAGCCAGGTCACTCCAAACCGAGGCGTCGTTCTCGTTTTGATATGCCTCCGCCAAGGTCAGGAACCGGGTCACCGGCAGCAGGCCGGCTTTGGCGAGCGCGTAGGCGTCATTCTGGATGCCAAGTCGGTCGGTGGCCGGAAGTGTCCGGCTCTCGATCACCGGGACCAGCCGGTCCCAGTCTGCATCGGTGTAATTGACCCGGTAAAACCCCGTTTGCTCAGGGTTCACCTTGAACCAGTCGGGTTCAGCCGGGGTTTCCACCGCGACAGTACCCGTCGCCGCGTTGACCAGGGTTGCCGTAACTCCGGCGCCATCCGCGGCGACGGTCAACGGAACCGGCCAGACCTGTTCCTCGTCGTCCTCGCCCGCGCCGTCACCCAGCACGGAATCGAACACGAACCGTTCCTGTTTGACTTCCAACGTTAGGCCGCCATCCGTAGCGGTGGCTGCCACATCCAGCACCGGGTAGCCCATCTGGCCCGTCCAGCTACTCATAATGGTGTTTACAGGCTGGCCAGAAGACTCCTCCAGGGCGGTCCAGAGGTCGGTGGTGCGGGCGTTGGCGTAGGAGTGGCGGTTGAGATAGATGTTCAATCCGGTCCGGAAGCTGCTGGGCGTCAGGAAATGCTCCAGCATCCGCAGCACCGAGCCTCCCTTGCTGTAGCTGATGGCGTCGAACAACTGGCTGACTTCCGCCGGGTTCAGCACTTCCTGCTCAATGGGGTGCGAGTTTTTCAAGCCGTCCAGGTTGAAGGCACGGTTGGTGTCCATGTTGACGAACTGGGTCCACATGGACCATTCGGGGAACAGCCAGTCCACTGCTTTGGTTCCCACCCAGGTGGCGAAACTCTCGTTGAGCCACAGGTCATCCCACCACTCCATGGTGACCAGGTCGCCGAACCACATGTGCGCCATCTCATGGGCCACGACCTCCGCCACCCTCTGCCGCGTCCCGGCGGACGAGTTGGCCGGGTCCACCAGCAGAGCGGTCTCGCGGTAGGTGACGCAGCCCCAGTTCTCCATGGCGCCGGCCGCGAAGTCCGGAATTGCCAGGTGGTCCAGCTTGGGCAACGGGTAGGGAATCCCGAAATAATCGTTGAAGAACGACAGCAGCTTTACTGATGTATCCAGAGCGAACTGGCCCTGCTCTTCCTTGCCCCGGGTCATCCAAATGCCAACCACGGTGCCGTCCGCCGCTTCTTTTTCGATGTGCGTCAGGTCTCCGATGACGAAGGCCAGCAGGTAGGTGGACATGATCGGAGTGGTGTCGAACTTCACCGTTTTGACGCCCGGCGAATCCCCGGCCTTTTCCTCAATGATCGGCGTGTTGGATACCGCGGCCATCTCTTCCGGAACATTCAGCGTCACCTGGAACGTAGCTTTCACCGCCGGCTCATCCCAGCATGGCAAGGCGCGCCGGGCGTCGGTGGCCTCAAATTGGGTTGTGGCCAGGTAGGCGGTTTCTCCTTCCGGGTTGGTGTATTGGCTGCGGTAAAAACCGCGCAGCTTGTCGTTCAATTCCCCGGTGAACTTCATGCGCAGGCGTTGGTTGCCAACCAACCCATCAGCGGGGGTTCCAGGAATCGAGATGGCGACCGTTTCCGCGTCCGCGTTGTAGGAGATGTTGGAGGCTTGCTGTTCGTGTTCGCCGTCACTGTCCGTCCAACTCACCAACGCCGATTTGATGTCGATCTCAGCGCAATTCAGAAGAATTTCCGTGGTGCCGGGTTCCATTCTTACCGTTATTTCCACATCGCCTGAGAATGTGAAATCATCGAAATTCGGCGTCAAAGTAAGATCGTAGTGAGTAGGGCGAACGTTGTCGGGCAGGACAACGGCTTCTGCGGACGGCATCGAGGTTTCCTCCGGGGCTGACGATGGGTTGGGAAATGCGCCGCAAGTTTATCATACGCCGGGCCGGGACAGGTTTCGGTCGCGGATTGCTTGTGCGCCGGCAAGGATTCGGGAATAATAGGCCCAGCCAGAAAGCGACCGGCTTTAGCGCCAACTCATAAAGACCGTTCGGCTCAATGGAGCAAAGGTCGAATGCACCACGAAGCGTTGCTGTCCCTGGGACTTTTGGTGATCGCCACCAAGCTTGCGGAGGGCGTTTTCCGCCGCCTGCGGTTGAATGCCATCGTCGCCTACGTAACCGCCGGATTGTTGCTGGGTCCGGTTCTGGAATTTTCCGGCATCTGGTCAATTGACTCCTCGGGGCATCTGGAGCTGCTGCTCACCCTGGGAGTGTTTATCTTCTTCTTCCTGATCGGACTGGACGAAATCGACATCTCCAGTTTCATGGCAACGCTCCGGGGTCATTACTTCCTGACCGCCATACTGTCGGTGATCCTGTCCATGGGCATCTCCATGCTGGTAACCACTGATTGGGTTTTTGACTTTGGGCTCAGCCTGAACTTTACCGAAGCGGTGGCGTTGGCGGGGGTTCTCTCCATGACCAGCCTGGGCATTGTGGCCAAGGTGCTTTCGGATGAAGGCCGGCTCAAAGAGCCGCTGGGCTTGCAGATCTTTACCGTGGTAGTGATCGCGGAGTTGATTACTCTGCTGCTGATCGGGTTCAGCATCGGCGAACACGCGCACGAATTGTCCGTTACCGGCATCCTGATCCTGTTGGGCAAGATTGCGGCGTTTGCCGTCGTCTCCTGGATATTGTCATCCCGCGTTCTGCCGCCGGTGGTCTCCCTGCTACAACGTTTGATACAGGTGCCGCAGTTGTCCCTCGGCCTGCTGATCGGCATCTTGTTCCTGATGGTGTACAGCGCGGAGCTGATGGGCCTGCACGGCTCGCTGGGCGCGCTTCTGTTTGGCGCCGCCCTATCGGGGCTGTCCTACCAGGCGCGGCGCGAGATACTGCCTGGGCTGCGCAGCGTCGCCGAGGGATTCTTCGTTCCACTGTTCTTCGCCTCCGCGGGACTCCACTTCAGCTTCTCGTTCGTCGAGTTGAACCCGTGGACCATGCTGGCATTGGCGCTGGTTCCGCTGATTGGCAATTTTATCGGAGCTTTCATCGGGGCGTACGTGGCCCGCCTGACCGTGCCTTACGCCGTCGCGTCCGGCCTCATGGGGAAGGGCGTGGCGGAAATTGCCCTGCTGCTGGTGCTATGGGAAACGGGAACCATCGACGAGGCCGTGTTCTCCTTCCTGGTCCTGGTGATGTTCTGCTACATTCTGTTCATGCCGCCGGTGATTACTTTCGCCGTCGGCCGCGCCAGCAAGAAACCGGACTTGCCCACGAGTCTCAACGACATCCCCTCCAGCGTGGCCAGTTTCACGTTGGACGAGAATATGACCGTTGACGCCATCCTGGACCGCTCGCGAACGCATCCCGACCCGTCGCTGTCGGTCAGAGATTTCACGGAACGCTGGATCGTGCCTCACCAACACGATTACGTGGTTGCGGAAAAGGGATCCCTGGCCGGAGTAGTGTCGCTGGAACTATTGCGGTATCGGCCCAAGGGGACCTGGAGTCATACACCCCTTACCGACGTCTTGCGCAGCGACACTCCCCTGGCATGGCCGGATGAACCCGTTGAAGACGTGCTGCACCGGATGTCTGAAAACGGCGTCTCGGTAATTCCAATTATGGAGAGGGACTCTGAAAAGTTCCTGGGGTCGGTCACCAGCAACGACATCATCGAGCTCATGACTCTGGAAGCAACTGGCGCGCACTGAAACGGCGTTCCGGCCCGCAGTGCTATAATACCCGCGCCGTATTGTGATTCTTGGCCGCGCCGCCGCGCCGCCCGTGTTTGAGGAGGATTAAATTGGCCGCCCGAACCATGTTCGAAAAAATTTGGGATGCCCACGTGGTGCACGAAGAACCGGGACAACCGTCGCTCATTTACATCGACCTGCACCTGGTGCACGAGGTGACGTCACCCCAGGCGTTTGACGGTCTCCGCATGGCCGGCCGCCAGGTACGCCGGCCCGACCTTACCGTCGCCACCGCCGACCACAACACCCCCACCTGGGAGCTTACGCGCCCCATCGAAGACCAGATTTCCAAGGCGCAACTTGATGCGCTGGATCGCAACGCTGCCGAATTCAACCTGCCCTTCTACTACGACCGGTTCAGCGAGAACCAGGGCATCGTGCACGTCATCGGGCCGGATTTGGGTTACACGCTGCCGGGCAAAACCGTAGTGTGCGGCGACAGCCACACCTCTACCCACGGCGCACTGGGCTGTTTCGCCGTGGGCATCGGCACCTCCGAAGTCGAGCACGTGCTGGCGACCCAAACGCTGCGGCAGTTCAAACCGCGCACCATGGAAGTGCGCGTGGACGGCGACCTGCCCAACGGCGTGACCGCCAAGGACATCATCCTCGGCATCATCGGACACATGGGCGTCAACGGCGGCACCGGCCACGTCATCGAATACACCGGCGAGGCCATCCGCAACCTGTCCATGGACGGCCGCATGACCGTCTGCAACATGAGCATCGAGGGCGGCGCCCGCGCCGGCATGATCGCTCCCGACGACACCACCTTTGAGTACGTCCGGACCCGGCCCTACGCGCCGAAGGGCGCTGAGCTTGAGGCCAGGATCGAAGAATGGCGTGCGCTGCCCACCGATTCCGGCGCGACCTATGACCGCACCATCGTCATCAACGCCGCCGACCTGGCCCCCTTCGTAACCTGGGGCACCAAGCCCGACATGGTGGCGCAGATCACTGACCGCGTGCCTGACCCGGCGTCCTTTGAGACCACCGCCGAACGCGAGGCTGCCGAGCGCGCCCTGGAGTACATGGGCCTGGAACCCAACCAACGCATTGAGGACATCAGGATTGACCGCGTGTTCCTGGGCGCCTGCACCAACGCCCGCATCGACGATCTGCGCGCCGCCGCCAACGTGATTCGCGGCCGGCAGGTCAGTTCCGACGTGTACGCCATGGTCGTCCCCGGTTCCGCTCGCGTCAAAGCCCAGGCTGAGGCGGAGGGACTGGACCAGGTATTCAAGGACGCCGGGTTCGATTGGCGCGTGGCCGGCTGTTCCATGTGCCTTGGCATGAACCCCGACATCTTGGATCCCGGCCAGCGCTGCGCCTCCACCTCGAACCGCAACTTTGAGGGTCGGCAGGGCAGAGGCGGCCGGACCCATCTGGTCAGCCCCGAAATGGCCGCCGCCGCCGCCATCGCCGGCCACTTTGTGGACGTGCGCGATTTCTAGACACAATCGTAGGGGCGACGCATGCGCCGCCCCTACCCGAGCGAGGTGGAATCAACATGGAACCCTTCGTCAAACTGGAAGGCGTCGTAGCGCCCCTGGACGCTGTCAACGTTGACACCGACATGATCATTCCCGCCGTGTACCTGAAGAGCATCGAGCGCACCGGCTTCGGTCAGTATCTGTTCGACCGTTATCGGTACAATGATGACAGATCCGAAAACCCCGATTTCCTGCTTAATCAAGACGCCTACCGCAACGCCAAAATCCTGGTGTCGGGTCCCAACTTCGGTTGCGGGTCTTCCCGGGAACACGCTCCCTGGGCGTTGGAAGACTACGGCATCCGGTGCATCATCGCGCCCAGCTTCGCCGACATCTTCTTCAACAACTGCTTCAAGAACGGCGTGCTGCCGCTCATCCTGCCCGAAGCTGACGTGCGCCGGATCATGGACAAGGCCAAGGACAACGCCGGCTTCCAGATCACCGTCGATCTGGAGGGCAAGCAAGTCCGCGACGGCGACGAGGAGATCGTGGTGGATTTCGAGGTTGATGAATTCCGCCGCTACTGCCTGCTCAACGGCCTGGACGACATCGGCCTGACGTTGCAGCACGAGGACGCCATCGCCGCCTTCGAGGCCCGCTAAAACTGAAACGGCTTGCGAACGTGAAAACGTGTAGGGGCGAATGATTATTCGCCCCTACGGCGTTAACCGCCAATCCCGAACCACTTCCGCACCCGGTCGGCGTAGTTCGTTTCATACCTCTGCATCCTGCCCTGCCGCACCTGTTCGTCCAGGGATGGGCGACGCACACCGCGAGGGGTCAGCGGCGCGTAGCCGATCACGTTGGACTCTTCCAACTCGCCGATTTCCGCCTCGGTTTTCCCCAACAACCCGGCGAGTATCTCCCGGTTGTGCTGACCCATGATCGGCGCAGCCTTGGGCGGATCGGACGGAGTTTCCGATAGTTTCCAGGGGCGGCCCGCGTAGGGCAGTGGCGGCATCCCGGTATCAGGATGATGCTCAACCACCTCGTAGAACCGCCGGACCTTCAGGTGTTCGTTGAACAGCAGGTCCTGGCTGTCCATCACCGCGCCGGCGGCGACTCCCTCGGCCTGCAATTTAGCCATCAGTTCGTGGTTGTCGTGGGTATGGGTTTCAAAGGCCAGCATGGTGTCTAATTCTTCCCGATGCTGTATGCGCCGTAGTGTATCCCCATACCGCGCGTCCGCCGCCCAGTCGGGCCGGCCCATCACACGACACAAGGCGTACCACGCCTCGTCGCTGTCGATGGTAATGGCGATCCAGCGATCATCACCCGCGCAGGGGTAGCACCCGTGGGGCGACATGGCCGGGTCTTCGTTGCCCAGGCGTTCCTGGATTCGCCCGTTGACCGTCCAGTCCAGCAGGGCTTCCGGGATAGTCGCGCTGCACGTCTGGGTCTGCGACACATCAATGAACTGGCCCTGCCCTGTATTGAGACGGTGCATCAACGCCAGCATCACCGCAGAGACTGTATGCTCACCAGCCGTGTAGTCCGTGTACGGAATTTCCGACATCATCGGCCCGCCGCCCTTGTAGCCGGTCATGTAGGCCAGACCCGCCGCGCCCTCGGTGGCCGGCCCGGTGGCGCCGAAGTTGGACCAGGGGCCTTCAAATCCGTAGCCGGTGGACGACACCATGATTATGTCGGGCCTGATCTTCATCAAGTCCCTGTATTCCAACGCGAAGTTGCGGATTACCCGCGGCGTGAAGTTCTCTGCGAACACGTCGGCGACGGCGATCAGATCGCGCAGCACTTCCCTCCCCTCGTCCCGGCTCAAGTCCAGCGTCAGCCCCAGCTTGTTGCGGTTCTGCTCGTAGAAGTTCGCGCCTCGGTTCCAGAACTCCCCATCCACGTCGTTATGGTACAGCGAGTCGGTTCGGTAGCTTTCCAGCCGCTGCACCGACTCCAGGCGGATGACTTCCGCGCCCATATCGGCCAGCCACTTCATCGCCGACGGTATGGCGATCAGTTGCCCCATTTCGACGATACGTATGCCCTGCAACGGTCCCGCCATGTCAGATAACCTCCGATGCGGCCAGGTAAGCCATGCCGCGCGCGTCGTATCCCAACGCGCCCAGCACCTCACCGTTGTGCTGTCCCAGGGCCGGCGCCGTCGAATTCACCGCCCACGGCGAGCCACTCATCAGGAAAGGCGCGCCCGGGAACGTAATCTCACCCAGTTCCGGATGCTCCACCGGCTGGTAGTAATTGCGCGCCTGTATCTGTGGGTTCTCGATGGTTTCGGCGGGCGAGTCGATCACGCCGTAGATGAACCGCTTCTCGTGCGCGGCGTAGAAAATATCCCGCTTCTGCTTGGTGGCGAATATCTCGTCCAGGATCGCGCCCAAAGCCTCGGCGTTTTCCAGCCGCGCCGATGCGTTGTCAAACCTGGGGTCGTCCAACTGGGGAGCATCAAGGAAATCTACGAGGATCTGCCAATTCAACCCGGCCCCGATCCCCGGGTTGGGCAGCACGTAGCCGTCGGATACCGCCCGCAGCCGGGTCAGGTCGCCGGTGTGGTTGGGTTGTCGGCGCCGCACCGCGCCAAGGTAGGTGTAGTTGTTGATGACGTCCCGCAGTGCCGACGCGATGCTTTCGTGGATGGACACGTCCACTCGCTGACCCTGCCCGGTGAGCCGCTGGTGGTACAGCGCCATCAGCGTCGCGGACGCCAGGTTGGTGCCCGCCTTGAACTGCGCCTGGTTCATTGCGTGTTTCAACGGTTCCCGGTCGTAGGCCCCGAAGATATACATCAGCCCGCCCAGCGCGTACTCCACGATCTCCGTCGCCCTGTAGTCCCGCCACGGTCCGGTCTGGCCGAAGTTGGACGCCGACGCTACTACCAGGCGCGGATTTTGCTCCCGTAGCGTCTCGTAATCCAACCCCAGCGATGGCATCACGCGAGGCGCGAAATTCTCCACCAGCACATCCGCGTCAGAAAGTAATTCCAGCAGAATACCGCGCCCCTCCTCCGATTTCAGATTCAGCGTGATGCTGCGCTTGTTGGTGTTCAGGTACAGGAACGGCAGGCTCTTTTCGTGATGCGGATCATCGTGGTGGAACGGAGGCAGCCGACGGGCCGGATCCCCACCGGGCCGCTCGATTTTCAACACGTCGGCCCCGAAATCGGCCAACAGCTTGGTGGCGTACGGGCCGGCAATGTGGTGGGTCAGGTCAATCACCTTGACGCCGGCCAAAGCTCCGCTGGTCAATATCAAACTCCCCAATGGATTTGCCCAGCCATTCTAGCCCCGGAACCGGGCCGGCACAATCGGAACCGTTGGATGCTATACTCTCGCCTATCTGAGCGCCGGCCGACCCGGTCGGCTACGTGCGCCGTCATTGAGGTTTTATCGTGCAGACCATTGATGCAATCGCCGAAATCCTGAAACGGGAAGGCGTTGAATACCTGTCCTGCTTCCCGACCACTCCGGTCATCGAAGCCTGCGCCGCCGCCGGCATTCGGCCCGTCATCTGCCGCCAGGAGCGCGTGGGCGTCGGCATCGCCGACGGCTACAGCCGAGTCACCAACGGGCGGCCGCCCGGCGTGTTCGCCATGCAGTACGGCCCCGGGGCGGAGAACGCCTACTCCGGCGTGGCAACGTCATTCTCCGACTCGGTGCCCATCCTGCTGCTTCCCTTGGGACACCCCCGGGAACGCCAGGGCGTCTTTCCCATGTTCGACTCCATCGAGAGTTTCGCCAGCGTGACCAAGCACCTGGAACGGCTCAACCTGTCCGCCAGCACCAGCCAGGTGATGCGCCGCGCCGTTAATGCCCTCTACACCGGCCGGCCCGGCCCCTCCATGATCGAGATTCCCGCCGACGTGGCGCTGGAAGAGGTGTCCGAGGAAGCGTTCTACTGGGGCGGCAACGTGCGCCGATCCGCTTCCCAGGCCGATCCCGACGACGTTGAAGCCGCCGCCCGCGCGCTCTGCTCCGCCACCTATCCGGTCATCCACGCCGGCCAGGGCGTCATGTACGCCGAGGCCACCGACGAACTGGTGGAGCTGGCCGAACTGCTGTCGGTTCCCGTTATGACAACCCTGCTGGGCAAGAGCGGATTCCCGGAACATCACCCCCTGGCCCTGGGCAGCGGTTCCGGCGTGATGTCGGGGACGGTGTATCACTTCATGCGCCGGGCCGACGTCATCTTCGGGGTGGGTTCCAGTTTCACCAAGCATGGCATGTCCATGAACCTGCCGGCCGGCCGGACGCTGATCCAGAACACCAACGACCCCCGCGATTTGAACAAGGACTACGACGTGCAGTACCCGGTCATCGGCGACGCCAAGCTGGCCCTCCGCCAGGTGATCGAGGCGTGCCGCGAAATCGTCGGGGAAAGCCGCCGTGGCAACTCCGAAGTCACCGGCGAGATCGAGTCCGTGCGCAACGCATGGCTCAACGAGTGGCGGCACAAGACCACCGATGCCGGCCCGCTGGTCAACCCCTACCGAGTCATCACCGACTTTCAGCAGGCTGTACCCTCAGACCAAGCCATCATCACCCACGACTCCGGCAGCCCCCGCGATCAGATTACTCCCTTCTACCGTTCCGGCGGGCCGCGCAGCTATCTGGGTTGGGGGAAATCCCACGGCCTCGGTACCGGCCTGGGGCTGGTTATCGGCGCGAAACTGGCCGCGCCGGACAAGATGTGCGTCAACTTCATGGGCGACGCCGCTTTCGGCATGGTGGGCCTGGACTTTGAAACTGCCGTGCGCAGCGGCGCGCCCATCACCACCGTTGTCCTCAACAACTCCACCATGGCCGTGGAAACCGGCGCGATGCAGCGTTCCCATGAGCTCTACAACACCCGCGACCTGGGCGGCAACTACGCCGACATGGGCCGTGCCATGGGCGGATACGCCGAGCGCGTCACCGATCCTAACGAAGTCATCCCCGCATTCCAGCGCGCCCGCCGCCAGAACGAGGACGGCAACGCCGTCCTGCTGGAATTCATCACCAACGAGGAGATCGACTATTCCCACAAGCGCGCGTTTTAATCCCGGCCGCTCCGTTGCACCCTACCTCGACCAGGCCCGGGAGTTGCTGAAACTGCGCCGCCCCGACGAAGCCCTGGCCGAGTTGGACGTAGCCGCGCTCATCAATTCCGATGACGCGGAAGTGTGGACTTGCCGCGCCGAAGCCCTGTCTCGATTAGATCGCTGGCAAGCCGCCGCTGACGATCTGGACATCGCCTTACGCTTGAACCCGGATGACCCGGTGGCTTGGTTCCTGCGCGGCGCGGCCAAGTTGGAGCTGGGCCGGTGGTCGGACGCCGAATCCGATTGCACCCGCGCCGTTGCACTCGACGCCGGTTGTGCCGACGCTTGGCGAACCCGGGGCGTCGCCCGCTACCAACTTGGCATCCTGGACGCCGCGATTGCCGATTTCACTCAAGCCCTGTCTTTGTCCGCTGGCGACGCCGAAACCCTCTACCGGCGCGGCCTGGCCTTGCGGGATGCCGGAGACAACCATCGGGCCATCGCTGATTTCACCGCCGCCATCGCGTTGTGCGACCGCTACACCGAAGCCTACGTCGCCCGCGGCAAGGCTTACGCCAACCTGGGCGATATGACGTCCGCCCGCTCCGATTGGGCTCTAGCCGCCCAAATGCTGCACCAATCCCACTAGGCCGCCCTATACCGTCATTCCGGCGAAAGCCGGAATCCACCCGGAGGTTTCATCATGACCGAACTGAAATCCCGTTACCTGTTCATCGCCAGTATGGACATTGACCCTGACCGCGAAGCCCTGTTCAATGACGTGTACAACACCGAACACTGCCCGCTGCTCAATCAAACCCCCGGAGTTGTCGGCGTAACTCGCTACGAAACCCAGCGCCTGGTGATGGCAATGGGTGGCGAAGTTCGGGAAATCGAGATACCGGGCACGCCCAAGCATCACGCCGTGTACCAGATCGAAAGCCCCGACGTGCTCACCAGCCCGGAGTGGGCCGAAGCTGTGGACGCAGGCCGCTGGCCCGAGCAAGTGCGCCCCTACACCAAAAACCGCCGCCATGTCCTGATGAAGCTCACCTACCCCGAATCCTGAATAAACGCTCCCTCTCCCCTCTGCGGGAGAGGGTTGGGGTGAG
>JAPPCX010000034.1:0-10562 GCA_028875655.1 Chloroflexota bacterium | reverse complement strand
CTCCTTTACATTACTACCCCCCCCCCCCCCAAAACATTACAACCCCCCCCCTCCCCCTTGTGGGGTTGTGGTTGGGGGTGGGCCCCACTACCCGCCCAGTGCCGTCTCGATCCGATTGGCCCTGGGCTTCAACACGGCGTACAAGGCGTTGTTCACCGGCGTTGGCACTCCGTACTGTTTGCCCAGACGAATTACCGTGCCGGTCAGCCCTTCCAGCTCCACTGGACGATCCTCGGCGAAGTCTTTGGCCAGCGACGCCATGCCCGCGGCCGGGAAATTGTCCAGAGCGTTCATGGACCATTCCAGGGAGTCGGGTTCCAATGGCGCGCCGGACGCCTCGCCCACCGCCAGCGCCTCAGCAATCGCCGCCTCAATCGCAGCGCGCGTTTCGGGCACGGTGCGCAACTCCCCGTAGGTGCAGCCGCTGGCCGCGCAAACCCCGGCAGAACCCGACAGGTAGGCAAACTTTTTCCACAGCATCCCGGTCATGTTTTCCAGCAGCTCCACCCGCCAATTGGCTCCCTGGAACACGTCCAGCAGGCGCTCGCCCCGCTCAGTTATGCCGGGCGTCCGCTCACCGAAAGACGCTGCTCCCGGCCCGCCCTGAGTCACGACGCCCGGCTCGCTGATTCGCCCTTCCAGGTATGCCGACCCTATCATCACGCGCTCCGCGCCGTACACGTCCACCAGCCGGTCCCCGTTGTCGATCCCGTTCTGCAGCGTCAGGACGATGCTGTCAGGCCCCACCATCGGCGCGATGGCATGAATGGCGTCGTCGTTGTGGTACATCTTGACCGTGAACAGGATTAGTTCCTGCGTACCGATTTCGCCGGGGTTATCCGTGGCTTTGCCGGCCACCGTAAAATCGCCGTCGTTTGTGCTGATGACCCGCAGCCCGTTCCGGCGCATGGCATCCAGGTGGGCGCCCCGGGCGATAAAAGTCACATTGTGCCCAGCCCGGGCCAGCAGCCCCCCGAAGTAACCTCCAACGCCGCCGGCGCCCATCACTGCAATATCCATTCCGCTACCTCCCTGATGATTCAACCGGGGAATCAAACTGTTCGCGAAGGTCTCTTTTCATCACCTTGCCCATGACGTTGCGGGGCAAGGCGTCAATGAAAACCACAGAGCGCGGGCGTTTGTACCCCGCAAGACGTTGACGGCAGAACTCAATGAGATCTTCCTCGGTGACCGATTCGTCGGTGGGGACCACCACCGCCCGGACTTCTTCGCCCCATTCCAGATCGGGTATGCCGATCACCGCAGCCTCGGCAACCCCGGCGTGTTCAGCCAGGGTTTGTTCCACCTCTTCCGGAGAGATCATCTCGCCGCCGCGCTTGATGAAGTCGCGGGCGCGCCCGGAGAGGTAGATGTAACCGTCCTCGTCCTGCCAGGCCAGATCACCGGTGTAGAGCCAGCCCGACCGGATGGTGTCGCCGGTGGCTTCTTCCTGCCCCCAGTATCCCGTCATCATCCGCGGCCCGCGCGCGACTATCTCGCCGACTTCGCCTTCGGCGACGGGTTCTCCATCCTCGGTTACGATCATAACCTCAACGTCGTCCAGCGGCTTGCCGATGGAAGTCAGCCTGCGCAGTTTGGTCTCAACCTCTTCCGGCGTTCCCGTCAGTACGTGGTCGTCCGGCGGCAGCATCGTGATGGTGGACGCCGTTTCGGTTTGCCCGAAAGCGTTGATGAACCGGGTGTCGGGAAACTTCTCAATGGCATCCCTAATCACCGGCAGAGGCATCGGCGCCGCCCCATACGTGATTACTCCCAGCGATGAGAGGTCGTAGTTGGCGAAATTCGGATGGTCCATCACCCGCTTCAGCATGGTCGGAACCAACATAGCCCGGTTCGCGCGATGCTCAACCGCCAGGGACATCCACTCCTCCTCGTCGAATTGAGGCATGACAATGAGGGTGCGGCCCCCGAATACCGCCGCCAGTGCCGCTTGCAGCCCGGCCACGTGGTACATCGGCACCGTGAGTAGGTTGGTTTCCGCCAGATCCGGGTCGGCGGGTTCCACGTTGGCCAGCAAGAAGGTGGCGAAACTGTCGTGGGTCAGTTGCGCCCCCTTTGGGATGCTGGTGGTGCCGGACGTGAACATGATGACCGTAGTGGCGTCCTCATCGTCTTCCGGGAAGTGCAGCTGTTCGGCATCAGCGCCCTCCAGCAGATCCTCGTAGCCGTGCATTCCGGCCGGCGGCGCGGCGTCAAGCATCACGATCCCGTCGTTGGGCAACGTTCCGCCGGAAACCAGCGAGAGGTACCGCTGGCCCAAAAACAGGAAACTCGGATCGACAATGTCCAGCATTATCGCCAGTTCTTCTGCCTTGGCCCGGAAGTTTATGGGCACGTACACCGCGTCCAGTTGCGCCGCCGCAAAGTAGATTTCCACCAGGTGGTTGCAGTTGGTCTGCATCGCCGCCACGCGGTCGCCTTTGCCGACCCCCAGGTCCGCCATGGCGTTGGCCAGCCGGTTGACCCGTTCCTGCAACGTCTCAAAGCTAAAGTGTTGCCCGTCGAATACGATAGCGGTTCGGTCGGGAACGATTGCCGCCGCTATCATCAGAATTTCGGTGGTATTCATCCTGTCTCCGGTTGGCGGTCGAGATTCAGCGTCGCCGCCAGTCGTCTCTCGTGTTGCAGAGCCTCTGTGATGGGCATGTCGGCGCCGTGGCGCAAAGCGGCGCGCATTGCCGCAAGCAGGCCGTAGGGAATCTCAGCCAGCCGGGCGGCCAGGTCCCAGGCCCGGCCCAGCAGTTCCTGCGCCGGAGCCGTTCGGCTGATCAGGCCCATCCGCATCGCTTCAAGCGCGCCGAACCGCCGGCCCGTGAGCAGCAAGTCCAATGCCCTCGATGGGCCGCCGTGCTGAAACAATGTCTGAGAACCGCCGGCCGCCGGGATCATGCCCAGGCGCACTTCGGGCATGGAAAACACGGTGTCCTCCGCGGCTATCCTGACGTCGGCCAGCAGCGCTATCTCCAATCCCGAACCGATGCAGTAACCGTGGACGGCCGCCACTATGGGCTTGGGCAGGTCTATCAACTGTCCCCAAACGTCCCGCTGCCAGCGCACGTTGCGCGCGATCACCTGGGAGGGAGCGGCGCCGAATTCGTTGAGATCTGCCCCCGCGCAAAAAGCCCGGCCTTGCCCGGTGATCAGCAGCGACCCGACCTCCGAATCCTCGGCGACGGCCCGCAATGCCTGGGCGAAGTCGTCCCGCATGGCTATTGAGTAGGCGTTCAATTGCTGTGGCCGATTCAACGAGAGGTGGGCAACGCCACGACTCTTCTCGTAGATGATGGTGGGGAACGACGCCGACATGGTTCCGGTTCTCTCATTCAGTCCAGTGGAATCGCCCGGCGGATCATGTCGTCCAGGTCAACCTCGGTGCCGCAAACGCCGATTTCGCCCAGGGTGTTGGCGTCGCTCACCGAAAACGTCATCAGGCCATAGTCTTGTGCAACTCGTTCCACCTGGGGGCGGCGTATGTGCCAGTCGTGATGGAAATTCCCCACTTCGATGCCATGCACGCCATCCTCAATAACTATATTCGGCGTGTAGTAGCCGGGGTGGCAGTAGTTGCGAAACAATCGTCCACCAGGCAGGTACAGCTCAACGCAATGGTATTCGTCGAAGGGACTGCTCGCCGGGCGCACGTCTATCTCCCGTCCGGGGATGATAAGGACCTGATCCGGGAAGTGCCGTTCAACCACCCGGTGTAGTTCCAGGCCCCAGTCCAGGCGCCAGTGGTCGGTCACTCCAATGCCATCCAGGCCGGCGCTCTTGATTTGTGTGATCACGGCCTCGGCGATTTCCGGTGTGGGCGGTTGAAACCCGAACATCTCGCCAACGTGGGTATGCAGATCCAGACGTACCTTCATGTTCACCTGTTTTACCTGCCCTCGAACTGCGGCGCGCGTTTCTCAGTGAACGAACGCAGCCCCTCGGCGCGGTCTTCCGTGCTGTGCAAAATGACGCTGAGGTCTGCTTCGAGCCGGAGCCCCTGCGCCATCGTCAGGTCTCCAGAGGCCCAAACCGCTTCTTTGGCGTACCTGCTGGCAATCGGCGCCGCTGACCCAATCTGCTGCGCCAGTTGCGCGGCTACGCATTCCAACTGCTCCGCAGGCCCGATGCGGTTCACCAATCCCGCCGCCAAAGCTTCCTGAGCGGAGAGCGTCCGTCCGGTGAGCAACATATCGCGCGCCAGGCCGGGGCCAACCAGGCGCGGTAGTCGCTGCGTTCCGCCATCATAGGGGAAGCCGCAATCCGGCAGGCCGCCCATCCCTAACTGCGCAGTCTCGGCGGCGATTCGCAGGTCGGCAGCTATGGCGAGTTCCAAGCCGTGGGCCGTGGCATCGCCATTGAGGACCGCTATAGTGGGCATCGGGAGTTTCGCGATTGCAGCGGCAGCGCCCATTCGGGCGATCCAGTCAATACGGTCCGGCACGGCGGCGGCTATCTCCCCTGGCGGCTGCAACCGTCCGGTCGCGAACACGCCGCCGGACCCGATAACGGTAACTACCCGAACCGAGTCCGCAAAGAGCAGTTCGCAGCAATAGTCGCGCAACTCGTCAGCCGTGTCCTCGTCGATGGTGCATCCGTCTTTCGACGGCGGCAAGCGGATCGCCGCGCGAAACTCGGTGATCTCGCAATTGATCTTACGGTATCTCATTGGTATTGCCGTCGGGCCGGCGTAATCGTTGCGGAAGTAGGAATCCGGAAAGTCGACTGCTTTATCGCTGCCCGAAATTCGGTTAAAATGCGTCCGGTTTTCGGAAGTGCCCATGACGTTCAGCAAATTATACGATACTCCCGCCACCGCCGTCGCAGATATTCACGACGGCGCGACTTTGCTCATCGGGGGCACAACACGTAGCGGCGAACCAACCGCGCTGCTTGCCGCCTTGCTGACGATCGGCGTCCGCGATTTGACCTGCATCTGCGATTTCGCCGACTGGGACGGTTCCGAAGGCATCCTGCAACTGGCCCAAGCCGAGCGTATCGCCAGAGTCATCTCGCCTTTTCCTTTCGTGGGCGAGAATGGCGGCGTGATTCATAAGCAGTGGCGGGATGGCGCGCTGGCCGTTGAAGTTATACCGCAAGGCACGCTGGCCGAACGCCTCCGGGCCGCCGGCGCCGGCATCGGCGGGGTGTTCACTCCGGTGGGATTGGGCACGCGCCTTGCCGACGGCAAAGAGACGCGCACCATCAACGGCGTGGAGTGCGTTCTGGAATCCCCGCTACGCGCCGATTTCGCCCTGATACGAGCCGACCGCGCCGATGCCCTGGGCAATCTGGCATACCGGGGCGCCCAACGCGGCTGGAACGCGGTCATGGCCCCGGCCGCCCGCATTACCATCGCCGAGGTGGACACCGTGGGAGAACCCGGTGCGATTGACCCGGAACTCGTCATCACCCCCGGCATTTACGTCAACCGCGTCGTGTACACCCCGCCAACCGGCGATCGAGGCTGAACCATGCCACCTGCAAAGTTGGATGCCGAGGCAATGGCCCGCCGCGCCGCCGGCTTTATCGCACCCGGCGACGTGGTAGCCGTTGACACCGGCCTGCCGTCGCTAATTCCCGGTGTAACACCGCCGGAGCTGGGCGCGTGGTTCCTCCGCAACGACGGAATGCTGAATAACCTCCCGTTGAGCCTGGCTGACGCTGCCGCCATAACCCGCGGCGGTTATGTGAACTTGGCCATCGTCAATGCCGCCCAGGTTGACGCCGCCGGCAGCTTTGCCGGCACGGTATCCGCCGCCAATCCTGACCGGCAACCCCCGGCCAATTCCGTTGACCTGGCAGCCGGCTCTGGTCGGGTAATCGCCATGCTGTCCCATACCGACGACCAGGGCCGGCCGAATATCGTCGAGGCCTTGTCGTCACCCGCCGACGGCCTACGCTGCGTCAACGCCATCATCACCGACATCGCGGTGATTGAGGTAAATGGCGGCGGGCTGGCCCTGTCCGAAGTCGCCCCCGGCTGGAGCGTTGACGACGTGCGCGCGCAGACCGACGCCGATTTATCCATACCGCCAGCGCTGCGGGAGATGGACTTTTCGCTGCCTGCCAACGCACCACCGAGCAAAGTCTATCCGGACGGCCCATCCGCAATTGCCGACGTGCCCGACGGCGCGACCGTGTTCATCGACGGCTTTGGCGGCCCCGGTGGGATGGCCCATTACCTGCTGATTTCCCTGCGGGACCGAGGGAGCCGCGACCTCACCATCGTCAGCAACACCGCCGGCATCGCTCGCGTCGTCAGCTTCGGCACTCCGCCGGGACGCACTGCCATCGACCACAGCGTACTCATTGAGAACGGCCAGGTTGCCAAGGCCATCGCTTCCTTCCCCGTTTCACCGTCCGTATCCCGCCCGTCGGAGTTCGAGCTGGCCTACCGGCGCGGCGAAGTTGACCTGGAGTTGGTGCCGCAGGGGACCTTGGCCGAACGATTGCGGGCCGGCGGCGCTGGCATCCACGCATTCTACACGCCGACGGGCGCTGGCACGCTGATTGCCGAGGGCAAGGAAAGCCGCAACATCGACGGCCGCGATTACATCCTCGAATACGGCCTCCGCGCCGACTTCGCCATCATCCGCGCTCACAAGGCCGACACCAACGGCAACCTGGTCTATCGGGGAACGTCACGCAACTTCAACGCCGTGATGGCGCCGGCCGCTCGGGTGACCGTCGTTGAAGTCGATGAAATCGTCGAAGCGGTCCAGCTGGACCTCGAGGAAGTGGTAACCCCCGGCGTCTTCGTTCAGCGCATCGTCAAGCGACCCGACGGCTTTACCGGCTACGAATAACGGGAGGTCGAACGCATGACAGCAGATAAAGAGCGTCTTGACCGGGCCATCATCGCGATGCGGGTCGCCAGGGAGTTGCCGCCCGGCGCGACGGTGAACCTGGGCATCGGCATCCCCACGCTGGTGTCCATGTTTGTCGCCGACGACAGTATCGTTTTTTACCACAGCGAGAGCGGCGTGCTGAACTGCGGCCCGCTTGCCGAGGATGGCAACGAGGACATCGACCTCATCAATGCCGGCGGCCAATTCCTCGAACCCGTGCCGGGAATGGCTTATTTCTCCTCGGTAGATGCCTTCGCCATGATCCGGGGCGGGCATGTGGACGTCACCATCCTGGGCGCGCACCAGGTGTCGGCCACCGGCGACCTGGCCAACTGGATGCTGCCCGACCGCGGCGTCGGCAACATCGGCGGGGCTATGGACCTGGCCGCCGGTGCCGAGAAAGTCATCGTCGCCATGGAGCACAACGACCGCAACGGCAACCCCAAGGTGGTCCAGGAGTGCAGCTTCCCGCTCACCGGCAAAGGGTGCGTGTCGCTCGTGGTGACCGATGTGGCGGTCATGGAACCTACACCGGACGGCATGGCTCTGCGCGAGGTCGCCCCCGGCTGGAGCCCCGACGACGTACAGTCGGTAACGGGCGCCAGGCTGATCATTCCGGACACCGTGGCCGAGTACGAGGTATAGCCTGGATTCCCGCTTTCGCGGGAATGACGGTGAGATGCGCGTGCCCCACGAAGGCATTGGTCGCCCCTTGCGCTATATGGCGAATTGCGCTAGCATTTTTGCCGAAATCATCCCGTGTTTGACGGCAATTCGCACCACGTTTTCGCCACCGAAAGGAGACTTTTCACGATGTTGAATCCCATCGCGTTCTTGAAGCCCCGCGCGGCCCACGCCCACTGCGACATTCCCTGCGGCATCTACGACCCCGTCGTCGCCAAGATGGCCGCCCAGACCGTGCAGAAGATGGTGCTGCGGATGCAGAACCTTGAGGCTCCCCAGCCCGGCGCGCCGGCCAGCGAGCGACAGGCTTTCGCCAACACCTTCTCCCGCTACGTGACCGTCAAGGAAGAACACGCCGAGAAGTGCAAGGAAGAGCTGCGCATCCTGTGGGCCGACTATGCCTGGCCCAACACCGACGCCAACGATATCGCCGCCAAGTTCAACGCGGCCCTCAAGCTGGCCGGCCAGTGCAAGCAGACCGTTAGCATGGACAACGCCGAGGCCCTGGTCGCCGCGTGCGACGACATCGCCACCGCCTTCTGGGCCACCAAGAACGTGGAGTACAGCGACCCCAACGCCGCCGCCCGCTACGGCACCTAAACCAAAATAGAACCGCAAAAATGTAGGGGCGACGCATGCGTCGCCCCTACATTTTTGCCGGTACCTGACTGCCAAATTCTCGTATTGTCGCCAGAAACGTCTCGCCGTAGCGCTCCAGTTTGGCCGGGCCGACGCCCGACACTCGCAGCATCGCTTGTGGTCCGCTCGGCTTCGCCGACGCCAGACCCCGCAGGGTCGCGTCGCTGAACACCACAAATGCCGGCACACCTGCGTCATCAGCCAGCCGCCGGCGCAACGCGCGTAGCCGCTCAAACAGGCCCGCGTCGTAGCCTGCTTCGACCGCCGTGCTTGCCAGGGTCGGCTGCCGCTGTGCAGTCGCTTGGTCAACTCGCAACTCCAGCGCCAAACTGGCCCGACTCCGCAGCCACTCCCTACCGGCGTCAGTCACGACGATGGTGGGATACTCCCCGCCCGCGCGAGCCAGTAATCCCTGCTCCACCAGGCCGTTGGCAATATCCCGCAGGCGATTGCGGTCATAGTCATTCACGATGCCGTGCACGCTCAACCGGTCATGTCCCAGTTCCCGAACTCGCTGCGCTTTACTGCCCAGCAGCACGTTGATGACGTGGGCGATACCGAACCGTTCACCAGTGCGAATAACCGCCGACAACAGCTTTTGAGCGACTAGTGTAACGTCCACCGATTGCCGTTGCGCCAGGCACACGTCGCAGTTGCCGCATGAGTCCCCGTCCATCGCATCGCCGAAGTAGGCGAGCAGGTACTTGCGCCGGCAGGATTGTAGCCGGCCATACTCAACCATCTGCTGCAACTGCCGTTCCGCCGCCTCGCGGGCATCCCCGGTCATCTTCTGAACAAAGAATTCCTGCTTGGCGCGGTCGCCTTCGGAGAAGAACAGCACACAGTCGCTGGGCAGCCCATCGCGCCCGGCTCGACCGGTTTCCTGGTAGTAGCTCTCGATGGACTTGGGCAGGGCGTAGTGAACCACCAAGCGAATGTCGGGCTTGTCGATGCCCATGCCGAAAGCGATGGTAGCCGCGACTATGGGAACCTCGCCGTCGATGAACCGCTCTTGGGTGAGTCGCCGCGTCTCAGCATCCAGGCCGGCGTGGTAGGCTACCGTAGGGTTGCCGGCGGCGGTCAGCCCTTCTGCCACTTCTTCCGTCTCTTTGCGCGAAAAGCAATAGACAATCGCCGACTGTCCTCGCCTTTCGTCCAGCAAGCCAACCAACGACTCCCAAGCGGCCTGGCGTGGCTGCACCCGGTAGGTCAGGTTGCTCCGGTCAAAACCTGATATAAACTGCCGGCAGTCATCCAGCGCCAATTGCTCCACGATATCGCGGCGCACCCGCTCGGTCGCCGTAGCCGTCAGCGCCATCACCGGCGTATCCGAGAAATCCGCCCGCAGTTCGGACAGCGTCCGATAATCGGGCCGGAAGTCGTGCCCCCACTCGCTGATGCAGTGCGCCTCATCAATGGCGATCAAGCGCAAATCCAGCGTGTGCAGAAAACGCCGGAACCCGGGCATGCTGACCCGCTCCGGCGCAACGTACAGCAGGCTCACGCCGCCATCCTGCGCTCGGCGTTCCACTGCGGCGGCAGTCGCGTTGTCCAAGCTGCTGTTGAGGAACTCGGCGGCGATGCCGTTGGCCCGCAGACCGTCAACCTGGTCCTTCATCAACGCAATCAGCGGCGACACTACCAGTGTCAGGCCGCCCATAGCCAGCGCGGGCAATTGGTAGCACAACGACTTGCCGCCGCCGGTTGGCATGACCACCAGGCTATGCCGGCCAGCCAGCGCGTTGGAGATTATTTCTTCCTGGCCGGGTCGGAACCCGTCGTAGCCGAAGTGCTGCTTGAGCAGTTGATTTAGATTTATCGTTGTCATCCCATGAATCCGTAGGGGCGAATAATCATTCGCCCCTACCAGCGCACGAGTCCCAACAGTTATCCCATTGCCGCCAATGCGTCGCCCACCGCCACGATAGTCCGATCACTGTCAGCCTCGGTGTGGGCGATAGACACGAAGCCCGCCTCAAACTGTGAGGGAGCGATATACACGCCGCGCTCCAGCAGCGCGTGCATGTACCGTCCGTAAGCCGCGGTGTCCGACTGCTCAACCTGAGCCAGGGCCGACACCGGACCGGCGTTGAAGAACCCGGTGAACATCGACGCCACCCGGTTAATCGTGGATGGCATCTCCGCCCGCGCGAAAGCCGCGCTCACGCCGTCAGTAAGGCGTACCGCCGTAGCCTCCAGCTGTTCGTACACGCCGGGGCGTTGCAGTTCGGTGAGCGTGGCGACGCCGGCCGCCACCGCCAACGGGTTGCCTGAAAGTGTGCCGGCCTGGTACATGGGGCCGAGGGGCGCGACTTGCTGCATGATGTCGCCACGGCCCCCGTAAGCGCCCACCGGCAGCCCGCCCCCGATGATTTTGCC
>JAPPCX010000108.1 GCA_028875655.1 Chloroflexota bacterium | reverse complement strand
TCCTCGTACATCTGGATGAACTGCCCCCTGGGGCACATCAACCAGTAGTCGTGGAGCGTGAAAACCAGGGGTATCCTCCGCTCCTTCACCGGGAACACGAGCGAGGTGGAGAGGTGGTTCAGGTGGCCCACGTGAACCACGTCGGGTTGGAGTTCGTCCAGCAAGTCGCTGAACACCCGGTCCACCGCTCGGTGGCTGTACCCGTCCCGCCCCCGGGCCATGTTGATCACGTGCAGCTTAATTCTGGTATCCGCCGGGTCCGTTTCCCGTTGCATCGAGTACTCGGCCAGGAAGGCGTTTTCCTGCCGCGTGAAGACGTGAACTTCGTTGCGCTCCGCCAACGCCTGGCACAATCCTTGGGTGTACACCTCTGAACCGGCGTTGTACCGCATGGGATAGCCGTGGATTACTTGCAAGATTTTCATGTTTGTCGGTTGATGGCGGTGAGCAGGGCGTAGATGCTTCTGGCATTTTTCGCATGAATTATACTATATTGACGGAAGGCAACCGGGCGCAGAATCCACCGACCAGCCCACCGTTAGGGGATCGTGATATCGGTGAGGCGAGAAAGCCCTGCCGAGGATTGCTTGTGGCGGGGACCGATGGTCTCTCTTCCCGGACGTTCACAAAACGGTATACCCGCCCGACGTTGATACCCAATTGGCGGAATAATCCGACCGGTGGGTGTAGCCCAATTTCGATGCGTTCACCTGTTCAAACACCAAGCGGATGACAAAGAGGCCCTGTTTCTTGACTGGTCGGAGTCTGAATCCAGGTCTACGACCTTTTGTAGCTGGAAAAGCAATAGCAATAAGATGCGGCATTGTGAATGTCCCTCCAACCAAGGTGACGAACCCACGAGGTTTGCCATGAATCCCATGAAGGCAGAAATAGCCAGAGCCCGCAGGTCGGCGGCGTCATGCGTCTCCGACGACTCACTGGCCGCAGCTATGGCCACGGCTCTGACCGCAGCCGTTTCATATTGGGATGAGCTGGGCAAGCGCTCCAGCGGGCTTGCCAGCCTCCCAATGCGCCAGCCGCCAACCTGCATTAGCGTGGTCGACGCACCTGCCGAGGCTTTGGAGTCGGCAAGAGAAATCGGCAGACTGGCAGCCGATCTGGACGTACCCGAGGCGAGCTTCGCGATAGGAGCCCTGTATACGGGAACCATGCCGAAGAAACAGCGCGCTGCCCTGGGAGCCTTCTACACCCCTCCGGCCCTCTGCGAACGACTGCTGGACATGGCTACGGAGGCTGGCGTTGACTGGAAGACAGCCCGAGTTCTTGACCCCGCGTGTGGCGGCGGGGCCTTTTTGGCGCCGGTTGCCCGTCGCATGGTGCGCAGCATGGAGAACATTGATGCCGCGATGGTCATCGAGAATGTGGAGGACAGGCTGTACGGGATTGAGCTGGACCCGTTTGCGGCGTGGCTTTCGCATATATTCTTGGACGCAACACTTTATGACCTCGGTATATTGACCGACAGGCGACACCGAGCGCACATACAGGTGGGCGATGCCCTTGACCTTGATCACCAATGGAATGAGTTCGACCTGGTGGTTGGCAACCCCCCTTATGGGCGTGTCAAACTTTCTTCCCAGCAGCGCTGCCAGTACCAGCGCAGTTTGTACGGGCACGCCAACCTGTATGGATTGTTCACCGACCGGGCGCTTCGGTTCACTCGCTCCGGGGGAACGATTGCCCTGGTCACTCCTACCAGTTTCCTGGCGGGCGCATACTTCAAGGCCTTGCGCGGTTTGCTCGCGCAGGAAGCTCCTCCAATCAAGTTGGAATTTATAGATGAGCGCAAGGGAGTATTTGCCGACGTATTGCAGGAAACAGCCCTCGCCGTATATCGACGCGGCGATCAACCGGGCCGGGGAGAGGTGCGGTTCACATCGGTAGTCCCCGAAGGGACCGTTGTAACCACTCTGCCGCGGACGTTTGAACTCCCCGAGAACCCCCAGAGCCCCTGGCTGATACCACGCACTGGAGACCAGACCTCATTGGCACACCTTGCCATTCGCCTGAAACACCGGCTTTCCGATTACGGATACGAAGTGAGTACCGGTCCGCTGGTATGGAATCGGCATAGGAGTGAAATCAAGAATTCTCCGGGAAAAGGAAGGTTCCCCCTGATTTGGGCGGAGTCGGTGCGCGCGGGAGGGGTCTTCGACTTTCGCGCACAGCGGCGAGACCATCAACCTTATTTTCAACCCCGCCCCGGCCAGGAGTGGCTGGTTACCCGTGATCCCTGCGTGCTCCTTCAGAGGACTACGGCCAAGGAACAGAGCCGACGGTTGGTGGCGGCGGAGCTTCCCCTCGATTTCCTCGACAAACACGAGGGAGTCGTGGTCGAAAATCACCTGAACGTGATCCGGCCAAAGACCGTCCCGCCAAGGGTGTCTCCGGGCGCGTTGGCGGCGTTGTTGAACAGCAGATTGGCGGACCAGATGTTCAGGTGCATCAATGGCAGCGTAGCCGTCTCGGCCTACGAATTGGAAGCTCTTCCACTGCCTCCGCCGGACAATGTGGAGGGACTTGCAGAACTGGTCAGACAGGGCTCGGATACACGCCTCATAGAACGCGAGGTGGCGCAACTTTACGGAGAAACCGACCGATGACCATGTTGCCTCCCGTCCTGCCGGTTGACGACATCCACCGGAGGCTTCAGCTCATATTTCCTGAAGGAACGGCCAACCGCAACTACGTGACCCGAGAAATAGCGGCGAAGACGGTGTTCGTGATGCTGTACGTCGGCGCCGTCGACGCCAATGCCCGGTGGATACGCCCCGACCAGGTTACGCGGATGACTGATGCGCGGGCGGCTATGACCGAGGACCGACACCGGGAAGCATGGCTGGTTGAGTCAATGCGGCCGGCAACCGGGGACATTGAGGGACGCTGGTACGCCGTAAACACCCGTGAGCCAATCAGAGATGAAACGCTCCGGGGAGGTCTGGTTCTAATCGGGGCCGTCGCGGAGAGACCGGGGCTGGCAACCACCTCTCCGAGTCCACGCTATGCTCTGACCGAGAGTTTCTCTGCCTTGTTTGACCCCGCATTGACGGAGGAGCAATTGGAGGAGGCCATTGAAGCATGGCGTGATGCGAACCTTTCGGCTTCCGCATTGGCTCGGGCCGCGATCTTGCGTTCGGGCGTGATTGCCGACGAAACCCAAGTCCTTGTGACGCTGCCCAATGGGCAGACTCGCAGTATGGCTGCCGGGCCCAGCTCAATAATCTCAAAGGCAGTTGCCGAGGAGTTCGCTCCGAGATTCCTGGAAACCCCTGGACTCCTGTGGCTGAGCGAGAGCCGCAACAAGGTGGTTGAGCAGGACAACCAATTGGCGCGGTCCCTTGGACTGACCATTGACCCCGAACGGAACCTGCCGGACATGATCCTGGTGGACCTGGGCCCGGAACACCCGTTGTTGGTATTCGTGGAGGTGGTGGCGACCGACGGCGCAATTACCGAGGCGAGGCGAACCGCCCTCCTGATGATCGCTACTGAGGCAGGGTTCAGAGAGAATCAAGTTGCGTTTGTCACCGCGTATGCAGACCGTGATGACACTGCGTTTCGGCGTTCGGTCAGTGAATTGGCCTGGGGGTCGTTCGCCTGGTTCATGTCAGAACCGGATCAGGTGGCGCTGTGGCATTCCGGACGCGAGTCCCCGGAACGGATCAAACTGTCAGCGCTGATCCGATTGTGAACCCAAGCATCCCCTTACGCATCCGATGGCATCCTCGGTCTCAGCAACGTAAAGGCGATGCAGACAGAGGCTTTCGTACCGATAAACCTTGAGCCGGCCACCACAAACCATGGTTCGTCATGGTCTACGATAGCTCCCACGGCGGCAGGTAGCATTCGGCGTTGATGTCCAAGCGCCGGTGATAGACGACAATAAGGAATGCCTCTCGTGTTGACTATTCTTGCCGGTCTGGAA
>JAPPCX010000052.1 GCA_028875655.1 Chloroflexota bacterium | reverse complement strand
AGGCGCGGGTGGCAACGCTGCCGATGGAGTCCGTTGACCGGGCGGTTATCGACAATGCCACCGATGGATTCATCAAGGTGGTGTATCGGCGCAACGGGACTGTGCTGGGCGCGACGGTGGTGGGACTCCAGGCCGCGGAAGCGCTGCAAGGCTGGGCCATTGCCGCCGCCCGCGGCCTGAAGATGGGCGATATTGCCCAATTGATGCAATCGTATCCGTCCCTGGCGGTAGGCAACCAGCAAGTGGGTTGGGATGCATACCTCAAAGGGTTGACACGGGGCCCTACCGGGCGCGTCCTGTGGTGGTTGAGCCGTTAGCCGTCACCAAGGGTGGGCCGATTTGGCTGAACGTTGCCTTATTGGCCGGCCAATTTGGCTCGCACTTCTTCAACTTCGGCGTTGCCGAGGATGCGGAACACGTTGATGGTCGGGTCCTCAACGGCTACGCCCCTGAGAGCGTGGCGGCCGTTCTTCATCGTGACCAACTCCATGGAGCCCTCCGCGATGTCAACCTTCCGCTTGAGCTTGACCGAGTAGGCTTGCAGGGGCCATTCCATAATTTCCTCTCCTTATTACGAGGTGGGTATCACGCCGACCAGAGCGAGGATTTTCTCAGTGGCATCGCGATCAGCTTTGCCGCCTGGAGCACGTCGCCCCGGAAGTGCTAAACTGTTTTACTCCAATCCTTGCCGGTTCGTCAACACGGTTTGAGCAGTTTATGTAATTTTTGCCGCCCATCAACCCGGCGCTACACCGGCGGGCGACGGTCAATGAATCCGGCAGCCTGTTCGTAGGCGTGGGCCACGCGCAAAGCCGTCGCTTCGTCGAATGGCCGGCCCACTATTTGAAGACCCATGGGCAGCCCGGCATCGGACAGTCCGCTGGGTGTTGATACAGCCGGCAGGCCGGACACGTTGAACGGGCCGGTGAAGCTGGGCTGGGTCAGGGTAGTGGCCCCGGCGTAACCCTCGATTTGCGGAGCGGGTGACGCGTAGGTGGGGGTCACCAGAACGTCGGCCTGGTGCAGGGCCTCGGCCATTTCGTCCTTGATGACGCGGCGCATCCGCAGGGCCTGGTTATAGTCGGACGCCGACAGCAGGCCGCCGAGCAGGAAACGGTTGCGTACCAGGTTGCCGTAGTCGTGCCGTCGAGTCCTGAGGTTGGCCTCGTGGAACGAGTAAGCCTCGGACATCATGATGACCTGGTTGGCGGTCTGGGCGTACTTGATGTGGGGGATTTCCACGTCCTGTATCTCCGCGCCCAATTCGGACAGGGTTTCCAGGCCGCGTTCAGCAGCCTGAATCACCTGGACGTCCACGCCCGGGGCCTCCTCGTAGAAATACTCCCGGGGCACGCCGACGGTGAGGCCGCGCACGCCTTCGCGCAGAGCGGCCAGGTAGTCCGGCACCGGAACGTCGGCGGTGGTGGGATCCTTAGGATCATAGCCGGCGATGGCCTGGAGCATGATGGCGCAATCCTCCACGGTCCACGTCATGGGGCCGCAGTGGTCCTGCGACCATGACAATGGCACCACGCCGAAGTTGCTGACCCGCCCGAAGGTGGGTTTGATGCCGGCGATGCCGCACATGGAGGCCGGCCCCCGGATGCTGCCGCCCGTGTCCGAACCCAACGCGCCCATGCACAGACCGGCGGCGACCGCCGCGCCCGAGCCGCTGCTGCTGCCGCCGGGCATGTGCGCGGTGTTCCAGGGGTTGCGCGCCGGCGGGAACAGGCTGGTGAAGTCGGGGCCGCCGAGGGCGAACTCGTGCATCGCCAGCTTACCCAGGAGCACCGCGCCGGCTTTGTAGAGCCTGGCGACGGTGGTGGCATCCTCGTCGGGCACGCGGTCGGGCGTTACGCGGGACATGGCGGTGGTCCTAATGCCGGCGGTATCGTACAGGTCCTTCAGGGCGATGGGAATGCCGTGCAGCGGCCCCCGGTACTTGCCGGCGCGGATTTCGGCTTCCGCCTGCCGAGCCTGAGAGAGGGCGAAGTCCGGCGTGAGGGTGACGAATGAATCGAGCTGCCCATCGACGGCGGCGATGCGGGCCAGGTACGCGCGCGTCAGTTCAACCGGGGAGAGTTCTCCGGAAGCGATCAGCGGCGCCGCTTCGCCGATAGTCAGGTAGTGCAACTCGCTGGACAAGGCCATGCCAATCACCTCAAATGCCGGGTGGGGAACCCTACTTGCTCCAGTCCGCCGGGAAGGTCATCGCCTGGCCGCCCAGGGGCAGGTCGGCCTCATGGAGCATGTCAACCCGGTTCTTCAGAAACTGGTACAAGGGCAGCAGCTCTTCCAATTCCGAGTCATCCAAAGGCAGGCCGGCGATGCGGACAAGGGCGCGAAAGTCCTCCATAGAGACGGTTGATTCACCAGTTTCCGCCATATACGCACCTCCTCAAAACACGGCCACGGGATTTACCGGGGAGCCGGTGGTGTTCTGCATACGCAAGGGGTTGATGCTGACCATGAAGGTCCAGCGGTTGCGCTCCCGGCAGGCTTCGGCGACGTCCTCCAGGTTGGCGTTGTCCAGAATCCACAGGCCCATGGCGACGATGGAAACCTGGTGAATCGGGTTGGTAAGTTGGCCGGGGTACTGAGGCGGGCCCACGTCGTTGCCGGTGTCGGAACCCAGCACGGCAATGTCCCGCTCCCGGAACAAGGGCAGGCACGCGGCCTGGCAGGCGGTTGACCCGGCCTCCCGGGGCACCGGCCCCTCCACGTTACGCCGATGCAGTTGGCCGGTTCGCACGAGCAGGACGTCTCCCGATTCGATGCGGAACCCGCAGCGTTCCTCGGCGGCCAGGATGTCGTCGGGCATGACGCCCTCGCCGCGCTCAACCCAGTCGATGCCGCGCACGTAGGGCACATCAACCAGCACGCCCCGGGTGATGAATCCCTTGTGCGCCTGCTCGACCGAGCAGACGGTGGCGCCCAGGCTGGTGGACACCATGTGGGCCGGCTTGCCGTTGTAGGTTTTGCCGTCCCAGAAGAAATGGGCCAGGCTGTCCACGTGGGTAACGGTGACGCCGTGGAAGATCATTCCGATGTAGTCCATAGCCACGGCGGACGCGCGGTTGGACACTTTGTCGCCGGAGGCCCAACCCTCGCCGCTTTCAATCATGTAATGCACGGGCGGGGCCGGCACGTCCACGGCGGGGTCCCAGGTGAGTTCGCGGGACAGTGAAACGCAGTGGCCTTCCTGCACCGTGGCCAGGGCGGCGCGGGTTTTCTCCGGGGTGATGAGGTTCGGTGTGCCCAGCTCGTCATCGTCGCCCCAGCGCCCCCAGTTGGACAGACTGTCGAACCAGCCCAGCACTTCCTGTTCCGATGGAATCCCGGCTTGCGGCATTTGGCGTCCCTCCCGTGTCCGCCGGCAGCGGACCGCTCAGATTATCCCGGATGTGCGCATTATGGCGCAGCGTCGGGGCAGGCGCAACCGGGAACGCGTGAGGCAATAGCCGGAGGCTCAGCATAGGGAGGGAATCCGAGGTTGCATTGCGTCCGTTTGTTTCGTACAATCGTGCGATATAGAACAGGAGGTCGCAGGATGATAGACAACATTGCAACTCTCGCTGAACCGTCGGCATGGGGCCTGCCGTCAGACGCCGGGCGCATGATTGATCGCTGGTACGAGCTGGGCTGTCCATTTGTAGAGTTGGAAGCGGGCGTGGTGATCAGCAACCTGGAGCGTTGGTTGTACAATAATCCACCGCATCCCGGCGTCTGGCTGGCGCGGGTGCGGGAATACTTGTACATCGACACCCTTGGCATCGGCGCAAGGGCTGCATGATTTTCGGATGACACTTCGCCTCTATAGTGACCTTGCCCACCTCTGGCCCGTCATCAGCCCGCCTGAGGAATATCTGGTCGAGGCGCAGGAATGGCTGGACGTAATCCGGGACCGTCTTGACGTCGCGCCGAGTCCCGGACAAACCCTGCCGACGCTACTGGAACTGGGCTGCGGCGGTGGGCACCTGCTCTCCCATCTGACGCCGTATTTCATCACCGAGGCGGTGGACTTATCGCCGCAGATGCTGGAGATTTCGCGGCGGCTCAACCCGCAGACGCTGCACCACGTTGGGGACATGCGCACCATCCGGCTGGGGCGAGAGTTTGACGTGGTCGCGATCCACGACGCCGTGAACTACATGATCACCGAGGATGACCTGTGGGCGGCGATTGAGACCGCCGCAGCGCATTTGAATACGGGCGGGTTGTTGTTGCTGGCGCCGGACTGCGTTCAGGAAACGTTCAGCGGCCCGCGCGTGGTGGAATGGACCCGTGAAGCCGAAGACCGGTCGGTTACTTTCATCGAGTACGTGGGGAAGCCGCAGCCCGGATTAACCAGCGTCGAGTCGGTTTTCATCTTCGTAATCGACGAAGGCGGCGAGCTACAGGTGGAGGTGGACCGGCATAGGGGCGGGTTGTTCGCGGCCGAGACCTGGTTGAACCTGCTGAAGACGGCCGGCCTGGACGCCGAATACATCCAGACCAACGCCTACGAGGGTGGGTTTGGCGGGAACCTGTTTGTGGGAAGGAAGCCTCCTCTTCCCTGACAAGCTGACAAGGGCAGGCAACTTCCAATTGCTCCCTCTCCCTCGATGGGAGAGGGTTGGGGTGAGGGTGATGGACGCAAGTCAGAAGGCGCGCGAACTGCGCCACCAATCGACTGATGCAGAGCGTAAACTCTGGTCAATCCTGCGCAACCGTCAGCTGGCCGGCTATAAATTCCGGCGGCAAGTTCCTATTGGAAGTTACATTGTTGATTTCGTATGTTTTGCGAAAAAGGTCGTCGTAGAGGTTGATGGTGGGCAGCACCAAGCGCAAGCGGAATATGATGAGCAACGCACGCGGTGGTTAGAGTCCAGAGGTTTCAGGGTCTTGAGATTGTGGAACAACCAGGTTTTGAGCGAAACGGATGGGGTTTGCGAGGCTATTTCAGCGATGTTGCAGGGTCAGACTTCACCCTCACCCTAACCCTCTCCCATCGAGGGAGAGGGGATTCAGACCTAATCTTCGTCCAGCCCCGGGACTGGGAAGCGGTTGCTCAACTGGCGCACCTCGTCGCGGATTTGCGACATGGCGGTTTCGTCGCCGATGCTGCCCAGAGTGCGGACGATGAGCTTGGCAACCTCCCGCGTGTCCTCCTCACTCATGCCCCGGCTGGTGATGGCCGGGGTGCCCAGGCGCAGGCCGGACGCGGTGCGCGGCGGCAACTGGTCGTAAGGGATGGCATTCTTGTTGGCCACAATGTCCACGGATTCCAGGGCCCGCTCCGCCTGCCGTCCAGTGATGCCCAGGGGAGTCAGGTCCACCAACATCAGGTGGTTGTCGGTGCCGCCGGCCACCAGGCGCACACCGGCCTCGGAAAGCTCCTGGGCCATGACCTGGGCGTTGGCGACCACCTGGCGGGCATAGCGGGCGAAGTCGGGTTGCAGAGCCTCGCCGAAACAGACGGCCTTGGCGGCGATGACGTGCATGAACGGGCCACCCTGCATGTAGGGGAACACGGCGAAGTCAACCTTGCGGCCCAGCTCCTCCTCGGTCAGGATCATGCCGCCGCGCGGCCCCCGCAGGGTCTTCTGCGTGGTTGACGTCACGATCTGTGCATGGGGGAAGGGCGACGGGTGGGCGCCGCCGGCGACGAGGCCGGAGATGTGCGCCATGTCCACCATGAGCAGCGCGCCCACGGAGTCGGCGATGGCGCGGAAGCGGGGAAAGTCCAGCACCCGGGAGTAGCTGCTGCATCCGGCGACGATGAGCTTGGGGTTGTGCTCCTTGGCCAGGCGCTCAACCTGGTCGTAGTCGATGGTCTCGGTTTCCTGATCGACGCCGTAGGGAACGAACTGGTAGAGGTTGCCCGAGAAGTTGACGCCGGCCCCGTGGGTGAGGTGGCCGCCCATGTCCAGTTGCATTCCCATGACGGTATCGCCCGGCTCCAGCACGGCGAAGTAGGCGGCCATGTTGGCCTGAGCGCCGCTGTGGGCCTGTACGTTGGCGTGCTCCGCGCCGAAGAGTTCCCTGGCGCGGTCGATGGCCAGGGTTTCCACCACGTCCACGAACTCGCAGCCGCCGTAGTAGCGCCGGCCGGGATAGCCCTCAGCGTACTTGTTGTTCATCAACTGCGCCTGGGCTTCCAGCACGGCCTTGCTGGCGTAGTTTTCCGATGCGATCAGGACGATGGAATCGCGCTGGCGGCGGTTCTCGTTCTGGATGGCGTCGGCAACGGTGGGGTCAATGCGATCGAGAATGGTGGACATGTTGGGAGGCTCCTGCTGCGGGTCATTTTTGGAATGCGCAACTATATGATAACAAATCGACGCAACAAGCCCGTTCCATTTCAGTATTTGTAGAAGTGATGGCGGATTTCAAAGTCCACGTCGCGCTGAGAAAACAGTTCCCAATCGGCTTTTCGGACGGTGAGGTATGAGTCGGATAGCAGCGGGCCCATGGCGTCGGTGAGCACGGTGTCCGTCTCCAGCGCGTGGATGGCTTCCAGCAGGGTTGACGGTAGCCGCTTGATGCCGCGGGCCGTCAATTCGTCGGGTGTCAGGCGTGCCGGGTCCACGTCGATGAGGAGGCCGTCGGCGGAGGGCAGGCTGCGCCGGATGCCGTCGAGACCGGCGGCGATGATTCCGGCCAGGGCGATGTAGGGGTTGGAGCTGGAATCGGCCGGCCGGAACTCCAGGTTGGTGGACGCCATCTCAGAACCCCAGAACCGGGAGGGTACCCGCAGCGCGGCTTCGCGGTTGTCTGGCCCATAACAGACGTAGGCGGTACTCCACGAACCGGGCGAGATGCGGCGGTAGCTGTTCATGCTGGGGCCGGTGAGCAAAGTGAGACCCGGCAGATGATCCATGATACCGGCGATAAAATGGTAGGCCAGCTCGCTGAGCTGCATCGCATCGTCGGGGTCGTAGAACAGGTTGCGCTCGCCGGCGGCGTCCCACGCGCTGATGTGGGTGTGGTTGCCGTTGCCCGCCTGGTCGGGGAAGGGTTTGGGCGCGAAGGACGCCAGCCAGCCGTGTTGCCAGGCGACGTTGCGCACCGTTTCGCGGTAGATGACGTGGTTGTCGGCGGCGCGGAGGGCGTCGGCGTGGGTGATGCTGAGTTCCTGCTGGCCGTGTCCGACCTCGGTGTGGTACTGCTCGATTGCCAGACCCTGGGCTTCCAGCGCGTCCACCACGTCGTCAACGACCTCGCGGGCGATGGCCGCGCCGAGGGTGGAGTTGTCCAGGCTCTCGTCCATGGGGACGAACGTATCGCCATCGCGGCGGGCCAGATACCACTCCGGTTCAAACGCGGCCTGGAAGGTGATGCCCATGGACTCAGCTTGCGCCAGCATCCGCTTGAGAAAATTGCGAGGGCAGGCCGCCCAGGGTTCCTGGTCCATGGTGATCATGTCCACCAGGACCAGGGCGCGCTTTGGGGCGTAGGGCAGGAGCGTGAAAGTATCCAGGTCGGGCATCATGCGAAACTCGCCCACCGGCCCCATGCCGTCCATCACCTGCAACCGATCCATGTCGCCCATGGCCTGCATGGCCGTGGTGACGCCGATACCAGAGGTCAGGCGACGTTCGAGGCCGGAGACGTGGGTAGATTTGCCGCGGATGATGCCGCTGTTGTCGCAGTAGGCGAACATGACCAGCTTGACCCCGGCGTCGCGGGCCTGTCGGACGATTTCCTGGGCTTCCATGATGACCTCTGCACAGAGTTGTGGCAGAGCATTATCGCAAAACGAGAGGGGAACGGCATAAATCCGCTCCCCCAAGGTCGTGTCATATGTGCGATAGGAAACTGACGGGGTTCAAGGAGAGGCAGGCGTGGGCGCCGGAGTGAGAGCCCTGCGGATGCTATCCACATCAACCTCGGGCGCGATGGCTATGGTTGTCTCCGCGCCGCTTATGGTGGTGATGGTTATGGAGCGGTTTCCGTCGTCGGATTCGTGGCAAACCAGGCCGGCAATCTCGGCCACACCCCTGGAGCGGGCGATGCAGTCCAAGAAATAAGGCGTTACATACGGGTCGTATTCCTCTTTCGTGATAACGTGGAGGTAAGCTATAACATGCTCTCCGTCCGTGATGTGCTCTGCCGGATCCCACGGATACGTTTTGACCTTTGTCATTGCTGCCTCCTCAAATCACAACTCGCGCGCCAAGTTGCGCGCTCGAACAATATCACGGTTCTGGCCGTCTTTGTCGCCACCAGCCAACAGGATAATCAACCGCCGTTCGCGTTGCACATAATACACCCGATAGCCCGGCCCGTAGTCAATTCGCAGTTCTGATACGCCACCACCCACCGGCGCGACGTCGCCCGGATTGCCCGTCGCCAACCTGGCTATGCGTGTATCAATAATCCTTTTCGCCTCCCGGTCGCGTAGTCGCCTGAACCAGCGGGCGTAGGTGTCGGTAGTGCGGATTTCCATTGCAGTGATTATAAGGGGGAGCGGCGCATGACCACTCCCCAATACTAGGGTCGGCGCGACTCTGCGCGGCCTACAGGACGTGGTACATGAGGAGGTGGTCGCGCATTACGTCGGCGGCGAAGTCGTTGTTGACGTCGCGGAGGACGGAGTGGATGTGGTTGGCGCCGTTCTGCCGGTTGTCGTACTCGACGACGAAATCGCCGCCGTGCAGCCGGTAGTAGTGGGGCTGTCTGCGGTCAACGGGGCCGCCCCAGGCCAGGTGGATCTTTTCCAGGCCGCCCTCGCGCAGGGCGGTGAGCTTGTCCTCGGCGAGGTCGGCGCGGATGCGGGTGACGTACTCGCTGGCCAGGGCCATCAGCATCTCGCGCTGCGTGCCGGACATGGCCGACGCGGGCAGGCCCTCCTCTTTGGGCAGCGAGGCGCGGGAGGAGTTGAAGGTGATGATGTCGGCGGGGGCCTCGTCGTAGATCATGGCGCGGCTCTTCTGGCCGGCGTCCAGGCTCTCCATGAGCTCCAGGGCGATGTCCTGGCTGTCGCCCAGGATGCGGAGGCCCTGTTTGGGTCCCTTGGGCACCTCGGCGGGGTTTGCGCCGAAGAAGAAGGGAGTCATGGACAGCACGCGGTCGCCCCAGACGCTGTAGTGCAGGGAAACGTGGTGTCCCTCCACGCGCCAGCCCCAGGGTTCTCCATCGTTGGCGGGGTCGCCGAAGATAGTCCAGGCATAGAGCAGGGGGTCGCGCACGAAGGTTACGCGGCCCCGTTCCTGTTCCAGCGGGCCGAGGACGGCTTCATGCTCGATGATGAGCTGAGCCTTGCGGTTGGAGTCCTCGGTGAGGCCGGTGGCCATGAGGGCGTAGGCCAGTTTGCGCTGTTCCTCGTTCATGTCGCGGAGTTGCAGGCCGTGGCGGTTCAGCGGCGGGTAGTACCAGAAGATCCGCTCGCCGTCGTAGTAGCTGAAGTTGATGGCGGACTTCTGGTTGGCGTCGAGGCTGTTCAGCAGGGCCAAGGCCGCGCCCCGCATGTCGCCGGCCGCCTGCGGGTGAGCATGGGGATGGTCATGGGTATGGGCTGTGGTCATATTGTCGTTCTCCTTACGGGGTGTAGTGTGGCATCACTTCAGACACGAACAGCTCTATCGAGCGCATGGTGTCTTCGTGGGACAGGTGGCCCCACTGGAAGCCGGCTACGAAGTAGTTGGCGCCGGTCTCCAGATAGTCGTCCATGTAATGCCGGATGGAATCCGGGGAGCCGGCAACGACGTTGAACCCGCCGCCTCCCGGAGCGGCGTGCTCCTCGAGCGCGGCGGAACCGGAGCGGCGGGTTGCGGCGGGTTGGGCGGTCTGGGCCTCCCGGTCGGGCAGGTTGGACGGCCGGGGATTGGCCTCGCTGCCCATGAACTGGGTCAGGCCGCGGCGCTCCGCCTCGAGCCGTCGGGGAGCGGCCAGGTTCCACTTGTACTGTTCCCAGGCGGGTTGGGCAATCCTGGCCGCTTCCGCGTCCGTCTCGGCAAGGTAGAGGTGGTTGACCAACCCGATCTTGGGCGCTTCGCCCTGGGCGTTGAGGGCCCCGGGGCCCTGGTGCTCATCCCAGAGCTGGAAGTAGCGCTCCACGTTGGCCTGGAATGAGCCGAGGTTGCCCACGATGATGGAGTGCATGCCGTTGACGGCCGATGTCTCCACGTTGCGCATGTACCACAGGGGCGGGTATGGGTCCTGCTTGGGCCGCAATCGCATGGGCAGGTCGTCGAAGTTGTAGAACTCGCCCCGATAGGTCAGCGAGTCGTTGCCCAGCCCCGCCTTGACCACGTCCAGCGTCTCCAGGTAGCGGGCGTAGTTCATCTCCACGTCCCCTTCCTGGCCCCAGAAGTAGGCCTCGATGATGCCCCCGCGACCCACACCGATGTCCATGCGCCCGTCGCTGAGGTTGTCCAGCATGCAGATTTCCTCGATGAGCCGCACGGGATGGTGGAGGGGCAGCACGTACACGCAGGGGCCCAGCCGCATGGTCTTCGTGCGCTGGGCGGCGGCGGCGAGGAACACGTTCTGAGACGGCGCAAGGCTGTGGACCGCCGGCGTGTGGTGTTCGGCCAGGTGGTAGGAATAGAACCCGGCCTCCTCCAGCATCTCAATCTGGTCCAGCCGTTCCCGGTAAATCCGGTCCAGTGGTACACCGGGAATAGGCTCGATGTGGTCGAATACTCCAAACTGTAATGCCATGAACAGGCTCCCTCGCGCAATCAATGGTCTCGTGACTCGACAGTCCCGCCGGGCCTGGGCAGACGCAGGCGGAACTTGAGCCATCGTTTCAACTGTAGTGTCCGCGCCCCTTTCGTGTCAAACGCTTTCACTGCATGGAGGGGTTTTCGGTTGGTCAGCTTGGCTATGGCGTTTCGAAGGGCTTTCTCCTTTGAGGTTGTCCTACGACAGGTGCCATTGTGCGCCCCTACCCAATCCGGTCGGTTACGTACTATACTGCCGGAGGCGGTGGCGACATAATGTGCGCTGCCGCGCTATCCATACCCCAAGCCAAGCCCAATACAGGAGGCGTTATGACGCAGCCCGCAGCCCGAACCGTGATGCAGGAAATTTCCCCCAAACTGGCCGAGCTATCGGCCGACGTGTTGTTTGGCGACGTTTGGGAAAGACCCGA
The DNA here is from genome assembly GCA_028875655.1 of Chloroflexota bacterium. Taxonomy (GTDB): domain Bacteria; phylum Chloroflexota; class Dehalococcoidia; order Lucifugimonadales; family UBA3495; genus Bin87. The sequence goes on along the minus strand of JAPPCX010000052.1, from coordinate 26,846 downwards.
ACTGTCCAAGCGCGACCGCAGCCTGATCACCGTGGCGACCCTGACCGCGCTGTATCGCACCGACCAGCTGCGCGGCCACATCGGGCGCGCGCTGGACAACGGCGTCACTCGCGAGGAGATCTCCGAGGTAATTGCGCACATGGCGTTTTACGCCGGCTGGCCGGTGGCGGCCAATGCGGTGCGCGTGGCCAAGGAAGTATTTGACGAGCGCGGCGTCTAGCCACTCCAGTCATCTCACCTACATCGTCCCCGCTAACCCCGTCATTCCGGCGAAAGCCGGAATCCAGAAGCCCTTGCGACAATCCGCCTCTGGCGGACTGGATTCCCGCCTGCGCGGGAATGACGGTCAAATTTAATCAGGAGGCTCCCCATGCCCAGAATGACCGGCGCCCGATTCCTCGCCGAAACGCTGCGCGAGTACGGCGTTACCCACGTTTTCTTTGTTCCTGCTATCATCCGCCGCGCCCTCGTTGAGATGGAGGACGTTGGCATCCAGCGCGTCATCTCCCACGGCGAGAAATCGGCGGCGTACATGGCCGACGCCTACGCGCGCGTCACCGGCAAGCCGGGCCTGTGCTTTGCCCAGTCGGTGGGCGCGGCCAACCTGGCCGCCGGCTTGCAGGATGCCTACCTGGGCGTTTCGCCGGTCATCGCCATCACGGGACACCGCCCGCCCATGCACCGGCACCGCAACTCGTACCAGGAGATCGAGCACTCCCGTCCCTTCGCGTCGGTTACCAAGTACAGCGTCGAGGTAGAGACGGTGGACCAGCTGCCGCACCTGCTGCGGCAGGCGTTCCGCGAGGTGACCACCGGGCAGACGCTGCCGGCGCATCTGGACTTTTCCGGCATATCCGGCGACGTGATTACCGACGGCGAGCTGGACATTGACGTGATAGTTGAGGAGCCGTTCACGCAGCGGCCAGCATTCCGTCCCGAGCCGGAGCCGGAGCGAGTCCGCGAGGCGGCGCGCATCCTGTCGCAGGCGGAGCGGCCGGTGATCGTGGCCGGCGGCGGCGTGACCGCGTCGGGCGCGGAGGCCGAGGTGGTACGGCTGGCCGAGATGCTGAATATTCCGGTGGCGACGGCGTTGAACGCCAAGGGCTGCATCCCCGAGAATCACCCGCTGTCAGTGGGCGTGGTGGGCAGCTACTCGCGCTGGTCGGCCAACCGGGTGGTGTCGGAGGCCGACCTGGTGTTGTTCATCGGCAGCCACACCGGGAGCCAGGTGACGCTGGACTGGCGCTTGCCGGCCGAGGGTACGCCGACCATCCAGATTGACATTGACGCCAGCGAGTTGGGGCGTTCGTATCAGGGCGCCTATGGGCTGCTGGGCGACGCCAAGCGGACGCTGGAACGGCTCATCGACGTGCTGGAGCCCACGGGCGGCAACGCCGGCTGGGTTTCCCGTGCCCAGGAACACGTGCAGAACTGGCGGGACGAACACCATGACGTGCTCACCTCCGACGCGGTGCCGATTCGCCCGGAGCGGCTGTGCCAGGAGTTGACCAACTTCCTGCCCTCCGACGCCGTGCTGATCGCCGACACGGGACACGCCGGCATTTGGACGGGCAGCATGGTGGAGCTGCACCATCCCGGGCAGTCATACCTGCGGGCTGCCGGCTCGCTGGGCTGGGGGCTGCCGGCCGCGCTGGGCGCGAAGTGCGGCGTGCCGGACCGCCCGGTGGTGTGCTGGACCGGAGACGGCGGGATGTGGTACCACATCGGCGAGCTGGAGACTGCCGTGCGCTACGGCATCAACGCGGTGATCGTGGTGCACAACAACGGCGGGCTGAACCAGGACCGCCGGGGCGACGAGGCCGCTTACGCCGGCAGAGAGAACGACAACTCCGCCGATCTGTGGCGGTTCACCGATACCAACTTCGCGCGGATCGCAGAGTCCATGGGCGCGCTGGGTATCCGGGTGACCGATCCCAACCAGATCAATTTGGCGCTGGACCAGGCCGTCAGCGCGAACCGTCCGGCGGTAGTGGACATCGTGAGCGACGGGGATGTTGCCGCCGCGCCGCCGTGGGGTCCCTAAGTACGCTGTGCAAACTGAACCGCAAACTGTAAATCGTGGCGGACGCCTGCTGAACTGGCGGTTTTTTGACGGGACAATATCAATCAGCGTAAGCATGTGGTTTGCAATTGGGCTGAACCAATGCTCAACGTGCGTCGGGTGGCCATTGCTCGGCTTCCTCAACCGGCTGGCCACCAACGAAACTGGTATAATCATCGTAGCGACTGCGCTGTTGTTTCCTACTGCGGCGCTCATGTTCGGAGGTGTGTTCATGTTCTTCGCTGCCAAAGACGCCGCTGAGAGATGGGCCCGCGCCAGGGACGAGAAGGCCAGGGCGAAGGCCCTTGAGGAAGGTCGTAAGGAAGGCCGTGCGGCTGGACGGGCGGAAATCGTTGCGTTGCTGAAGGAGCATGACGTGCAGATGCCGCCGGAAGTGCTCAGCAAGTTGAACGGAGCGGGAGATTCGGGATAACCCGCTAATGACGATTATCTACTCTCAGGCCGCCCGTTGGATAAATTCGCGGGCGGCTGCGTAGTTTCTGGCGCCGCTGCGTCGTACTGGCGGGACGACGTAGCAATCCCCGACGCCCGCTGATTGCAATGTTGACCACACTTGCAGCGCGATGTCCACGCCGGAGCGACCGTTGGCCAGATCGTCCGTAACCCATTGGGGCACGCTGGCGAAGGAAACGCCGTCCGGTTCGATGAGTCCCACGCCGTAGAACACAGGGACGGCCAATGCTTCGCCGGATGCGCGGGCGCAGGCGTCGGCGAATCGCCCCACGTCGTCGGGGTCGAACACGGGCTGAGTGATGAGGAAGTGCGCTCCGGATGCAATCTTACGCACGGCCAGGCGCGCTTCCCGCTCGATGCCGCGTCCCAGGTCCACCGTAGCGCCGATGCAAAAATCGGTAGCCGCCCTGAGCGGACGTTCCCGGTGGTCAACTCCTTGATTGAGGTTGGCGATGGCCGCGATGAGTTCAGTGGCGAGGTAGTCGTTGACCGGAGCCGCCACGTCGCGCGGGCCGAAAGGGTCTCCGGCCACGACTATGACGTTTTCCAATCCGAGGGCCTGCGCCCCCAGCAACAGCGATTCCAGCGCCAGGCGGTTCATGTCCCGGGTGGCCAGGGTGAAGATGGGGTCTGCGCTGTGCTGGTCTAGCAGAACTGCGGCCATCGGTACCGAGTTGACCCGCACCGCCCGGCCGGGATTATAGGCAACGGATACGAAATCGGCGTTAGCCGGAGGCGCTGGCACGTCTTCGGGACGGCCGGAACGGGGTGGAGAATAGTCGCAGATGAAAGCACGACGGCCCGTTGCCGCGCTGATGCGGTCGGTTACCTTTGCCATCGTCCGAAGCTGACGTGGAATTTCCTGGATTCCCGCTTTCGCGGGAATGACGGTGGGGTGGTGGGAATGACGGTATTTGTCACAAGCCTAGTGGTTTAATTCATCGAGGTACTCACGAAAACGGGCGATGGCCTGCTGCTCGGACCGGCCCACGTAGTAGCGGATGCCCTGGACGTATTCGACCACGTCGCGGGGCAGCATCAGCAGCTCGTCGCGGGGCTCGTTGAGGTGGTACAAGCCGTCCACGCCTTCCTCCAGGCCTACGTACAGGGAGTCTTCCAGGGTCGCCTTTTCACGGGCGTCCATGTCCTTACGCATCACCCACCGGCTGAACACGAAGGGCAGGTTGGTCCACTGGGTCCACTCGGCGCCCAGGTCGAAGCGGTGGGGGAAACCGCGGGCGCCCCGACGACGACGCAGGGCGCGGTTGCCAATCAGCAGGAAGGCGTCAAAGGATTCGTCGGGTCGTATGACGTCGCCGGGCCGGACGGCGAACTCGCCGGGTTCCACGCCGTACTTGCGGCGCTGCAAGACTTCCAGCAGCTTGGCGGCGGTGACGTCCTCGTCGGAAACACCGATGGCGACGCCGCCCAGCTCTGCCATGGGGAGTTGCGAATACAGTGATACGCTCACGGCGCGGGACTGGGTGGAGAAGCAGAACCCGCTGACCGGCTCGAAACGGTCTTCCAGACGGAATGCGTCGGAGAGGTGGGCCGGGCCTGCGTCCAGTTCGCCGTTAGCCAGGGCGTCGCCGAGTTCGCGGGGCGTGGTTTGCCGCAACTCGATCCCCCGTCGCTCCATATCGAAATAGAAAGGTTCGGCTTCCAGGTACGGCACACGGCCGACTCTTATGGGCATGGTACAGCCACCACGGTTCTTGGAGTAATCGGCAACGACCTGCATCCGGGCAACACTACACATCGGGACGTTGCGACGGTAAGATTGTAGGGCGGGCCATTGCGCCGGTCAAGGAACGACTCGCGAGCGGGCGCGCAACACCGTTGGAAATAGCGCAGGCGCCGCCGGGATCCGGCCGGCAAGTCCGGAACTTGTCGCGGCGCGTATAACCGACAACCGCAAGCAATGACACAAGGAACGTTCAGCGTGAAGAAGCCCATAATCCCCCTCGTCGCGCTCGGCGCCGTCCTTGCCGTGTGCCTCTACCTGGCGCTGCCGCTGCCATCGGCGGCGCAGGGCGCCATCACAGTTAGCACGCAAGGGGTTGAGAACCGGTTTCCCGATGGCCTGCGGTTTTACATCGAAGCGGAAAGCGCCAGCGACATCGATGAGATACGGGTGTACGTGCGGAAGCTGGGACAGTCCAGCCGGAGAACGTACCGGACGGTGGAATTCGAGCCGGGCGCTTCCATCTCCGGGGAGGCGGTGTTTCAGAGCAAGACATCCAACGAGTACATTCCAACCGGCACCCGGCTGGAATATCACTTCGACATCCGCACCGTGGACGGCGAGCAGTTTGAGACCGAGCCGGAAACCCTGGTGTATCTGAACACCGGCCTGGATTGGGACGTTAAATCATCGGGGCTGATCAACGTCTATTACTACCAGTATGACCAGTTGTCCGAGGTTCGGGCCGATGCGGTGCTCATGGTGGCCGACGAGACCTACCAGCACATGGGCCCGATTCTGGGCGTGGAACTCACCGAGCCCATGAGCATCGTCGTCTATTCGAACTACGATCATATGCGAGAGGCGCTGAGACCCTCGTCCCGAGTCGCCGCCCGCCATCTACGAACACTGGGCCAAGCCTTCGCCGACGAAAGGACGCTGCTGGTGGACGGAGAGAGAGACCTGTTCCTGGGCGACAACACGCTGACCACCGCCGCGCACGAATTCACGCACCTGCTGGTGGCCGACGCCGCCGGCAGCGCGTACTCTCAAGTTCACCTGTGGTTGAACGAAGGGCTGGCGGTGTATTCGGAGCGTCAGCCCAGCAGCGAGTTCGAGCGTTACATGGACTTCGCGGTGGAAAACGACCAAGTGCCGCCGCTGGCCGGACTGCGGACGTTCGCCGGGACGCCGCAGGAAACGCTGCGAGCCTACGGCCAGGGCCATGCCGTAGCGTCGTACATGCTGGAAACCTACGATCACGGGCTGATGGCGGAGCTCTTCGCAACCATCCGAACCACGCACAATTTCGAGAAGGCGCTGATCGCCGTGTACGGAGTCAGCGTACCCGAGCTGGACAACAAATGGCGCGAGAGCGTGGGCCTGGCGCCGAGGGATTTGTCCACACCGCCGCCGCCGCCGCTGCAGGTTCTGCCAACGCGCCGGCCCACGCCGACGACTCCGCCGGCGATGGCACAGGGTCCCGCCGCAACGCCCCAGGAATCGACACGCCGGCCCACGCCGACCGCGGCGCCGGAACCCACCTACACCCCCAAGCCGCCGCCGACTCAATCGGCCCCGGCCATGTCGTCGGGCGGAGGCTGCGGAGCGGCGCCTGAGCAGTCAAGCGGCATCCCGACACAATTGGCATCCCTGGCGCTGCTGGCTGCGCCGGCGGGTTTGGTTGCGTTGGCGTTGATACGGCGGCGGCGTAGTAAGGGCGAATGATTATTCGCCCCTACGTGAGTTCGTGTATTCTTATCCGCACTTCTTCAGGTGAACAGAGGAGATTTCATGCGCGCAGTCTGGTATGAGGAAAACGGGGACGCTTCGGTGCTCCAGTTCGGTGAAATGGCTGATCCGGAACCGGGGCCGAGCGAGGTGCGCGTCCGCGTCGTAACGTCGGGCGTGAACCCGTCGGACTGGAAACGCCGGCAGGTCGCCGGCCCGGGCACCGCCTTTCCCCGCGTCATTCCCAACCAGGACGGCGCGGGAGTCATCGACCAGGTGGGCGACGGCGTGCCGGAAAGTCGCATCGGCGAGCGGGTGTGGCTGTACCAGTCGCAGTTCGGCCGGCCCTTTGGCACCGCCGCCGAGTACACGGTGCAACCGGCCAACCGAGCGGCGCCGTTGCCCGACAACGTGGACTTCACCCTGGCCGCCGGTCTGGGCGTGCCGGCGCTGACGGCGCACCGCTGCGTGTTCGCCGACGGGCCGGTGGCGGGCAAGACGGTGCTGGTGCCCGGCGGCGCGGGAGCCGTGGGCAACATGGCGTTGCAGATGGCGCGGAACGGCGGCGCGGCCAACATCATCAGCACGGTGAGCGGCGACGCCAAGGCCGAAATCGCGCGGCAGGCGGGGGCGCACCACACCGTGAACTACCGCACCGAGGACACCGCCGCGCGCATCCTGGAGCTTACGGATGGCGAGGGAGTTGACCTGATCGTGGAGGTGGACTACTCGGGCAACTTCGCGGTGAGCCAGCGGATCATCAAACGGAGCGGCAGCATCACCATTTACGCGGCCGGAGACGGGCCGGCGCCGCCGTTCCAGTTTCCCGTGAGCAACGTCAACGTGCGCCACGTGCTGGTGTACGACATGCCGGAAGAGGCCAAGACCGCCGGCGTAGAGGACACCAACCGCTGGCTGGCGTCGGGCGAACTGGTGGGCATGGACGGGCCACACTTCCCGCTGGAGGATACGGCCGGCGCGCACGAGGCAGTGCGGGCGGCCACGGTGGGGAAGGTTGTTATCGACGTGAGCTGATTACCGGTTTTCGTAGCGTGCGGGGCGTTCGATCATGGCGCGTTCCAGCGCCACTTTCAGGCGTTCGCTGAAGAAGCGGCTGGTGGAGGATACGATGCGGTGCTCCTGCCGGTCTTCCCGGTTGGTGGGCAGGGTTACGATGACGTGATATACCTTGAACTTGTTGGAGCGGATGCGGTTGCCCCACCAGGTGACGGCGACCGCCACCAGCACCACGAAGATGCCCATGGTGAGCCAGGCGCCGGCGAATCCGCCAACGGCGGCCACGGCGAACCCGATGATTCCGCCGCCGCCCACGGTGCGCCACCAGCGGATGGGCGGGCGGTCGGATTCCTCCTCGACGATCTCCATCTCGACGGACAGGATGTCCTCGATACGGTATTCCTTGCCCTGGGGCTCGATGAACCGCTCGTAGGTGACCAGCGCGCCGTGCTCTTTGAACAGCACTCTTTCTTTGGATACCGCCATTATGAATATGCTCCGTGTCTTGCAACTCAGACAATTCTGGATTCCGGCCCCGTATCAATTACGGGGTGACCCCGTGTCAGGCACGGGGCAGGCTGTTCTTTCGCCGGAATGACGGTGATGGGTTTTACTGCGCCGTGGTGCCGCCGTCGATGACCAGTTCGGAACCGGTCATGTACGAGGATTCGTCGGAGGCGAGGAACACGATGCCGTAGGCGATGTCGTCGGCGTTGCCCACTCGCCCGATGGGGATGCGCTCGTTGATCCAGGCGAAATGCCGCTCGTTGTCGTAGCTGCGGGTGGTCAGCGGCGTGTGGCAGTAGCCGGGATGGATGGAGTTGACGCGGATGTTGTCGCCGGCGTACTGCATGGCTGCGGACTTGGTGAGCAGGCGGATGGCTCCCTTGGCGGCGTGGTACGCGGTGGAAGTTGGGCTGCCCACGATGCCGTAGATTGAGGATATGTTGACGATGGAACCGCCGCCGGCCTTCAGCATCTCGGGCACGCCGTGCTTGATGCCCAGGAAAGTGCCCTTGGCGTGGACGTCGATCTGGCCGTCCCAGGCATCCTCGGTGGTTTCCTCAACGGTGTAGCGGGCGCCGGTGCCGGCGTTGTTGACCAGCACGTTGAGGGTTCCGTAGGCGGACACGGTGGCGGCGACGGCGTCGATCCAGTCCTGTTCGTTGGTGACGTCCAACTTGACGAACGTGGCGTCGCCGCCGGCGGCGCGAATCTGCTCGGCGGTACGCTCGCCGCTCTCGGCGTTGATGTCGCCCAAGACGACCTTGGCGCCTTCGTCGCAGAACATGCGGGCCGCCGCGCCGCCGAAGCCCATCAACTCGCCTTCAACGCCGCTGGCCGCTCCGCTGATGAGTGCAACCTTGCCTTCCAACCGCATGTGGGACCTCCTGTACTGACGCCGCACGGATCCTGTTGGGCGGCATTATAGCAGGTGGCTGGATAGTTGCCGGCGCGCCCCGCCGCCGGCGATTACCGAGTATAATGCTGTCCCGGATTCCCTGACACAAGCACGGGATTCCAGAGGAGGAAAGCCCAGATGCCCGACTACTTCACGGAGGTGGATGTCCTCCGCAACGGCGATTCGGCCGGCAACGGCATGACCCTGCGCCTCACGGATGCTCACGGCCGAACGATTCACACCGTGGCGGTGCCGCAGGAAGGACATTCCCATACCGGGCCGACCTGGGCGTACATCTTCGAGAACGAGGGACTGACCCTCATCGACCCGGGAGCGGAAGTGTCGTTTGACCTGCTGAAGTCGGGCATGGCGTTGGGCGGCCTGGAAGTCAGCGACATCGAGCGGGTCATCATCACCCACGGCCATGCCGACCACGATGGCGGCGTGGCGCGGGTGATCGAGCAGTCGGGCGCGGAATTGTGGGCCCACGACATCTACCAGCCGCTGCTGCCATTTGATCCGCGAGATCTGCAATTCATGGCGTCGTCGCCCATCCACCAGGCGATGTGGGAAACGGCGAAGGCCAACGGGTTCAGCCCGTCGAACTCGGAGGAGCGCGAACGCTACATGGCGTCGCGGCGCACTCACCAGGTGGGGCATCACATCGGGCATGGCGAGCAGCAGGGCGAGCTGAAGTACATGCACGCGCCGGGTCATTCGCCCGACGAGATCTGCGCGGTGATCGACAACGGGCCGGGCAGCGGCATGGTGTTCACCGGCGACCACGTGCTGCCGGAGATCAGCCCGCACCCGACGATGAAAACGGCGTTCAACCGGGCGGTGCTCGGCAGCCTGCCGGTCCATTATCAGGACCCGGACGATTCCTTTGGGCTGCTCACCTACCTGAAGTCGTTGCAGCGGGTGGCCGACCTGGGGCCGGAGGTGGCGGTGCTGCCGGCGCACCGGCTGTACAACAACCACAAGTTCAACTTCCAGACCACGCAGCGGGCGGCGGACCTGATACGGTTCCACGCGCGCCGGCTGGGTCGCATATTGGTAACAGCAGGGCCGGAGCCGCAGCCGCTGGAGGACGTGACGCGGCTCACGTTTGAGCGGCGCAAGCTGGAGGGAGGCAACTTCTTCGCGGCACTGACCGAAGTGGTGGCGCACATCGAGCTGCTGGAGGACTCCGGCGACATGGAGGTTACCGACGACCACCGGCTGCGGCGCACGGGCCGGGAGAACTACCAGGATTTGCTGCGGACGTTGTAGATTTGGAGGAAATGTCATGTCTCTGGAAGGAAAGGTAGCCCTGGTTACCGGCGCGGGGCGCGGCATGGGTCGGGCCACGGCTCTGGCGCTAGCGAACGATGGGGCGAACGTCGCCGTTACGGACATCATGGCCGACAACGTGGAGGAAACTGCGACGGACGTGCGGGCAACCGGGCGGCAGAGCGTGGCCATTGCCGCCGACATCGGCGACGGCGACGACATCGACCGGGTGATCGCCGAGGCGGTAAGCTCGCTGGGCAGGGTGGACATCCTGGTGAACAACGCCGGCGTCACCCGTTACCTGGACATCATGGACATCACCGAGGCGGACTGGGACCGCATCCACCGGGTGAACGCGCGGGGCGCGTTCTTCGTGATGCAGCGGACGGCCCGGCAGATGATCCACCAGGGCGAGGGCGGCCGCATCGTGAACATCGCGTCCATCGCGGGCAAGGGCTATCGGGGCACGTCCAACGCGGCCTACGCCGCCAGCAAGGGCGCGGTAATCTCGATGACATTGATCGCCGCCCACCAGCTGGCGCGCTACGACATCAACGTGAACGCCATCTGCCCGGGCTCAACCATCACCGCAATGTCCACCACCACGATGGAGCAGCGGGCGGCTGAGGCCGGCTTATCGGTGGACGAGTTGCAGGCGCAGCGGGCATCGAACATACCCATCGGGCGGGCCAACGAACCGGAGGACATCGCGGCGATGGCGGCGTTCCTGGCCAGCCCCGGCGCGCGCAACATCACGGGCCAGACCATCAACGTGGACGGCGGATTGGTGATGCACTAGGCCGAGCATGGATAATCCGATCACACCCGGCGAAATCCTTTTGGAAGAATACCTGAAGCCTATGGGCATCTCGCAAAATGCCATGGCCCGCGCGATTGGCGTAGCCCCGCGCGCCATCAACGAAATCGTCCATGGCAAGCGCTCGATCACGCCGGCGATGTCGATTCGATTCGGCACGTTTTTCGGCCAGTCCGAGCAATTCTGGCATGGGCTACAAGCCGAATACGACTTCCGCGAGTTGAACCGGGAAAAGCAAAGCCTTACCGCCGGAATCCAGCCGGCTGCAACTCTGCGGCAAGCGTCTTAACGGGGAACCGTCCGGCGTTCTCACTCCCGCTTGCGCCGTTACAGTGCCCTGTATATCATGGCGGCTGAATCCATTGCCGTCGCCTAACATCTGTACCGGGGTACGGTGTGCCGGGGTACGGCGGAGCAAGGAGCGCATCCGCATGAAATACGACTACATCGTGATTGGAGCCGGGTCGGCGGGGTCGATTATCGCCAGTCGGTTGACCGAGGACCACAGCAAGCACGTGCTGTTGATCGAGGCGGGGCCGGACTATCCCGAGTTCGAGCACCTGCCGGAAGAGGTCAAGTTCGGCTACAACACCGAAATCGACATCATGGTCAGCGACCACAACTGGCAGTTCGTCGGCAAGGGGACTGATACATCCCATGAGATCATGGTGCCGCGCGGCAAGGTAACCGGCGGGTCCAGCGCCATCAATGGGCAGGTGTTCCTGCGCGGCGTGCCGGAGGACTACGACGGCTGGGCCGCCGAGGGCAACGACGAGTGGAACTACACCAAGTTGCTGCCGATTTTCCGCCGCATCGAGACCGACACCGACTACGGCAACGACGACTTCCACGGCGGCGACGGGCCCATCGTGATGCACCGCTTCGGACGCGAGACGTGGCTTCCGGCGCAGAACGCCTTCAGCGCCGCCTGCGTGGCCGCCGGGTTCCCCGAGACTTGGGACCACAACCATCCCGACTCCTATGGCGTTGGGCCGACCCCGTTCAACAACCCCAACGGCATCCGCATGAGCACCAACCTGGGCTACCTGTCGGAATCCCGGCACAGGCTCAACCTCACCATCAAGGCCAACTGCCACGTGCACCGGATCCTGTTCGAAGGCAACCAGGCCACCGGCGTGCAGCTGGAATCGGGCGGCGAGGTTTTCACCGCCGAGGCCGACGAGATAATCCTGAGCAGCGGCGCCATCGGGTCCCCGCACATCCTGATGCTGTCGGGCATCGGGCCGGCGGACCACCTCCGCGAGATGGGGATACCGGTTATCCAGGATGCGCCGGGCGTGGGCCAGAACCTGCGGGACCATCCCACCGTCTGGTGTACCTGGCGCACCAAGCCCGAGGTTGAGCTGGACGGCTTTGCGCCGCGCTCGCAACTGTGCCTGCGCTACACCGCCGACGGCTCGGACCTGCGCAACGACATGAAGATCAGCATGCAGTCCTTCGCCACCGAGCGCATCAACCGGGGCGGCGACCGCATGGTGCCGCTGGGCATCCGCATGAGCACGGGTATTCAGCTGGCGGCGGGCGCGGGACACATGCGGTTGCAGTCCACCGACCCCTACCAGCAGCCCTTCCTGGACTACAACTACCTTCAGGAGGAGTCGGACCGGGTGCGGCTTCGGGACTCGGTGCGCCTGTGCATGCAACTGGCCGAGCACCCTGAATTCCAGAACCTGATTCAGGAGTGCATCGAGCCGCCGGCCGATGCCCTGGAAACTGACGAGGCGCTGGACGCCTGGGTTGCCCGCGAGGTGACTACGTCGCAGCATATCTCCGGAACGTGCAAGATGGGGCCGGACAGCGACCCCATGGCCGTGGTGGACCAGTTCGGCAAGGTCAAGGGCGTTACCAACCTGCGCGTCGCCGACGCCAGCGTGATGCCCGACTGCATCCGCGCCAACACCAACGTCACATCCATGACCATCGGCGAGCGCGTCGCCGAGTTCATCAAGGAAGGAAGGTAAGCGACAAACTGTAAAGTCGCGGCTTCAGCATGATGGCAATCTGAAGCCGCGACTTTAGTGAGGATGATGGTTTCCTTAGCCGACTCAGACCTGTTGCATTTGATCGACTACGGGGAAGCTGACCGTGTCGAGTTCAAGGAGACATTATCCCGCAGTGGGGCTAACGAAATCCGCGAAGCAATCTGCGCCTTCGCCAACGACCTGCCTGATCACCGTGTTCCAGGTTTGGTAGTCATTGGAGTACGTGACCCGGACCGCTGTATCGTCGGGACTGAGGTTTCGGACGAAATGCTCCGAAACTTGGCGGACATGAAAACTGACGGCAACATTCTGCCTTTGCCGTCCATTCAGGTTGAGAAGAAGACATTGCGAGATCGAGATGTGGCTGTTGTTACGGTTCTGCCCTCTGATTCACCACCAGTTCGCTATCGCGGTCGAATTCAAATACGCATTGGCCCACGTCGTGGGATTGCCACAGCGCAGGACGAACGGATCCTCAACGAGCGACGGCGCTTCGGCGACCGGCCTTTCGACTTACAGCCTGTTCCGACGGCGGGATTGCGGGATTTGAACCTGGTGCAATTTGAGAACGAGTATCTTCCGCGAGCCTTTTCAGACGATGTGTTGACTGCCAATGACCGCACGATTGAGGAACGGCTGGCAGCGACAAAGATGATTGCGGCAGCAGATAGTCCGATAGCAACGGTAATGGGCCTACTGGTTATTGGAAAAAGTCCACAAGATTTCCTGCCCGGAGCATACTTGCAGTTTCTACGCATTGATGGGCTAGAATTGTCAGATAATATTATTGACAGTGAAACAATCGGCGGCGATGTTTCTGACGTGTTACGCCGACTGGGCGACAAATTGCAAGCGCACAATAGAATCGGGGTTGATATTACTTCCTCGCCAACGGAACTACGAACTGAACTTTACCCGTTGGGGGCATTGCAACAAATTACCCGCAACGCGGTTATGCACCGTACTTACGAGGCCACCAACGCCCCGATTCGGGTGAACTGGTTTAATGATCGCATTGAGGTTATCAGCCCAGGTGGGCCTTATGGAACTGTAAACACCGATAACTTTGGGCAACCGGGGCTGACAGACTATCGCAACCCCAATTTGGCGGACGCGATGAGAACCGTTGGCTTCGTACAGCGTTTCGGAGCTGGCATCCCAATAGCCAAGCGGCAGTTGCGAGACGCGGGACACCCCGAACCGGAATTCACGGTTCAAGCCAATTATGTGTCGGTGATAATCAAAGTGGCGCAGGAGTGACTGTCTCATGCCCGTTCCGGTGCTGACTTTCTTTAACAACAAAGGCGGGGTGGGTAAAACCTCGCTGGTTTATCATCTGGGCTGGATGCTGTCGGATCTGGGCTACAATGTGCTGGCTTGCGACCTAGACCCGCAAGCCAACCTGACGGCCGCCTTTCTGGATGAGGAGCGACTGGAGTCGCTTTGGGATGAAGGGGCCAACGCTACAACGCCCGACGCCACCATATTCGAATGTGTCAAGCCACTAATGCAGGTGGGGGATTTGAGGTATCCGTTACTCCAGCAAGTTAACCGCCAGTTGATGATTCACGGCAATATCAGCCTAATACCGGGCGATCTGTCTCTGGCCGGGTTTGAGGACACCCTAGCAGCGGAATGGCCTAACGCGCTGGACTCTACCAATTTGTACCGGCCGTTTCGGATATTAACGGCGTTTTCGACCATAATGCAATACGCTGCTGTCCAGGCCGATGCTGCAATAATACTTGCTGACATTGGCCCCAACTTGGGTGCTATCAACCGTTCCGCTCTCATCGCAACCGACTACGTGGTAGTGCCGCTGGGGGCAGATTTGTTTTCGCTACAAGGATTGCGTAACTTGGGCCCTACCTTGCAGCGATGGCGACAAGACTGGCAAAGGCGGCGTGACAACTGGAGTGAACCAGATTTTGCTCTGCCAGCAGGAGGTATGCAGCCCATCGGCTACGTGGTTCAACAGCACAGCGTTAGACTCAGTCGCCCCGTAAGAGCCTATGATAAGTGGGTGAACCGTATGCCAAGGGAATATGCCAGCAACTTGTTGGAGAATGCCGATGGCCCGTATGCCGCTACTCCGCAGGAAGATACGGAAAATGCACTGGCTACGATGAAGCACTACCGCAGCTTGGTGCCGATGGCACAAGAGCGTCGCAAGCCGATTTTCAAGTTAACTACGGCCGACGGTGCTTTCGGCAGCCACGCTGCTGCGGTTGTGGATGCCCGGGCCGACTTTCGAACACTGGCCGAGAAAATTATCGCCCGAATCAATCTCGTCCCCGCAGCCGGAGAATATCATGCCAGTAGCACGCAAATGGGAACGGATTGAAGACCTGGCGGTGCTGCACTTGTATCGCGGCAAGGTGGCGCATGACAGCCGCGAGGTGGCGGCGCTGGCCGCCGCGCTGGAGCGCAGCCTGAAGTCCATCGGCGCGCGGATGCAGGCGTACGCGGGGCTGGACCCGGCCAACCCATACAAGCCTTCCGCCAAGGCTACGGCGCTGACGCAATCGGTATGGGCGGAGTACCAGGCCGACCGCACGGCCATCGCCGTGGAGGGTCAGCGGGCTTACCTGGGGATACTGAATCGGTATTCGATGGGGCGGCCGTAGTTACTGTCTCATCTCTTGCAATCAAGTACAGTATAATTAGGACCCCGAAAGGAGGTGATGTTGTGGCAGAATTGACCGGTGATCCCAAAATCGACGCCCTGCTGATCAAGCACGCGGACGAGATAGCACAGTTGGAGGCGTTCGGCAAGGCAAAAGCCGAGGAAATTGATCGCCTAATCGCGAAATTCCACGAGAGTCGAGCGAAGCGACTGGGAACAGCTCACGCAGAACAGGCTGTCCAGTCCTGAGCCGCCGGCATGAATCAGGAGGAGGTCTGGCAAACTGAACGAGCCTTGTTGGTGGAAATCCACGAGGACGTTGTGGCTATCCTAAACCGGCGCGCTATCCGATTGTTTGAAATACTGGAACGGGATGACTATATCGCGGTATCGAGAATCAGTGTTCTGCATGTCATGCAACGAGGCGATTACTATCGCGCGCTGGAAAACCTGCGTGACTTTATTCTTGAAACCCCAGCTGTGGACAAGATGCTGCCGGAGTTAATGGACAACGCGGAACCCGGATTAGCCCTATTGAGCGAATACGCTGAGGAGTACAGGCTTTCAGAGATCCTGTAGAACGCAAGCGCAGAATATCAATCGTATCCCGGAGGCGATGGGTTAACTGCATGGGGCGGGTTTCAAACCCGCCCCTACGCACGCTCGGGTTGCCAGGCGGTTTAGACGAGGACGCCGAAGCCGGACTTGGTGCAGATTTCCAGGCGGTTGTGGTCGGGGTCGTGGAAGTAGAAGGCCTGCTGTCCATCGTGGCGGGTCTGGATGTCGGTGCATTCCACGCCGATGTTCTGCAATTCGTCGCGGGCGGCGGAGATGTCGTCCACCTCGAAGGCGGTGTGATGTGAGGGAGCGGAAGGCGCGTCGGGATTCTCGATGATGTGGACCATGGCGCCGCTGGGCAGCTGGAGCCAGTAGAGGTTGTCGCTGTCCACCATCTTGGGAATCTGCTTGACACCCAGGACTTCCTGGTACCACTTGAGGGCGATGTCCTTGTCGCGGACGTTATAGGTGATGTGGTTGATGGCCTTGAGGCGGATGTTGTCGGCGATGAGTCCCATGGGGTTTACCTCCGTGTGAGTTGCTGCCGTCGTTCAAATTTGGGCTAGATGTTGAGCAGGCGCTCCAGGTTGGCGAAGAGGATGGCGTCTTTTTCCTCTCGGGAGAGGCTTTCGAGCCCCAGCAGCCAGGAGACAGGCCAGTCGGTACACATATCGAAGGGCCAGTCGGTGCCGAAGACGATCTGCTCGATGCCTACCATGTCGATCAGCATGCGCAGGCCCTCCTCGCTGTGGGTGAGGCAGTCGTAGTAGAAACGGCTGAGGTAGGCGCTGGGCGGCTGGTCGATGTGGGTGCGGGCCTCGGGGCGAACCTGCCAGCCCCGATCCATGCGTCCGATGCCGTAACAGGCGTAGCCGCCGCCGTGGCACAGGCAGATTTTGAGGTCGGGATAGCGATCCATGACGCCGCCGAAGACGAAGGAGGCGAAGGTTACGGCGCGGTCGGCGAGGTTGCCGATGGTGTTGGGCAGGTGGTAACGATCCAGGCGCGAGGAAACGACGGTGTCTCCGCCCTGGTGGATGAGGAACATCGCGCCCAGGCGTTCGGCGGTGGCCCACAGCGGGTTGAAGTATGGGTCGTCGAAGGTGCGCCCGTTGACCTGGTCGCCGATCATTGCGCCCTTGAGCCCAAGCTGTTCGACGGAGCGGGTGAGTTCCTCGATGGCGGCGCCAACGTCCTGCATGGGCAGGTGGGCGAGGCCGGCGAAACGGTCGGGGTACTCCTCGGAAAGCTGGGCCACGTAGTCGTTGCACTCGCGGTGCATGGCCATGGTCTGGTCGGTGTCCAGGTCGTAAAAGTACAAACTGGCGTTGCTGGACAGGACGTGCAGGTCCACCCCGAGGGACTGCATGTCAGCGATGCGCTGCTCCGGGGTCCAGAAGGTGCGGGGGTTATAGCGATGCTGATTATAGAGAGCGGGCGCGCTGATGCCGAACCAGTTGTCGCCGCTCTGCATCGCCCGCAGCGCGCTGCCGGGGGTGATATGAGCATGAACGTCCAGGACTCTTACTGCCATATTGTGGTGTCTCCCTCCTATTCTGCTATGACCGACATGGTTTGTTGACTAACGCAACCCGGTCGGTCGTGATTCGCATGGATTATAGACGGTTTCGGAGAATCCGTCAGGTTGGGGCAGCGGGCGCGTCAAACGAACAATCATCCGCAGATGCGATGTTAGAGACGAAGGAGTATTGCAAATTGCCATTTGACAATCACTCCCGGCATAAGTAGCATCGTGCAACGCCGGCGGCCTGCGCCGCCGTGTGTTTACATTTGACCCCGGCGCCACGCCGTATCAGTACAAGAGCGATATTCAGGGAGGGCTCACTCAATGGATTTGCGAAGACTTTGGCATCCACGAACCTTGCTCGCGCTCGGCGCGCTGGCGCTCACCGTGGTGATTGTCGCCTGCGGTGGCACAGCCACTACGCCGGCAACCACCGGCGACGCCTCCACCGGCGGGACCGCTCCGCAGCAGGCTGCGGCGACTCCGACACTGAACCCCTTCGCGGGCGCAGTGGAGCCGACACCGACCGCTCCGCTGAACGTGGCCCCGACGGCAGTGCCGGTGCCCACCGCCGTCGTGGCGATTGACCAGCGACCGGACTGGTGGCAGGAAGGCGAAGCCCAACACTATCGGGGAGACTTCCCGCTGGTGGCCACCAGCAACCCGGGCTTCTGGGACGTTCACTACGGCGGTTCCATGAACACCGTGCTGATTCCCTCGGGTCCGCGGTTCAACCAGATCCTGGAATACAACCCGGTCAACCCCAACGAGATCATCGGCGACCTGGCGGTGAGTTGGGAGTTCTACGACGACGGCAGCGAGGTGGGTTACGTCTTCAACCTGCATCCGGACGCCACCTTCTCCGACGGCCACCCGGTTGAAGCCGAGGACGTAGCATTCTCCATTGACCGCATCACCCTGGGACAGGTCGAAGAAGGCGTGCTGCGCGCCCGCACCGGCTTCCTCAACAACTTTGTGGTGCATGGGACCGCCGAGGTCATCGACGCCAAGACGGTGAAGATTCCGCTGCGGTTCCCGGCTGCTGGCTTCCTGCCCAACTTGGCCTCCGATTACATGAAGGTTTATCCTAAGCACGTGGGCGAGAACCTGACCCAGGAGCAGGCCAACACCGGCAAGACCCAGGTCGAGGCTCTGGCCGCCATCAACGCGGGCACGCCCGACAGCCTGATCGGTTCCGGCCCCTGGATGCTGCGCGAATGGGAGAAGGACTCCGGTTATTCCTACGACCGCAACCCCAACTACTTCAAGGAAGGTCGGCCCTTCTTTGACGGCCTGAAGATATTCCTGATTCGGGACACCGCGCGGCGCCTGTCGGCGTTGCAGGCCGGACAGGTTTACGGTTCCTACCAGCCGGTGACCGGCAGCAACCGCCCAGAAGACATGGCCCGCCTGGAAGAGGACACCAACGGCCGCGTCCGCGCCGTCATCCTGGAAGCTTCCGGCGTACAGGCTTTCTTCCTGAACCACCAGAAGCCCCCGTTTGACGACCCGCGGGTGCGTCGTGCGATGTACCTGGGCATTGACCGGGACAACGCGGTTGAGAAGGCCATCCTGGGCTTTGGCCAGCCCGGCACCTTCTTCGCTCCCGGCGTCGTGGAAGACCTGGAAGACCTGCGCGCCAACAACCCGGCCTTCGGCGACCGCGATGCCGCATTGGCCGAGGCCAGGCAGTTGCTCACCGAGGCCGGCTATCCCGACGGATTTGAGATTACCCACAACGTGGTGAACTCCAACCCCTCCCTGTCCACAGCGGAGACGGTGGCGCCACAGCTGCGGGAAGACCTCAACATCAACATCGTCATTCAGCCTACCGACCTGGCCACGATGTACGTCGGGTTGCGGGACGGCGTGGCCAACTTTGACGGTGTTGGAACGGGCGTTATCTTGCGCGACCCCGGCGACATCATCAACCAGTTCTACCTGCAAGACGTGCTGCGCAACCCGCACAACTGGCAGAACGACGACGTTGACGAGCTGATTAAGTTGCAAAACGAGGAAGTTGACCCGGCGGTAAGGCAGGGGCACCTGGAAGCGTTGGCGGAAATCCTGCACCAGGGCGAAAGCCACTGGCTGCCGGTACTGTGGTACTCCAGCGGCGGGGCGTTTGACTGCCGTATCAAGAATTACCACTACCCGCCCACGGTTCAGCTCGTCAAGAAGTGGGACCACGTCTGGTGGGCTGGCGGTGAAGCCTCCGCTTGCGACCACGGCGCCAACGCCGACCGGGGTTACCGGCCGTAGGCCAGTCCACGCTTGGCTAACCAACCATAAACGCTTGGCCGGCTCTCATCCGTAAAGGGCCGGCCAACTGTGCATAATAACGAGAATCGCTTTGCTGGTAACGCCGGCAGGAGTTGAGGAATGTCTCAGTACCTGATTCGAAGATTTCTCCTCTTCATTCCCACTATGCTGCTGGCCACCATCCTGGTGTTCGGGCTGTTCTCCATAGTGCCGGGGGACGCTGCCGTTTTCCTGCTCACCGGCGAGGACGCCAGCGGGACGGTCACCACCGAGGACTTCGAGCGTTTGCGCGAGGACCTGGGCCTCAACCGTCCAATCTACGTGCAATACGCCGACTGGCTGTGGGGCGTCGTCCGCGGCGACCTGGGCATATCCCTTTATTATGGCCAGCCGTTCGGCCTGGAGTTGGTGGAGCGCTTCGCCAGAACCTTCGAGCTGGCGGTGCTGGCTATCGTGATGGCCTTCGTCACCGCCGTGCCACTAGGTATCCTGTCGGCGATGAAGCAAGACTCCGGCATGGACTACGCCAGCCGAGTCATCGCGCTGTTGGGCATCGCCATGCCGACCTTCTGGATCGGGGTGCTGGTCATTTACGCGCTGGTGTATGGGACGGGCTGGCTGCCGCCGCTGGAATACGCCCATTTATGGGAAGACCCGATACAGAACCTGAAGTTGATGGTGCTGCCGGCGGCAGTGATCGGCTTCCATGACATGGCGTTCACCGCCCGCGTCACGAGATCGGCGATGCTGGAAGTGATGCGCGAAGACTACATGAGGACGGCGCGTTCCAAGGGATTGCGCGAGTGGGTCGTGGTGGGTCGCCACGCGCTGAAAAACGCCCTGCTTCCGGTGGTCACGGTGTCCGGCTACCAGTTCGGGCGTTTGCTGGGCGGCGTGATTATCGTTGAGCAGATCTTCGTCGTCCCCGGCGTGGGCAACTTCTTGATCGACGCCATCAACCACCGGGACTTCCCGGTGATCCAGGGCGTTATCCTGATGACCGCGGCGGTAGTCCTGTTGCTCAACCTGCTCATCGATATGCTCTACGGCATCCTGGACCCGCGGATCCGCTACTCGTAGCCGCGGGTCCCCAACGCAGACGACAGCAAGTTCCCATCGGCAGGTGTTGCCATGATTGATCAAACCACCGAACAGGCAACTCTAACCCGCGAGGGTCTTCCGGCCCCCGGGTTGGCAGCGCGTTCATGGACTGGATTCACGCGTTTCGTTCGCACGAAGCCACTGGGCGCGGTGGGCGGTTTGATTGTTGTGCTGCTCGTAGTAGTGGCTGCGCTGGCGCCGGTGCTGGCGCCTTACGACCCTAGGTCCACGCCCGCTTTGCCCTGGGAGGCGCCCAATGCCAACTACCTGCTCGGCGCCGACTACGTGGGCCGGGACGTATTGAGCCGGCTGATCTACGGCGCGCGTATCTCTTTGTACGTTGGCTTGGGCAGCGTGGTTGTGGGCATCACCGGCAGCTTCATCATCGGAGTGGCCCTCACCTACATCGGCGGCATAGTGGACACCGTTTCGCAGCGCATCGTGGACGCCCTGATGTCGTTGCCGGGCCTGCTGATCGCCCTAGCGATTATGGCGGTGGTCACGCCGTCGCTGAACACCGTGATCCTGGCCATCGTGATCGGGATGGTCGCGCCCGTGATCAGAACGGTGCGCTCGCAAGTGTTGTCGTTGCGGGAGTTGGACTACGTGACGGCTGCGACGGCAATCGGCGCTCCGCCCTGGCGGATTATCATGCGACACATCGTGCCCAACTGTTTCGCCACTTACCTGGTGCTGGCGACGTACTACCTGGGGTTCGCCATCATCATTGAATCGTCGCTGTCTTTCCTGGGCGTGGGCACTCCGCCCGACCAGCCGAGTTGGGGCGGGATGTTAGTTCGCGCGGCTTCGGCCCACGTCAAAGCCGGCCCGTGGCTGGCCATATCCCCCGGCCTGGCCATTTTCCTGGTGGTGATGGGATTCAACCTGCTGGGCGACGCGTTGAGGGACGTATTCGACCCGCGCCTGCGCGGCCGGTAGGATTGACGGCGACACGTACGGTCGGAGTGCCACATGTGACCAGCACGATGCCCCGCACAGCCGTGCTGGTTATACTGCTTTTAGTGGTGCCGGTGGTATGGGCCTGCGCGCCGACGCAGGAATCGCCGAGCGCGGGATCGTTAGCCGCACCTTTGGCGCCTACGGACGCCGTCGCGCCGACCCTTGCGCCGGCGACCGCGCTGCCCACAGCAGAGTTAGGCAATGCTGCGACGCCGTTGGCCACTGCGCGAGTGGAATCAGCCGCTACCATGCTGCCAACGGCTACGTCGATTCCGATAGCCAGGGAGGTAGGCGTGATGACGGTGGATGCTGAACAGGCGGCACGAACCCGTTCCAAGTATGAGAGTCTGCTGCGAGCGTCCTGGGCCACCGACTTCACGCGCACCACCATCTCATTCAACGAGATAATGACGGGCGGACCGCCCAAGGACGGTATTCCGGCCATCGACAACCCCACGTTTGAGTCCGTGACGGACGCCGACGAGTGGCTCGACGACCTGGAGGCGGTCCAGATAGCGGACCTGAACGGCGACGCACGGGCCTACCCGGTGCAAGTGATGGTGTGGCACGAGCTGGTCAACGACACCGTTGGCGGCGAGCCGGTGGTCATAACGTATTGACCACTGTGCAATACCGCCTTCGTGTTCAGGCGGACGGTTGAGGGCGAGATACTGGACTTCGGGACGACGGGAGCGCTGCGGGACAGCAACCTGCTGATGTACGACCGGCAGACCGAATCCTGGTGGCAGGAATTCGGCGGCGAGGGCGTCATCGGACACTACGCGGGGCATAAGCTGGAGCAGCTTTACCTGTCGATAGCATCGTGGGGCGATTTCAAGGCCATGTTCCCGGATGGCAAGGTGCTTTCGCGTCCGAATTCCGGTAGGCCCTACGGCAGCAACCCCTACGCGGGGTATGACCGCCCAGGCAGATCGCCCTTCCTGTTCGAGGGTGAGGAGGACCCCCGCCTGCCGGCCGTGGAGCGCGTGGTGGCCATTGAGCGGGGCGGCGATGCGTGGGCGGTGTCGTTCACTGCGCTTGCCGAGGAGCGCGTGGTGTCGGCCAGCGTGGGCGGAGAGGACATCGTGGTGTTCTGGACGCCCGGCACTGCCTCGGCGCTGGACGCCGGCACCGTGTCACGGGGGAGAGACGTGGGTACGGCCGGCGTCTTTTCGCCGGTAACGCCAGACGGAGAGAGGCTGACGTTCGGCGCAGACGCCGAGGGGATCATCACTGATACGCAAACAGGCAGCGCGTGGAACATATTCGGGCACGCCACGAGCGGCCCGTTGGCGGGAACGCAGTTGACGCCGGTGCCGGGGCGCATTGGGCAGTTGTGGTTCTCGTGGGCGGTGTACAGACCCGATACGGTGGTGTACATGAGATGAATACAACCGCGCTGTGTTAGGATGATAGCCGGACCAACCGAGCTACCTGACTAGAGGCACAAAATGGGCGCAACACGCGTAACCGTGGCAATACGGAATCCATCCGATCCTGAACGAGTATGGGAAGGGCTTTTCCTGGTTGACACCGGAGCTACCGATTGTCTCGTTCCCAGGCCCCACCTTGAGGCCATTGGCCTGGTTCCGGAAGCACAGCGGAGATACGGCCAGGCCGACGGGAGCGAAATCCGCTTGGACATTGCCGGCGGGAAAATCGAGTTCATGGGAGAAACCACCTGGGGAACTATCGTGTTCGGTGATGAAAACGCTGAGCCGTTGTTAGGCGTGACCGCCCTCGAATCGGTGGGCATTGAAGTGGATCCGCACAACCAGACGCTTCACAGGCTCCCGGCAACCCGACTCAGAGGCTTTCGGGTGATTGGCAGTTAGCATTCTTGGTTCTCGTGGGCCGTGTACAGGCCGGATACGGTGGTGTATCGGGGGCAATAAACGGGGCGGGTTTGAAACCCGCCCCTACTGGATTCCCGCCTACGCGGGAATGACGGGGTTGTGCGCGGACAACAGGGTTGTGGGGGAGTGTCGGGGTGTTTTTAGCCGCGCCAGACGTGGCGGATGCCGCGCACGGAGGCGAGTCGCTTTTCCGCGAGGAGGTCGGCTGCCCTCGCCGTGGAGATTTCCTTTTTGCTGGAGGTGGTGAGGACGGCGGCCATCTGCTCGTAGATGCGCTCGGTCTGCTGGCGGGAACGGTCGGGGTTGTACGGCTGGCCGATCTCGGCGGCGGCGTTGATGATGCCGCCAGCGTTGATCAGAAAGTCGGGGGCGTAGATAATGCCCCGGCGGTGCAGCTCCTCGCCGTCCTCGGGGGTTGCCAGCTGGTTGTTGGCGCCGCCGGCCACGATGCTGCAACGCAGGCGGTCGATGGTTTCGGCGTTGATGACGCCGCCCAGGGCGCAGGGCGCGAATATGTCGCACTCCACGTCGTAGATTTCGTCCGGCGACACCACCTGGACGCCCATCTGCCGGGCCTTGTCCAGCGCGGCCTCGCTGATGTCGGTGGCGAAAATCCGCGCGTCGTCTTCCAGCAGATGCTCTGCGGTGTGGGTAGCCACCTTGCCGAATCCCTGCATGGCGACGGTCTTGCCCCGGAGCGAGTCGGAGCCCCAGGCGTGGGCGGCGCAGGCGCGCATACCCATGTAGATGCCCAGGCCGGTCATGATGGACGTATCGCCGCTGCCGCCGAGAGTTGTGTCCAGGCCGACCACGTGCCGGGTTTCCTGATGGACGGATTCCAGGTCGCGGCCAGTGGTGCCGACGTCGGTCGTGGTCAGGTAGCGGCCACCCAAGGTATCGACGAACCGACCCCAGGCTCGCAGCAGGCCCTCGGTCTTATCGAACCGGGGGTCGCCGATGATGACGCCCTTGCCGCCGCCCAGGTTCAGGCCGGCCGCCGCCGACTTGTAGGTCATGGCCTGGGACAGGCGCAGCGCGTCGGCCAGCGCGTCGGCTTCGGAGGCGTAGGGCCACATTCGGGTGCCGCCGCAGGAGGGGCCGAGCGTGGTATCGTGAATCGCGATTATGCCGCGCAGGCCCGATTCGGGGTCGTTGTACATGGCGACCTGCTCGTGTCCGTATTCGGTCATCTTATTGAGGATTTTCATAGTATCGCCTCCTGTATCCAGAGGTGCGTCGGAGATCGGGGCGGCCCGCTCCGGCGGATGCCGGCGGGGTTGCCGCACTTAGAGATGCTCACCTCTACTACTATTATAAAACATGGTACCGGTTGCTCTGGACAGGTTGGGGTATAATCCCCGCAGTTAATCCGCATTATCAACTTCAGGAGAACAAATCAATGCCTCCAAAGCAGTACGAAAACCCGCCCGGCCTCGTGATCGAGGCGACCAAGCGTTACCATGCCGTGGTCAAAACCGACAAAGGCGACATGACCATCGAGCTTTTGTCGGAGGTCGCGCCGCTTACGGTCAACAATTTCGTTTTCCTGGCCCGTGACGGCTTTTACGAGGGCAACCAGTTCCACCGGGTCATCAACGGGTTCATGATCCAGGGCGGCTGCCCGCGCGGCGACGGCACGGGCGGCCCCGGCTACCGGTTCCGCGACGAGGAGGTCACGCGCTCGTACACGCGGGGCACCCTGGCGATGGCCAACGCCGGGCCGAACACTAACGGCAGCCAGTGGTTCATCGTGCACGGGGCCGACGTGGGCCTGCCGCCCAACTACACGATTTTCGGTATGCTGACGGAAGGCGACGACGTGCTGGAGGCATTGGCGACGTCTCCGGTGCGCCAGAGTCGCGGCGGCGAGAACAGCCAGCCCACCGAGCGGTTGGCCATCCAGAACATCGAGATCACCGAGACCGACATCGGCTAGTCTCGGGGGGTTGAAACTCGCTGCAGGGGTGGGCTGTGTGCCTGCCCCTTTGCGTTTTGTGCAGTATGAGACTCTGGCCGAGATCACTGTACTACGGGTGGGTGGTTGCCGGCGCGTCGGGGAGCATCGGGTTTGCCAACGCGGCGTCGGCCATATCCATACTGACCATCTTTGTGGTGCCCATGTCCGATGAGTTCGGCTGGGGCCGCACGGAGATTGCCGGCGCGACGACGCTGGGAGCGATATTGGGCGCGGCGCTGGCGCCATTTATCGGGCGGTTGGTGGACCGGTTCGGGTCGCGGTTGACGCTGGTGGTCGGCGGGAGCATCATCGGGCTGGGCTGCGTGTACCTGTCGTTGATGCAGACGCTGGTGGGGTTCTACCTGGCGTTCACAGTGTCGCGGATTGCCGACCAGGGCGGAGTCAAAATTGGCGCTTCGGTGGCGGCCGGCAAGTGGTTCGAGCGTTACCGGGGACGGGCCACCGGCCTGGTCTTCCTGGTGGAAACGGTGGGTGTCATCGTGCTGGCCCCGCTGACGCAACTGGTGATCGGGCAGTGGGGCTGGCGTTCGGCGTGGCTGATGCTGGCGGCGTTGATGTTCGCGCTGGGCGTGATTCCATGCGCGCTGTGGGTGCGGCGGCAGCCGGAGGACATGGGGCTGGCCGTGGACGGCGACAGTCCGCTCGTGGTTCGACAGGCTCACCATGAGCGGACTGATAGCGAACATGAACGGGCCGTAACCGAGCATGAGCGAGTCGTAGCCGACGGGGAGACTCCGGGTGCGGAAGTCGCGGTGGCAGAGCGGTCGCTGACGCTGCGAGATG
Organism: Chloroflexota bacterium; assembly: GCA_028875655.1. Lineage (GTDB taxonomy): Bacteria > Chloroflexota > Dehalococcoidia > Lucifugimonadales > UBA3495 > Bin87. The sequence continues at coordinate 735 of JAPPCX010000052.1, read as the reverse complement.
CGGCGCGGACGCCGGCGTTCTGGATCGCGCTGGCGTCGCTGTTCCTGGGCAGCAACGCGGTATCCGGCCCCGGGCTGCACCTGGTGCCGTACCTGACGGCACGGGGCTTGAACGTGGCGGCTGCGGTGGGAGCCATCAGTGTAATGGCAACGGCGGGCGCGGCAGGGGCAATGCTGGCGGGGATTGCGGCAGACCGATGGTCGCCCCGATGGCTCATGGCGGGACTGTACCTGATGAGCGCGACGGCACTGATGCTGCTGGTGGGGACGGATACGCTGGCAGAGACCTACGCGGTGGTGATCCTGATGGGATTGATCGGCACGGGAATCAACACGCTGGCGCCGCTGATGTGGGCGGCCAACTATGGGCGAGGGTCGCTGGGCGCGATACACGGCGTTGGACGGGCGACGCAGGTGCTGGGTTTCGCCGTGGGGCCGTTGGTTTCGGGAATCGCTTACGACAGCACAGGTACGTACCGGGAGGTGTTCCTGGCGCTGGCCGGCGTGGCGGTGGTGGCGGCGGGTCTGATGGCGGCGGCGCGGACGTGGCGGAGGCCGTAGCCGTGGTAACAGTTCAGACTCGGTCGGATCCTATGCCGATTGAACGTCATTCCCGCGAAAGCGGGAATCCAGAGAGTCCTTCTTTCAATGAACGTAAGGGAGGCAAGGGATTTCCTGGATACATGAGTCATCCCGGATTTTAGGAAGCTGAAAAATCGGGTCGAGAAACTGCTGA
>JAPPCX010000123.1 GCA_028875655.1 Chloroflexota bacterium | reverse complement strand
CTGCGATAAGGATAGCCTACTTGGGCGTATTTGTCAAGGTTTCCGTATAATTCCCGTTGGAAAAGACCCAATGCCTCCCCCGCTACCGCTATACCGACGGAGGCGAACGGGTGAGCAACGTCACCGAGTGGGGCATCCGGCAGTTCAACGACCACTACCGCCAGGAGTGGGGCGATGCCTTTGACAAGCAGGCCGGTCCCGATGGAATTACCGCCGAGGACATCTTCGCCTATACCTACGCCGTGCTGCACGACCCGGTGTACCGCCACGACTACCGGGCGGACCTGCTGCGGGAGTTTCCCCGCCTGCCCTTCTACCACGATTTCCACGTCTGGCGGGACATGGGCCGGGAACTGCTTGAACTGCACATCGGGTTCGAGCAGGCGGAACCATATCCCCTGGAGCGGGTTGACCTGGAGGGCGAACCCAGGCGGGTGATCCTGCGGGCCGATAAAGAGAAGGGCGCCATCGTGCTGGACGACAAGACCAGGCTTAGGGGAGTGCCGCCGGAGGCGTGGGAGTACCAACTGGGCAGCCGCTCGGCCCTGGAGTGGGTGCTGGACCAGTACAGGGAACGCAAGCCCCGGGACCCCACCATCGCCGAGCGGTTCAACACCTACCGTTTCGCCGACCACAAGGAACGGGTGATAGACCTGCTGCGTCGGGTGTGCGCGGTGAGCGTGAAGACGGTGGAGATCGTGGGGCGGATGGCGTACTGGGACGGAGAGTACCTGGTGGTGTCAGGAGACCGGGATAAGCGGGAGTGGACGAACATGGCCCTGGCCTCCATGTTCAGCCGCCATGACGCATCCGATGACGACCCGGAGTACCAAGCATGGTTGGCGTCCTTGCCGGACATCCGGGATGGCGACCATTAGCCGATGGTGGGCGACATTGCGCTGGTGCTCTTTCCCTTCACCAACTTGCGGGATGCCAAAATCAGGCCCGTGCTGGTGGTGGCAGACGTGACGTATCCCGGCGAACAGGACTGGATGGTCTGCGAGGTCACCAGCCAGCCCCGTGCCGATGTTTTGAAACTGCCGATTGCCGACGATGATTTAGCCTCTGGCCGCTTGCTGCGTTCCAGCTGGGTTCGTCCCGACCGTGTAATGACCTTGAACGAGGAGGTATTCAGACGGACCATCGCCCGGCTGACCGACTCCAAAACCGTAGAGATTCTGGCATCGGTCAGGTCCTTGTTCTAGCCGGTATTCCTCACGACGTTCACCGGAGTCCGGTCCAGTCCTTACTTGGTCGCCTCCGCCTTCTTCAACATAGCGGAGCAGCCCCGCTCATCCACGACATGGTTCACTGACACCCGGCCGTGGCGGTCATAGCCGCTGGTGTAGGCGAATTCCACCTCGGCGCCCCAGGGAACCCTGCCCCCGACCCGGATGGTCCCGTCGCCGGGCTTGCCGCCGCTGCGTGGCCCGCCGGCGCCCTTGATCACCATCCCGTTGCGCCCGCCCTTTTTCCAGGCCATCACCTTGAGCTCTACCGGGGCAATCAGTTCCGCTGGCGACGGCGCGAACAGTACCTCGTGGAGCCGCCGCAGCAGGTCCCCCGACGGCGTGCGCCTGCCGTTCATCACCTGGGAGAACATCCCGGTGCTGATGCCGGCCCGCCGCGCCGTCTCGTTCTGGGACCAGCCGTGGGCGTCCATGCGTTCCCACAGGGCGTTGGGGTCAATGGTGGGACACTGAGCGGCCTCGATCTTCACCGGAGCTTCCAGCACCGACTCCATCCGGGCCTGGGCGGACGGGCTGAGATTGCGCTGGCCCCGGCTGACCTGCACTACATAGCCATAGGTCAGACCCGTGCGGTCCGCCACCTGCCGCAGGGTCATGCCACGTTCTCTGGCCCGCTCCCGGAGGTAGGTGCTCTCTCCGCCTTTGACCACGCCGCCCTGGCGGTGGACGACGCCCTGGGGAGGGACCCAGCCCAGGACGGCCTCGATCTTACCGCGCATGAAGGGTGTCAGGGTCTTCTTGCCCCGGGCGACCTGGGAAAGATGGGAGGGACCGACGTCCATCAGTACGGCCAGTTCCTTGATGTTGAGGCCGCGCTGCCTGGCGGCCACGGACAGGTGGGACTCGGGACGGCCGGTGGCGGCGCTGGGTTCGATTACCGAGGTGTCGGTTTCGCCGGTGTAGTTCACGGAGCTGGCCTTGTGGTTGCCGTTGGTCTGGACGCTGGACTCAATGGTGTAGCTGACGGTGTTCGTGGTGTTGGTGTTGGCCTTCATGTCGTTTCCTCCAAAACGCAGAAAGCGGGGCCGGCCCCATTCCTTTCGGTTCAGGGCCGACCCCGCCTGGATTCAGGTATTCGGTTGTGATGTGGTCCAGGAGCCGCTCCGGCGACTTCCCGGGTAATGGCTGCCATCGCCCGGCACGGGAGCGCCGGCGATGGCATGAGCGTTTACGGTTCGGTCATGGACGTTCCTCCGTAGTTGTCGTTATGGTTGACACGTTTGCGGTGGCAGTAGTCGCTGCCCATGGCGGCACCAAGCGCTTCATCCAGGGTTTTCCAGACGTCCACGGGTTCCGGCCCTCGGGCAGTTGATAGCGTTCGCAATGCGCTGGAACGGAACAGACGCACGTCGCCCCGGGGAACGGATGTCGCCGAGGAAGCTGGCGCGGTGAGGGATGGAAACAGCAGGTGAGAAAGGAAGAGGGGTTGCGCCGCGCGGTGACGCCGGGAATGGGCGAGGGCAAGGCACAGAGCACAACCAAGAGCGCCGCCGGTCCCGACAGGGATTGCGGCGGCGACAATGAGAGGGGTAGCAGCTACGCCAAGGCGTCGCAGCGGAAATCAGCGCCAGCGGAGACTTGGCGATAGCCGTGAGTGAGGGGTAGAGGGCTACGCGGTGGACGAACGCGGCGTCAACGGCGACGGCGCAACCGCGAGAAACGTCCGGGCTGGCAACGGCGTCCAACCGGAGATGGTCAAGACCGCCGCGACGCTGCTGCTTTTGAGTAACGGCGCCAGCACGTGAGGACGCGGCCGGAGGTGAAGCCGTTCCAGCCGCAGCGTGAGGGGTGAGCGCGGTGTCCTGTGCGCTCGGTAAGAGTTTGACCGAAGGGTCAGGTCCAGGGCTTGCGAGTTGGTTCGGTGTTCACCTCCTGGACGACATTGGCGATGCCGACGACTGCTTTACGAAACGGCGCCAGCGTGGTTTGGTGTCCCGCATCGACGTGAACGCCGGAGGAGCAGGGCTCGACTCCATGATCCCCATCACGCAGCGGGTGGCGCTTGTCCCCGTTGAGACCGTCGCGGGGAGAGCGGGGCTCGATCCCAGGCAATCGGTTCCGGGTCGGGGACGGACCCGCCAGCTTTCGTTCGGGAAAGGCTGGAAAAACCGTAAACTGCATTGATTATCGCCCGCGCTGCCGTCGCAGAAAACGGATTTTGCAAGCGCCTGAGCCGTCCCGCCGGTGATCGCTTGCCCGGCGCTTGCTGGTTGCTCGCCGCCGCCATCTCTAACGTAAAATGAGCCACCACCGCGTGCGACCAGGCCCGGCCTTGGCCACGTTAATGCCTACGTAGATCCCTTCAAGCCCCATGATCACCTCCTGTTGATTGCCGGCCCGTCCTTGCACGATGCGGGCTTGGTTAGCCCAGGCAACTGTTCGGGCTCCATTGCGAGACGGATGCGGCGACCCTCGCTATTGGACGGCCTTCCAAGACCTTGAGAGCTTCGGTCTGCCGCACCCAATGGGAAGGATTATTCCCACACAACCAAGATACAAGGGAGGCTGTCCGGTAGGCGGGAATACGGCCAGGTCAACGTGCCGCTCGCTGCGATGCGGCTGGACGTTTACTGGACAAAAGGGAATATGGCCGGAACCCGCCCTTTCACCCAACCGCTCGCAAGACCGCCCCCAATTCCCTCGCTTTCCGCCGGTTTCAGGTTCAAAACACCCCCGACTTCCCAAAAGAGCCTGTCTCAAAAGTCGGGATGCCGGTTGGGGTGTAGACTGTGAGCAAGCCTG
>JAPPCX010000078.1 GCA_028875655.1 Chloroflexota bacterium | reverse complement strand
TAATCTCCATGTGGGGATGATACCATCTCCGCATAGTTTGTGTGAACAGGCCCTAATACGCCGACGCCAACGGCCACACCAACCCCGACGCCACTGCCTGACGTGGAGTTGAGCATCTCGACAACGGCGCCAAGCGCGGGTGTAGCGGGAGACACCATTACTATTCCCGCTATCGTCGCCGGCGAGTGGGAGGATGTGGATGGCCTGGAAGTGCGACTATGCGTTGGCTCACCTGATTGCGCGGAACCGGCGTCGAAGGCGCAACCCGAGGATGGCGGAACCGTCAACTTGGAGTGGGGCACTGCGGGCCAGGCCAGTGGGTCGCACTCGTTACACTTGTCGGCTCTGATTCCGGGACCTTCGGAAGGAGAAGATCCTTACACTCTGTCCAGGGCGCAGCACACGATAATCCTGGCGCCTGACGACGGTGCCATATTCGTGCTCATGGGTCCGGGTGGCGGGAACGACGGCAAATTTGTGGGTGCAGTGGTGGCGCCGCAGCCAATGATCAACACGCAAGCGATCTACCCAACAGCGACGCCGACGCTAACCAATACGCCGAAATTTACCCCTACGCATACCCTCCCCCCGACGCTTGCGGCTACACCCACACCACTGCCTAGCGTTGAGATAACGATAGCGTCAACCACTGCGCGGGCGGGGATAATCGGCGAAACGATTACCGTGTCCGCTACCGTTGCCAGTGATGGAGGCGCAGATCTTTCAGTTCCAGTCCAGTTGCATAGAGCTAGCGCGGGCATTTACGAAATGCTGGCGGAGATTGCCAACGTGGTAGTTCCACCCGATTCGTCCACCGATGTGGACTTGGAATGGGATACCACGGGATATGGGCCCGGATCTCATGAGCTGTTCGTTTCAGTGTTGACGCCCGACCAGACGGACGGAATGGCTACCAAAGATCTCAGCGTCATCCTGGCGCCGAATGGCGATGCCATGTTCGTGCTCATCTCGGAAAGCAAGCAAACCTTGGGGAAAATTATGGGCGAAGTGGCGCAGCCGCGTCCCATCATTGACACGCGGGCGGTTTACCCGACGCTGACGCCTACTTTTACTCCGACGCCGACACCGCGTATCGATGCCGAGATAATCAGCATGACCAGCGACCCGTCGGGATCAGCAGTGCGGGGTCAGCAAGTGTCTATCGCAGTTACCGTACTGAACAACGGCAGTCATGCCATCAGAACTCCGGTTCAGCTGACGTTTCCGTCTGAGAATAAGCAAGCTGCTTCCAAGTCGCCCCGGATTCAGCCAGGAGAAACCGGCGTGGCGACATTCGTGTGGAAAACCAGCAATTACGAGGTCGGCTACCACAGCCTGCGCGCTGACTTATTGCTGGAGGACAACGCCACGTTCGGCTTCGTCTCGTCGGAAATCGGGCTGGAATTGGTCCCGCCGATTGTGAGCGCTGCGATAGAAAACGTAGAGGTCTCTCCAGAATCTGCGGCGGTGGGCGAGCCGGTGGAAATAACCGTGACCGTGCGCAACGAGGGGATAGTGGCCGAATACATTCCGGTTACTCTGCACTATCCGTCTGAGCGTAGGCAACCGGAAACACGCAAGCCGCGCGCTGGGCCGGGGGAAACCAACTCCACTACGTTCACCTGGCTCACCAGCAACTACCAACCTGGGAACCACCAGTTCCGAGTGGAGGTGCCGGGGGCCGAACGGACTTTCAGCGTTGTATTGGCTGCGCCCCCGCGCACACCTACGCCGACTCCAACTCCGCAGGTCGGCGGGGGGTCGGGTGGAGCAAGCGGAGGAGCCGCCGGGCCGGTCGTCAGTGCAACGCAGGCCAGCCTTACAATTGCAGGGGTATCATGGACGCCAGAGGCGCCGGTGGCGGGCGAGGCTGTATCAATCACGGTGGAGATTTACAACGGGGGGACACAGGCCGGGAGCACGCCGGTCATGTTGTACTTTCCATCCGCCGACAAGCAGCCGGAAAGCCGCCGGCCGCGGGTCCGGGCCGGCGAGACCGTGGTTCGCAATTTCACCTGGCGGACCGGCAGGTATGCGCCGGGAACCCATCGGTTCCGCATCGAAACCCCGAATGACAGGAGAGTGTTCTTCGTGGAGTTGCTGCCGCCAACGGTGGACTTTGCGGTGGTGGACATTTACCCGCCACACCCGTCGCATCCGATTGTGAAAGGCGACTGGATGGAAGTGGCGGCGTTCGTGCGCAACGTAGGTGAATACAAAGGCCGTGCCACGATAAGCCTGAGAGACCTGACGGAAGGGCGGACCATGTACGATCAAAGCGTCAGCCTGGACCCCGGCGAATCGCGCATCGTGGAATTCACCTGGAAGACGTTGAGGTACGATCCGGGCGGCCGCTGGATACGGGTCGAGGCGGACGCCCAGTATGACGTGGACAGGTCGAATGACCGTTCCGAGGTCGTCTACGCGGAGATCTTCACCAACCGGGATATAACGCTGGGATTCGGGCACGACCAACCAATACAGGGCATTAGGGCTGAAACCTCGAGACCTCGCATCAAGTCGGCGGGAGAACGCCCGGAGAATGTTGCTGTCCTCAATGACGTTCCGTCAGAAACCATGATACAGCAGTTCGCGCAGCCACAAACAAATTTCAGCGTGGCCCCAATACCGCAAGAGCGGTCCGCGGCATATCATGGCATCGCATTGGGCAGGCAGGACTATAGGATGTCGCCGTTCCAATGCGCTCAAAATCAGCGCCCGACGGTAGGTTCGCGACCCCGATGGGAACAATGTCCCGGCGTGTGGGCATTGGTTCGCTAAGGTGTGTGAGCGATACCTATCAACACCGTCTTCCAAGGTTCTCACGACGTTTCCTCAAGCAGCAGTTACAGGGCGTTTTGCCACGCGTCTTCCGGCGCTGCTAAAATGAGAGTATATCCTTTGCGCTCATGACCACCATGAACCAACAAGACCGCGCCCGTTTCCTGCAAACGCTCCAGGACGACGCCCAGTTCCGCAGCGAGGTCCGCAGCCTCTTGCTGGCCCGGGAGCTCCTTGAGTTGCCCGAACGCTTCGCGCAATTCGCATCGTTCGTCACAGCGTTCATCGAACGCCAGGAAAAGTTCAACCAGCGCCAGGAAACGCTGAACCAGTCATTCCAGGATTTCATCACGGAACAGCGCGAGTTCAACCAGCGTCAGGAAGGGTTCAACCAGCGTCAGGAAGGGTTCAACCAGCGCACTGAGGACACCCTCGGCATTCTGAAAGGCAATGCCGCTCGCCGTCTCCTCATTGACAGTTTCGAAACCATCCTGGACACCTTCCAGCTTGACTTCGTGAGCATCCTACACCGCAACGTCCTTGTCCGCATGGCCCGACAATCCGGTCTTTCCAACGACGTGAACTTGGGACAACGTCAGAGTTTCTACCGAGCCGATATGGTCCTCGAGGGCATCGACGAACATGGCGATACTCATTACGTCGCCGCCGAAGCATCATTCACCGCAGACTCGCGCGATAGCGACCGGGCTATCCGCAACGCAGGATTTTTAACCAGGATGACCGGCCGCGTCGCACACCCCGTGGTGGCCAGCGTGGTCAATGACCGTGCCGTGCAGGAACTGGTCGATGTCGGAACAATCCATTGGCTTCAGTTCGATCCCAAGGAACTTGAAGCGGACTAATTGTTAACAGACTCTAGCCAGTCGGTGTTACCACTGCATCCCTCAGCACCTCGATCAGGTGACGGGCGCGGCGTCCGGCGCCGTGCTCCACCTGCTGGCGGCAAGACACGCCCATGACCGCGACCTCCCAATCGGGCTTGGCCCCGATGGCGGGGAACAGCGACAGACCGCCGATCTGCATGGAGATGTCGTAGTGCTCCTTTTCGAATCCGAAGGAGCCGGCCATGCCGCAGCAGCCGGCGTTGATCAGCTCTGCCTGGTAGCCGGGGGGTAGGTTGAGCAGGAACATGGCGTCGCCAGTGCCGGTGATGGCTTTCTGATGGCAATGGCCGTGGAACATAACGTTCCGGTTCACGTCGGAGAATTGCAGGTCGAGTTTGCCGGCGGAGTGGGCTTGCGCCATGAATTCGTCGATGAGGAATGAGTTTTCGGCTACGGTTTTAGCTCGCTGGTCGGCGACAAATTCCGGGTACTCGTCGCGCAGGGTGAGCAGGCAACTGGGCTCGCAGCCGACGATGGGGATGCCGCGATCGGCGTAGGCGTGGAGGGCGTCGATGCTGGCGTTGGCCTGCTCCCGCGCCTGGCTGAGCAGGCCCTTGGAGATCATGGGACGGCCACAGCAGCCACCGTTGACCAGTTCGACGCTGTATCCGGCGGCTTCCAGAACTTCGACAGCGGCAATGCCGATTTCGGGGTAGTTGTAGTTCATGAAGGTGTCGTTGTAGAGGGCTACGGTTCCATACTTGGCCCCATGGCCGTTGTTTCCTCGTTCCGCGAACCACTGGGGCAGGGACTGGGGAGCGAACGCAGGTTGCTGGCGTTGGGGCGCGATGCCGAGGAACGTGGATGCCAGGGATTTGCCGAGGCTCGTGCCGGCCAGCCAGTTGCTGATGGGAGCGTACCGGCTGCCCAAGCGGTTCAGGGCGTTGATGTTGGCGAACAGGCGGGAGCGCAACGGGACGCCATGCTCTTTGTGGTAATGGTCCAGAAATTCGTACTTGAGCTTGGCCATGTCCACGCCGGACTCGCATTCGGCCTTGCACGCCTTGCATTCCAGGCAGAGGTCGAGGGCCTGGTGTAATCGCTGGTCAGTAATGGAACCTTCCGCGCCCTCGGGCATCCGGCCGGACAGGGCGGCGCGGAGCAGGTTGGCGCGGCCGCGGGTGGAGTGTTCCTCGTCCCGCGTGGCCATGAAGGACGGGCACATGGAGCCGTCCAGCTTGCGGCAGGCGCCCATGCCGTTGCACATTTCCACCGCGCCGGCGTACCCGAAATCGGCGGAGAAATCCAGCGCGGTGGGCAGGTCGGCGGCCTGGTAGGTCATGCCGTAGCGGAGGTTTTCCGTCATGGGCGGCGTGTCGATGATCTTGCCGGGGTTCATGATGCCTTGCGGGTCCCACGTCTGCTTGAGTTCGCGGAAGGCATTGTAGATTTGATCGCCGAACATCTTGCGGGTCCAGACGCCGCGCACGATGCCGTCGCCGTGCTCGCCGCTCATGGAGCCGCCAAACTCCTTGATCAGATCGGAGACGGCATCGCCTATGGAAACCATCTTGTTGATGCCCTCCTCGTCCTTGAGGCTGATGAGCGGGCGGATGTGCAGGCAGCCCACGGAGGCGTGGCCGTAGTAGCCGGCGGTGGTGCCGTGCTCGGTCACGATCTCGTCAAAGCGGCGGACGAACTCGCCCATGACCGATGGATCGACCGCGGGGTCTTCCACGAACGGGATGGGCTTGGCGTCGCCGCGGGTGCTCATCAAGAGGCCGAGGCCGCCCTTGCGGACGTTCCAGACGGCGGCCTGGCCGGCACGGTCCAGGATGTTGACGCAAGCGTAGGCGAGGCCGATGTCGGCTTTCAGGGCATTCATGCGGGCGGTCAGCTCGTCCTCGGATTCGCCGTAGAACTCAACGACGAGCATGGCGCCGGGGTCGCCCTCGATGAACGAAAGGTTGCGGGAGGAACCAAGGGCCTCACGTCCACGATCCAGAACCATCTTGTCAATCAGCTCGATGGACGACGGGTCGTGAGTGAGGACGCGGGTCGTGGCTTCGCTGGCGTCGAATATGGTGCGGAAGTGCAGGATGGACAGGGAAGTCATGGTGGGGCGCGGAACGAGGTTCACCTTGGCCTCGGTCACCACGCAGAGTGTACCCTCGGAACCCACCACCATGCGGGCCAGGTTGACGGGGTGGCCGTGGCCGTCGTCCAGGATGAACTCGTCCAGATTGTAGCCGCTGACGCGACGCTGGATCTTGGCATAGGTGCGGTCAATCTCGTCCTTCTGCTCGCGGGCGATGCGGAGGACGCCGCGATAGATTTCCCCCTCCAGGCCGCTGGCGCTCAACCGGGATTCCAGCTCGGCCGGCGTCAACTCGCCCAGGTGGGCGGTGGAACCGTCGGACAGGATTACGTCGAGTTCCTTGATGTGGTCGAGGGTCTTGCCGTAGATGACGGAGTGGGCGCCGCAGGTGTTGTTGCCGATGCCGCCGCCGACGCAGGCGCGGTTGGCGGTGGTGGGATCCGGAGCGTACTGGAGGCCGTGGGACGATACCTGGCGGGTAAGCTGTTCGAGGATGATGCCGGGCTGGACACGCGCCCACTGCTCCTCGGGGTTCACTTCCAGGACGTTGTTGAGGTACTTGCTGAAATCGAGGACGATGGCGTGGTTGACGGTCTGGCCGGCGAGGCTGGTGCCGCCGGAACGGGGTAGCACAGGGATACCCTCGCGCGCGCCGAACTCCACCACGGCCTGAACGTCGGCAGCGTTGCGGGGGATCACGACGCCGACGGGTTCCATCTGGTAGATGCTGGCGTCGGTGCTGTAGAGCAGGCGTGAGTAGGGGTCGAACCGCACCTCGCCGTCCACGCGGCGGCTGAGTTCATCGGCGATTTCCTGGCGCTCCCGGCCTCTGATCTTGCGCTCCATTACCGTTGCCATGGCAAAGTCCTCCTGCGATACGCCCATTAGACGGAGGATAGACTAACTTACCCGGACGTGGGCGGCAACTTGCTCTGAGCAGGACATCCTTCGACAGGCTCAGGATGAGCGGGGGTTGATACCCTTAACCCCTGCCCTCGTTTTTGCGTTGGTTGGCAGTGTGGGGGTGGACTGTTAGACTGGCGACGGATGAGAGAGAACCACGAATCGAATCGGCCGGGACGGGTTCAGGAACTGCCGGAGGTGGCGAGATGATACGCATGGGAGCTACGGGTTCGATAGCGCATCTGGACTTATGCAGGGCGTTGGAGACGGTGTTCCGCAGGAACGTTGTTGAGTTTGACTGGGTGCTTTATTCCGGTTATGACGAGATGGTTGACGCCTTCGTGCGCGGGGAGATCAACCTGGCGTGGAACGGGCCGCTGTCCCACGTCAAGATGCGCCGGGCGATGGAGGACGGCGCCCCGGTGCTGGCGCTGCGGGACGTGGACGTGGGGTTCACCACCAGGTTCATCACGCGGGCGGATTCAGGCATAGATACGGTGGAGGACCTGCCGGGGAAGCGATTCGCGTTCGCCGCGCGGGATTCGGTAGAAGCGGGATTGCTGCCGGTGTATTTTCTGAAGCAGGTGGGGATCGTCCCATCGCAGTCGCTGGCGGCGGCGGACTTCTATGACCAGCGGACGGCGCATCACAGCAACGACCAGGTGGACGTGGCGTTGCAGGTCCTGGATCATACCTACGACGCCGGCGCGATCAGCGCGCGGGCCATGGAATCGCTGACTGATGCGCATGGCATCGACACTGGTGATCTGCGCGTGTTCTGGAGCAGCCCGGGCTACAGCCACTGCTGCTTTACGGCGCGTCCCGAGGTGGACGCTGACGAGGCGGCGCAAGTGACTGCCGCGCTGGTATCGGTGGACGACAGCGACGACGTAGGAAGGGCGGTGCTGAAAGCGGAGGCGTGCGACCGGCTCTTGCCCGGAATACAGGACGGCTGGGAACTGGTGGAGGCGGCGGCGTTGGCGGAAGGGCTGATTTGGTGAGCGCGTTGCCGCGTTAGAAAGGATGCGCTACGCTGGTCACTACCAAATCGTCAAAGGGATGCACGATGCAGTCGCACAAGGAACTGAAAACCGCCCAGGATTACCTGGACGCCGCCGACCGGGAGTTTGAGAATGCGGACGCGCTGGCGGCTACGGAACTGCTGCGGGCGGCATTGACGCATACGCTGACGCAGGTGGCCGTTGAAAAGGGTTGGTCATACGATGACACTGACCTGTACCCGGTGGTGAAAAAACTTGCCGAACGCGACGAGCAGCAGGGGGATATCCTGCTTGGCGAATTTCTAGCGGCATACCATTACCCGGATAAAGTTCACTACGGCCGTTTCGTCTGGCAAGATGGGGACAGCCATCGAATGCTGCGTGTGGTGCGTGGGTTCATCGAAAGAGCGTGGAAATTGGCGGAATAAATCCCGATGACTACACCCACGCTGCCGATACCGGAGCACGCGCGAGCGGCCCTCGAGTTGCTGGACGAAGCAGAGCTGGAATTCTCAGTTGGCAAAATGGCAAAAGGCGCCGAAATGACTTGGGGCGCTGTGGCTCACGCTTTAATCGCCGTTGCCCTACGGCGACACCGCCCTTACAACAGCCACGGAGCGATGAAAAACATAGCCCGCGAATTGACCAACGTTCCCGGACAATCGCATTGGATGACTGAATTCGACGTAGCTGAGGAGTGCCATAGCCATTTCTATCACGGGCACCTGACAGATGAGAAATTGTTTGATTCTTTGCAACGAGCGCATGCCCTTGTTGCCCGTCTGCTGGCCGTGGCGCAACCGGCGAATGGATAGGAGTTGACGGTTTGAGTGAAAAGATCGGTATTATCGGCCTGGGGCGCATGGGGTTGCCCATGTCGTATAACCTGCTGCGGGCGGGGTATGACCTGACCGTGCATAACCGTAGCCAGGAGAAGGTGCGGCAGATTGCCGATGCCGGCGCTACGGCGGCGACGTCCACCGCCGAAGTGGTGGAGAGGTGCGACATCGTGCTGGCGTGCCTGCCCGACGTGGAGACGTGCGAGGAGGTGCTGCTGGGCGAGAACGGCGCACTGCCCAACGCCCGGCCGGGCCAGATTATTGTCGATCACAGCACCGTCGGCGCGTCCATGTCCAAAGCGTGCGCGGCGGCGGCGGAAGCGCGGGGCGCGATGTTCCTGGACGCGCCCATCAGCGGCGGCACGGAGCGGGCCACCGATGGCACATTGACCATCATGGTGGGCGGGCCGGTGGAAGCCTACGCGCGGGCGCAGCCGGCTTTTGACGTAATGGGCGCAGTGGTGCGCCACGTGGGCCCGACCGGATCAGGTACTGCGGCCAAGCTGGTCAACCAGTTGCTCGTGGGCGTCCACAAGGTGGCGGCGGCGGAGGCAATGCTGCTGGCGGCAAAGTCGGGGGCCGACCCGGCACTGGTGTTCGAGTTGGTGAACTCCGGCTGGGGCCAGAGTTTCATCCTGGGGCGCAATGCTCCGGCGATGCTGGACCGGGACTTTGAAGGAATCCGCACCCAAGTGAGGGTATTCCTGAAGGATCTGGGGTTGATACAGGAAATGGCGCGGGACTTGGAGACGCCGATACCCGGCGGAGACCTGGCTTATCGGTTATTCAGCGAGGCCGTTGAGCAGGGACTTGGCGATATGGACGGAGCGGCCATCGTGCTGCCCATGGAAGAGGAAGCCGGGTTCCAAATCCGGCGGAAGTAAATTACATCGATGCACAGGATCGACAGGATGAATCGGGAGTTTTGATGATGGCCGAGGAAAAGATCGTTTATTTCAATGGCGTGATGACGCCGGCCAGCCAGGTGGCGCTGTCTATCTACGACCGCGGGTTTCTGTATGGCGACGCGGTTTTTGATGCCACACGGACCTTCGGCGGCAAGACTTTCCGGCTGGACCGGCACATCGACCGGCTTTACAACTCGCTACGCTATCTGCGGATTGACGTGGGGATGAGCAAGGGGGAGATGACGGAAGCTACCGAGGCGGTAGTGGCGCACAATTACCCGCTGCTGCCGGCGGGGCAGGACATGTGGGTGATGCAGCGCATCAGCCGGGGCGTGGAGGCGCCGGACCGCGCCAGTGGGTTGCAGCCGACCATCATAATTGAGAGCCACGCGATCCCCTTCGCAGCGCGGGCCGCCTTGTACCGGGACGGCGCTCGCATCAACACGCCGTCGGTGCCGCGCATCCCGCCGCGGTTCCTGAGTCCGCGAGCCAAGACCCACAACTACCTGAACCTCATCATGGGCGAACTGGAGGCCCACGGCGAGGATCCCGACGCCTGGGCCATCCTGCTGGACGAATTCGGCAACTTGACCGAGGGGCGCGGCAGCAATGTGTTCCTGGTAAAGGACGGGGTCGCCATGACTCCAAAGTCGCAGTACGTGCTGGAAGGCGTGACCCGCAACCAGACGCTGGAATTGGCGCAGGGTTTGGGCATTCCCACGATGGAGTGCGACATTGACCTGTACGACGCCTACACCGCCGACGAAGCGTTTTTGACCTCCACCAGCCTGTGCATCTGCCCGGTGTCGGGGGTGAATGGCTCGCCGGTGGCTGACGGCAAGGTGCCGGGGCCGGTGACGCACCAGCTGATGACGGCGTTCAGCGACCTGGTGGGGATGGACTTTGCCGAGCAGTACCTGGCTCACCTCCCTGCTTAATCTTAGGCGGTCGCGCAATTGGGAGGTCGCTTTAACAATCAGCAAGCACGTGAGGGAACGGGTATCTGAATGCGAAAGCCAATTAGAGCCGGCAGAATGAAGGAAATTGACCAACGCAAAGGTGAGTGGGTGTTCGTTGACCTGGGCTTTGGGGAAAAAGCAGTATCATGTGGCATCTCCAGGGGAGACGGGACATCCACTGAGGTCAAGTTCGGTGATCTGGTGCGTCTGGTGAAGCGGGAAGCTAGAAGACCTGGACCATCGCCACTAAATCTAGTGCTTGAAGCTCCCCTGTCGGTGGCTTTCGACAAGGATGGCAATCCTGTGCCTCGACGCATTGATCGGAGAGCTGGTATGCAAAGGGATTGGTATAGATATGCCGGGCCTCAGATGATTCTTTCCGCAGGTTATCTGATGCACGCTCTGGTCAATTGCGGCATCCAACGCCACTTGGTGTTGTTCGAAGGCTTTGTGTCGTTCAAAACGCGAAAAACGAAGCACGCAGACGATGCGATGGCAATGAAAGCAGCCGTATGGAACCAAGACCGAGATTGCATAATTGACCCGAAGAAACTGAAACGACGGGAATCTGACAAGCTGGAGTCAGCTTTCAAATTCATGGGCATGGATTTTGGGATCCCTCCCGTAATCATGCCATAATCTGTCACAACTCCTCAATTGCGACGCCCTTATGCACATTTTCTTGAGAGGTGCTCCATGACTGAATACCTGCCCGGCATCGTTGAACCCAACCAGGAAGCCCAGCAATTGGCGACCGATTTTGCGTTTACTGAGGGGCCGCTTTGGCATCCCGATGGGTACTGGCTGTTCGTTGACCTGCGGCGCGAGCCGCCGGTGATTCACCGGATGTCGCCGGCGGGCGGCACACCCGAGATCCTCCGTGAGCCCAGTGGCGGCACCAACGGCATGACCCTGGACCTGCAAGGGCGGCTACTGATGTGCGAGGGAGATAACCGCCGCATCACTCGGATGGAAGCGGACGGCACCATCAACGTGGTTGCTGACCGCTGGGACAGCAAACGGTTCCATCGGCCCAATGACATCGTGTGCCGCAGCGACGGCAGCATCTACATCACCAACCCCAGCGGGCGCGTTCCGGAAGCGGACCAGGAGATCGAGTGGCCCGGCACCATCCACCGGATAACCACCGATGGGACGGTGGAATTGCTGGCCCACGACATAGACTTTCCCAACGGCATCGCATTCTCGCCCGACGAGTCGGTACTCTATGTGTCGAATACCCGCAAGCTGGGCGAACGGCCGGATCAGTATTGGGACGGCGAGGTCAAGCCTAACCAGTTCATCCAAGCTTATGACGTGGCCGACGACGGCTCGCTCAGCAACAGCCGAAAGTTTGGCGATATGGCCTCGGCTGAGGACGGAGTGCCAGACGGCATGAAGGTGGACGCGGAAGGTCGGGTCTATTGCACCGGCTCCGGCGGCGTGTGGGTGTTCGATGCCGCCGGTGAGCACCTGGGCATCATACGGGTGCCGGAGATACCGGCGAACTGCGCGTTCGGCGGGCCGGATTTCAAGACCATGCTGTTCACGGCGCGCACGTCGGTGTATTCGCTGAGGATGACGACGCCGGGGGCGGCGCTGCCCAGGGCGTAGATTTTCACCCTCACCCATCAAGGGATAGGGGACAAGGATAGGTCTGATGAGAGAGTTTGATGCTATCGTTATTGGGGTTGGCGGCATGGGCAGTTCCGCCGTTTATCATCTGGCGCGGCGCGGTTGGCGCGTGCTGGGGCTGGAGCAGTACGACATTCCCAACGAGATGGGGTCGTCGCACGGGATCAGCCGGATGATACGGCTGGCGTACCACGAGGACCCGTCATACGTTCCGCTGCTGTATCGGGCTTACGAGCTTTGGCATCAGATGGAAAATCTGGCCGGCGAAAAGCTGCTGGTCACCACCGGATGCGTCCGGGGCGGCGTGGGCGCGAACCGGCTGCTGGAGGGATCGCTGGCCACGGTCACCGAGCATCACCTGCCCTACCGCATGCTCAGCGGCCCGGAGGTGAACCAGGAATGGCCGGGCTACCAACTGCCCGAAGATGCCGAGATGCTGTACGAGCAGCAGGGCGGGTTCGTCCTGTCCGAGCGGTGCATCGTGGCGCACGTGTCTGCGGCGCTGGATCTGGGCGCGGAGGTGCATGGACGCGAGGCTGCGACTGATTGGGAGCCTACGGCCGGCGGTGGAGTCGTCGTTACCACGGACAAGGATACGTACACTGCGCGGCGGTTGGTGGTTACGGCGGGCGCGTGGGCCGGCAAGGTTGCGCCGGAGGTTGCCGACAACGCCGTGCCGGAACGGCAGGTGCTGGGGTGGTTCGCTCCGTACCGTCCTGAGCTGTTCAGGCCGGAGACGTTCCCCGTGTTCGGGATGGAGGTCGAGGAAGGACGCTTTTACGGCTTTCCGTCCTACGGCATACCGGGTTTCAAGCTGGGCATGTTCAACCATTTCCGCGAGCAGGTTGATCCTGACACCATGGACCGGGAGCCGAACGCGCGGGACGAGGCGGTCCTGCGGCAGTTCACCGAGCGGTACTTCCCGGAGGCGGCAGGGCCGACGCTGGCGTTGAAGACGTGCATGTTCACCAACACACCCGACGAGCATTTCATCATCGACACGCTGACCGAGCATCCGCAGGTGTCGGTGGCGGCGGGTTTCTCCGGCCACGGATTCAAGTTCAGCAGCGTGATCGGGGAGATCATGGCCGACCTGGCGGAGCGTGGCTCCACCGAACACGACATCGGCCTGTTCCGGCTGGGGCGTTTTGATAGCCAGGGATGATGACGGCCGGTGATCTGGGTACTGGTGGCAATCGGCGGCGCGGCTGGGTCAGTGCTGCGCTACGCGGCGAACCGGGTGGCCGCCCACTACTTCGGCGCCGACACGGTGGTGGGTATCCTCGCGGTCAACGTGGTAGGGTCGTTCGCGCTGGGGTTCCTGGCGACCGTATTCATCCAGCGATCCGGCCTGCCGATTGAACTACGGGCGATGGCAACCGTGGGCTTGCTGGGAGGGTTCACCACCTTCTCGACGCTGGCTTACGACGGTGTCCGGCTGCTCTCCGGCGGCGAGTATATGAGGGCCGGGTTGTCGCTGGGGGCGAACGTGGTAATCGGCTTGCTGGCCGCCTGGCTGGGAGTAATTGCCGGGCGCGCGGCCGGCTGACGGCGTTGCCGGGGTACTGCCCCGGTGATAGAATGCTCGCCGTTATGTTCAGCGAACTTGTGATACAGACCCACGCGGACGAAAGTAATGCCTGACTTTGACGATTATCTGATCGTAAGTGAATTCCCGGAGAACTCCGTAGAACGGATGGTGGTGGCATTCAGGGGCTGGCCGGATGCGGGAGACGCCGCCACGGCCACGCTCAACTACCTGCTGACCACGTTCAACGCTGAAAAGTTCGCCGAGATTGATCCGGAAGAATTTTTCAACTTCGCCCAGGAGCGACCGCGCTCTACCCGCGGCAAGGACGGCACGCGGCACCTGCAATGGCCGGCCAACGAGTTTTACCTCTGGCGGGGGAATCCTAACTCGCCCCCGGTGGTGCTGTATCTCGGTACGGAGCCGCACTTGCGATGGCGCACGTTCTCATCCCTGGTCGGCGATGTCGCGCGCCGGTGTGGCGTAAAGTCTGTGGTGCATATCGGCGCCCTGCTGGACGCGGTGCCGCATACGCGAGCCATACGGTTCACCGGAACGTCCACCAACCGCAACATCCAGGCAAGCTTTGACAAGGGCAACATCCGGTCGTCCAACTATCAAGGGCCCTCGGGAATAACGCTGCCGATCTCAGAGTCGTTGGCGGCGCGCGGCATCAGCTACACCTCGTTGTGGGGCCACGTGTCCCACTACCTGCACGCTACGCCGAATTTTCGGGTCAGCCTGGGCCTGGCCCGGTACCTGTCGGATATGCTGGCGATGCCCATCGACCTGGGAAAACTGTACAGCATGGCCGACGCTTTCGACCGCGAAGTGGAAAAGGTGATTGCCGAGGACGAACAGTTGGGCAAATACATCGTTACACTGGAAGAACGCTACGACGCGGCCAGCGAAAGTAGAGAAATGCCCAATCCGGCCGAGTTGGTCATGGAGCTGGAGCAGTTCTTGCGGGCCGAACGGGGCGGCGGATTGTAGGGTAGATGCTGGGTTGCCGGACAATCGGCGGGGCGGTATAGTCAAAGCCGACCCTGATTCTGTGGTTGAGAGGTCGCCCTTTGATGATTTTTGACTGGCCGGCCCGTATGCGGCAAATGGCCGATTTCGTGGGATTCACCGATGATGACCTGGAGCTGCTCAGGGCCAGCGGGCCGTTGCTGATCGATCGGGCCGACGATCTGGCTGCTGCCGTTTATGAGCATTTCCTGTCCTACCCGGCGACGGCCCGCTACTTCCTGACCCGGGACGGCGAGGTCAACGAGACACGGCTGACCCGGCGCAAACACAGCCTGGCCCGCTGGCTGCGCAACAGCATCGAGTTTAACATCGACGAGCAGTTCCCCGTCTTCCTGCTGGCGGTGGGGGTGGTGCACAGCAACCCGCCGGCGCCGGCCGGCCGGCATGGTTCGGTGCCGGCGCGGTTTATGACGGGCACCATTTCATTCATCCAGACTCAGATCGCGTCCACGCTGGCGGAGGAGATGGATGACCCAGTGGCAGCGATGCGAACGGCCATTGCCTGGAACAAGATGCTGATGCTGCAACTGGACGTATTGCTGGCCGGCTACATCACCGAAACACCCACAGCGCCGCGCCCGGACGCGCCGCTGATGGACGATGACGGAAGGGAAATAGAGCCGGAAATTACCGTTACGCCCGACAGCAGCCGCCGTAACGGTTCCCCACAGACTCAACAGGAGAATTAGCATGACCAAGGTATTGGTAATTCAAGGAGCCGGCATGAACATGCGCGGCAAGGTGCAGGTCGAGATCTTCGGCCCCAACACGCTGGACCAGATCAACGAGCAGATCCGCGGCTACGGCGAGAGCCTGGGCGTGGACGTGAAGATCGTGCACTCGAACATCGAGGGCGAAGTGGTGAACGCGCTGTACGAGGCCTGGGAGGAAGGCTACGACGCGTGCCTGATCAACCCGGCGGGCTACACCACAGCCAACGGCCCGCTGCGGGGCGCGATCCAGCAGGTGCCGATGCCGGTGATCGAGGTGCACGCCAGCAATCCCACGGCTCGGGGCACGGTTTCAGCGGTGCTGCCGGTAAGCAAGGGATGCGTGTACGGGTTCGGGGTGTACGGTTATTACCTGGCCCTGGAAGCGGTGAAGCACACTGCGGAATAACACGGGGCGGGTTTGAAACCCGCCCCTACAGTTGCAGCCGGTTGCTTCGTTACTCGCAGCGGAGGCAGCGGACATCCTTGAAAACGGTGTCGTGGATGCCGGGGTTGGTGATGAGGTAGTCCATGATGATACGGACGACCTTGCCTTCGTCGGCGATGTTGTACTTCTCTTTGGACGTGTTGATGAGCCCGATGTGCTCCGCGTTGACGTCAACGGTGAGTGCGGTTTTGGTGCCTGCCATTTCCATTCGCTCCTGACAGAATAGGGTGTGCCCGACCGGATCGCCGCCGGGGCGCCAGCATAGCATAAAGCCCCCCGCAAGTGCGGAGGGCTGTTTGTTTGCTGGTACCCCGGATGGGCTTCGATCCCATGATCTCCACCTTGAAAGGGTGGCGTCCTTGACCAGGCTAGACGACCGGGGCATGGGCGTTACCGAGGCAACGCCCGGATAGTGTACCACAGGAACGGCAGTCATCGCTCCCTGGATTCCCGCGAAAGCGGGAATGACAAATGGGGTGCGGGAGTGACGGATGGTGGTGGGAGGCGACGGATGGTGGTGGCAGACTACGGATAAACCGCGAGGGCTTCCAGAGACATTTCCTCGGGGAACCCGCACATGAGGTTCATGTTCTGCACGGCCTGCCCCGCGGCACCCTTCACCAGGTTGTCCAGGCAACTGATGACGATGAGCCGGTTGGTGCGTGGGTCAACCACCGGATACACCAGGCAGTGGTTGTTGCCGAGGGTCTGCTTGGTCTGTGGCGGCGCGTTGGTGACCTGGACGAATGCGTCGGCGGCGTAGAAGTCCGCGTATATCTGCCGGATACGCTCGGATGCGTCGGGTTCTTGGGCGATGTCGGGACTCAGCGGCGCGTAGCAGGAGCTAAGGATGCCGCGGGTCATGGGAATCAGGTGAGTGAGGAAGGTGAGATTGACCGGGGAATCGGACATGGTGTCCAGCTCCTGGCTGATTTCCGGCAGGTGGCGGTGGCCGTTGACCGAGTAGGCCATGACGTTTTCGTTCACTTCGGAGAAGTGGGTGGTCATGCTCAGCGTGCGGCCGGCGCCGGAGACACCGGACTTGCTGTCCACGATGATGTCGCCGCCGATCAATCCGTGCCGGATGGCGGGAGCGAGGGCAAGAATCGCGCTGCTGGGGTAGCAGCCGGGGTTGGCCACCAGGCGCGCGTCGGCGACGGCGTCCCGGTTCAGCTCGGTGAGGCCGTACACTGCCTCTTCGAGGTAGGTGGGGTCGGGGTGTTCGACGCCGTACCATTGCGAATACACGTCGGCCTGCTTGAGGCGGAAATCGGCGGATATGTCCACGACCTTGACGCCCTGCTCCAGCAGGGGGATACAGGCTTCGGCGCTGGCTTTGTGGGGCAACGCTGAGAAAACGAGGTCGAGCTCGTCGCACAGGTCGGCGGTGATATCCAGCTCCATGTTGTCCAGGTGAGGGAACACCTCGCCCAAGGGCTGGCCGGCAGCGCTGCGCCCCGTTACGGACGCGATTTCCACTTCGGGATGGTGGCGCAGGATGCGGACCAGCTCGCAGCCGGCGTATCCGGTAACGTTGATAATTCCGACTTTCACGGTTGAAGCTCCTTCACGACTTGGGTGTGGGGGACGGGAGTTGGCGAAGCGGACTTGCCGCCGCGTCGCCTGCGTCCCGGAGCTTGACCGTCGGGGCGGTCGGAGTCGACGGAGACATTTGCCGTGTCGCTGACTGCGGCTGCGGCCTCC
Organism: Chloroflexota bacterium; assembly: GCA_028875655.1. Taxonomy (GTDB): domain Bacteria; phylum Chloroflexota; class Dehalococcoidia; order Lucifugimonadales; family UBA3495; genus Bin87. The sequence continues at coordinate 21,453 of JAPPCX010000078.1, read as the reverse complement.
TGAATCGCATTTTCGTCGCGAGCCGGGCAACCGTAGCTGACGACGCAAGCGCCGCACAAGGGGCGTTGAGCCTTGCAAACCTTGCGACCGTGGGTGATCAGAGCCGCGTGGAAGGGATACACGTCCTCGGGAGGCATGGCCGCCTCCAGTATCTCGTGGGCCTTGTCGGCGTTGACCTTGGGACCGATGAATCCCAGGCGCTGACTCACCCGGAAGATGTGCGTGTCCACGGCCATGGCGGGCATACCCAGGGAGAAACTGAGGATGATGCCGGCCGACTTGGGGCCGATGCCGGGGAGTTGACGCAACCAGGCGCGGGCTTCGTCCATGGGCATTTCAGCCAGGAACGTGAGGTCCAGAGAGCCGTCGTTGAGCTCGAGTATTTGGTTCAGCACGGTCTTGATGCGCGGAGCCTTGACCTTGGCCAACCCACCGCCGGAGATAGCCTCCTCGATGTCGTCCACATCAGCGGCAGCCACGGACTCCAAAGTACCGAAACGCTCCATCAGGGTGCGGAAAGCGCGCTCGGAATTGAGGTCGGACGTGTGCTGGGACAGGATGGTGAAGGTAAGCTCGTGGGCCGGGTCGAGGCGCGGCTCGTTGGCAAACGGCCCGTGCTCGTCGGTCAGCAGCCGGATGGCATCGGAGATGGTTACGCCGGGCTTTTTGGCGCGCCGGGAGCGGCGGGTGGTGGTGGCTTTGCGAGGAGGCATCAGGCTGCGGCCAGTGAAAAGCAGGATGAGTTACACCGGGATTTTAGCACATTCTCCCATCCCGTCCGCTCGTGATGGTTGTCAATCAGTCCCCGCGCAGCCGATGGAGTTGCTCTTCCAATTCACGCGCCCGCGCTTCAGCGTGGAGACGCGCGATCCGCTCCTGGTCAGCGCGAGCCTCGGCCTGGATGCGGCCGGCTCGCTCGCTGGTGAAGGTGGCGATGTGCAGTCCCGTATCCGGATCGTGCCAGCCCAGTGTCCCGTTGGTCCACCGCAGATGTAGGTTCAGCGCATCGCTATACCCCTGCAACACGTCGGGCTCCAACTCGTCGATGTCAATGGGTTGGTACCGGTCACCCACCAACCGGTCGCCGGCGAGCCGCGTCCGGTGATACTGTCCCGTCTCGTCAAACCGCCAATACTCCGGGATCGTCAGCGCTTCGTAGGCTTCCCGCTTCTCATCAATGTCAATATGCCCGGTATGTCGGGAGGCGATTTCCAGGACGAAGTCCGGCGGCTTGCCCTGTTCCGAGATTACGTAGCCGTTGTTGGCATCGTACAACGCCGGGTCCGCGTCGAATGCCACCAGCAGGTCGGGATAATGGCTGCCGGCCATGTTCCGGGTGGGGCGTATGACGACGTACAGCTCGCCGGAGACGATAGTGGTATCGGGGTTGCCCAGGCGCATGGCGAGATGGTGGGCGTGGCCGGTAGCGGCCAGCTGCTTGAAACTGGTCATCTTGTCGTCGGGATGGCGCTCCGGCGGGTCGGGTAGGCGGAAGGACGTCCGGGTTTTGGGCTTGGCTGTGGTCATGGCTGCTGAACCTGCGTGGCGGGGTGGCATAGCATGGGATGAGTAGGACGCTGGCCCGATTATACCGCCTTTGACGATCTCAGGTTGAGCGAGGAGGCAGGGGGATGGTCAGGATGCTCCGGTTTGCGGACGGGCCACCGTTTGGGGCGGCGGATCCGACGGGCGCGTCACCAACGGGGTCAGGAACAGCGCGGGCAAGGAGATGGCGATGCAGGCCAATGCGTTCAACGTCACAGACGTTTGTATGCCGATGCGGTCGCCCAGCCAGCCCATCAGCAGGACGCCCGGCGGGGTGCCGATGCCGATGCACAGGCTCTGCAAGCCGACCATGCGGCCCCGCATCTCCGGCGGCGAGGACCGCATGGTGATTGCGCCCTGCATGGTGCCGAAGCAGGATAAGCCGATGCCGCTGAGAACGAGGATCGCAAAGGTCACGGCGTACCACGGCGACCAGACGAAAATCGTGGACGTAATCATTACGCTGAATGCGCCGACCGCGAAAATCCGCCCGTGATAGCGCACGGTTCCGACCGATGCCAGGATTACGGCGGTCACCAATTGGCCTACCGATTCCGCCGCCGCCAGCACTCCGACGAGGGTCTCGCCAACTCCCAGATGATCCCTGCCGATGGCCGGCACGAACTGGCGCGCGGGGAAAGCCAGTCCGTTAATCATTATCGTGATGAAGAGCATCCCGATCAGCTGCTTATGGTTGAAAGCGGCCCGCACCACGTCGCCGAGGCTGTTCCAGATTGGTTCCACGCGCCATTCCCGTTCGACCGGTGGGATTCGTACCCGAATTGCCAGCGCGACCGCGGCGATGTGCATTATGGAGATGGCGGCGTAGGCCCAGGTGTAACCGGGGTAGTGTGGCCAGAAATAGCCAATATACTCAATCAGGAACCCGCCGACGAATGGCCCGACCATGCGCCCGACGGTACCGCTCATGGAGTCTATGGACAGGGCGTTAACCACCCGCCGTTCGCCCACGATGTCGAATATGGCGGTGCGACGGGCCGGGTCTTCCAGGGCGCGGCTGACCCCCTGGAGCAGCATGGCAACGAAAACGTGCCACGGCGCAATGTGGCCGGAAAAGAGCAGGAAGAACAGCGCGACGCCGGCCCCCAGCTTGATCGCCATGGAACTGATCCAGATTTTCTTGCGGTCAAATCGGTCGGCGATGATTCCGGTAAAGGGAGAGAATATCGGGCGGGGCAGGTTCTCAAAACCCAGGACGAGCCCCAACATGAGGGTGGAATTGGTCAGCGAATAGACGAGAACGCTGGTGACGAGCAACTCCATCCAGCGGGTCAACTCGGAGACGTTCACCACGTACCAGATAGCCCGGAAGCGGGGGTTCTGCAGAACCTCCATCATGGGCGAAGCCGGGCGTCCGGCGGAAACTGCCAACGAGACCTCTCAAGAGAACGTCGAGCGACGCTCGTGCATGGCGGATTTTACACCCGCGTAACATACTGATGCTTGCTTTTCCCATACCGAATTGCTCCGGTTGGCGGGCATTGCTTAGCACACGCTGACCTTGCGATATAATGCCGGCCATGGCCGGTTCCAGGGTAACCAACGATCAGCCGGAGGCGCGCCGGAGTCTGCGATTCGGGCGCAGCGGATACAATCCTGCCGCGCGAACCGAAGCCGACTCCGGTTTCAGCACGGGATTCAACAGCTTTTTATCCACTGGGCGGTTGTCGTTGGCGCTGCGCCTGGGAATGCGGTACGGGGTGGATCGACGTTTCATCCCGCGCTACCTGGGTATCCTGGCGACGGACGCGGGGTTTGCGCCATTCCGGTTCTGGCAAAGCATCGCCTATGGCCGGAGCATTGCGCGCACGGAGATTCACCCTGAGCCGATATTCCTGCTGGGATTCTGGCGTTCGGGAACCACGCTGCTGCACAACCTGTTCGCGTGCGATCCCCAATGGGGTTTCGTGAACACCTACCAGGCGGCGCTGCCGGATCTGTTCCTGGCGGGCCAACGCCGGCTGCGGCGAATGCTGGAATCCACATTGCCGGAGAACCGGGGCATCGACAACATCCCTGTTGATTTCGCCATGCCCCAGGAAGAAGAGATTGCGCTGATGTGCGCCAGCGGACTGAGTCCTTACGTCTCGCTCAATTTCCCGCGCACCGCAAATGAGACCCTTGAGTATCTCTTCATGGGCAACGACGTAGATCGGCGGGATCTCGAACGGTGGCGCGCTGCGTACACGAGGCTGTTGAAAGCGGCCACCCTGTACATGGAGGGCAAACCGCTGGTGCTGAAGTCCCCCTCCAACACCAGCCGGATCGCCGAACTGCTGCGTCTGTTTCCTGACGCGAGGTTCGTCTATATTCAGCGCAACCCATACGATACGCTGCGCTCATACCTGCACCTGCTCAGGTTGATGAACGGGTGGCACGCGCTCCAGAGTTTCGACTTTGATGAACTGGTGCAGAGGCAGGTGCGGATTTACCGGCGCATGGCCGAAGCTTACCTGGAGCAGCGCGAGCTAATTCCGGACGGTAGAATGGTGGAGATTAGGTACGAAGATCTCGATGAAGACAAGATCGGACAAGTGCAGCACATATACCGGGCGTTGAGCCTGGACGGGTATGACGAGTTCGCCCAGCAACTGGCGGATTACGTGGCGTCCATCGCCGATTTCCAGAAGAACCCGTCGCAAATCAGCGACCAGGTGATCCAACTGGTCAACGACCACGTTCCGTTCCTGGTATCCGAATACGGCTACGAATTCATGGAACCGACGGACGCGGCGGCAACGAATCGACCGTGATAATATCGAAATGTAGATGCAGCTGAGGGAGGTTGGAAATGGACCAGGCAGTCAGCGATTTCTGGGTCGCCACCCGCACGATTCTGGACGAAACGCCGGTCAACGCAACACTCACTGAGTGTCCCGAGCGCAGCGGCCGAGAGTATAAGACCTGGAATGTGTCCCTGAGTAGCTACCGAGGGCAGCGGCTACGGGCGTTCTATACGGCGCCCCGGCACGGTGCGCCGTCGGGCAAGTTTCCCGCGATGCTGGCGGTTCCGGGATACGGTGGCGGCAAGGACATCCCCTACCACGTGGTGATGCACGGATTTGCCGTCCTCACGCTGTATCCCAGGGCACAGGGCGAGAGCATCCCGGAATGGGACCTGCCCGAGGGGACCACCAAGCTGACCTACAATGTGACCGACCGGGATTCTTACTACTACCGGGCCGGGTACATGGACTGCGTGCGAGGCGTGGACTTTCTCGCCGAACGGGAGGAAGTGGACAGTGCTCGCATCGGGATGTGGAGCCGCAGCCAGGGCGGCGGCTTCACATTGTCAACGGCGGCGCTGGATCAAAGGCTCGCGGCGGCGGTCGCGGAAGAGCCGTTCATGTGCAACTATCCGGTGGCCATCGACATCGACACCAGCCCGTACCACGAGCTGCGCAACTACGTGCAGGAGCACCCGGAACAGCGTCAGGCGATGTTGGACACGCTCCGATATTTTGACACGCTCACGCTGGCCGACGCCATTGAGTGCCCGATCCTGGTTAACATCGGCATGGCCGACACTACCTGCCCCTACGACACCATCATGCCAGTGTTCGATCGCATCAAGGCGCACAAATCGCTGCTGGTGTACCCGGACCTGCCGCACAGCCCATGCACGGATTTCAACGTCCACGCCATGAACTGGCTGAAACGGTACCTGGGGACCTGATCAGGGGCACGGGTCTTTCCCCATCCGATACATTCAAGGCATCATAACTCGAAGGAGTCAATCATGGGCGCTAGAACCGGGGCCGAATATCTGGCCGGCCTGAAAGAGCAACGCCGGGAAATCTGGCTGGACGGCACGCGGATTGACGACGTTACCGAGTTCCCGGGACTGGCCAGCGGCGCCCGCTCTATCGCCGGGTTGTACGACATGCAGCACAACGGCAACGGGGGTTGCGACATGACGTACTCATCGCCGAGTACCGGCGACCCGGTGGGGTTGTCATTCATCGTCCCCAAGACGGCCCATGACCTGTCGCGGCGCCGCGACATGATGTCGGCCTGGGCGCATGCCAGCTACGGGATGATGGGACGCACGCCCGATTTTCTGAATCTGACCATCATGGCGATGGCGGCGGCCGGCGATTTCTTCGGCGACAACCGGCCGGAGTTCAAGGAGAACGTCGTCAACTACTATGAGTTTGCCCGGGAAAACGACCTCTGCATGACGCATACGCTGGTCAACCTGCAGCGGAACCGCACGCCGGCAGCGACATCAATGGACTACACCACCGACGTCGCGCTGCACGTGGTCAGGGAAACCGACGCGGGCTTGGTGGTTCGCGGACCCCGGGTGCTGGCGACGCTGGGCCCGCTGTCCGACGAGATCATGGTCTACCCGACTCGGTCGAGCTTGCTAGCCCGGGACGAGGACGCGCACAAGTACGCGTTCGCCTTCGCCGTCCCCTGCGGAATCGACGGCTTGAAGTTCATCTGCCGCGAGAGCTTCGACCTGGACAAGTCGCATTTCGACCATCCGCTGGGTTCCCGGTTCGAGGAAATGGATGCCATCGTCTATTTCGACGATGTTCTGGTGCCTTGGGAGCGGGTGTTCTTGTACGGCGACCGGCACAAGTGCAACAACATGTCCAACGCCACGGGACAGTATGTCCACACCGGCCACCAGGTGGTAACCAAGAACGTCGCCAAGTGCGAGTTCGTGGCCGGCATCGCCAGCCTGATGGTCAAGACGCTGGGCAGCGGCGACATCCCGCAGGTGCAGGGGTTGGTAGCCGAACTGGTCGAAAACCTGGAGATTACCAAGGCCCTGCTGACTCAATCGGAGGTGAACGCAGCCATCGACGAGTGGGGCGTCATGCTGCCCGACCGGGTGCCGCTGAACGTAGCGCGCAACCTGTTCATCAAGATGTACCCGCGAATGGCGGAGATTATCCAGTTGCTGGGTTCCAGCAGCCTGATGGCGCTGCCGTCCGAGCGGGACTTCAACGGCCCCCTGGGAGAAGTGCTGGATACCTACCTGGACACCGACACGGCGACGGCCCGCGAGCGGGTGCGCCTGTTCCGGCTGGCGTGGGACACGGCGTGCAGCGCGTTCGGCAGCCGGCAGGTGCTGTACGAGCGTTATTTCCAGGGGGACTGGATGCGCAACGCGGCGTTGTTGCTCAGCATCTACGACCGGGAGCCGTTGATGGAGCAGGTGCGGGAGTTCCTGGAACGGGACTGAGCGGGATGCGCCACAATCTGCAAGACCGGACGGAGGGGAGGCGCCCTGCGGGTTTTTCAGATTGCAATCAGCCCTTCCTGGGGCCGTGTCCAGGGCAGAGCGTACACCGGAGCCAACTGGGGCGCTGCCGGAATGGGCATATCCGTGATTGGAACGTCGATAAGCACGGGACGCTGCTGTTCCAGGGCGACGGGCAACAGGCTCGCTATCTCCATTGGAGTCGACGTCCGCATTCCAATCGCCCCGAATGACTCGTCAAATTTGACGAAGTCGGGGTTGTGCAGGTCGGTCTCATAAGTGCCGGCAAACGTTTCGTGCAGGTCCCGGGCAACGTTGCCGTAAGAGTCATTCCGGAGAACCACAGTAACCACGTTGATTCCGTACTTGACGGCGGTGGCCAGTTCCGAGGCGTTGAACATGAAACCGCCATCACCGGCGATGCACACAACCGGCCGGTCGGGTTGCGCGATTTTCGCTCCGAGAGCCTCGGGAAATGCATAGCCGAGGTTGAACTGGTAGCCGGAATCAATGTACGTCTTGGGATGATTGACCGGCCAGTGAGTGCGGGCGTAGAAGCCCATTTGGGAAACATCCCAGGTTACGAAAGCGTCGTCAGGTGTGGCTTTGCGTATCGCTTCCAAAAACGGGTATTGCGGCTCCTGTAGCGCGATGTCGTAGTAGGCGATCAGTCGCCGGGCTGCTGCGACAGCTTCTGCGGGAGAGGAGCGATTTTCAGCGCCGGCAGCGATGAGAAGCGGGAGCAGGGCGTTGATCGTCGCTTTGGCGTCGCCATGCAACGGTATGGTGTTGGATTGGATTCTGGTCAGTTCGTTGTCGTCGATGTTGATGTTGATCAGCGTGGACGCCTCCCCGGCCGGATTACCCAGGGAGAAACGAGCTCCGATGCCAATCACGACATCGGCCGACGCCAGGACGTCATAAAGCTGGTTCATCTCCTGACGTTCGCCGCGAGGACTGAAGCAGGAACCGTAGCAAAGGGGATGACTATCCGGAACAGTTCCTTTGCCCCCGGTGGAGGTTACCACCGGAATGTTGGTGGTTTCCGCCAGATTGATCAAAGCCTCTTCCGCGTCCGAGCGGGCAACTCCGCCGCCGGCGTAAATCACCGGCAGCCGGGATCGGGCGATGACGTGGGCGGCTTCCCGTAGCAGATTCAGGTCGGGGATGATACGGGAAACCGGGGACGGATTCCGGAGCACCACTTCTTCACGCTCAACGCCGGTATCCGGCGGAATCTCGATGACGACCGGTCGCGGGCGACCGGTGCGCATCTGCCGGAAGCCTTCCGACACGACGTACGGGATTTCGCGTGGTCTGATCGCTCGCTGGCGCCACTTGGTCACTGCGCCGACCGTCCCCATTTGATCCTGAACTTCATGGACTGCGCCCACTCCTCTGTCGATAAGGGCACGCGGCACCTGGCCGGCGATGAGCATAACGGGAACTGAACGAGCGTAAGCGGTGGCCAAGCCGGACGCCGCATTGTATATGCCAACACCGGGTACCACCAGGGCCACACCCGGTTTCCCGGATGCGCGCGCGTAACCGTCGGCCATATAGGTGGCAGCCTGCTCGTGACGGGTCGTAATCACGCGGATGCTGGGTTCGTCCCTGAGCGCTGCGAAAATGCCGTAAATCTGGATGCCCGGTATGCCAAAAACTACCTCGACGTCTTCTCGCACCAGGGACTGAACCAGCGCTTCCCCTCCGCTCATAACTGCCAAGATACACCAGCCTCTTTTCGTCACTGCTTTTCAACAGGCTTGCGTTGGCAGTGATTCTGAAATCAGGGCATAATATAGTCCCCCGCGAGTTTTAGCGTCAAATGCAACGCGCCCAAGCGCAAACGGTGTCAATATGGCAGATCATGGGCTTAAAGGAGCATCCGGAGGCAGTCGGTGAATATCCGCGCCATCGGCATTGACTTGCAAGCGGGAATCGTGGTGGGCATTGTGCTCGGGCCAGTGGCAATGGCCTACGGGTTCATCTCAGGCGTCGGGCCGGCGGCCGGCCTTTACGGAGCGGTCGCCATCGGATTGGTCGCGGCAGCAGCCGGCAGTTGCCGCGCTCTGATTGCCGGCCCCAACGTGTTCGTAGCGTTAGTGCTGGCTCCGGTGGCTGCCGAGTACGGGCTGATGGCCGCCTTCACCACGGGGATGCTTGCCGGAGCTATCCTGGTAGGTTTTGCCGTCGTTCGAGTGGGAAGATTGGTCGCGTATATTCCCCACTCGCTGCTCGTCGGATTTTTCGCCGCGGCCGGCATCATCCTGGTCGTCACGCATATCCTTCCCGCGTTGGGCTTGCCCACCGCACCGGGCGGAGCAATCGGCAATGCAGCGGCATGGCCCGGCGCATCGGTCAATTTCCACGCTCTGGCGGTGGCGGCGGCAACCGTAGCCGTCGGTTTGTCGTGGCCGCGTCGATTGGCCAGATACACCCCCGGTCCTTTCGTAGCGCTGGTGGTGGGCACCGTTATCGGCGCGGTATGGTTCCCGGCCGCGCCGGTCGTGGGGGACATTCCACGCGGATTGCCCAGCCTGACGATACCGGTTTTCAACCCGTCTTTCATCTTGCCGGCGTTCACCATGGCCCTGATTTGCGCCGCCAACGCGCTGATTACCGCTTTGCAAGCCGACAACCTGGTCGGCGGCAGCCATCGGCCGAATCGACTGCTCGCCGCCCTGGGGGTGGGCAACCTGCTGGGCGGGTTCCTGGGCGGCAATCCCGGCGGAGCCAGCGTCACCACCTTCCTGAACATACAAGCCGGAGGCCGGAGCGTTCTATCTCCCATCGTTGCCGCGTTGGTAGTGTTGTTGACGTTGCTCTTCTTGCCGATAGAGCGGATACCCATTGCCGCCCTGGCCGGCATCGTCATCGTGAACGGTTGGCTGATCATCGACTGGCGGTATTTGAAGCGGATGGTCAAAATCCCGCGCGGATATGCCGCCGTGACGTTGACCACCGCAGTCGTCGCCATGCTGGTGGACTTCAACGTTGCAGTAGTCATCGGCCTCGTGGTCGCGGGGCTGGTGGGCGCAGTGCGGAGCGAGCGCTCCGAGCTGCAACGCCTGGTATCGCTGCCCTTGCCGGATTCTACGATTTGGCCGGATGGCGACCCTTTCGAATCACAAGTGGGGCTGGTCGTGATGCCCGACTGGGTTTCAGTGGCCAGCACACGAGAAATGGCGCGAATACTCAACAGAGACATAGTTGAGAATCAGGTTACGATTTTCGACTTCGGAAAGGTTGTGTACATGGACGACACTGCGGCGACGCTGGTATCGCAGGTTGTGGCGGGGCGACGGGTAGCGCTCGCCGGCCTGCACGGGGTGGCGCAGGAATTGCTGACCGCCTTCGGCGACGTGTCCACAGCCCACGTCGTTACCGATGTTGAAGAGGCCAAAGCGGCAATAAGGTCGGGGACAATCTGACCAGGTCAAACGACAGAAATGCAACATCCTAAATCCAACGGCGCCGAAACGATGTAGGGGCGGGTTTGAAACCCGCCCGTATGTAAGCCCGATGAATTACTTCATCAGTCCTTCGGCGACGGGGCCGTTGAAGGCGTTGTTACCGCCGAACACGGTGCCAACCGTACCGGCGTTGAACTTGGTAAGGCTCAGGGCATACACCTCCTGAGGGAACGGGATATATCCCACCGAGGCGGCCAACTGCTGGCCTTGGTCACTCAGGTAGTAGCGAACGAACTCGGCAATGTGCGGTTCCTGCGCGGCGTCGGCCCTAACGTAGATGAAAAGCGGGCGGCTCAACGGCGCGTAGGAACCATTGTTGATGGCTTCGTCGGTGGGCGCGATGCAGCCGCTGCCGCCGTCAATCGGCACCACCTTCACTTTGTCCCGGTTCTCCACGAAGTAGGCGTAGCCGAAGTAGCCCAGGCTGTACTTGTCGCCGGACACCCCCTGCACCAGCACGTTGTCGTCCTCGGAGGCCACGAAGTCGCCGCGAGAGACGCCGCCATCGCCGTTGATGGCTTCGGTGAAGTAGTCAAAGGTACCGGAGTCAACGCCGGGGGCGTACATCTTGATGTCCTCGGCCGGCCAGGAAGGGTCAACCTGGTTCCACTTGGCGATAACGCCCTCCGACTCGGGCTTCCAGATCATGTTGAGTTGCTCAACGGTCAGGCAGTCCACGAAGTCGTTCTGCGGATTCACCACGACGGACAGGCCGTCGATGGCTACGGGCAACTCGATGTATTCGATGCCGGCGGCGGCGCACAGGTCAACTTCCTTCTGCTTGATGGGACGAGACGCGTTTGAGATAACGGTCTCGCTGGCGCAGAACTTCTTGAATCCGCCGCCGGTGCCGGAGATGCCGACGACGGCGCGGACGTTGCGGCCGGCGAGGTCGCCGAATTGCTCGGCAACCGCCTCCGTGATGGGGAACACGGTTGAGGAACCGTCAATCGGAATGTCGCCGGAAAGGCTGGCGTACATGGTGGGATTGGCGGCGCTGCCCGTGGTGGCAGCGGTGGTTGAAGTTGTCGAACCGTCACTGGACACGGTGGAGCCGGCGGCAGCGCCGCCGGTCTTGGCTGGCGTTTCGGACGACGGGCCGCAGGCCGCCGACATCAGGACGATTGCACAGGCCGTAGCGGTCACCAGAATCAACAGCCGCATCGGCAAGCTTTTCAGAGCATCCAAATTGGGGGAACTCATCGATCCTCCTCGAATCGTCGGTTTTCAGGTTCGTTGGCGCTAGGCAATTTCACTCTGAGTAAATCGGACCGCCGGCATCCGCCGACCGCCCTCAAGCAGCATCATTCGATAGGCATCCCTCCGTTGCGATACCGGTGATTATCGAATCGCCCAACAGGGTGACGGTCAACGAAACCGTGGACCTTACTGCGCGGGCAAAAAAATAGAGCGAAGCGTAAAGACTTCGCTCTGGCGAATGGGAAAGGGGCCAATCCCGACTCGGGAATGGCCGCTCCGGGAACGGCGGGAATTTTCAGTACTCCGGCTTTGTGGAGGCTTCTGACCCGGCTGGCAAAGGGCCAAAAAAATACGGGGAATAAAATCCCCGTATCGAGTGTCCACGAATGCGCCACAGGGCGCAGTGCAGCAGGTGCGGCGTTTTTCACAGCAGCGGAGAGCATGGCCTAACGTCCATCCTTGACGATGGCTTCCAACTCGTCGGCTTCTTTGGGAATCGCCTCCGACAGCACCCGGCAGCCGTCTCCCGTCACGAGCACATCGTCCTCAATGCGAATGCCGATGCCACGGTAGGCTTCGGGGGCCTTTTTGGCCTGGGCGCCAAAATAAAGGCCGGGCTCGACGGTCAGCACCATCCCGGGACGGAGCCGGATCTGGCCTTTCTCATCGCGATACGCGCCGCAGTCGTGCACGTCCAAACCGAGCCAGTGGGACGTGGCGTGCATATAGTAATCACGGTAAGCAGCATCGTTGAGAATTTGCTCTACGTCGCCGCCCATGATACCCAAGTTTACCAACCCTTCGATCAGGGTGCGCGTGGCGACCTTGTGGACGTCGTCAAAGCCGACGCCGGGCTTCACTTCGGCGATGGCTTTCTTCTGCGACTCCAGGACAATATCGTAGATGTCCCTTTGGGCCGGGGTGAAGGTGCCTGATACGGGCCAGGTGCGGGTAACGTCGGCGGTGTAATAGCCGTACTCGGCGCCCGCGTCGATCAGCAGCAGATCATCGGGTCCCAGCGTTTCGTCGTTGCGGACGTAGTGCAAAACGCAGGCGTTGGCCCCGCCGGCCACGATGGAAGGATAGCCGTTGCGCGGCGAACCAAGGTGCCGGAAGGGGCGCTCCAGGGCAGCCTGTACTTCGTACTCCGCAATGCCCGGGGCAGCGGTCTGCATAGCAGACTCAAAGCCCACGGCGGTGATGTCAATGGCGCGCTGGAGGAGGGCAACTTCCTCGTCGGTTTTCACCTGCCGCATGGCGTCGATTTGAGCGGTGGGGTCCTCGATCCGGCGGACGCTTTTGGCGCCGCGCTGGGCCATCCGTCGGCGCTGCTTGACCAGCCCGGATATGATCCCGTCCACGCGGTCGTCGCTGCCCAGTGCGTAGTGGATGGTCTCGCACTCGGCCAGGAGCTTGGGAAGCTGGGAGTCCAGTTGTTCCAGCGGGTAGGCTGCGTTTGCGCCCAACTGGCCGACGGCGCCGCGGACGCCGGCCCGGCGTCCCACCCAAATCTCGAAAGTGGGATCGTATGGACGCACGAACAGGGTGTAGGGCGTGTCGGAACCCGGACGGAGTACCGCCACGGCGTCGGGCTCGTCAAACCCGGTCAGATACCAGAAGGACGAGTCCTGACGGTACTGGTGGTCAACGTCGTTGTTGCGCGGGGCGTCGTGTCCCGCCGCGATGACGATGGCTCCGTCCGTCAGGGAATCCATCAACCGACGACGGCGGGAACGGAACTCGTGAGGTTGCGTTGCCAGGAGGCCAGCGCTCATTTGATACAGGTCTCAGGCGAGTGAAGCATCGATATTGACCGTGAGGAATTATACCAACGGGTCGAGCGTATGGCAATACCAACCAGCACGGCGACCCGACAGATTTCGTAATATCTGATATAATAACCGTCGCGTGTGTGCTTTGCGGCGTTGCTATCCGACGCCGTTTGTGCTGTATGACCTTGCCACGCGCCAAGTAATCGTTCGAATCAGCCCACGTGGTGGGCCCAGGAGTTTCTTTTATGACCTTGACCAAGATTGCCCCGCAAAACCTGCGTACCCCCGGCCCGACGCCCATCCCCGACGATATCGTCGAGGAAATGTCGCTGCCCATGATCAACCACCGGGGGCCCGAGTTCAAGGAGCTGATCGAGGCCACAACCGAGGGGTTGAAGCAGGTCTTTATGACCACCGACGACCTGTACATCCTCACCGCCAGCGGAACCGGCGCTCTGGAAGCCGCCGTCGTCAACACCCTGTCCCCCGGCGACCGGGTGATCGCGTGTACCGCCGGCGCGTTTGGCGACCGCTTCGTGCAGATTGCCGATACCTACGGCGCCGACGTGCTGCGCATGGACTTCGAGTGGGGCGACGCCATCGATCCCGAGGCCATCCGCGCCGAGTTGCAGAAGGACCCGTCCATCAAGGCGGTGCTGGTGACCCACAACGAGACCTCCACCGGCGTAACCCACGACCTGGAGTCCATTGCCCGCGTGGTCAAAGGCGAGTTTGACAAGCTGCTGCTGGTTGACGCGGTGAGCAGCCTGGGCTGCCTGCCCCTGCCTGTGGACGGCTGGGACTGCGACCTGGTGGCCACCGGCTCGCAGAAGGGCTTTATGATTCCGCCGGGCCTTGCGTTTATCAGCATCAGCGCCCGCGGCTGGGAGGCTTACCAGGACGCCAAGATGCCCAAGTTCTACTTCGACCTGATGGCCGCCGAGCGTTCCCTGGTCCGCGGCCAGACGCCGTGGACGCCCAACGTCGCGCTGCTCTACGGCCTGCGGTTGGGCCTGGATCGCATCCTGGGCGAGGGCCTGGAATCGGTGTACGACCGCCACGCTGAGATCGGCGAATACACCCGCGCCGGGGTCAAGGCGCTGGGCCTGACGCTCCTGGCCAACGATGAGGCCCGCGCCTCGAACACTGTAACGGCCATCAAGATGCCCGAGGAAATCGACGGCGGCCGGTTCATGGCGATGATGCGCGAGGAAGAGGGCGTGGTGCTGGCCGGCGGCCAGGGCAAGCTCACCGGCCACTGTTTCCGCATCGGGCACCTGGGCTGGGTCAACAAGTCCGACATCGCCGAGGTGCTGGAGGCGCTAGGGCGGGTGCTACCCAAAGTCGGCTTCAAGGGCTAAAATAACCAAAATCCAACGGTAGGGGCAATCCGCCTTTGGCGGATTCGCCCCTACGCATATATGTAGCCATGTCATCAGTTTCCCAATTGCAGCAGGCGATGGCGGCGCTGCGGCTGTCGCTGGCCGAGATTCGCCACAAGGAAGAGCAGCTCGATGCGTCCATCGCGCAGTTCCGCACCCAGTTGCGTCGTTTGCCGCGCCAGACCATCTACGGACGCGCGCCGCTGGACATGGCGCTGTCGGCCATGGGCGAGATCGAGGAGCGCCTGCGGGACGCCGAAGACAACCGCCGGCGTGTGCTGACCATCAAGCAGGCGGCGGAGGACGAACTGGCCGCGCTGGAATCGGTGCAGCAGGTGGACGAAGCTCGCAAGGCGTTGGCCCGATTGAAACAGCAAACCGGACGTCAGCCCATGTCGGGCGAAACCGAGGCCGAGATCCGCCGCCTGGAGCAATTCATCGCCATCCACAGCAAGCGCGCCGAACTGACCATCACCGCAGCCTTCGAGGAACGGCAGAACCGGGGATAGCGGGACGCTCCCACCCGTTGAGGAGCGTCATTGCGAGCGAAGCGGGGCAACCTCGTGGGATCCGGAACGTAGCAATCGGGGTTAGTGCTACACTAACCCCATGGATCGCATCACCCTGCAAAACTACCGCTGCTTCGGCAGCGAAGAGCAGTCGGCGCTCCTGGCCCCGCTGACGCTGTTGGTCGGCCCCAACAGCACAGGCAAAACGTCGTTCCTTGCCCTCATCCGCGCCCTGTGGGACGTAGCGTTCAGGGAGGTAGCGCCCAACTTCCGGGAGCATCCCTACGATTTGGGGTCGTGGGACGATATCGTTCACCAGCCCGGTGGGCGGAGCAAGCCGGCTGATTCCTTCGGCGCAGAGTTCGGGCAAGGCTCATCGCAACAACTCCGCGACGGAGTATCGTTCCAGGCGCGTTTTGATAACCACACCGGTTCTGCTGTGCCGGTAAAACGTAGACTGGCGCGGGGCGAATCGCGATGGGAGGTACGCCGCAAGGGCGCTGTGGAGCACGCTGTTCGATTCGCTACATCAAGGGGAGAATGGCAGCGCAGTTTCGATGTCGGTCCCGGCATTTCCGATGGCATCTCATTGATGCCGATGTCAAGTTTGTCCTGGAGCAGGATTTTTGGTCTCGACCTCTTTGCCGCCGAGAGATGGACTGAAAGCTCTGTTGCGTTTAACGAAGACGATTTAGACGAGGCGCGGCAATTAAGCAACCTGCTTATCCCATGGGGTGATACGAAACGTCCATTTGCCGGCGCTCCCATCCGCTCCCGCCCCCGGCGCACTTATGACCCCACGCTGCTTGCCAATGACCCGGAAGGGTCGGCCATGCCCAGCTACCTGGCTAACTTGTCGCGCAGGGAGGCAGACAACTGGCAATTGCTTAAAGCCCGACTCGAGAATTTTGGCAAAGTGTCCGAGTTGTTTGATGAGATCAATGTGCGGTCGTTCGGCACATCCGACGGGGATCCCTTCCAGATACAGGTGCGCAAGCACAGTGGGCCGAAGTACCGGCGGCGCAAGGGGCCATGGCGTAACCTTATTGATGTGGGATACGGTGTAAGCCAGGCATTGCCCGTGCTGACGGAGCTGCTGCGCCCCGATGGCCCCACCACGTTCCTCCTCCAGCAGCCGGAAGTTCACCTGCATCCGCAGGCCCAGGCGGCGTTTGGTACGCTGTTCTGCCAGGTGGCGGCCGGCGGGCGGCAGATCATCATCGAGACGCACAGCGACTACATCATCGACCGCGTCCGCATGGACGTGCGCGACGGCACGACCGACCTCAAGCCGGAGGATGTGTCCATCCTGTATTTCGAGCCGGGCGATCTGGCGGTGAAGATTCACTCCATCAGGTTAGACAAGGCCGGCAATGTACTGGATGCTCCGCCAGGATACCGGCAGTTTTTCACCGATGAGATGGTGAGGTCGATCTGGGCGTAGATGTGCGCCATCATAGACAACGACGTCATCCATCAGTTGTTTGGGGATGATCCAACGGAGCCGGCCCTCTATTTTCTGCGGTGGTTGAGCCGCAGAAATGGCGGCATCATCGTGGCCGGTGGCCGTCTGCATCGTGAACTTGCCCAAAATCCCAAATACCTGCAATTTTTCACCGACAGATTTGGTGCCGGGCGGGCCCGCAGTATCGATAATCCGTTGGTGGATGCCGAGGAAGAAACCGTCCGAGCGTTACGACCCCGTTCTAACGATACCCACGTGCTTGCATTGGCGAGACTCAGTGGCGCACGATTATTGTTTACCAACGACGAAGACTTGAAGCGGGACTTTGCGAACCCAGACATCATCCCGGGGACGCCTGGGCAGATTTACACTACCAACCGAGGTAGGAGAGTTCGCTCGTACGCACCGCAAGAAATCACCCGAGTAACGCGGACGCACCGCAACCTACTCAATCGCACCGACCTTTGCGCGGCATGATGCCCGGTGCCGCGCCTGTGGTATATTAATTCGGCATTTTTGATACTTGTTCATCACGGCCTACCAGGAGCGCGTTCACCATGCCCGCCAGCGCAGAGATCACTCCCATTCCCAACGGCACCGTCACGTCTGCACAGGGCTTTTCCGCCGGCGGCGTGTTCATCGGCCTCAAGACCCGAGGCGAGGACAAGCTGGACTTGGCCATGCTGGTGTCCGATACCGAGTGTTCCATCGGCGGCGTGTTCACCACGTCGGCCATCCGCTCGGCGACTGTTGACCTGGACCGGGAGCGCGTCGCCAGGGGCCGGGGCCGTGCGTTGATCGTTAACGCCGGCATCGCCAACACCTGCGTCGGAGCCCAGGGTTACAAGGACGCCGAAGAGATGACGCGCTTGGCCGCCGAACGGTTGGGCCTGACCGCCGAGGACGTGCTGGTGTGCAGCACCGGCGTCATCGGCGTGGAACTGCCCATGTCGCTGATCCGCTCCGGCGTTGACGAGATCGCGCTGAAGGGTGACGGTGGCCCCGAACTCGCGCGCGCCATGATGACCACCGACACCCATCCCAAAGAAACCGCCGTGTCCTTCGTGGCGTCCACCGGCCAGACCATCACCGTGGGCGGCGTGGCCAAGGGTTCCGGCATGATCCACCCCAACATGGCCACCATGCTCACCTTCGCCGCCACCGACGCGGCCGTTGACCCCGGGTTCCTGCAAACCACCGTCAGGGCCGTCGCCGACGAGACCTTCAACATGCTGACCGTGGACGGCGACAGCAGCACCAACGACACGTACCTGGCCTTCGCCAACGGGCAGGCCGGCAACCCGGTGATCGACGAACGGTCGCCCGACGCCGACAACTTCCGCGCCGCGCTGCACCAGGTGGCATCCAATCTGACGCGGATGCTGGCCCGCGACGGCGAGGGCGCGACCCGACTCATCACTGTGCAGGTGGACGGAGCCCTCAGCGCCGCCGACGCCCGCATCGCCGCCAAGACCATCGCCGGCAGCAACCTGGTCAAATCCGCCGTGTACGGCGCAGATCCCAACTGGGGACGGCTGATGATGGCGCTGGGGCGCAGCGGAGCCGAAGCCACCGAGGAAAGGGTTGACCTGTTCGTCAACGGCGTGTGCATCATGGAGGCCGGTACGCCGATACCGTTCCACCGGGACGCGGTGGTCGCGCTGATGTCGGGCGAACACGTGGACTTCCGAGTGAGTCTGAACCTGGCTGACGGAGCCGCCACGGCCTACGGCTGCGACCTGACCGAAGAGTACGTGATCATCAACAGCGCGTACACTACGTAGGCGGCCGCGCTCAAATGGCTCAAGCCTACTCCGAACCGCCTATCGTCGTCAAAATCGGCGGGAGCACCCTGGGCGGCAACGATACGTCGTTGCAGGACCTGGTTGCCCTGCACCGTGATGGCAAGCCCATCGTCATCGTGCACGGGGGCGGCAACGTCATCAGCGAGTGGATGCAACGGCAGAATCTGGCGCCCAACTTCGTCAACGGCCTCCGGGTCACGGATGCGCCGTCGCTTGAGATCGTCGTTGCGGTGTTGGGCGGCCTGGTCAACAAGGAGCTGACCGCGCAGATGCAGCAGCTGGGCGGCCCGACCATCGGCATCAGCGGCATGGACGGCTGCCTGCTCCAGGCCCACGTCGCCAATCCCGACCTGGGCTACGTCGGCGAGATTGTGGCGGTGGACCCGACGCCCGTGAACGCCATCCTGTCGTCCGGTTTCATACCGATGATTTCACCCATCGCTGTGGACGTGAGCGACGACAGCGACCACGCCGGACAGCCGTTGAACGTGAACGGCGACACCGCAGCCGGCGCGCTCGCCCACGCCATGGGCGCGCAGAGCATGATATTCCTCACCGACGTCGCAGGGGTGATGGACAACGGAGGGCGCGTCATTCCCCGGCTGAACGCCTCCGGAGCGGAGGCGCTGCGCGCGTTCGGCATAGCGCGGGGCGGGATGCTGCCCAAGCTGGCGGCGTGCCTGGACGCCATCGCCGACCGGGCAGTGCCCAGCGCGCACATCATCGACGGGCGGCAGCCGGGCGCGCTGATGGACTGTGTGAACGGCCGGCCCATCGGCACACGGATTACCCCCTGACGGGGTGCGGGTATTCAAAATGGTAGGGGCGGGTTTGAAACCCGCCCCTACGGCTCCAACATGGATTCGCTGAGTGCGTTATGCGGCGATCAGGTCCTTGGCGATGGCGTCGGGAATCAGGTCGCCCTGCTCCGCCAGATGGGCCTTGATGGCTTCGGCGGCGGCGTTCACCATTTCCGCGTCCAGGTTGGCGGCGGCTTCCGGATAGCCGGCCTCGGTCAGGTAGGCGGCGGTTTGCTCGCGGAGCACGTCCAGCGACCAGTCCAGTTGCGCCTGGCTCTCGCGCATGTCCTCGGGGTAGTCCACGTGGGAACCGCCGGCGCCGAGCTTGTCGTAGCCGCCCTTGTGCCAGTGACCGCGGGCACCGTGGGGGTCGAAGCGGATGATCTCGACGCCCTGCACGTCCACGCCAAAGGTGGGGCCGCCGAACTTGGCCTTCAGGCAGCGCAGAGGCCACAGGTACATCGTGACGTCGCCCTGCTTGCTCAGGGGCCGGACCATGACCTTGCCCAGATAGGACTCGCCGTCAATCATAGTTGCCATTGAAACTTCCTCCATGTCCCGCCAGCGGCGGATGCGTTTCGCCGTATGGTAGCACAAAGTCTCCGGATGCCAAAAACGCGAAAACTTCAGCAACGGTTATACTATGGCGCGCCGGTGATCAATCCGAACCCGCGCAGCCGGCGTATCTCGATTAGATACATGCTTCCCTGTGAGTAGAGTTATGCCTTTCCAAATACGCCGCGTCTCGTTCGGCGTTGTCTTTCTGACGGCGCTGTTCCTCATCGCAGCCATTGCCTGCGGCCCGAGCGCCGAACCGGCTGCATCATCCGAAACGTCGCCGGCCCCAGCCACAGAGCCAACGACCGCTCCGGCGGCCGAGCAACCATCCCCTACCACGCCGTCAACGGACACCACGGCCAGACAGTCCAATGGAACAACCAGCGAACAGCCTACAGCGGCGCCGGATAGCCAAGCGGCGGCTGAACCCACGGCAACGTCCGCTCCCGCCCGCCCGCAGACGGTCCCGATACAGTCGGCGGAGGAAATTCCGGCCATTGAGGGTATCGACGCTTGGCTGAATACCGAGATGGAACTCCAGATTGCGGAGCTGGCCGCTGAAGGCAACGTGGTGCTGGTGGACTTCTGGACGTACACCTGCATCAACTGCATACGAACCCTGCCCTACCTGCGCGACTGGTGGGCGCAGTATGAGGACGACGGGCTAGTGATCTTGGGCATCCACACCCCGGAGTTCGAGTTCGAGAAGGACTACCAGAACGTAGCCGACGCCATCGAGACCCACAGCGTAGGCTGGCCGGTTGCCCAGGACAATAACATGACCACCTGGCGAAACTTTGAAAACCGCTACTGGCCGGCCAAGTACCTGTACAACGTTCGCGGCGAGATGATCTATTCGCACTTCGGTGAGGGCGCTTATGCCGAGACCGAGGAACGCATCCGCAACGCCCTGGTGGAGGCCGGCGCCGACCTCTCGGACGACCCGTTCAACGCGCCGCAGGACCAGGCCCGAGATTCCACCTTCCAGTCAGCGCGGCAAAGCGGGCGGGCCGCCGTGACCCCGGAACTGTATGCCGGCTGGCATCGCAATTTCCTCACCGCGCGGGCCGGCCGGCCGCCATACGTTGCGCAGCAGGAATACTTCGACGCGATTCTGAAGGCGGAGAACCGTACTGAGCACACCATCGCGACCATTGACGTGACGGTTCCCCAGGACATCCAGCCTCATGCCATGTACTTCCAGGGCCAGTGGTCGGTGGAGCCGGAACGCATCCGCCACGCGCGCATGACGGAAAACCTGGAGGACTACCTGGCCCTCAACTATGCCGCCAAGAGCGTCAACGCCGTTTTGACCTCGGACTCGGGCGAACCCTACCGGGTGGTCATCACGGTGGACGGCGCGATGATGACGCCGGAGAACGCCGGTGCCGACGTACAGTGGGACGAAAACGGCCATTCCTACGTGCTGGTGGACGAGCCCAGGATGTATGGCCTGGTGGATAACCCGCAGTACCTCCCCGAGTCGATCCTGACCATGCGCTCCAACTCCGACGACTTCGGACTGTTCGCGTTCACCTTTGGCGTTTACGCTGAGGGGCCGTAATGTTTCCCCTTCCATTCCTATCCTCTGCAACCGTCATTCCGGCGAAAGAACAGCCTGCCCCGTGCTCGACACGGGGTCACCCCGTACTCCGATACGGGGCCGGAATCCGGAAGTCGGTAGCGATCATCATCGTCATCCTGC
>JAPPCX010000004.1 GCA_028875655.1 Chloroflexota bacterium | reverse complement strand
TTGGGAATTGCGGGACCAATTGGTCTTTCACGTGATGAGACTATGATAGAACGTGAGTTCCGGTTGGGTCAACAGGGCGGGTGTCATCGTTCGTCAGAATCAGGATTTCGGTACATTGGAATCGACGAAAATCATCGCATCATGTACCCGTCCCTGATCTCCTGCAGCATCTGGTCAATGTCGGCAGTCGGCAAATTATGCTTCGACGCCTCTTCCAAAGCCTTCAATTTCCTGGCAATGCGCTCCGGGTCCTTTTCGCTATCAGGTTTGCGCATCACCTCGGTGAGTTCGGCTTGTCGGGTATCACGCAACGCTTGGCGTACCCACTCCGACACGCTCACTTGACGCCGCTTCGCCGCTTCCTCAACCGCCGCGTACTCCGCGTCGTCCAGCAGGATTTCTAATCGTTTCGCCAAGTTTGCGCCTCCAGGAGTGGAGTGACTGTTATTGCACTACTTCTGCTCGTTTGCTTTCGTGAAGTTACGACTCTCGCGCCGGCCGTAGGCGCAGCGTTCCCGGCACCTCTCCATCGTCAAAGTGGCATAGGACAGCCTCTTGCGCCATCGACTTCAGTTCTTCCCACGTATCGCACTGGGTGATTATGTCGTGGCCAATGGCCGCCGAGTAGTAGCTGCCCTCTTCGGCCTCGTGTACTTCAAAAACTACTTCGTCAAGCATGGTTGCATCCTCCGGCCACTGGATTCCCGCTTTCGCGGGAATGACAGTTTAAGTGTCGACACGCTCCAAAACCACGTTATCGATCAGGCGGACCGAGCCGAGGCGTGCTGCCGTTGCTATCATCGCGGGCCGGCGGTCTGCAAGACTCTCTAACGCTGCCATTGTGTCCGCATCCACTACGCCGACGTAATCTACTGCGGATACCTGCGGTTCTGATTGCAAGATGGAAAGCGCTGCGGCTTGCAGGCGGTTGGCATCGCGCTCGCCGGATTGCCACAGGGATTCGGCGGCTTGCAAGGCGCGGTACACCACCGGGGCGGCGGCGCGTTGCTCCGGGGTGAGGTAGGCGTTGCGGCTGCTCAGGGCGAGGCCGTCGGGTTCGCGGATGGTGGGCATGGTGACTACTTCTACGCCCAGGTTGAGGTCGGCGTTCATTTTGCGGATGACCGCTACCTGTTGGCCGTCTTTCTGGCCGAAGTAGGCGCGGTCGGGCCGGGTGATGGTGAATAACTTTGCGACTACCGTCGCTACGCCGCGGAAGTGGACGGGACGCGCGGCTCCCTCCATGCCCTCGGCTACCGCGCCGGGTTCAATCCAGGTGTCGAACCCCTCGGGGTACACCTCGTCCGGCAGGGGGGCGAATACCAGGTCGGTGCCCTGCGCTGCCAGCAACTCCAGGTCTCGCTCGAAGGTGCGTGGGTAGGTAGTGAAGTCCTCGTTGGCTCCGAATTGCGTGGGATTCACGAATATGGACGCTGCCATGGTGGCGTTGTCCGTCCGCGCCTGGCGGGTCAGGGACAGGTGGCCCTCGTGGAGCGCGCCCATGGTGGGAACCAGGCCCAAGGGACGCGGCGCTTCGCGGCACAGGGCGGTCATTTCGGCGCAGGTGGTGATGACTTGCATGGCGGTTTTTCATCCGCGAGGGTAAGGGCGAATAATTATTCGCCCCTACATGGTTAGCGTTACGGGCATTATTCCGGGGGGAAGAGTTCGTCGATTTCGCGTTGCATGCGTTGTGCTTCGGTTTCGGGGAGGGCGGACGCTCCAGACGGGATGCCGGCGGTGGCGGCGGCCGGCGCGCCGGCGAGCGTCATGTCGGCGTAGAAGGACTCGTCGTAGTCGCGGGGACGGACGACTACCGGCATGGGAACGGCGTGGCCGAAGACCAGGGCCTGCTGCTTGCTGTCGAGACGGGACAGCACGCCGCGCAGCTGGCCGGCGTCGCGGGCGCCCATCAGTACGGCGTTCAGGTCGCGGTCGTCGTTGAGGGCGCAGGACAGGCGGGTTCCCAGTTGGCTCATCACCTCCGAGTCGATGCCGCTGGGCCGCTGGTCAACGATCATCAGCGTGACGTTGTACTTGCGCAGTTCGCGGGCGATGGATCCGAAGATGGTCTGGGACGCCACCTCGGGCGTCAGGAACTTGTGGGCCTCTTCGATGAATATGACCAGGGGACGGGGTTCGTCGCCCTGCCCGCCGTCGGCCAGTTCCTTGCGGCGCACCCAGGTCTCGTGGATGCGGCGGGTGAGCAGGTTGCTGACCAGGACGTAGGCGGCGGTGTTGCGCCCGTACTGGCCGAACTCGAGCACGACGTGATTGCCGTGTTGCAGGTTTTCGATGATGCCGCCGGCGCTGCCCCGGCCCTCGCCCTTATCGGCCAGGAATCCGAACCGGCTCCACGCGGACAGCCGGCGATGGAGCGTCTGCAAGGCGGCCAGGTTCACGCCGATTTCGTTGGCCAACTCGCCGACGTCGGGTCCGCTCAACGCCAGGAACGAGCGCAGCCAGTCGCCGCTGCCGTAGTGGCGTTCCAGGTTCCATGCGGTGGCCGCGGCGACCTCGGACAGGTTCAGCAGGTCGCGCAGCACCTCGATGTCGGCCGGCTCGATTTCGTCGTAGCCGATGCGGACCACGCCGTCCGGGGTAACGCCGCGGCGCCGGCTGCTCTCCTCGTCCAGCGTGAAGGTCACCACGCGGCTGGGAAAGAGCTGCTTGAGTCCTTTGACCTGGCGGCGGCGGTCGTTGTCCTGGCCCTGCCAGCCGTACTCGCTCTCCATGTCGAACACCAAGGACACCGCTTGACCGTCCTTGACCAGGCCGGCCAGCAGCATTCGGGCGAGGAACGTCTTGCCGGAGCCGGACGCGCCGAACACACCGACCGAGCGGCTGGCCAGCGTGCCGAGGTCCAGGCGGATTGACGCGGCTTCCATGCCTTGCGGGGAACCGAGGGCGAAAGCGTTGGTGTCCTGCGCGCTGAACACCGCGTCGATGTCGGCCTGGGAGGCTGCGTACACGGGGGCGAAATGCTCCGGTATGGTTTTGGCCTGCTCTGCCGAGATTGCCGCGCCGATGCCGGCGTCGGAATCCAGGGGCGCGGTCATGCTGGGCATTACGGACAGTTGGCCGTAGGCCAGGGTGCCGGCCATGACCTCGGCCGCGAAATCGCCGGCGCCACCGTAAGTGGAACCGCCGGGCGGGAAATGGCGCACGCTGTCGTCCACCGCGCGCAGTTCCAGGTCGGTGACGACTGCAAAGTAGCGTTGGCGGCGTCCCACGATGGTGACGAACGAACCTACTGCCACATCCTCCAGCGACGCATCCGCCGAGCCGTCCAGCCGCACGTCCAGACCCCGGGAGAGGGATCCTCCGACGACCACACCGAGCCGGCGCAGCGCGCCGGGATTCGGTCCGTTGCGCGCGATCATGCCGTCATCTCTCGCAAAATGGCCTGCAACCGCTGCGAGTCGCGGGACAGTTCCGCCGCCAGAGTGCGGCCGGCCCGCAGCAGGAAACCCTGGCGGTCAAGCATACCCGCCGCCGCCTGTCGCAGGAACCCGGCCAGGGCCGAATCGCCGGCCGGGGAGCCATCGGCGAGGAACAGCCGCAGCCAGCCGAGTTCGCCGGCGAACGCCGCCGCTTCGTCGGGGTCGCAGGCGAACACGAAGGCGTGCAGGTTGGGCGGCTGGGCCGGCAGGCCGTACTGCACCGCCAGACCGTCGCCGTAGCCCACCACCGTGCCGGCGAACCTGGTGGTCAGCATCGCCGAGAGCTGTGGGTTGGCGGCGTAGATCTCGTCCTCCGACTCCAGCGACATTCCCCGGGGGGCCAGCGGACGGGTCGGGTCCAGCGGCTCGTGCCAGATTTCCCGCACGACGGCGTACACCGGAGGCGAGCCGACGCGCAGCAACGCGCCCAGGGGTGGCGCGCCGTGCAGTTCATAGCACTGCACCTCGATGCGCTGAGAGTGGGACACCGTCACCTCGCCGACGCGCTGCCCCGGGGTTATGTCCGTCATGGTAATCTCGGCCACCGCCAACCCTTGAGTTACCGGATTTTAGCACGCAGGCGCGCTGGCGAGCGCGCCGCCCTTGCTAGGGTAGGGTGTCAGTGCTAAAATCAAATACCGTCGCCTGGATTTAATCGTGTCCCATGGCGACCATACCGTTCCCCTGTAGCTCAGCGGTAGAGCGGGCGGCTGTTAACCGCTAGGTCGCAGGTTCGAATCCTGCCAGGGGAGCCAAAACTACATCCGCTTCTTGCAATCCGGCTGGCGCGCCGGATTTTTTTGTTAACCGTCCGGGCGATGCCGGAGCGTCGCAGCAACGCTGTGCTAGAATTGACAAGTAATACCATCCCGATTCCAGGAGGACCTATACCTATGCGTTCCGGCCTTTCCAAAACCGCGGTCTCAATGGGACTGCTGCTAATCCTGAGTTTGTTCGTCATCGCCTGCGGCGGCAACGGCGACTCCACGCCGACGGACTCCGGCGGCAGCCCCGCTCCGGCGCAGAGTCAGCCGAGCGGGGCGAGCCAGGCTACTACGGCCGCTCCATCCCAGGATGGCACGGCTCCGTCCGCACCGGCGTCCGACGAACCGTTCCGCATCGGAGTCATGGAATCCCTGACCGGCCCCGGCGAAACCTATGGCAACGTGGCGCTGCAAGCCAAGCAGTTGGCCGTTGACGAGATCAACGCCGCCGGAGGCATCAACGGGCGGATGCTGGAACTCATCCCCGAGGATTCCAAGTGTTCGGCGCAGGATGCCATCACCGCCTATAACAAGCTGACCGACGTGGACGGGGTGAAAATCATCCTGGGCACTTCCTGCAGCGGCGCCATGCTGGGCGCGGCTCCGCTGGCCGAGTCCGACGGCGTGATTCTCTTCTCAGGGCTGGCCACCAACCCGGATATCGCCGACGCCGGCGACTACATCTTCCGCACCTCGATGAACGACCTCCAGCTGGGCATCGACACGGGCGAAGTAATCTGGGCCGACGGCCATCGACGCCTGGCGACCATCACCGAGACCACCGACTACGCCGAGGGCGTGCGCCGCACCACTGCCGAACACTTCGTCTCCCTGGGCGGCGAGATTGTGGCCGAAGAACGCTACGCTTCGGACATAACCGACTTCCGCAGCCAGATCACCAAGATGATCGGAGCCAACCCCGACGCCATTCACATCGCTTCCCAGTCCGAGTTTTCCGGCGGCACCATCGTCAAGCAGATTCGGGAACTGGGCTACGCCGGGCCGCTCTACTCCGAGATCGTGCCCGTGGGCGCCACCGCGCTGGAAGTGGCCGGCGACGCGGCCACCGGGCTGAAAGCCATTACCGCCGAACTGGACCCGAACAACCCCAAGGCCGTGGAGGTGCTAGCGAATTTCCGCGCCCGCTACGACTACATCACCCTGCCCTGGTACCTGGGCTCCGCCTACGACGACGTGTACATTGCCGCCGAGTGCCTGAAGCAGACGAACGACGACCAGGACGCCGACGGTTTCCGGGACTGCATGTACGGCATCACCTGGAGTGGGGCCATTGGTGAAGGCTACAGCTTTGACGACAGAGGCGAGGTCGTGGGCCTCTCCAACGCGGTGGTGGTGGTGCTGCCTCTGGACGAGCGCACCGACGACAACCAGGGCTACCGCATCCTGGGCCAGGCCGGCAGCGATGCCGCGGTCGGCATGGCGCCCATCGCCGCCATGCCCGCATCCGCCGAACCCTTCCGGATCGGCGCGATGGATGCCCTGACCGGCGTGGGCGAGTCCTACGGCAACCCGATTGTCCAGGCCAAGCAGATGGCGGTGGAGGAAATCAACGCCGCCGGCGGAATCAACGGCCGTATGCTGGAACTGATCGCCGAAGACTCCAAGTGCAACGCGCAGGACGCGATAACCGCCTACAACAAGCTGACCGACGTTGACGGCGTGAAGATCATTCTCGGCACTACCTGCAGCGGCGCGATGCTGGGCGCGGCTCCCCTGGCCGAAGCTGAGGGCGTCATCATGCTCTCCGCCTCCGCGACCAGCCCCGACATCAAGCCGGCCGGCGACTACATCTTCCGCACCGCCATCAACGATGACCAACTGGGTATCGACACCGGCAACGTGCTGTACGCCGACGATATCCACCACCTGGCGACCATCACCGAGGCCACCGACTACGCCGAGGGCGCGCGCCGCACCACGGTGGCTCGCCTGGAGGAGCTGGGCGGCCACGTGGTGGCTGCCGAGAGCTACGCCAGCGACATCACCGACTTCCGCACCCAGATTACCAAGCTGATCAACGCGCAACCGGATGGGGTGTACCTGGCTTCGCAGGGCGAGTTCTCCGGCGGGACCATCATCAAGCAGTTGAGGGAACTGGGATTCGAGGGCCCCATTTACACGGAGTCGGTGAACACCGGGCCTGAGGCATTGAGCATCGCCGGCGAGGCGGCCACAGGGATGAAAGCCATCATTCCCCTGGGCCTGACCAATCGGGGCGAACAGTTCCTCAAGGACTTCGAGGCGCACTTCGGACACGTCGCCACCCAGCCGTGGTTCCAGGCTTCCGCCTACGACGACGTGTACCTGGCCGCGGCGTGTCTCGCTCAAACCGGCGACGACCAGGACACGGACGGTTTCCGGGACTGCATGTACGACATCACCTTCAGCGGAGCCATCGGCGACGATTACAGCTTCGATGAGTACGGTGAGGTGGTGGGCCTGGGCAACGCGGTCGTGCAGATCCTGCCCCTGGCAGAGCGCACCGATGACAACCTGGGTTACGTAGTGCTGGGCCAGGCGCCCACTCCCTGATCTCGGCGCTCGTACCAAATAGCCGGGGCCGGTCGTTGATGGCGACCGGCCCCTTTATGGTAATATGCGCGCGTTTATAGTCGGCCACCGGCTGCCGTGAGGATACGATTTTGTCCAGTCAGCGCGCAACCGCACGCGGATTCCCCGCCCTGTTCAACATCCCCGGCACCCGGGCGCTGGCCCTGGTCTTGACCGCAGCCGTGGTCGCCTACCTGGCCTGGAAAATCGGGCAGTCGCCGCCCCAGGCCCTGCAATTCGCCTTCAACGGCATCGCCGTGGGCGCGGTGTACGCGCTGCTGGCCATGGGCTTCACCCTGGTGTACAGCACCGTCTGGTTCTTCGACCTGTACTATGGCGCGGCGGCGGCCCTGGGAGCATACGGGGTGTTTTACCTGCGTACTGCCACCGCCCTGGGCAGCCGCGCCGACGTCAACAACGTTTACGTCAACGCCGTGTTCGCAGCCGTGGTCGGGGGCGTCGCTGCATGGGTTCTTTACACCCTTCTGCAACCACGGCTGCGCGGCCGATTTGCGCCGAATACGATTGCCGTGGCGATTGGCCTGCTGGGAGGCGCAGCCGGAGCATACACCGGCGTAGTCCTGGCATTTCCGGAGATTCTCCACCTGACCTTGAGTCCCGCCGTTGGCGTTATGGTGGCGGTGGCAGCCATCGTCGTCCCGTTCTGGACGGTTCAGACCTTCGTTCCCACCATCCGCCTTTCGCGCTTTGCCGCCATCGCCGGGCTGCCCGCCGTCGCCGTCGGCGCATGGTGCGGCTACCTTACCGCCGGCGCTCCCGGCGCGGGCCTATACCTCAGCTGGGCCGTGTCGTGTCTGCTGGCCGGATGCGTCGGCCTTGCCCTGTATCGCGGCCTGTACATGTACATGCGCGAGCGGGCGCGCTCGCCCCTCATAATGCTGGTGGCGTCGCTGGGCATCCTGCTGGCCGTCGCCGCGTTCATCGTCATTGTCTTCGAGGCCGCTCCCCGCCCGTTGCCCACGGCCTTCGGGAGCGAGACGTGGAAGATTGCCGGCGCGCGCATCAAGGGCTTCAACGTATTCGGCATCGGGGTGGCCCTGGCCGGGTTCGCCATCCTGTGGCTGCTCCTGAAGCAGACCTCGTTCGGGCGGGCCGTGCGCGCCATCGGCGACGACGAGGAAGTCTCCAAGGTGGTGGGCATCAACACCACCGTGATCATAGCGGCGGTCTTTTTCATCGGCGCGATGTACGCCGCCCTGGCCGGCATTCTCACGGGGCATGACACCGCGGTGCAGCCGCGCATGGGCCTGCTGCTGCTGCTCAAGGGCTGGATCGCCTCCGTCGTCGGCGGCATCGGCAACCTGTACGGAGCAATCGTCGGCGGGTTCGTCCTGGGCGTGGTCGAGCAATTTGGCATCTGGGACCTGGCCGGAGAATGGAAAGACGCCATCGCCTTCATCCTGCTCATCCTCTTCCTCTCATTCTGGCCCCAGGGCCTGCTGCCCCGGAGATGACGCCGTGCCGTTCGATACCCAGCGCATAGGAGAACTGGCCGGGCTGATGCGCAACCCGGCGGAGCTAGGCGGTTACGCCCGGAGAAACATCGAACTATGGGCCAGCCTGTTCATCATCGGCTGGGCCATCGCCTTCATGTTCTGGCAAGGCGCCGGCTTTGCCGTCATCATCGGCACCGTTTTCGCGATCTGGGCGATCCTGTCGGTAAGCCTGAACCTGGTGGTGGGATTCACCGGGCTGCTCTCCGTGGGGCACATCGGATTCTTCGGGATCGGCGCGTACACCATGGCGATCCTCACCTCGGACCCGGCCTACGAGCAGCTGCGCACCGAGGCCATACCGACTTTCGGCTGGCCATTCTTCGCCGTGCTGCCGATCTGCGCCGTGCTGGCCGGCCTGGCCGCCATCCTGGTGGGCGTGGTGTTCAACCGCTTTCGAGACGACATATTCGTGCTGGCATCCTTCGGTTTCGCCATTATCGCTTTCAACGTCTTCCTGAACCTGCGGCCCGTGACCCGGGGCGCGTTTGGCATCCATGAAATCGCCCGGCCGCAAGTAGGCGGATGGTATTTCGACGGTGAGCTGGAGTTTTTGCTGCTCTGCCTCGTTTTCCTCGCTGTGGTCATGCTCATTTCGTGGCTCATTGTGTCGTCGTCGTTCGGGCGCGTACTCACCGCCATACGGGAGGACGAGCAGGCCATCGAGGTTTTCGGGTACCGGGCCACGCAATACAAGCTGGCCGTGTGGGTAATCTCCGCGATGATGGCCGGCATTGCCGGCGGCCTGTTCGCCAGCTGGACCACGTTCATCGACCCCAACTCGTTTATCCTGCTGGAGTCAGTGCTGCTGGTATCCATTGTGATCCTGGGCGGACTGGCCACCATCTGGGGTTCGCTGCTGGGAGCGATGGCCTTCGTGCTGCTGGAGGAGGGGATGCGCTTCATTCCATTCCTGCCCACCGAGTACATCGGCCAGGCTCGCCAGGTGGTGCTGGGCATCCTGCTGGTGCTGCTGATGCTGTTCCGGCCCCAGGGCCTGGTCGGGAGGTATCGCCTATGACATCCACCCAAGCCGGCCAGCAAGAGCTGGCGCTGGAAACGCGCGAAATCTCGAAGCACTTCGGCGCCGTCCGGGCCGTGGACGAGTTGAGCCTGGCGATACCCCGGCAGGGAACGACCAGCATCGTCGGCCCCAACGGTTCAGGCAAATCGACGCTGGTGAACCTGCTCAGCGGCGTGCTGCCCCTGGACGGCGGCATGGTCATCATTGAGGGCGAGGGGCTGCGCGTGGTCAAGGCCCACGAGACTCCCGACCACGGCTTGACCCGCACGTTCCAGGAGGTTCGGCTGTTCGACCAGATCACAGTGTGGGACAACATCATGGTGGTGCTCACGGAGCGTCGGCTGTTTCCGGCCCTGTTCGAGCGGGCCAAACCGTCCACGAGGCAAAAGGCCCAGGCGATCCTGGAGCAGGTGGGGATGTGGGACAAGCGCGATTCCCTGGCCCAGGAATTGTCCTATGGGCAGCGCAAGCTGGTGGAAATCGGCCGCGCCCTGGCGATGAACGTCAACACGTACCTGATGGACGAGCCTTTCGCCGGCCTTTTCCCGCAGATGATCGAGCGGGTCAAGGACATCATGAAGCAGATGCGCGCCGACGGCCACACCATCGTGTTCATCTCCCACAACATGGACATCGTGCGCGAACTTTCCGACCGCATCATCGTGCTGGACAGCGGCACCCTGCTGGCCGCCGGCGATGTGGAGCCGGTGCTGAACAGCGAAGAGGTCATTGAGGCGTACCTGGGCGCATGATGGAAACCAACGGAAACCCGCCGCTGCTGGAACTCACCAACATATCGGTGGAGTACGGCGCCGTGCGCGCGCTGGACAATGTATCCATGGACATCCACGCCGGCGAGGTGGTCGCCGTCATGGGGCCGAACGGGGCCGGCAAGTCCACGGTGCTCAAGGCAGTGATGGGGCTGGCGCCGGTGGTGTCGGGCACTGTCTATTGGCGGCAGCAGCCCCTGGCCGTCGAAACCCATGAGATCGTCAAGGAAGGCATCGCATTCGTGCCCCAGGGTCGCCGGGTCTTCACCCACCTGTCCATCGCCGAGAACCTGGAGATGGGGTGCATTTATTTGAACGACCGGGCGGAAAAATCACGCCGGCTCGACTCCGTGATGGAACTGTTCCCCATCCTGTACGAAAAGCGCCGGGACGTGGCCAGCCAGATGTCGGGGGGGCAGCAGCAGATGCTGGCGCTGGGACGCGGGCTGATGGCATCGCCGGAGCTGTTGCTGCTGGACGAGCCGACCCTGGGCCTGGCCCCCATCATCGTCAGGGAGGTTTTCCAGAAGGTCGCCGAAATCAGCGAACGGCTGGGCACCACCATCATGGTCGTGGAGCACAACATCAAGGGCGTGCTGGACATCGTTGACCGGGCCTACGTGCTGGACAAGGGAAGCGTCGTGCACAACGGCACGCCCCAGTCCATCCGGGACACTGATATACTGACGCAAGTATTCCTCGGCAGCGCGTAGTTTCCATCCTACGGAGCGTTCACCATGACTACCAAATCCGCCATTCAGTCAACCCCCGGCGGCCAGCGACCGCGCCTTACCCCGCTTCCTGGTGTATCCCATATTTTTGACATGCTTGAGCAAGGTCCCCACGTCAGCCGCGCCTACCTTATCCTTGAAGACCATTTTCTGTCGCGTCCCGATGCTTTCGTTGGCATGGAAGGATGGCTCTGCGAAGATGCCGGCGAAGCACCCCGGGCGCCCCGGCCCGATTGCCTGGTATCCTTTGGCGTAGATTTCACGTCGGAAGAACTCGCGAGCGTCAACGGCTACGTCATCAACGAAATCGGCAAGCCGCCGGATTTTGTGCTGGAAGTCGCGTCGCAAACCACCGGCCGGCGGGACTACGTCGAAAAGCGCCAAATCTACGCCGGTTACCGCGTGGCGGAGTACTGGCGCTTTGACCACACCGGGGGGCAGTATCATGACGTCGCTCTGGCTGGCGACCGGCTGGTGGACGATAGATACGAGCCAATCCCGGTTGAAACCGGGAGCGACGGCATTATCCGGGGATACAGCGAGGCCCTGCAACTGGAACTGCACTGGTATCACGGACTGCTGCGCTTCTGGGATCCGGCCACCGGCGAATATCTGCCCAACCTCACCGAGACCAAAGCCCGGCTGCACCTCGCGGAAAGGCGCGCCGCAAACGCCGAAGCTCGTGTGAGGGAACTGGAAGCCGAACTCAACCGCCGCCAACCGGAATAGATAAAGGCTGCGGCTTTGGCACCGCAGCCTTCCATTCGTTGCCTTGCCCGGTTGATCAGAGTTCGCCGGCGAACATGGCGGTTTGCTTGGAGAAGACCTGCACGCGGTGGCGGGCGGTTTCCAGCACGAACACGTGGCCGTCGTCGTCCACTTCCACGGCGATGGGACCCTGGAATGCGCCCTCGCGCTCCTGAAGGTTCAGGGCGCGGTTGCGGGCCTGCACGATGGTGGGATCGAGGTACACGCGCTCGGCGCCCCACTTGGAGAGGCCGGCCTGTCCGCGCATGATGGTGACGTAGCTGCCGTCGGCGCGGAACACCTGGACCCGGTCGTTCTTGTAGTCGGTGACGAAGATGTGGCCATCCTTGTCCACCGCTACGCCGGTGGGCCGGTTGAACTGACCCTCTCCGTCGCCGGATTCGCCGAATTTCATCAGGAAAGTCCCGTCGGGCGCGAACTTCTGGATGCGGTCGTTGCGCCAGTCGGCCACGTACACGTCGCCGTTGTGGTCGATCTCGATGCCCCAGGGCAGGTTGAACTGGCCGTCGCCGTCGCCGTAACCGCCCCAGCCGAACTGGAACTTGCCGTCCCTGGTGAACACCGAAACCCGATGGTTCCGGCTTTCCACCATGTAGAGGTTGTCGTTCTTGTCGAAGGCCAGGCCCGCAGGGCGGTCGATCTCGCCGGGGGCGTCGCCGGGGATGCCCCACATGCCGATCCAGTTGCCATGCTCCTGGTCGTAGATGGAAACCCGGTTCAGCCATTCGTCGGAGACGTAAGCGTAGCCCTGGCTGTCCAACGCCACCGAGGTGGGCCACATGAACGATCCGTTGGGGGTAGTCTCGTCGGCGTCTTCCGGCGGAATCTTCTGGCCGAACTCGGCCACGACTTCCTCTTCGTCCGGGTGGAAAACCGTGACCCGCTTGCAGGGGAAGAACGCCGGCGTTTCGGTTCCCCGGCTCAGCACGTAGAGCAGCCCGTTGTCGTCACGCGTGATGGCCACGGGATTGAAGAACCCGTTGCCGCTGCGCACTTCCTGCCGCCCGATCACGTGGCTGTACTGGAACGTTACCGGCGCAATTTCAGTCGCAGTAACCATAGTATTCACCTTTATGCGTAGATGTTGCTGTGCCGACGCTGCCAATCGTCAGTAATGTAGGGGCAGGTTTGAAACCTGCCCCTACCTGATGCGTGCCAGTGTCGGAATGGCGGGGCCGGTAACGGCCGTTTACTTGATGAAGTCGAACTGCTCGAACTCGCCTTGCAGGATCGCCTTGTCGTCCAGCTCCAGCCACTTGTCCAGGATGGTGGCGTAGGTTTGGCGGAAGTCGTTGTTCCACTTCAGGTCGCCTTCGTCCAGCTGGTCCGGCTGGAGCGAGGGGTACTCGCCGTAGAGGCCGCCCTTGACGGCGTCGCCGAGGACGAACGCAACGCTGCCCGAACCGTGGTCCGTTCCGGAACCGTTCTCCTGCACCCGGCGCCCGAACTCGGTGAACAGCAGCATCACAACTTCCTGGTTGGCGTCGTGTTCTTTCAGGTCCTGGTACAGGTCGTTGACCGCGCGGGAAACCTCGCCCCACAGCTTGGCGAAGGACGTAGGCTGGTTGGCGTGGGTGTCGAAAGCGCCCGGATTGAGGCCGGTGTACAGGACGCGGGTGCCGAAACCGGCGGTGTGAACCTGGGCGACGTTCTTGACCCACTGGGAGAACATGTCGCCGCCGTACTCAATGCTGGAGGAGTAGATCTCCGGCGCGGTGCGCAGGATGTCCGCGCCCTTCAGGGCGTCGAGGCCGGTCTGGGACAGGTAGTCGTTGATGGGGCCATTGCCGACCATGGGGGAGTACATGCGGGAGAAGATGTCCAGAGCCTCGGCCCGCTGGTCTTCGCCGTCGATGCCGGTCAGCACGCCGTAGGTCTCCAGGTTGCCCACCGAGGCGACGGACACGCCGGGAGCGGCCAGCGCGCGGGGGAGTCCGCGGCCAAAGTTCACGGCGGTCAGGACGTTTTCCTTGTTGGGGTCCAGGTCCTGGATGGCCCGGCCCAGCCAGCCTTCGGTGGCCATCTTGCTCGGCTCGGCCGTGTGCCAGATGTCCATGGAGCGGAAGTGGGAGCGGATGGGGTTCGGGTAGCCGATGCCCTGGATGACGGCAACCTTGCCCTCATCGTACAGATCCTTGATCGGCGCCATGGCGGGGTGGAACCCAACCTTGTCGTCAATCGCCAGCACTTCCTCCGGTTCCACCTTCAGGTGCGGCCGGTAGTCTTTGTACAGCGGGTCGCTGTAGGGGATGATGGTGTTCAGCGCGTCGAACGCGCCGGACATCTGCAGTACCACCAACACCGGGTCTTTCTTCGTAGCGGTCACGGTTCATTCCTCCCGTTGGGATTGCTTGCTTTTTTCTTGCTCGGTTGCGCCAGCCGGTAATGGAACGGGCTAGGCGTAAATGTACTCTTTGGTCGCCACAATCATTTGCAGCAGTTCGCTGACGCGCGTGCCGAATTCTTCGGTGTCGGTGTGGATGGTGCCACCCTTTTCCAGGCTGGCCGCCATCATCTGCCGCGTTTCGTCCGCCAACTCGTAGTGGCCCATCAGCAGGCACGTGGTGTCCACCATCTGTTCGGGGGAAATCACCGGGCCGGCGTCGGCCAGTCGGTTAATGATTTCGCGCACGCCGGGCTGGTTGACGTCGCCAACGAAGTCGGCGGTGAAGTTGATGCGATGCACCAGGGTGCCGCCGTCGATCCATTCCTGGCCGGTGTGCCAGCCTTCCACCGAGGGCGGGTTGAACAGCTCCTGGCCCATGTGCTTCATCTCGTCGAAGATGAACTCGAAACCAGGCTTCGGCTCCGTCCAGTCGCCCACCAGGCGCAGAGTTCCCATCACGGTTTCGACCGGGCTCTTGACCCGCTGGAACCGGGCGTTCTTGAACGCGTCGGAGTGGAACAGCACCCGCAGCATGGACTTAATGTTGTAGCCAGAGCGGAAATACTCGTCCTCCAGCATCTTGATGGTTTCCGGATCCTTGGGCGGGGTTTCCATCCAGGACGGAACCTGCGCCTCGTCGGAGATGAAGTAGCTGTACAGGTGGCGGGAGATGAACCGGGCCGTGGCCGGCTGCTTGGCGATGATGTCGATGACATCTTCGCCGTTGAAGTTTCCGGTCTCGCCCAGGAACGTCTTGATGCCTTCGTCGTGGTCTTCGGGGTTGTACACGAACTGGGCGTGGTAGCGGCCGTAGGGCTGGCCCGGAACGTTGTTCGCGATGGTCCAGCCGGTGAACGCGCGGGCGCATTCCTTCACGTCGTCCTCGGTGTAGTTGAACTCACCGTCCATGCCCACACCCATGGAGAACAACTCCAGCAGTTCGCGCCCGTAGTTCTCGTTGATGGCGCCCTTGTGGCTCAGGCAGTTGTCGAGGAAGAAAATCATCGCCGGGTCGCGGGAGATTCCCACCAGCAGGTCGCGGAAGCTGCCCATGCCGAGCTGTCGGAACATCTCGATCTCGTCGTAGGACGTGGGGTAGCTCTGGGTCTTGCTGTCGGCGGTGCACAGGATGCCGTGCCAGAACAGCACCATCTTTTCTTCAAGCTGGCACCTGGAGTTGATCATCCGAAAGGCGAAGTACTCCGGCACGCCCCGGGTCTGGTGGCTCCACTCGATGAAGCAGCGTTCCGCGACGTCCAGGTCCATCCCGTGGGGGTTCACGTCGGGGTTGAGCAACTCTTCCACCGTCGCGTCATATCCCTTGGCCGTGCGCTCTTCCAGTTCGGCGTATTGCGCGCCAAAGCCGGCCCGACGCATCAGGTGGGCCATCAGCGCAATGTCATGGTTCTGATCAGCCATTAAAAAAGACCTCCTCGACTTGAACTAACAAATCGCCGGCGTCATCGTACCATTAAGCGCATCATCGCTCAACCTTAAATCGTCACACCGCCGCAAATCAAGGGCCTGTTAACATTCAGCCACTGGCGGGCTTCGGCTGCTCGACGGCCTCTACCGCTGCGGCTTCGCGAGGTATGCCGATCCCCTCAAGAAACGTGTACACCCCTTCGACATCCCATTCGCTCAACACGCCGATGTAGAGTCTGTTTATGCCCTCGTCCAGGTCGGTCATATGCACGCCGTCCTGATCCCATATTCCTTCCGACTCCATCAGGTCATACCACTCGGAAAGCTGGGTGATAGAGTAATCGCCCTTGATGACGTTCAGTTTCAAACCGGACTGGGGATCAAGCAGTTCTTCGAGGGCCTGTCGGTCCTGCTTCCATCGTTCCGGATCGTTCTCATCATCTGCGATGTAGATATTGAGAACGGTCTGTCGGTTGGAAAGGAAAACCCCGCCGAATCCGGGATTTTTTGTGGCGGCGCTGATCAGGCGGCCTCTCATGTGCTCCCTGGAGAATGACGGGTCCATATTCTCGTAGATTGACCGGTTATACCGCTGGTCGGTGGGCGCGTCAGAGTTGCCGGACGGCCATTGCGTCCACGTGAAGCTGACTGTGCTTGCCACCAGGATGAGGAACCAGGTCATCACAATGACGCGCCTCGCTACCATTTCCTGATCCTTTGGAATTCAGCAGCGTCATGGTCGCGCTGCTGTAGGGCGCGATACGGGTTCTGTCCAACTTCAGCCGAACTGCCAAGCCCCGATGGGGCCGGGTCCAAGAGTTTCTCCCGCCCGGAAAGAGAACGGAGCTCTGCCTTGTCGGAGACTATGACGGGCTGGAGCTGAATGTCAATCTGCGCTGGGCCGAGAAACCGGGGCATCCTGTTCATCCATGAAAATACACTCCGTCCGGCAGCACAACCGTGCTCGGTCCTGCCCCGTCTATAATGCCGGCCCACAAACTACGCTCGGAGTCCTCTTATGCCTGAAGATCTGGTCAGGGTCGCGCAGAGCCTGGTTCCCGAAATCCTAGCCAATCTGGACCGCATTGATGGCGAATGCCAACTGCCGTCCGAACTCGCCGGCCGCATGGCGAAGCATCGCCTGTTTTCGCTCTACGCGCCCAGGGAACTCGGCGGCCCGGAACTGGACCCGCTGACCGCCTTTTGCGTGGTGGAGACCATCTCACAGGCCGACGGTTCCGCCGGCTGGTGCGTTTTCAACGGCACGGCCATCACCGCCGCCGTTTCACGTCTGACTCCCGAGGCTGCCGTTGAACTGTTTGGCGATCCGCCGGACCTGCTGGGCTCGGGCTCCGCGCGGCCCGAGGGCACGGCCACCATCACCGACGGCGGCTACCTGATCAACGGACGCTGGAACTACCTCAGCGGCATTGACCACTCCACCGCGCTGTTCATCAACTGTCGCATGCTCAACCCGGATGGCAGACCCGTGGTCAATGACGATGGAACCCCGGCCACGCGCATTGCCGTCGTGCCCGTAGCGTCGGGTACCGTCATCGACAACTGGACCACCCTGGGAATGCGCGGCACCGCCAGCAACGACTGT
Organism: Chloroflexota bacterium; assembly: GCA_028875655.1. Taxonomy (GTDB): domain Bacteria; phylum Chloroflexota; class Dehalococcoidia; order Lucifugimonadales; family UBA3495; genus Bin87. Next base: position 22,559 of record JAPPCX010000004.1, on the reverse strand, counting down.
GAATACTCGGACGTTTTTGTGCCAGCCCGCCACACCTATGCCCGGGGCGACGTCGCACACTACGACGGCCCTCTATACCATCCGCCGCAAAACGCCATCCTGCTCAGCTGGACGCTGGCCGCCGGCAACGCTTTGGGTATGGCGCGCGGCGCGCTGGACGCCTTTCACGAACTGGCCACCGGCTCCGGCACCACCAACTCGCCGGCATTGCTGCGAGATCGCGGCTACGTGCAGATCACCTACGGCGAGTGCGAGGCCATGCACGACGCGGCCCGCACCTACGTCCTGGACGCCATAGGCTCGCTGTGGGACGTCCAAGTGAAACAACTGCCCGACCTGTCGGATCGCGGCATCCGCGCCCGTCTGGCGATTACCCACGCCATTCGCCGCTCGGTGGACATTGTGGACAAGCTGTTCAACGTGGCCGGCACCAATGCTATTCACCGCTCCGTGGGTTTGGAACGGTTCTTCCGCGACCTGCACGTCAGCGGGCAGCACATTTCCGGACTGCCCTCCAACTACGAATATGCTGGCCAGGTGTTGCTGGGGGCGAACGTTACCGCTTCGCTTTATACCTGAAGCTCTACTCCGGGAATATCTTCCGATAAATCCCGGGCGACCCTTTGCCGTGGACCATGTGCGGGCGGACCTCGTTGGTCCAGACCGGCGTGACTATCTGGCTCCAGCCTTTCCAAGCCTCGCTTTCCGCCACCGCCAGCGACTCCATTTCATGCACGGTGCAGTATTTCGGCTCGCCCATCATGGCCTGGAAGCGCCGGGCGCGGATGTATCCGGGGATGTCCAGGGCCATCGGCAGGCGCTCGTTGTTGTAGGCGTGGTTCCACGCTTCCTCAAGGTGCTCCGGGATCCCCATGCGGCCCACCAGCAGCAAGGGCGACATGCCGGCCTGCGCCGTCTCCTCGGATAGCTCGGCCGGGTGGACCCGCCGGTAAAGGTTGCGGATGTACTCGGTGCCGATCACGCTGGGCGACATGCGGCGGGACCATTCGGTGGGCTCCCGCAGCCACTTCTGCCACTCCTCGGAATGCCAGGCTTCATAGGATTCCAGCTCATACACCGCCAGGTATTTCGGCCCGCCCTGCACGGCCTCGTAGCGGGCCGCGTCCAGCACGCCCGGAATCGACAGCCGCTCGGGGATATGCTCTTCGTTGTACCAGCGGTTGTATTCCTCGTCGTTTTCCGGCGCCACGTCGCTGTACACCAGCAGTAGCCCGTCACCCTTTCGTTTCGTCGCCATAGTCAACTCCGTATCGCAGCGTCTAACGCCGGGAGTATATCATCCGGGACATGCGATATTACGACCACTGGATTCCCGCTTTCGCGGGAATGACAGGGGAACGCGGGAATGACGGTGATGGTGCGATTGCCCCGGTCATCCCGCACATCAAGGTAAAAATATTCCCCAATCTGTGGCATAATGCGCCAACCTATAAATCCCAACGGAGGTGCATCCCGCATGGTTGACCTCAGGCGCGCTGCCGCCATCGTGGGCATCCACGAGCACGTCACCCGGTATTCTCCCGACAAGAGCGAGCTCCAGATCCAGGGCGAAAGCGTCATTAACGCCCTGAACGACGCCGGCCTCACCAAGGACGACGTTGACGGCCTGTTCACCGCGTCCAGCAGCATCCGCAACAGCGGCATGAACCTGGCCGATTACCTGAACCTGTACCCCAGCTACGTGGACAACACCACCGTCGGCGGCGGTTCTTTCGAGTTTCACCTGTCCCACGCGCTGACTGCCATTGCGGCCGGCCGCATCAACGTGGCCGTCATCACGTACAGCAGCCTGGCCCGCTCGGGCGGCGTATCAGTGGGCACCGGCGGCGTCGGACGCTTCGGGCATCCGGTGCTGGACCCGTCTCCCGACAGCTTCGAGGAACTGTACGGCCTCACCACCGTTGGCCTGTACGCCATGATCGCCCGCCGGCACATGCACCTGTACGGCACCACCTCCGAGCAACTGGCCGAGGTGTCCGTAGCCATGCGGCACCATGCCTCCATGAACCCCGAGGCGCTGTTCCGCGACCCCATCAGCGTGGAGGACGTGGTGAACTCTCGCGTTATATCGGACCCGCTGCACCTCATGGACTGCTGCGTCATCACCGACGGCGGCGGCGCGGTGGTGGTGGCATCGCCGGAGGTCGCGCGCAACTGCCGGCACACCCCCGTTTGGGTGCTGGGCGCCGGCGAGGCCATCGCCCACCAGGGCGCGGGCAAGCGTGACCTGATCTACATCGCCGCGCACCAGAGTTCGCCCCGCGCGTTCGAGATGGCCGGTGTGACCCACGACGACATCGACATGGCCATGGTGTACGACTCCTTCACCATCACGGTAGTGGAAACCCTGGAGGATCTGGGCTTCTGCAAGAAGGGCGAGGGCGGAGAGTTCGTCAGCGGCGGCCGGCTTCAGGTCGGCGGCGCGCTGCCGATCAACACCGACGGCGGCGGCCTGTCATCCAACCATCCGGGTATGCGCGGCATCTTCCTGCTCCTGGAGGCGACCCGCCAACTCAGACACCAGTTCGACGGCACCGGCCGTCAGGTTCCCGACTGCAAGATCGCCCTGGCCCACGGCACCGGCGGCGCGCTCGGCTCGCGCCACTCCGGCGGCACCGTCATCCTAGCGAGGGATTAGCCATGACCACCACCTGGAACAAACCCCTGCCCTCAATCGCGGGCGAGACCAAGCCCTTCTGGGACTCTTGCCGCCGCGGTCAGCTGGTCATCCAGTACTGCGAAGACTGCGACGAATACCAGTGGTACCCCCGGGGAATCTGCGCCGATTGCTGGGGCGAAAACGTCCGCTGGGTCCAGTCCTCGGGCCGCGGCACCGTGTGGACCTACACCGTAACCCAGCAGAACCGCACCACCGGTTTCGCCGAGATGGTGCCCTACGTGCTGGCCCTGGTCGAGCTGGAGGAGGGTGTCCGCATGTTCACCAACATCGTGGACTGCAACCCCCGCGACGTGCACATCGGCATGGCAGTGGAGGTCACCTTCCAGACCGCCACGCCGCAGATCACGATTCCCTACTTCAAACCCGCCGGCTGATGCTCCCGTCTCCAACCACCCGGAACGTTTGACAGGCATAACTCATGGCTGAAACGTTCATAAACGAGACCGTCCGCTACGAACCCAACGAAAACCCACCAAACTCACTCCTGATCGGCGCCGGATTCCAGGGCGCGTTGGTCATGATCGGCAGCATCGTCCTCACGGTGGTGATTGTCTTCCGCATCGCCGACCAGCCGGCCGAGTACATATCCTGGGGCGTATTCGCCGCTCTGCTCATCAGTGGCGCCAACACCATCCTGCAGGCGGTTCGCTTCTGGAGGTTCGGCGCCGGCCACGTCCTGGTGATGGGCCCCTCCGGCACCTTCATAGCGGTCTGCATCGCGGCGCTGGTGGAGGCAGGCCCGGCCCTGATGGCCAGCCTGATCGTCGTTTCTTCCCTGGTCCAGTTCCTGCTCGCCGCCTGGTTGCCGGCGCTGCGCCGCATCTTCACGCCCGTGGTCACCGGTACGGTGATTATGCTCATCGCTGCCACGGTCATGCCCATCGTATTCGACATGCTGACCGAGATCCCGCAGGGCTCCCCCGACATGGCCGCCCCCGCCGTTCTGGTCGCAACGCTGTTGGCGATCCTCGCGCTGGTATTCCGCGGGCCCAAACCGCTGCGGCTCTGGTCCCCGGTCATCGGAACCGCCGTCGGCTGCGTGGTAGCCGCCCCCATGGGCCTGTATGACTTCCAGCTGGTGCTGGACGCGCCCTGGTTCGGCGCTCCCCTGGGTTCCTGGCCCGGCCTGGACTTTACGCCGGGCCGCCAGTTCTGGACCCTTCTGCCCGCCTTCATCGCCGTCACCATCGTCGGCGCGATTGAGACCATCGGCGACGGCGTGGCCATCCAGCGAGTGTCCCGGCGTCGCCCCGCCGCCACCGACTACCGTGTCGTCCAGGGCGCGCTCAACGCAGACGGCCTCGGCAACCTTCTCTCCGGCATCGCCGGAACCCTGCCCAACACCACCTACTCCGGCACGATTCCCCTGGTTGAAATCACCGGCATGGCGGCGCGTCGGGTCGGCATTGCCATCGGCGTCATCCTGCTGGTCCTCGCCTTCCTGCCTAAGGCCACCGCACTGCTGATTGCCATCCCCAGCCCGGTGGCAGCCGCTTACATCGGAGTTTTCTTCACCCTGCTGTTCGCCCAGGGCATGCGCATCGTCGTCCGCGACGGCTTGGACCACCGCAAGGCCATGGTTGTCGGCCTCTCCTTCTGGGTCGGCCTGGGCTTCCAGAATGGGCTGATCTACCCCGATTTGATCGGCGATGGCTTCTGGGCCGTGCTGTTGGGCAACGCCATGACCGCCGGCGGCATTACGGCCGTAATGCTGGCCGCCGCACTTGAACTCACTTCCCACCGGGGACGCCATCTCCGGCTCGCCCTGGACGGGGAGGCGCCCCAAAAGCTGTACAACTTCCTGCGCGCCTTCACCGACCGCCTGAATTGCCACCCGGCAGCCGTCAATCGCGTAACCGCCGCCGCCGAGGAGACTTTGGCCATAATGGCCCGGGCCGACGCGCGAGGTGGCAGAGCGCGCTCCCGCCTCACCGTCCGCGCCCGCCAGGATTCCGGCAACGTAGAGTTGGAATTCGCCTCAGCCTTGCCCTGCGACAACGTGGAGGACCGCCTCGCCCGTCTCCCCGAACTGCCGCCTGAACCCAGCGAGGACGAGGTTTCCTACCGCCTGCTGCGCCATTACGCCTCCGAGGTCCGCCACCAGAAATACTACGGCTTCGACGTGGTAATCGTCAGCGTCTCGAGCAATGCTTAGAATTGGACGCCAACGACTTTACGGGCAAGGCCCTGGCTATCCCCAGGCCCGCAGCCGTATCTCCTCGCTGGCGTCCATGTCGGCCTGGGCCTCGTCCGGTTGGTCGTTGAACAGGTAGGACAGCGACCGGCGGGAGTAGTAGTTGTCGTCCTCAGGGTCCAGGCGGATGGCCTCGGTCAGGTCGGCAATCGACTGCTCGTACTCGCCGACCTCGTACCAGGACACGCCCCGGTTGAACCAGGCATCGGCGCAGCCGGCGTCCAGCTCGATGGCGGTTGTGTAGTCGGCGATGGCCCGTTCGTACACTCCGTTGCGGCTGTAGCGGTTGCCCCGCTCGACGTATTCCTCAGCGTTCGTCGGCTCCGGCGGTTGCGTGAACTGCGGCCTTGACGTAGTCATTGCGAGCGCAGCGTGGCAATCTCGTCAGCAAATGCGGCCATTACATCACCGACCGCACCAGGCCGCCGTCCACCAGCATCGTGGTGCCGGTGATGTAGCTGGATCGGGAGGAAGCCAGGAAAGCTACCAGGTAGGCCAGCTCCTTCGGCTCGCCGATGCGCTTGAGCGCGGTCTGCTCCGCCCGTTGGGCCAGGGCATCCTCGATGGGAATGTTCTGCGTGCGCGCCCGGTCTTCGACGTTTTCCATCATGCGCTCCGACATGATGCTGCCGGGGCACACGTTGTTGATGAGGATGTTCTCGTGCCCGATGTCGTCGGCCAGGTTCTTCATAAAGCCGATGACGCCCATGCGCGTGGCCGCCGACAGCGCCAGGTTCGGAATCGGCGTATAGACGGTGCTGGCCAGGATGTTGATGATGCGCCCGCCGCCCTGCGCGCGCAGGTGGGGCAGCGCCTCACGGGTCATGCGCGCGAAGAAGAACAGCGAGCGGTTTGCCGAGACCTGCCACAACTCTTCGGTTGAGTCCTTGGCATAGGCTTGCGGCGGGCCGCCGGAGTTGTTCACCATGATGTCCAGCTGGCCGAAGTGCGATGCCGTGCTCGCCACGAGTTCCGCGATGGTCTCTTCCTTGTCCAGGTCGCCGGCGAAGGTGTAGATCTCCGCGCCCGTTGCCGCGCGGATCTCGTCCGCCGCCCGCTCCAGGTCGGAGGCCGTGCGGGCGCACATTGCGACCCGCGCCCCTTCCTCGGCCAGCACTTCCGAGCAGGCTCTGCCGAGTCCCTTGCTCGCGCCGCCCACAATCGCCACTTTGCCATTCAGTTCCAGGTCCATTGCCCGCCTCCTCAAATGCTGACGGCGATTATAGCAGGTGGTGTACAATCCCAACTGCTATGACGCCATCCGACACCGACCTCGCCGCCATCGAGTCCGCCGCCGTGGAGTTCGCCCAGGGCGCGGGCGACCTGCTGGCCGGATATTTCGGTCGCGTGATCAGCGTCGAGTACAAGGACAAGGCCCAGCAGGATCCGGTAACCGCCGCCGACAAGGAGACCCAGGCGTACCTGGAACGCCGCATAGCTGAACGGTTCCCGTATCACGGCATCCTCGGCGAGGAGGATGATGCCAGCGCCGACGGCGATACACCTGCTCCCGATTACCTGTGGGTGCTCGACCCGCTGGACGGCACCACCAACTTCATGAACGGGCTGCCCGTTTATGCGTCCTCAATCGGCGTGCTGCACCGGGGGATGCCGGTTGCCGGCGCCGTGTACATTCCCTGGCCCGCGAGCTCTTTGACCGGAGAATCGGGCAACGGCATCGTCGTACACTGCCGCTCCGGGGGTGGGGCCTTCGCCAACGGAGAACCCATTACGGTGTATCAGACCGACAAGTTGCGGGGCGACCGGCTGGTTGGGCTGCCCGGTTCGTTCGGCGCGTCAACCCGCGTCGGCAAGGGACTCAAGGGCCAACCGCTGGGACAGCTGCGCGTTACCGGCAGCATCGCCTACGAGCTTGCCATGACGGCCATGGGCGTTTTGCAGTTCGCCGTGATCGGCGCGCCGCGCATGTGGGACATGCTTGGGGGAGCGATTGCGGTGCAGGAAGCCGGCGGCACGGTGATGACCCGGTTGGCCGGACGCAAGCAATGGCATCCGATGGAGTCCCTGGCGCCGACCTGGGACGACAAGCCACCCACCATGGCTGAGCTCCGCAAGTGGGTCGCGCCGCTGGTCGCCGCCAACCCCACGCTGGCGCCGCTGATTGCCCATAATCTGCATCAACGCCGGCGTCCGATACGGCGGATGGTGCGCGGAGTCAAGAAGGCGCTGGTCAGCGGGAGATAATCGGTTCGGCTCCTCTGCCGTTGACGCTCACCATGGCTCAGCGAAAATATCGGCTACCGCGATGGCCAGGCCCGGGATGCGGTCGGTGGTCAGCGTATCGCCTGATTGGTACAGCGTCTCCGTCGCGTATTCGCCCACGCCATCGGCAACCACAGGATCCGTGAGCGCCAGCACGGTTTCCTGGATTGGGTTTTCAATCCAGTATTCAGGAACGCCGTAGCGGGCGTAGAGCTCCCGCTTGACCGCCAGGTCGTGCGCCGAGTTGGAGGGCGACAGGATTTCCACCACCAGGTCGGGCACTCCCTCGCACCCCCGGCCGGTTATGATGCGCCGCCGGGCCGCGCTGACGTACAACAGATCCGGCTCCACCGTGTTGGTGTCCGACAATCTCAAAGCATACGGGGCGCGGTACACCCTTCCCACACGTCCCGGACGGACGACGTCGTTGATCAGGTTTCCGGTATTTTCAGACGACTCCTGGTGCTTGGTATTGGGCGCAGCGGCCATGCGATACAACACTCCGTCAATCAGTTCCCACCGCTCGCCCTCGGGTGTGGCAGCATAGTCGGCGTAGGTGTATTTTCCTTTCGGCTTTGCAATCACCATGCTGGCGCCTCCGCGGGTCAATCCTGCCTTATTCCTCCGGCCCTCTGAGCAGGTCCAGGTATTTGTAGCCGGAGCCGGTGTTCAGCAGCACGACTTCCTCGTCGGCCCCGATGCTGCCGTCGGCCAGCAGCCGCTCCAGGCCCACCAAAGTGGCCGCGCCCTCCGGGCACGCGATGATGCCCTCCGAGGTCGCCAGGCGGTACATGGCATCTACCATTTCGTCGTCGCTCACCGCCAGCGCCCCACCGCCGGTTTCCCGTATCGCCTGGAGGATCAGGTAGTCCGCGAACGGCCCGGGCACACGGAGTCCGTCGGCTTTGGTCGTGGCGTTCTGCCAGGGATCGGCGGTGTCCGTGCCGTCGTTGAATGCCTTGACGATGGGCTGGCATCCGTCAGCCTGCACGGCGTAGAACCGGGGCGGTTTGCCCTCAATCCAGCCCAACTCAAGCAGTTCCTGGAAGCCCTTGTACATGCCGATGATTCCGGTGCCGCCGCCCGTTGGGTACACGATGGCGTCCGGCATACGCCAACCCAACTGGTGCGCGATTTCCAGGCCCATGGTCTTTTTGCCTTCGGCCCGGCAGGGTTCTTTCAGCGTGGACAGATCGAACAGCCCCTGCTCGGCGGCGACGCCTACGGAGATGCGGCCGGCGTCGCTGATCAGCCCATCCACCAGGTTCAATTCCGAACCCGCCACGATGGACTCCTTCTTGTTGGCATCGGGGGCGTCCTGGGGCATGAAAACCTTGACCGGCGTTCCCGCCCGGGCGCCATACGCGGCGGCCGCGCCGGCAGCATTGCCCGCCGAGGGCATGGTGAATCCGCGCGCGCCTACCTCTACAGCCTTTGACACGGCTGCCGCGATGCCGCGGGCCTTGAAGGTTCCGGTGGGATTCAGACCCTCCTCCTTGATGAGCAGCCGGCGAATCCCAACCTGGCGGGCCAGTGTCGTCGCGTCCAGCAGCGGAGTTCCACCCTCGCCCAGCGTGACAACCGATCCAGGGTCTGACACCGGCAGCAGTTCGTTGTAGCGCCACATATTGGCCGGCCGGCCGTCAAAGACCGCACGGTCCACCTCCCGCCGCAAACGCGCCAGGTCGTAGCGCACAAACAGCACTTTGCCGCAGCAATCGCTGATCGTGGCCAGCCCGTCATACGGGAACTCGCCGCCGCAAATGGTGCATTCAAGATGATCGATGTAACTGAACTCGGCCATGCCTACTCCGCTTGGTATTGTGCCCCGGCGGGTTCACTCACCACGACCGGGTTGATGATGGTCGGTCGGTTCAATCCCAACAGGTCCCGCACCAACTCGTTGGTCCGCACCAACCTGATGGCAGAGGTGGGGAACTGGGGGTTGTTGGGGTTGAAAACATCGTGCCTTTCGATGAGTTCCTCGTAGATCCACTGATCAACCAGCTTCCGGCACTCGTACTCGTTCCAGGCGATTCCCCAATCCAGCATCCACTGATTGCACAGCATATTGTAGCCGACGAAGTTCATGCGGCTTTCCAACCTGCTCATTTCCCGCACAAAAACCTCAAGAATGTCCTGCGCGGCCGCTTCCTGCTGTTCGTGGACGGGCACATCCCCGTGCTCCGCCAGTTGGATGCCGAGCTCCGCCTCCAATGGAAACAGCGGCGCCACCGCCAGCATGTCGCGCGCCACCGACTGGCTGAACGCGCACAGCACGATGCGGCGGCCCATTTCCCGCGCCCGGTCCACGAGGATCTGGAAGTCGGAATCGCCGGACGCCAGGACTATGACACCGCAATCGTCGCGGTCGCGCAGCCAGTCATATACTTCCAGCAGCATGGCGGGGTCGCTGCGGTCTTTGCCCGCCATGGTGCGCGGGGCCTGGTAGGGCTGGATACCGGTTTCGCTGAAAGCCACTCCGTCATCAGGGCGCAGCCCCCAATCTCCAAAGGCCTTGCCGCCCTTTACCTCTCCAAACACTTCCCCAACATTCTTCATGGCATCATACAAAGTACGCGGCGTCACGTTGCGTTGGTACAACTGCGCGCCCCGGCGAATGTTCTCCCAATCTACAGCGAGCAGCACCCCGTTACCTGAATCGTCCAATTCGGTCACCTCCGTACGTATTCGTAGCAAACGGCATTACGCTTCCAGGGCCGCATTATAGCCTAAACCTCGGGCCGGAAACTGCGCCCTTTGCGTGCTATACTTACCTGCCGCATCCCGCTATCCAGGAACTATCGTCAATGCCCGCTTACGAACTCATCCTATACGCTGCCAATCACGATACCGGCATCGCCCGCATCACTCTCAATCGCCCCGATAGACTGAACGCCCTCAACGACCAGATGCAGGTCGAAATCGCCGACGCTGTGACCGAGGCCGACTCGGATCCCAACATCCGCGTCGTGATCATTACCGGGGCCGGCCGGGCCTTCTGCGCCGGCGGCGACCTCAACCAGTTGGGCGGCTCGTCCAACGGCGACGGCGAGGGATGGACCTCCGGCAACGCGGATGAAGTCCGCCGCAGTTTCCGCCTGGCCCAGGACATGATTCTCGGCGTGCAGCGTTGCGAAAAGCCCGTCATCGCCATGGTCAACGGGGTTGCTACCGGCGCCGGCCTCGACCTGGCCTGCGCCTGTGACATCCGCATCGGCACCCCGCGATCCCGGTTCATGTCTGCCTACGTGCGTATCGGGCTGTTTCCCGGTTTCGGCGGCACCTGGCTCTACCCGCGCACCTTCGGCAGCCTGGGCCGCGCCGCTGAAATGCTTTTCACCGGCGACTTCCTGGAGGCGGACGAGGCCCACCGCCTCGGTTTCCTGAACCGCCTGGTTGCTGAGGAGGAGCTGGAAGCGACCACGATGGAGATGGCCGAACGCATCGCCGCCGGTCCGCCCATCGCAATCCGGCTATCCAAGCTCATGCTCTACAAGGGGCTGGAATTCGACCTGGAGACCGCGATGAAAATGGCAGCGGCCGGGGAGACCATCACCCTGACCTCCCGGGATCACGTTGAAGGCGTGGCGGCGTTCAGGGAAAAGCGCGACGCTCAATACCAGGACCACTAGCCTCCACACGCGCGAGCCAAATCCCGCAACGGTCATGAATGCAGGAAAGTCCCTCCTTTTGAGAGAGGGACTTTGATAATTACACGCGACCGGCGGTTACCGATTGCTATCTGGTGTCTTCGTAGTAGCCGGAGCCAAAGACTAGGTTTCCATCCCGCACTACCCAGGTACGCTTCGGCTCTTGTTCCCCGGTTTCCGGGTTCAGGAACATGTGAGACACCCACTTGCCTTCGCTGCTAGCAGCCCTCATATCAGACCAGTAATCGTACCCGGAAGGATCGGTGCCCAGACCGTCGTTCAGGTTTTGACCCACCAGTTCCTGTTTAGCGGTCGCAAGCAGATCACCATCATCCCGAACTATAAAAACGTACCATTCGCCATCCTTGCCAGCATCGCTGTTGTGGTAAGCGACCGTTTTCTCAAGCCCATCTTTCTGGTTTCTTTCCACCGCCAGGTTGACCAGATGCTGCGCGTAGGACGCCGGGTCAGATTTATCTGGCTCGCTTTCCTGCCCGCAGGCCAATATCCCCCCGATCAACAGCGCAAAGGATGCCACAATCAGCAGATACCGAACGCTATGCCGCGTCGTTTCGACTGACATCACAAAGGTTATCCTCCTGATACGCTATCTGCGACCGACAAAAGCCGCTCCGTTTCGGCGGCGCAGTGTACGACAGACGACGCGCTTACACAAGAGGATCAGAATGCTAAAGCGTACCCGCTTTGGCGTCGTCAGAATCTAGATTTGCCGGATTTAATGATTTGGCGGGATTGGGTTGGTCGGGCCGGTGATACAATGCCGACGCTATGACTACGAACGTTGACAACAGCCTGTCTCCACATGGGGGGACGCTCATCCAGCGCGTGCGGCCGCTGCACTCCACCGCCGACGTTGCCGGCCTGCCCGCCATTGAAGTCCGCGAGCAGATCGTTCACGAGTGCGTGAACCTCGCTTACGGGTTCTTCTCCCCGCTCACCGGCTTTATGGGCAGCGCGGACATGGCGTCGGTGGCGGATTCCATGCGCCTCACCAATGGCTACGTCTGGCCCATTCCCATCGTCCTCGACATCGCCGACGGGGAATTGCGGCGGGCCGGCGTGTCCGTGGGCGACACCGCGCTCCTGACCCACCAGGGCAACCCGCTGGCTACGCTGGAAGTCTCCGAGATTTTCGCCGCTGACCTCACCGAACTGGCTGGCAAAATCTACGCCACCACCGACCCGGCCCACCCCGGAGTCCAGCGCACCCTGAACTATGCCGGCCGTTTCGTCGCCGGCGACATTACCCTGGTCTGCGAGCCTGTAATCAGCCCGCCCTTTGACCGCTACTGGCGGACGCCGGCCCAGTTGCGCGCCGAACTGGACACGTTGGGTTGGAAACGCGCCGTGGCTCACCAGACGCGCAACGTGCCCCATTCCGGCCACGAGTACCTGATGAAAGGCGCATTCATGGAAGCCCAGGCCGACGGCCTCCTGGTCAGCGCGGTCATCGGCGAAAAGAAGGTGGGCGACTACATCGACGAGGCCATCATCCTCACCCACGAAAACCTGCGGACGCACGGGTTCTTCCGCGACGAGATACATCGCACTACCGCGCTACTGTGGGATATGCGCTATGCCGGCCCAAAGGAAGCGGTGTTCCACGCGCTGGTTCGCAAGAACCTCGGCTGCACCCATCACATGTTTGGCCGCGACCACGCCGGCGTGGGCGACTACTATGGCCGATATGCAGCCCATGAAATCTTCGGAGAACTGCCGGACCTCGGCATCAATTCGGTGTTGACGCTGGAATGGTGGTACTGCCCCACCTGCGGCGGCGTGGCCTACGAGGGCATCTGCGGGCACCCCGACACCAAGCAGGACCTGGCCGGTCGCCTGATCCGCAGCATCATTGACGGCGGAGCGGAGCCGGCGCCGCAGACGCTGCGGGCGGAAACGCTGGCGCTGGTACGCCAGTGCGCCGACGAATACGGCTTCGGCTCGCCCTTCGTAACGGAACGCTACCTGAGCGAGCGGACGCCGGTGCTAACCATACCGCCGCCGCCCTAACTGCCCGTAGGCTATAATCTTCTGCCAGTGAACACATCGGAGGAATCGTATCATGGTGTTGGAATCCGGCAGAATTACCGAAGAAGGGCTGGAACGCCTGCGCGGCAGGGTGGGCAGTTTCAATCGCCCGCGACAATACGGCGTGGGGCTGTTCAATGAGGAGGCTTCCCGCAGCGCCATCCGGCACTTCTGCCAGGGCATCGGCGACACCAACCCCCTCTACTGGGACCGTTCCTACGCTCAAACCAGCAAGTACGGCAACATCATCGCGCCTCCCTGCTTCCTGTACAGCGTCTATTGGTGCTCCGGGCGCACCGGCGGTCTGCCCGGCGTCCACGGGTTCCACGCCGGCAACGATTGGGAGTGGTATCGTCCCATCTACCTGGACGACCAGATCAGCGTACAGGAACAGTTCACCGGGCTGGAGGAGAAGGAAAGCGAGTTCGCTGGCCGCATCATCATTCAGTCCAGCGTAACCCACTACTACAACCAGCGTGGCGAGACCATCGCCAAGACCAAGGGTTGGCAGATCCGCGCCGAGCGCAGCGCCGCCCGCGAACGTCAGAAATACACCTTCGAGCCGTACCAGTATTCCCGAGACGAATTGGAAGTCATCCAGAACGCCGTACTCAACGAGGAAATTCGCGGCAACAACCCCCGCTGGTTCGAGGACGTCAACGTCGGCGACGAGCTGACTCCGGTGGTCAAAGGCCCGCTCAGCCACGGCGACATCACCGCCTTTGTCGCCGGCTGCATCGGCGGCATCAGCCACGGCATCCAGCTGCGCGAGATGCTGCGGCATCCGTCCTGGGGTTTCACCGATCCAAACACCGGCGCACAGGAGGCCATCATCCGCGTCCACGACATCCAGGAGGCCGCCGAATCGGCGGGACTGCCCGGCGCCTACGACTACGGGTGTCAGCGCTGCTGTTGGATGGGTCACCTGCTGACCAACTGGATGGGCGACGACGGGTTCCTGAAGACAATGCACGTGGAACTGCGGCGCTTCAACGTCGTGGGCGATACCACCTGGTGCAAGGGAAAGATCACCGGCAAGCGCGTCGAGGACGGCGAGTACCTGGTGGACATGGACATCTGGGGCGAGAACCAGCGCCAGCAGGTGACGACCCGCGGCAACGCTACCGTGCGCCTGCCGTCGCGGGAGGCCAACGCCGGCTGGCCGTAGGCGCACAACCGGAGGTCGTCATGACACAACCCAAAGCGAAACCGACCACCAAGTTGACGGGCGCGGACTACATGAGGTTGACGCCGCCGTCGCACCGGGGTGTGCGCTATCAGCTAATCGAGGGAGAACTCGTCAAAATGGCCGGCCCGAACGACCCGCACCAGGTGTTTATTGGTCAACTGTACATACAAGCGGCTTTGCAAACTGAGCAGTTGGGCATCGGTGAAACCCGAATCTCACCCTACGATGTTGCCATCGATGAGCACAACACCTTCCAACCGGATATGCTGTTCATATCCAACGAGCGGCGGCACATCTTTGACGGGCACGGCGTTACCGGCGCTCCGGATTTGGTGGTGGAAGTGCTGTCTGAATCCACGCGGCAGCTCGACTTGAATGTGAAACTGCCCGTTTATGCCCGCAACGGCGTCCGCGAAATGCTGACGGTTGACCTCAACGCCGAATCGATAGCCAAGTACGTTGGCGACGGGCAATCTATGACGCTAACTAGGGTGTACGGTCCTGATGATGTTCTAACTTCCGACGCGATGCCCGGCGTCGCCATCGACTTAGCGTCCATATTCGCCCGGATCAGGGGAACGATCTTGCCGGAGGGTTAGCCCAAATACTGCTCCGCCGCCCGGGCGAAACCGTCCATCGATCCTTCCAGCACCCGGTCGCCCAGGCAGTAGGAGATGCGGAAGTGCCCGGGGGTGCCGAAGCCCTTGCCCGGCACTACCAGCACGTTGTATTCCTGCAACGCCGCCACGAATGCCTCATCGTCCTCCAGCGGCGAGCGCGGGAACAGGTAGAACGCGCCCTGCGGCTTGACTACCGAGTACCCCATGCCGGTCAGGTTGTCGTACAGGAAATCCCGCTTGCGCTGGTATTCGCCCACGTCCACCGAGGCATCCTGTACGGCCCGCACCACGTGCTGCATCAATGCCGGCGCGTTCACGAACCCCAGGACTCGGTTGCAGAACACCAGCCCGTCCATCAGCTCGGCCTTGCCGGCGTAGTCGGGATGCACGGCGATGTGGCCGATCCGCTCGCCCGGAAGTCCCAGGTCCTTGGCGTGGGAGTTCACCACGATGGTGCGCTCGTAGTGTGGGAAGACCTGCGGATACACCAGCCCGTCGTAGATGATGCGCCGGTAGGGTTCGTCGCTGATGATGAAGATCTCCGATCCGAACCGATGCTCCGCCCGGATCAACACGTCGGCCAGCGCTGTCACATCCTCCTCTGGATACACCACGCCCGACGGATTGTTGGGCGAGTTGAGCATCACCGCCCGCGTCCGTGACGTGATGGCCGCGTCGATGGCGTCCAGGTCCAACCCGAATTCGGCGTCGGTGGGCACGATGACGGGCACGCCGTTGTGGTTCTGGATGTAGTAGGTGTACTCGCCGAAGAAGGGCGACAGGATGATAACTTCGTCGCCGGGGTTCAGGATTGCGCGCAGCACCACGTTGGCCGCGCCCGCTGCGCCGCACGTCATGATGATGTCGCCGGCACCGAAGGGTAGCCCGGTTTCAGCAGATAAGGTATCGGCCACGGCCTGCCGGGTTTCGGGGTAACCGGCGTTGGGCATGTAGCGGTGCATTCCGGGGGATGGGGCGCTGGCGATGCGCAGTAGCTCCGCGTGGAACTCCGCCGGCGGCTCCATGATAGGGTTGCCCAGCGAGAGGTCGAATACGTTCTCCTCGCCGTACTGCGCTTTCAGGGCAATGCCCACTTCGAACATGCGGCGGATCCATCCGCCTTCTTCCATGGAGCGGCTGACGTATTCGGATATTGGCATCGGGCAGTCTCCGGTAAAGGGCAGGCGCGGGTTTGCCGCGCAATTATAGCGCAGGCCATTACGGGCGCATCCTTCGACGGGCTCAGGATGAGCGGATGTTGTACACTGGCGTACGCTGTTTACGGGCGGATACTGTTTACGGAAAGAACGCCGCGGCGCGTTCGCCGATCATCACCGCCGTGGCGTTGGTATTGGCTCGCACCACGTCGGGGCATATCGAGATGTCAACCACCCGCAAGTTGTTCACGCCATGCACCCGGCAGTACTGGTCAACCACCGCCATGCCGTCGTCCGCCGGCCCCATCTTGCACGACCCCGACGTGTGGAACGTGGTGAACACGTTGCGCAGCAGCCAGTCATCCAGCGCGCCATCATCGCTCAACGTGCTTTCGATGGGCGACACCGCATCCCCTGCAATGAGCGCAAACTCCGGCTGCGCCAGTATCTCCCGGCACAGGCGCACCGCCTCGCGCAACCGCCGTAGGTCTTGCTCGCTCCGCAGGTAGCGGTAGTCAATGTGCGGCTTGTCGTGGGGGTCCGCTGAAGCTAGGCGCAGCACGCCCGCGCTCTCCGCCTGCTGTAGGATGCACGTCATTCTCAGGGTCGCCTGATCCGTGCCCGGCCCGCTGCCCAGGGGACTCGGTCCCGACGCCACGTTGTTCACATACAACTGCATATCGTTCCGGGATGACGACCCGGCGGTGGTAAAGCGCAGCATGGTCTGAATTCGGGAACCGCCAAAGGCGGGTTCCACGTAGTCCGGCCGCAATGCGGAATCAACGTACACCAACGGGTGGTCCCGGAGGTTTTGGCCCACGCCCGGCAGGTCGCTGATCACGGGGATGCCCAATTCTCGCAGATGTGCGGCCGGCCCGATTCCTGAGAGCATCAGCAACTGGGGCGACGCGATGCCGCTGCAACTCACCACTATCTCCTGCCCAAACACCTGAAAAATCTCGCCGCCGCTCTCCGCCTCTACGCCTACCGCAGTTAGCCCGTTGAACAGTATCCGCCGGGCCGTAAAGTTTCCTCGAATCGTCAAGTTCAATCGGTGCCGCGCCGTGGCAAGGTGGGCCAACGCGCAGCTCATGCGGATTCCAGCGGGATTATTCATCGGCGCGGCGCCTACGCCGCCCGATTCCGGGTGGTTCATGTCCGCGTCAGCAGGGTAGCCCATGGCGACGCAGGTAACCACGAAAGCCTGCTGGAAGGGGTGCCAGGATTCCCGGGGAGCGCGCACCACCGGTATCGGCCCGTCGCTGCCGTGAAAGTCGTCCTGCACGTCGGCGTCAGATTCCAGCCGGCGGAAATAGGGCAGCACCCGTTGATAGGCCCACTCGTCGTTGCCCAACGCGGCCCACGCGTCGTAGTCCTCCGGCAGTCCCCGCAGGAAAACCTGTCCGTTGACCGAGCCGGAACCGCCGATGGCCCGGCCTCGCGCGATTTGCATTGGCCTCGCCTGTTCCGCCGTTCCGGTGGCCTGGTACGACCAGTTGTAAGGGCCGCCGGGCGTGGATGCTTCCTGACTGTAGCCATCGAGCAGTTCGGCCGGCCAGCGCTCAAATTCGACGAAATCAGGCCCGGCCTCCAGCAAAAGAATTGAGCGGCTGGGGTCTTCGGATAGCCGGGCGGCCAGCGCGCAGCCGGCGGAGCCGCCGCCGATGACAATTACGTCGTATCGCATCACGCCTGCCATCTCGGCTCCAGCCCAAACTCGGCGCAAAAATGGCGGCCTGCAACTTCACGCGCTGCTTCCATGGACGGCGCAACGCCCAATTCCGCGGCCAGCGACGTAACTTCCCGGTCTTTGATCCCACACGGCACGATACCGTCGAACATCATCAAATCGGGATTCACGTTGATGGCGAAGCCGTGGTAAGCCACGCCTCCGGCGATCTTGACGCCAATAGCGGCTGTCTTGCGTTGTCCGTCGGTTGTCCACACGCCGGTCAATCCTTCGACGGTGGCAGCGGACAGGTCGAACTCAGCCAACGTACTGATGATGACCTGCTCCAGCGTGCGGACGTACCAGTGTGGCCCGCCGCGCCCTCGTAAGCGAATGATGGGGTAGGCGACGAGTTGTCCGGGGCCGTGGTAGGTGATCAGTCCGCCGCGGTCGGTTTCCACCACTTCGATACCGCGAGCCGCCAGGGCTTTAGTGTCCAGCAGCAAGTCGGAATCAGGGGCCAGTCTTCCCCGGGTGTAGGTGTGTGGGTGCTCCAGCAGCAAGAGGGTGTCCGGGGACAGTCCCTCCCGGACTTGCTGGGCGATCTCTACCTGCCAGTCCCACGTTTCGCGGTATGGCGTTACGCCGGCGTTGATTACGCGGCAGATGCCGGACTCAACCGCCGGACGCTCGTCAGTAGATTGGAGTGTCGCCATTGAACGCTTCCAGGCGACTCTTCACCGATTGCAGAAACGCCCCGGCCTCGGCGCCGTCGTTGATGCGGTGGTCGAAAGAGAGGCACAGGTTCATCATCCACCGGATGGCAATCCCATCGTTGATTACGACGGGCCGCTGCTGCAACGCCTCGGTGGTCATGATGGCGGCCTGCGGGTGGTTGATGATGGGGCCGCCCAGGATGCTGCCCAGAGCGCCGGTGTTGTTCACGGTGAAGGTTCCGCCTTGCACGTCATCCAGTCGCAGGCTGCCGTTACGGGCGCGGCCCGACAAATCATCAACGGCGTGGGCCAGGCCGGCGATGCTCAAACGGTCGGCGTCGTGGATTACGGGCACAACCAACCCGGTAGGAGCAGCCACCGCAATGCCCAGGTGGATCCGCTGCTTCAGCATGATATGGTCACCACCCCACGAGGCGTTCAGGGTCGGATTGTCTTTCAGCGCGCCGGCTACCGCTTTGAGTGCAAAGGGCAGGTAGGTCAGGTTGACTCCCTCACGCTGTCGGAATCCATCGCGTTCCCGGTTACGCAGCGCGACCAGATCGGTAACGTCAACCTCAACCATGCTCCACGCATGGGGTATCTCCCGCACCGACCGCTCCATCGCGTCGGCGATCATGCGGCGCACCGGGGTCAATGGCATCCGTTCCTCGTCGTCTCCAACGGGGGCTGCCACTGCCGGCGCGGCGGCGGGCGTTTCCGCCGGGGCGACAGGAGTACGGGCCGGCGCGGGCGCGGTTTCCAGGTAACGGAGCACGTCGTTCCGCGTCACTCGCCCGCCCATTCCGGTGCCGGTTATCGCGTCAACGTCGATGCTGTGCTCTCGCGCCAACCGCCGCACTGCCGGAGAAAGCCGGTTGGGTCCCCGTTGGCCGTTGGCGCGTCGAGGAGGAGGGGCGGCAACAGCGGGTTCGATTTGTGGAGACGCCGGTTCAGGCGCCGCGGACGGGGCCGAGACTGCCGCCTCCTGCGCCGCCAGCGCGGAACCGCCGGTAGGCCCAACGGGTTGCGCGTCGATCAGGTACGCGACGGGAACGGTCGGCGTTTCACCGGTGTCCCGCGGTGGCGCAGCCGCCGGCTTGATTTCCGGCGCGGGGGCGGGTGTGAATACAGCGGGTTGCGCCGATGGAACCGTCTGCCCGTCTTGCGCTTCCACTTCGGCGATGGGCGCGCCCATGGGCACAGTCTCGCCCTCCTGGGCAATGATGCGGAGCAACTCCCCGGACACCGGGGACGGCACCTCCATGGTCACCTTGTCGGTGACCACCTCCACCAGCGGGTCATACCGTTCGACCCGATCTCCCGGCTGCTTCAGCCACTTCCCGATGGTGCCCTCAACGACGCTCTCGCCGACGTGGGGCAGCTCAATCATCTGTGCCACGGATCAGTCCTCATGGTAGCGAGATTGCCATCCGCCATAGGCGGACGCTCGCAATGACAATTCAACAGGGATACTAGTAGGCCGCCAATCGCCGGATTTCTGCGGCAATCGACTCCGGGCTGGGCATATAGGCGTCTTCCAGGGATTGGGCGAAGGGCATGGTGGGCACGTCCGGACCGCACAGCCGGGCGATGGGGGCGTCCAGGTACTCGAACGCTTCGTCTGCCGCCAGCGCCGCCACCTCGGCGCCAATGCCGCCGCTGATGTTGTCCTCGTGGACAATCAGCAGCTTGCCCGTCTTCTGCACCGATTCCAGTATGGTCTCAGAGTCCAGCGGCTTCAGCGTCCGCAGGTCCACCACCTCAGCGCTGATGCCATCATCGGCAACTGCGGCGGCAGCGGCCAGGCAGTAGTGCATGGAGAGGCCGTAACTCACGACGGTTACGTCGGAACCGGCCCGCTTCACGTCCGCCGGGCCGATGGGCAGCGTGTATTCCTCGTCGGGAACCTCGCCGCGCACCAGGCGGTAGGTCTTCTTGTGCTCCAGGAAAATCACCGGATTGTCGTCGCGGATCGCCGATTTCAGCAACCCCTTGGCCTCATAGGGCGTGGACGGCGTGACCACGAGCAGCCCCGGGGTGTGGAAGAACAGGGCTTCAACGTTCTGCGAGTGGAACAGCCCGCCGCGTATCCCGCCACCGTATGGGATACGCACCGTCATGGGAACCTTCAACGCGCCGTTGGTGCCGTAGTGGGAGCGCGCCGCTTCTCCAATCAGTTGGTTGACGCTGGGCCATACGAAATCAGAGAACTGGACTTCCGGAATGGGACGCATCCCTCGGAACGCCGCGCCGAGAGCGATGCCCATGATCGACGCTTCCGCCAGCGGGGTATCCATCACGCGCTGCGGGCCAAAATCCTCGATGAACCCCTGGGTGGCCAGGAATACGCCGCCACGTTGGCCCACGTCTTCGCCCATGACGAACACGCGCTCGTCGCGTTCCATTTCCTCATGCAGCGCCGAGCGCACCGCCTCGATTACCGTCATTTCTGCCATGGCGACGTAGTCCTAAACGTACAGGTGGTCATAAATCGTAGATGCGTCCGGCGGCTGCGCGGCGTCCGCAAAGTCGGTGGCGTCGTTCACCTGGCTCTGCGCATCCGCGCGGAACTCGTCGATCTGCGCCGGCGTTGCGATGCCCTGATCCACCATCTGAGCGGGGAAGACCGCCACCGGGTCGTACTGCCGGGCCGCGTCCAGCGCGTCGCGGTCGCGATAACGACGGTCATCGTCGTCGGTGGTGTGCGGCATGAAACGCTCCACCTTCATCTCAATGAGAGCAGGGCCAACGCTGCGCGCGTGCTCAATGGCCTGGCGCGTCGCCTCGTAGCAGGCAATCACGTCCAGACCGTCGATGACGAATCCGGGGAACCCGTAGCCCTCGGCGCGGGCCGCCACGTCGCTCACCACCATCTGCGACTCCTGGGGGGTGGAGATGGCGAACTTGTTGTTCTCGCAGATGAAAACCACCGGCAATTTATGGATCGCGGCGAAGTTCATGGCCTCGTGGGTCTCGCCCTGGCTGGTGGCGCCGTCGCCGAAATAGCAGAGGGTGACCGTGTCATCGCCCAGCATCTTGCAGCCCAGCGCATACCCCACGCTCTGGGTCAGACCGGCGGCGACCACGTTGGAAATCTGGATGATGTTGCGTGGCAGGTCGGCGCCCTGGAGGGGAAACTGCCTCGCCCCGGAATACGGTTCACCGTCCTTGCCCATGAAGGACAACATCACCTGGCGGGGAGTCAGCCCAACGGCCATTTTGAGCGCGAGATCACGGTAGTAGGGGAACAGGAAGCAATCGCCGTCCTTCTGCGCGGCCAGCAGCGAGCCCAACTGCGCGGCCTCATGGCCCTGGCACGACGCCGCGATAGGAACCTTGCCCTGCCGGTTCATCATCCAGATGCGCTCGTCCATGGCGCGCACCAGGATCATCTGCCGGCAAACCTCAACCAGGTCATCCGCGGTCAAACCCGCCGGCAGCGGCGGGCCATCTTTGTGGCCAGCTATCGCAATACCGGGCTGCGCGTCGGTAACGTTGGCTTGGGCTTGCGTCATCGGGCTGAGCATCTCCTGAGTGCCGCAGAGGGCAAGTCAGCGGTTAAAGCCGCTACGTCCATCATAGCCCAACCCGTCGCACGCTGGCAAACGGACTCATGTGTAGCCGCCTGGTTCCTGGGCTTGCCGCCGATGATGGCAGGGCGCCGTTGTGAGGTTGGAGCGGTTGGGGGAAAGGGTGGAGATTCGCTGGGTTTTGGCTATGTTGGCTTGGTGTTCATCGCGGTTAGCTCCTTAAGGTTGGTTTCGGTTTTCGGTAGGTAGGTTAGCCTACGAGAGGTAAGGTGGTCGTTGTCAGCCCCACGGCCGGGGGTGGTACGCAAGGAGGTTTAAACCCTCCGAGTGGGTGAGCCTAATGAGAGCGTCCAGTTCAGAGGTAGCCACCGTTGAGTTCGTACGGGTCATGTAGTTAGCCGTACACGACGCAGTGGGTAGCGCGCTGGAGCAAGTGCTGTCTTGCGATTTGGGTTTGCTGACGGTTGTGGCCGTTGACGACCGAACGAACCGGGTGATGGTAGGTTCTTGATTACCTCTCGTTGCAGGCTGTGGAATACCGATGATTTCGCTAGCGATGAGGCCATTATGAACTGATGTTCTGTCATTGTCAAGCGAATGGATGTCGCCGCTTTTGGCAGGTTGGAGGAGCGGGTGCGGGAAAGGGTGCGCATCGTTGGGGGCTGCCTAACTTAACGTTCCTATCCGAGAGTGGATACCGACGCCCAAACATTCAGCAGACACTAGGCCGATTGCCGCCACCGGTCTACTCTGCTTGACCGCCTAATCCTGTCGGGGCTATCATGACCACGCTACAGATATCCTAGGGCCTGTTCACACAAACTATGCGGAGATGGTATCATCCCCACATGGAGATTA
>JAPPCX010000058.1 GCA_028875655.1 Chloroflexota bacterium | reverse complement strand
AAGTACCGGCAGGAGCTGGCGGAGCTCCGGCAGGGGCCGGGCCAGCGGAAGCAGAACCAGGCCACCCCACCGGCCCAGCCCAAGCCCAACAACCGGCGCAACCAGCGCAGCCGACGGCAGGGGCAGCAGAACGCGCCCGGACCGGAACACGAGGCGGAACCGGACGATGGCAATGAGTTGGTCAACGGGGAACAGGACGGAGTGGAACCGGGCGACGGCTGGGACCAAGATGGCGAGACGCAGGACGGCGAAGGGGAGGCGGAGGAATGACGCGGCTGCTGAGTAAAGGCCAGGCGGACCTACTCCGTCTCTTGGCCCAAATACCCCTCCTGGACCGGCTGGAAATGGCCGCCCTGGCCGGCCGGTCCCGGGGCGGCGTCTACGAGTCGGCGGCCCGGTTGGAGGACGCCGGACTGATCGACTCGGTGCCCCACGGAACCCCGTTGCTGGCCCCCACCCGCCGCTACTACCTCACCGAACCGGGCGTGAAGGCGCTGGCCGTGGCGGAGGTCCGGCCCTTGGGCCGCCTGCTCCGCGAGTATCCCCTCTCCCTGCGCTTCCGCCGCACGCTGCTGGAACGGCTGGACGCCGCCGCCGTCATCTATCGCCTGGCCTCCGCCCTGGCCGGCCTGGACCATCCCCTGGACTTCCGCTGGCGCCGGGCCCTGCCCCAGGACGCCGACGTGTGCTTGCCCGACTGGCGCGTATTGGCGATGGTGAGGCAGGGGGGCACCGCCGAACGCGCCGGTTTCGCCAAGCGCCTCTGGCGGCTGGCCCAGGGCCCCCGGCCGAGCGCCGTCCTGGTGATGGTCCCCGACGAGGTGCGCCTGCGCCAGGCCGTCGCCCTGCTGCGCGATGCCAGGCGACAGGCATCTCCAGCACCGGCCTTCTTCGCCCTGGAACGCCACGTCGCGGTGGCCGGGTCCGGCGATCCAATCTGGCGGTCCTCGGCGGGCGTCACCCTATCTTTGGCGGAGGCCGTGGGTCGTGCCAACCCCGGCGGGATGACGGCGGCGGAGCCGCTCCTGGTGCGGGTGTCCATACCAAAGGACATCGACCTGAGCGGAGGGAGCGACGAAATCCCCGACCACCTGCTGCCCGTGCTGCTGCGCCCCGCCGAGAAGCGCGCCCTGGACCTGCTGGCCGACTGGCCCTGGCTCACGCGGGAGGACCTGTCCGGGCTCCTGGACGTTTCCCGCCCCAGGGCATCCCAGCTCACCGCCGTCCTGGAACGCCTGGGACTGGCAACCGGCTTTCAACTTGACGCCCGCCGCCTGGCCCTCACCGACAGGGGGCTGAAGCTGCTGGCCCGAAGGGACCGCGTTTCCACCGGCGAGGCGAGGCAGCGGTGGAGCGTCAGCAGGGAAAATGACGGAGGAATCGTGTCCGGCCGGCGCAGCCGCCAGCTGTTGCGGGACCTGGAGCACACCGCCGCCGTCCACCGCTTCGTCGCCGCCCTGAACCGCCAGGCGAAAGGCCTCGGCTGGGACGTGGAGCAGCTGGACCCGCCCCACCGGGCCTCCCGCTACTTCCGACACTACGGAGGTCCCCGCGCCCTGCACCCCGACGCCTTCGGAACGCTGCGCCGGGACGACCTGCTGCGTCCCTTCTTCCTGGAGTACGAGCGGCGCGCCGTGCGCCCCGCCACCATGGCCCAGCGCCTGGCCCCCTACCTGCGCTACTACTCCTCCCACCGCCCCACCGACGACCACGGCCACCGGCCCCTGGTCCTAGTGGTCTTCGACGATCCCGTCGCGCCGACCCACTTCCTGGAGGTGGCCCGCAGGGAGATGCTGCGCGTTCGCGTGCCGCTGCCCCTGCTGGTCTCGCACCGGGAACTGCTGGAACGGGAGGGACCGTTGGGACCGGCCTGGCTGGAGCCGGGCGGCAACTTCAAGCCGGTTGAACCGCTGCACCACTACCAGTGAAACAACACGATAAAGGAGAATGTTGCCATGAGAATCTACTACGTGGGCGAGTCCCGCAGCCGGAACCTCTCCGTCGCAACCGCCCAGGGGGTGGACGGGGAGCACTGGAACGCCGTGTCCGAGAACGTCCTGGACTGGCGCTGGGTCATGGAGGACGAATTCAACGTCCCCACGGGCCGGACACTGCGCGGCGTGGACCTACTGTCCCCCAAAGGAAGCCTCCCCCGGGGTCTCCGCCGCCGCATCACCACCCTGGAGGAGGGACTGGAAATCATGATGAACGGCCTGCGGGTCCTGGAGAGCGCCGGATGGAGACAGGGGGGCATCGGCGTGGTCAACGTCTGCCGGCGCAACTCCCCCTTCCGCCAACACCGCCGCCGCGACCGCGCCGCCGCCCGGGATCGGCTCCTGGAGTTGGTCAACGCCTCGGTGGCGGCGGACGGCCGCTACGCCTTCTTCATCGAGGACGAGGCGGAGCGGGACGGCCTGCCCGAGCTGGCTGCCGGGCCCGTTCACCGCGACCCCATCCTCGCCGCCTGCCCATACGCGGGGGACGGCGACTCCGGCAGGGACGCGGCCCGGGACACCGCCGTCTACGCCGCGCCGTACCGGGTCGCCGGGGACGACGAGCTGCTGCAGATGGCCGGTCTGGTCTCCTACGCCCTGCTCCAGCAGGAGGACCCAACCGCCATGTCCGAGGCCCTGAACTTCCACCTGGCCTTCGGCATCCTGAAGGACGTCCTCGACCGCCGCGCCTGCCCCCGGGACCCCCAGGGCGTGGACCGGCTGTAACGGGAGCAAGAAACGGCGAAAGACAAAAAGGGGGCCGGACGGAATCATCCGTCCGGCCCCGCTGTTACCTTGAAGCACGTCGCGCCCGGGTCAGTCCTGGCCTGTTGCGCTCACTACGCAACCCCTGCTTTCGGCATCCAGGTCGGCGTCGGCCACCGGCTCTCCCGCCTCGGGCAGAATGTGGTGGAGCAGCCCCAACCGGGCGGCCAGGGCGAACAGCGACACCAGGTGGCCGGAGCCAATCTTGGAACCGGCCTTCCAGCGCCGCACCGTGCGGGAGTTGACCCTCAGCTCCCTTGCCAGGCCGCCCCAGGTGAACCCGGCGGCACGGCGGAAGCGGTCCAGCCGGACGGGGAAGTCCTCGGGGAAAACCTCCGGCAGGGTGTGGTAGACGTACTGCTGGCGGCGTCCCATCCCCTAACCCCCTTGGCCGTCAGTGTCGCGGTTGGCGTTCCCGCCGGACTCCCGCCGCCGGCCAGGCCCTGCCGGAAGCCGCAGTTCCGGCCGCCGGCAGTCGTTCACGTCCATCCGGGAGGCCAGGCTTCGCCAGGTCAGCCCGGACTCCTTCCGCAAACGCTCCAGGGGCAACGGGGAAAGGGCGCCGTCAATCGGTTGTCCTCCTTCCGTGGTCATGTTTCCACCTCCCTATTTCCAAGTATTACGACCACGTCCTCGTCCAGGAGCAGGGCCAGGCCGCCGGGCACCCGCAGGGAGATGCGCGCCAGGGCCAGCATGGCGCCGGCTCCCGGCTCGCCGCCCCGCTTGCGCCAGCGCCAAAGCTGCCGGCTGTCCACACCCATGGCCGTGGCCAGCCCCTCCCAGGGGAGGCCGGTCAGCCGTTTGATGACCTCCAGCTTCTCCCGGAAGTCCTCCGGCACCAGGGCCACCCCCGGGGGAATGTCAATCGGCGTCCCCGACTTGGGGCGGGAGCTAGACATCGACCCGCTCCTGGACGAAGAGAACGTCGAAGTCGGTCACGCCCAGCACATCCATCAGCCGCTGGCGGGTCTCCCCCGAGGGAAAGCGATCCCCGTTGATCAGCTGAGACATGAATCCCGAGGAGCGCCCGATGCGCCGGGCCAGTTCGTTCTGGGTCAGGTTGAGCCGGTTCAGCAGTTCCCAGACCGCCTCGGCCTTGAGCCTGACCCGGTAGATAATCCGCTTGCGTTTCATTGACTTGCCTCCTTCTGGGCCGCGTTCCCGCCGGCGCGCACGGTCTCGGCGGCACGGCCTTGGCCGCCACCGCCGCTGTCGCCGCTGGGAGCGGGGTACAGATCGGGGTGTTCCAGGTAGTGTCGTGCGATGATGCGGGCCAGGAGGCGCAGGCCCTGGATGCGCCCGTCCTCCTGTTCCCCGGTGAGACTGCGTTTCTTGCTCAATGGCCTCCCCTGGCGTTACCCGGACCGACCCCTGGGGGTTGGCCGGGCAAGCGGCGGTGTTGTATACTCGGCAAGACGGAGTAGATTATTCGTTCTGTTTGATAGAGTGTAGCAACACAGTCTCGTCACCGGCAATAGCAAACCCGCAAGTGTTGCGTTTTATTGACCAATTGCTCGCTTTAATGTAATAATAATGCGACAGGAATG
>JAPPCX010000042.1 GCA_028875655.1 Chloroflexota bacterium | reverse complement strand
ATTTCGCTTGCGCCCTCATCACCCTCAGGGCCGCAGGGTTATTAGGATAGGCTCTAAGAGGGTGTCTAAAAAAACCCCTCTCCCCTGGTGGGAGAGGGTTGGGGTGAGGGGGAATTTCTACACAATTTCATCTCTCGCCTGAAATTTACAGCCGACTTTTTGGACACCCTCTAACACACCATCATTCCCGCTCCTTCACCTGTCATTCCCGCGTAGGCGGGAATCCAGAAACCTTTGCGACTCCGCGACTCTGCGCCTTTGCGTTACGTCCCGCTCTGAATCAATTATGCGCCCCATGCGTGAAAATATGCCCCACGGTTTCCGGCGGTCGGTGAACTCCAGTCGCAACCGGCCCAGCCGTCGCGTGCCCAACCTGAACCGGCGCATCGCCGCGGCATTTCAACCCCACTGGCCGCGGGTATTGGCCATTGGCCTGCTGATTCTGGTCACCGCCGGGTTGGGGGTGGTGAACCCGATACTGATCCAGGTGGTATTCGACTCGGCGCTGTTCGTTGAGGGCGGGCCGAACCTGCGGCTGCTCTGGATAATCGCCGGAGCCATGGCCGCCGTGGTGGTGGTCACAGGCAGCCTGGGAGTGTTGCAAACCTGGCTGACCCAGCAGGTGGGCCAGCGCGTGATGCGCGACCTGCGCGACCGGCTGTACTCGCACCTGCAATCGCTCTCGTTGGGATTCTTCACGTCCCAGCGCACCGGGGAGATCCAGAGCCGGGTCGCCAACGACGTGGCCGGCATCCGCGTCGTCGTAACCGGCACCGTCAGCAACATCCTGTCCAACGTAGTGATTCTCATCAGCACGCTGATTGCCATGGCCATCCTGTCGTGGGAATTGACTGTCGTGGCAGCGGGAATCACGCCGCTGTTCTCGGTGTTCAGCTACATGGTGGGCAAGCGGCGGCGGGCCATGTCGTCCCTGGTGCAGGAATCCACGGCGGAGATGACCGCCATCACCCAGGAAACGCTGTCGGTGTCCGGCGTGATGCTGACGCGGCTGTTTGGCGCGCAGAACCGCGAGATAGCCCGGTTCCGCGACCAGAACGTGCGCTTGTCGGATCTGGAGATACGGCGGGAGATGACCGGGCAGGCGGTATGGGCCGGAATGCAGATCTTCTTCTCGCTTACTCCGGCGGTGGTGTACGTGATCGCCGGTTACATCATCTATGGCAGTTTCGGGCCGGGCGGTTTGACGGCGGGCACCATCGTTGCCTTTACCACCCTGCAAACCCGGCTGTACTTCCCTATCAGCACGTTGCTGCGTACCTCGGTGGAACTGCAATCATCGTTGGCGCTGTTTGAGCGCATATTCGGCTACCTGGACATCCGGCCCGATATTGTTGACGCGCCGGATGCCGTTGACCTGCCGATTGAGCGGGTTGAAGGCCGGGTTGCGTTGCAGAACGTGCGGATGAACTATCATCCGGCCAGCCTGGCGGCAGACGCTTATGACATTGAGGACGATGAGCAGGAATTCTGGGCGCTTGACGGTGTGAATCTTGAAGTGCGGCCCGGCCAGTTGGCGGCCCTGGTTGGTCCCAGCGGCGCCGGCAAAACCACGATTTCGTACCTGATACCGCGATTGTACGACGCCACGTCCGGGGCCGTTAGCATTGACGGCGTGGACGTGCGCCGCATCAAGTTGGAAAGCCTGGCCCGCATCGTAGGCTACGTATCGCAAGAGAGTTATCTTTTCCACGCCTCCATCAGGGAAAACCTGATGTACGGCAACCCCGACGCTACCGACGAGCAGCTCCATGCCGCCGCCAAAGCGGCCTACATCCACGACCGCATCATGGAGTTTCCAGACGGCTACGAAACCATCGTCGGCGAGCGCGGCTATCGGCTATCCGGCGGCGAGCGTCAACGACTGTCCATCGCCCGCGTCATCTTGCACGAACCACGTTTGCTGATACTTGACGAAGCCACATCCTCACTGGACACCACCAGCGAGCGGTACGTTCAGGCAGCCCTGGAACCGCTGATGCAAGGGCGAACCACCATCGCCATCGCCCACCGACTGTCCACCATCATGGCGGCGGACGTGATTTTCGTGGTGGACCGTGGCCGGATTGCCGAGCAGGGCACCCACTACGAACTGCTGGCCCAGGGCGGGCTGTACGCCCAACTGTATGATGAGCAGTACGAAAGCGGCGGCATAGAATGTGTCTGCGAGGACGGCGTGGTGCTCACCGGCGGCAACGTGCGGCTGCCGGTAGCAGTATAGGACACATGGATTCCGGCTTTCGCCGGAATGACGATGAATAGAAAGGGGAACGCAATGAGTCAGCAAACCAACGCTAACCGTGTCCGGCTGCGGGTGGCCTTCCGCAACATGTTCTACACCACGATATACGCAGCAGTGGAAGGCGGTTTCCTGGCAGCCGAAGGTCTCGATGTCGACTTTTCCCATATCCCAACGGGCCAGTCCAGCACCGACCTGCTCAAGTCCGGCGACATCGACATCACTCAGAGCGGCATCAGCCGCAGTTTCATGGACCTGGACGCCGGCAGCGATTCGCCTCCCTTGCATATCGCTGAGATTAACCAGCGGGACGGGTTCTTCCTGCTGTCCAAGAGCCCCACCGACGGGTGGACGTGGGCGGACCTGGTGGGCGCAACGCTGATCCCGGTGGGATTCACTCCCGTTCCTTACACCACGTTGCAGGCGGCCATGCGGTGGCACGGCGTAGATCCGGCCAGCATCAACCTGATGGGCGGACTCTCCGCCGAGGAAATGCTGGCCCGCTTCCGCAACGGCGACGCCGACTACCTGCAAGTTCCATATCCCTTTGCCGGGCAGTTGATCGACGAAGGCGCGGGCCACCTCGCGGTCACACTCGGCAACGAGAGCGGTTACGTATGCTACAGCAGCTTCGCAACCACGCCGGACTATGTGGCGCAGAATCCGGACACCGTACAGCGATTCGTCAACGGCTACGCCAGAGCGCAGCGATGGGTAGCACAGAACGAACCGGAGGCGGTGGCCGAATGTATCGCGCCGGTGTTTCCCGAGTACGACCGCTCATTGTTGGTCGACGGAGTCCGCCGATACCAGGCAACGGGTGTGTGGTCCACCAACCCGATGATCGGCCGCGAAGGTTTTGACCGGATGCGCGACGCTTTGATCAACGGTGGCCTGGTCAAGGGACCGCACCCTTACGAAAGCATCGTCAGGTCCGAGTTTGCGGAACGGGCGATGGCAGAGTTGGCGTAAGGGAGTAAATGGCGGTATGCTACGCTGAGTTCAACCGGTTCTGCGCTTCTTGTTTGTCAGCAAAGGACGCCTTATGAAGTTTTGGCAAGTCGCAGTGATCGCCGTCTCGTTGATGCTGCTGTCGGTCCTGGCGTTACGCTGGATGCCAGGGGCGTTTTCGGCAGTTAGCGATTCAGAATGGCTGGCAGCCGTTATCTTCGGGTTCTTCTTCGGTGGCGCGGCAATTTCCGGCGGCATAGTTTATGGGGTATGGTGGTTGGGCGACCGTGGCTGACCCCAGCGCCCGCCGGCTGGAGCGTCCTTACCAGCGCAACCTCGGTCATGCCAGGTTTTGGGCCGGAGTAGCAGCGGCGCTACTCGGAGCTTTCCTACTGTTCATAGCTGAAGTGCTTTGGGCAATCTCCCAAGACCCGAAATTGTCTGTCCCTTTGGACGAAGCGGGGTTCATGGTTGGCGTAGTGATTTTGACTGTTGCTTTTGGAGTTTGCTGCACTGTGTCTTTGATGTTCAGGACCTTTTATCGACGGGATGACGCAGCGCTGGCTGCAATTGAGCATACTCATCAGGAGGCCACACCATGAGGCTGGAAGGCAAGGTTGCAATCATCACCGGCGGCGCGCGCGGCCAGGGCGCCACCGAGGCCAGGATGTTCGCCCAGGAAGGCGCCAAGGTGGTCATCGGCGATGTGCGGGACGAACTCGGTATGCAGGTGGAGGCGGAGATTCGGGAGCTCGGTGGTGAGGCCGTCTATCTGCACCTGGACGTGGCCAATGCTGACGACTGGCAAAACGCGGTAGATACCGCCGAGCAGCGCTTCGGCAAGGTGGACGTGCTGGTGAACAACGCCGCCATCGTACTGCGCAAGGACATCGAGGAGACCACCGACGAAGACTGGGACAACATCATGGACATCAACGCCAAGGGCGTGTTCCTGGGCACCAAAGCCGTGATACCGGCGATGCGCCGGGCCGGTGGCGGCAGCATCATCAACATATCGTCCATCAGCGGCTTGGTGTCCATCGGGCCGCCGGCGTACATCGCCACCAAGGGCGCGGTTCGCCTGTTCACCAAGTCAACCGCCATCCAGTACGCCTCGGAAAGGGAATTATACGGAAACCTTGACGGAATAGCCGCCGCCTGCTAATCTGTCGCCAT
>JAPPCX010000113.1 GCA_028875655.1 Chloroflexota bacterium | reverse complement strand
GCTTCCCTTCCCACAGCACCACTGCAAGTTTCCAACAGTTTTTAGGATAGGCTCTTAGTGGTAGTCGCTCCTCCTAAACCGAGTCCCGCCGGCAGGCAAACCCACCGGCGGGACTCGTTCGCTCGTTGTGGTCAAGTGCCGTCTGCTTTACAGCAGGACCGGCTCCTTCTCCTTCTGATAGACCTGGATCCGGCCACGGGTGTGGTCCAGGATCGCGATCTGACCTTCAGGGGTGACCCGCACCGCGCACGGATTGGCAAAGATTTTTTCGAACTCGCCGCCGTCGTGGGTGATGGCCATGGTCCGCTGGCGGATCATGTCGGGGTTGGAGTTGAGCTTGCTCTTGCCCCATCCCGAAATTTCGTGGTCGCCCTTCAACTGGGCGCGGAACCGTCCGTCGGGCGCGAGGATCTGGACGCGGTCGTTCTCGCGGTCGCAGACGTAGATGTCGCCGTCGTTGTCCACGAACACGGCGTTGGGCCGCTTGAACTGGCCGGGACCGTCGCCGCTCATGCCGTAGCTGGCCTGCCACTCGCCGTCCTGGGTGAAGACCTGGATGCGGTCGTTACGCCAGTCGGCCACGTAGATCAGGCCGTCCTTGTCCAGGCAGATACCCCAGGGCATGTTCAACTGACCGTTTCCGGAACCAGCCTCGCCGAACTGGCTCTTGAAAGCGCCGTCCAACCCGTAGCTCTGGACGCGGTTGTTCCGGCTGTCCACGATCCACATGGTGTCGCCATCAATGGCGATCCCGGACGGACCGTTGAACTGGCCGGGGCCGTCGCCGGCCTCGCCCCAGTGGCTCAGGTACTCGCCGTCGCCGTCGAAGATGGTGATGCGGTTGAGCCATTCGTCGGCAACGTACAGGTTGCCTTCGCCATCCAGCGCGCACGCGGTGGGCCAATACAGGTCGCCGGGCCCTTCGCCAAACTGGCTGAATTCGCCTACGAAATCCTCGTCCAAGGTGACGATGGAAACGCGCACTCCGTCGGGACGGTTTTCGTAGGATCGGTTGACCACATAGACCTTGCCCTCATCGTCAATAGTCAGGTCCATAGGATTGCGGAGGCCGGTTCCGTTGAACTCGTTCCGTCCGATGGAGTGGCTATAGGTAAAGGCAGTGTCCACGAGACCGAAAAGGTGGGTACTCATAGACTTCCCTCTCTTTGATCGTCAGTCGTGGGGCCACAGCGGGCGGCCATCTGATGTGGGTCCGCTGTGGCCGAATATTCGCTCAACCGGCCTACAGGAAGGGGACCTTCTCGAAGACGCCGCGGTTGATGGGGTTGGAGTCCAGGCCCATCCAGTCTTCCAGGATGGTGGCGTAAACCTGACGGAAGTCCATGTTGGACTTGAGGTTGCCGCCCTCTTCCTGCTGGCCGGGCTCCAGGGACGGATAGACGCCGTAGATGCCGCCCTTGACCTTTTCGCCGACCATGAAGGCCACGGAGCCGGCGCCGTGGTCGGTGCCGGAGCCGTTGTCGCCGACGCGACGACCGAACTCGGAGAACATGAACGTGATGACGTTGTCGCTGGCGTCATGGTTCCGAAGGTCGGTGATGAAGGTGTCAACGTTGGCGGACACGTCGGTCCACAGCCGGGCGTGGTCGGACGCCTGGTTGGCGTGGGTGTCGAAGCCGTTGTAAGGGCTGGTGGTGAACAGGACGCGGGTGCCCAGGTCAGCCAGGTGGGTCTGCGCGATGTTCTTCATGTACTGGCCCACGGTGGTCGCGGAGTACTCGACGTCGGAGGTGTACTTCGGCGGCGCGGTGGCCAGGATGTCGGCGCCGATGCGGGCATAGGTGCCGGTGGAGCGTAGATAGTCACTCACGAAGCCCTGGCCCACGGTGGGCGCGTAGATCTTGCTGAACAGGTCCAGAGCTTCGGCGCGCTGGTCATCGCCTTCGATGCCGGTGAGCAGGCCGTAGGTCTCAAGGTTGCCCACGGAAGCGACCGGGACGCCTTCCTTGGCCAGGGCTCGGGGGAGGCCGCGGCCGAAGTTCACGCCGGTGATTCCCTGGCCTTCGGCGTTGGGGTCCAGCTCATGGATGACCTGGCCCAGCCAGCCTTCGGTGCCGATGGTGTCCGGTTCACAGGTGTGCCAGATGTCCATGCTGCGGAAGTGGCTGTAGGAAGGATTGGCGTAGCCGATGCCCAGGAAGATGGCCAGCTTGCCCTCGTCCCAGTACTTCTTCAGGGGGCCCATGGTGGGGTGCAGACCGATCTCGCCGTTCAGGTCCAAGACTGCCTCGGCCGGCACGCCCAGCGCGGGGCGAAAGTCGCGATAGTGCCCGTCGTTGTAGGGAATGACAGTGTTCAGGCCGTCGTTCCCGCCGGAGAGGGAAAGCACCACCAGAACGTTGTCTTTGTTGGTAGAGACCATTGGATAGTCCTCCATTGTGCTTGCTTTAGGCTTGTGTTCTTGGCCGGGAGCGCCCGCTGTTTGTATCGGTTCCAGCGACGCGCCCCGGCCGGTTGTGGGGCTTTCCGATTACTCGAACTGGAACTCCGAGGTGGAAGCGATGATCTGGAACATCTCACCGGAGCGGCGGGTGAACTCGGCGCGCTCGGCGTCGCTGCCGTGGGTCAGGTTGCCGCTGCGGCCGGCGTGGGCGATCAACTGCTCGCGGGTGTCGTCGGTCAGGTTCCGGCAGCCAACCAGGTCGGCGCAGGTGTCCACGAACTGCTCGGGGGACAGGCTGTCTCCCTGGGCCATCAGCCGGTCAATCATGCCCTGGACGCCGGGGAGGTCCGTGCGGCCCAGGTAGTCGGCGGCGAAGTTGATACGCTCCACCAGCGTGCCGGAATCGATCCACTCGTGGCCGGTGTGCCAGCCCTCAACCGTCGGCGGGTTCATCAGGTCCATGCCCATGTACTTGGGCTCCTGGCTGAGCTCGAACATGCCGGGCTTGACTACATTCCGGTGGTCGCCAACCATGCGCAGGGTGCCGGCAACCATTTCGGCTGGATTCTTCACCTTGGTGTACTGGGCGTTTTTGAAGCTGTCGGAGTTGAACAAGGTGTTCAGCATCGCGGTGATGTCGTAGCCGCTGTCGAAGTAGGTCTGCTCCAGCTCCGCCAGCAGGCTCTCGTCCTTGGGCGGGGTCTGGCGCCAGCTGGGTACGGGCACCTCGTCGGCGACGAAGAAGTTGTACATATGGCGGGAGATGAAGCGGGCGGTGGCCCGGTTCTTGCAGATCATCGACAGGATGTCGTCGCCGTCCCAGTTGCCGGTCTCGCCGAGGAACGTCTTTTCCGAGCTGTCGTGGTCGGCCGGGTCGTACCGGAATTCCCAGGGGCTGCGGCCATAAGGGAAAGGAGGATATGGCGGGGCGATGTTCCAGCCGGTGAACGCCCGGGCGCATGCCTTGACGTCATCCTCGCTGTAGTTGAAATCTTCGTTCATGCCGACGCCCATGGAGAACAGTTCCAGTAGTTCGCGGCCATAGTTCTCGTTGATGGCAACCTTGTGGCTCTCGGTGTTGTCAAGGTAGTACATCATCGCGGGGCTGGTGGACAGCGCCAGCAGCAGTTCCTCGAAGTTGCCCATGCCCTTGTCCCGGAACATCTGGATCATTCTGCCCATCTCTTCGCCGGAGTCGATCTTCGAGTGTCCGGCGCAGAAGATCATGTGCCAGAACAGCGCCATCTTTTCGCGCAGCTGGTACTCCGTGTTGACCATGCGGTACATCCAGTTCTGGATGTTGATTTCGATGGCCCCGGGGTGGTTGTAGGTCGGGTGATAACGCAGCATGAGGTCGTCTTCGACGCCGGACGTTTCGCCCGGATTCAAAAGCTCCTCCACCACTGTGTCATAGCCTTTCGCAGCGGCGGCTTCAATCTCGTCGCGGCTGGCGCTGAAGCCCGCCCGGCGCAGAAGGTGAGCCATCAATGCGATGTCATTGCTTCCTGCCATTGGTTCCTCCTTTCTTTTTGCTCCCGAACTTGGTAGTCCTGAAGGGGTAATTTTGATGCCAAAAAATATATCTTACGGCGTCGAAATCCGCAATATCCGGGCGTGCAAAAAACCCGAATAAACGGCGGAACCGTTATCAGTTTATAATCGTATCGCCGGTAGCACTCACTGTCAATACAGAGCAGGGGCGAATGATTCTTCGCCCCTGCATTCCGACGATCTGCGGAATCCCTACCGCGTTCTCCGCAACCGTGGGTCCAGCGTGTCCCGCAGCCAGTCCCCGAAGAAGTTCATGGCCATCACCACGACTGTGATCGCGATTCCCGGGAACAGCGCGAGCCACCAGATTTCAAATATCTGGTCGCGTCCCTCCGACACCATAATCCCCCATGCCGGGTCGCCCGGCGGGACGCCCACGCCCAGGAAGCTCAACGACGCTTCCAGCAGGATAGTCTGGCCCACCAGCAGGCTGATGACGATGAGAATTGTGTTAATGACGTTGGGGAAAATGTGCCGCCACATGATCACCGGCGCGGAGACGCCGGCCACGATGGCCAACGTGACGAAGTCCCGTTCCTTGATGCTCAGCACCTCGCCGCGGGCCTGCCGCGCGAACCGCGCCCACACCGTTGCCGCCACAGCGACAATCACGTTGCCGATGCCGGCGCCGCCGGCGATTGCAACGATAATCAACGCGAGCAGCACCGTTGGGAACCCGAGCACGGCGTCTACCAACCGCATCAAAAAGATGTCGATGCGCCCGCCGAAGTACCCGGAAATCACGCCGATGGCGCTGCCGATCACCGCGCCTGTGCCCAAGGCAACCAGGCTGATAAACACCGAGGTGCGCGCGCCATAGATAATGCGACTCAGGATGTCTTTGCCCGACTTGTCCGTGCCCAGCAGGAACTTTGTGCTCTCAAAGGGCGGAACCTCTCGGTCGCGCTTGTTCAACTGTTCCGGGTCGTGCGGCGCCAACAAGGGGGCAAAGATCGCCGCCACCGCCAGCAGCACCAAGATGAAGATGGGAATCCACGGCAACCGCAACTCCCGCGCTTTCTGTAAAGCGCGCGCCGCTGCGTTCGCCGGTGGCATTGGGGTTGCCAGGTCTTGCGTTGCCACGGTCAGTAACTCCCGATTGGCGAGTCAGATTCGGAGCCTACCCGTACCGGATGCGCGGGTCAACGTAGGCATAGACGATATCCACGATGGTGGACATCAGTATGTACAGGAAGCCCGAGGTCAGAATCGTGGCCTCGATGATTGGCACGTCGCGGGTGCGAATCCCCTCCAGCATCAACAAGCCCAGGCCCGGCCAGGCGAATATGACCTCCACCACGATGGAGCCGTTGAGCAGCCCGGCAAAGCTGATACCGCCAAATGTTAGCACCGGTATCACCGCGTTTTTCAGGGCGTGCTTGAAAATCACCAACTGCTCGGCCAACCCCTTGATGCGCGCGAATTTTACGTACTCGCTGTCCAGCACTTCCAGCATCGCCGAGCGGGTCAGGCGCATGAAGCCGGCCATGGTAAAAACGGCGATGGAGAACGCGGGTATCACGAAAAAGCGGGGATCAAGACCATCCTTCCCAAAGGTGGGCAGGACACCGAACTCCACGGCGAAAATCCACATCAGGATAATCGCCAACCAGAACTGGGGCATCGACATACCGAGAATAGCGAAGGATTTGCCCAACCGATCCAGGAAACTGTCTCGTTTTACCGCCGATAAGATGCCTAAGGGTATGCCAATCACGATGGCTATGATCAAAGCGCTCACGGCCAACTGCACCGTGTTGGGCACACGCTCAATCACCAGGTCAAAGGCCGGCTGGCGCTTATTGTAGGAGCGGCCGAAGTCGCCAATGAACAGGCCGCCGAGGTAGTCGAAGTAACGCACCACCACCGGGCGGTCCAGCCCGAGGTTTCTACGTATGGCTTCGATTTCCGACGGTTTGGCATCACCGGGAGCCATTGCCAGGGCGGCGTCGCCGGTCAGGTCAGTACCGAAGAAGACCGCCGCGCTGAGCACTATCAGCGTTGCAATCGCCTGAATAATCCTGAACAAGATGAAGCGTGCCAATCTGGTCGCCTCCCTTCACGCTGACTTGAGTTTGCGGGATTATAGCAGAAAAATCGGGTCCGCAAGCCCCGGTTAAAAATCGGCGGGGATGGGCGCGCAGCCCACCCCCGCCGGGTGTGTTCCGGGCGATTCGCCAGGGCGATTAGTTAGCCCACCGGACCGTCCACAGCGCGCTGGGCGAAGGGCGCAGCGGGCGCGGACGCCAGTCTTCCAACCGCGTGCCGATGGCATAGGGCGCGTCCAGGTAGCCGGGAGCAAAGTCCCAGTGGCCTTCGTGCGCCTGAGACAACGCCTGGAAGTAAGCTTCCTGGCGACCCTCTTCGGTGGTAGCGGCCAGGGCGGCCTTTACCAACGGATCGACCAACGGGTCGTAGCTGATGTAGGAACCAGCCGAGTCGCCGAAGCGGCCCACCAGCTTGGAGCCGGTGTCGAAGGAGTGCTCGTTGGAGCGAACGAGGTATTGCCCCGGAATCTCGCCGCCGTACTGCCGGTCCTTGATGGCGGCTTCTTCGCCGACGTTGACCTTGCAGTTCAGGCCCAGGTAGGTGCTCCAGTCGTCGCAGACGAACTCGACGATTTGCAGCATCTTCGGCACGGTTGCGCCGGCTTCCCAGGTCCAGACGTTCCACTCGTCGCCACCGCCGGGCATGACCGGGTCCTTGAGGTTGGTCACTGCGGGTAGGGTGGTTCCGTCGGGCGTGGTGGCTTCCGGTACGTTGTAGCCGGCTTCCACGAATAGCTCGCGCGCCTTCTGAGGGTCAAAGGGGAAGGGGTCGAGGGCGCCGCCGGGCCGGTAGCCTACGCCGGAAGGCGAAGAAGCTGCGGTGCCGGCGATGTGGAACACGTCGGGTCCGCCCACCAGTTCCTGGATGGCTTCCTTGTCGATGGCGTAGTCCAGGGCGTGGCGGACGCGCTTGTCCTGGCACATCAGCGGAGTGCCCTGCGGGTCGCCGATGTAGTTCCCGTCAGCGTCCTGTTCCCGGCTCTGGTCATATCCCAGAGTCTGCGGAGCGTCCACGCTGCAGTTCCAGGCGTTAATCCAGATCACCGTGGACTCGGGGCCGAAGCGATACTGCAAACCGGCGCTTTCCAGTTCATCGCGGCTGTCCAAGTCAATGGGGGAGATGTCAGCCTCGCCGCTCAGCAGCGCCGCCTTGCGGGTTGCCGCCTCGGCAATCAGGTTGATTTCCAACTCGTCGAAGGGATACGGGCGCTTTTCCAGGATGAAGTGGTCATCGCGCTTCTCGTACACAATCTGCGAGCCGGCGGTGAAGGAAACCAGGTCGAAGGGACCGGCTGAGCCGGGGTTGGGATTGGCAATCAGGCCGTCGGAACGGGACTGGTCGTCGCTGCCCAGGCTCATGAAGTGCGCCTGGGACATTATGGACCCGCCGGTGCCGCCGCCCACTTCGCTCACGTCGGAGAAGAAGTTGAGGGCCGGCTGCTTGAAGGTGATGGTCACCTCATTGGGACCAGTTACCGTGGCGTGGCCTTCCTTTTCGTTGGCGGTGTTGTCGCCTTCGTAGGCAGCGTTGTCCTGGTCAGCTTCAACTATGCGCCAGATGCGGATGCGCACCACGGAGCGAGCTCCATCGTCCCAGATGTAGCGCAGATACCAGGCGGCGTCCTCAGCTGTAACCGCGTCGCCGTTGTGGAACACAGCGTCGTCGCGCAGCGTCCAGGAAAGGCTCAGCCCATCGGCGGAAACGCCCCAATCGGTGGCCAGGCCGTCCTTGGTGTACGCAAGCTCGTCGTCAGTGGTCATCAGGTGAGAATGCAGCGGGAAGTGCCAAAGGTGCTTGTCGCCGCTCTCAAACTTGGGGTCCCAAACTTCGTTGCCGAATGACTCGGTGAGCACGACGAGTCGCCGGCCCTCGCCGGTATCTGCCATTACCTGAGGCACTTGCGTGGGCAGCGGAGTCGCCGTTGCGCCGACTGCCGCCGCGGGCGGTGAAGTCGCTGCCGGGGCAGCGCCGCCGCTGTCGCCGGTGGTGCTCGCGGCCGGGGCGGTTTGCTCGGCCCCACCGCAGGCGACGCCTACGATGAACGCGGCTACCGCTGCCGGAATCAGCAACTGGTAGAAGCGTAAGCGCGGTATGCGGATTCGTCTCATGATTACCCTGTACCTCCTTTGGAAGAAAATGTATCGGCTTGCCGGCCTGACGGCTTGCCGGAGTGTCGGCATACTAGCCACATCGCCCTTGCTTTGTCAATTCCGACCTGACACCGCAATCCCGCAACGAAGTCCCAAAGGCAATTCTCAAAAAGGAGGGCAGGATGGCAATTGACGTTCCCGCCCCGCCATGATAAATTCTCCGCTTGAAAAACTGCGATGGAGACGAGTAAGCGGGCCGCACGCGCAGTAGCGAGTCTGGTAAGGTGAAAGCAGACGCGCCGATCCCGCCCAAAATCACTCCGGAGTTGCCGGCTGAAAACCGCCTCCCGATATTGGCGAACAGTAAGCTCAGGCCGGGTTCGTTGCCCGTTAGAAGCGACGGGACATGATGGTGTCCTGCTAGAGTGGTCATGCGTCGCCCGAAGGCGGCTATGGCAAATAGGGTGGTACCGCGGGTTATGGCCCGTCCCTATGGGGACGGGTTTTTTTGTGCCCCGCCGTACCGTCAGCACGGGCTGGCAGGCGGAAACGACAATCGACTACGGAGATACGCCGTGAAGCTCAAAGGCTCAGAAATCATCTGCGAAAGTTTGCTCCGCGAGGGTGTGGACGTAATGTTCGGGCACCCCGGCGGGGCCATCCTGCCCTTCTATGACGCCCTGTGGTCCTACCCACAGTTGCGCCACGTCCTGGTGCGGCACGAGCAGTCCGCAGCCCACGCCGCCGACGGCTACGCCCGCGTAACCGGCAAGCCCGGCGTCTGTGTGGCCACCTCCGGCCCCGGCGCCACGAACCTCATTACCGGTATCATGGGCGCCAAGGCCGATAGCGTGCCCATGGTCGCCATCACCGGCCAGGTCGCCCGCGCCGCGCTGGGCACCGAGGCGTTCCAGGAGTGCGACATCTGCAGCATCGCCTCTGTCTGCACCAAGCGCACCTACCTTGTGCTGTCCGCCGCTGATCTGGCCCGCACCATCCGCGAGGCTTTCCAGGTAGCGCAGGAGGGTCGGCCCGGCCCGGTCCTCATCGACGTGCCCCGCGACGTGCAGCTGGAAGAGGTCGAGTTTGAGTACCCGGATGCTGACGCTGTCCGGGCCGCGCCGCCGACCTTGTCCCCCGAAGTGCTGGAAAACGTTCACAAGGCAGCCACTCTTATTAATGAAGCCGAGCGTCCCGTAATCATCGCTGGCCACGGGATCGTCCATTCCGGGGCGTACGAGGAACTCCGCCAGTTGGCCGAGGCTACGGGCATTCCGGTAATCAACACCCTCCTGGGCCTCAGTGGTTTTCCCCGCAACCATCCTCAGAGCCTGGGTATGCTGGGCATGCACGGCATGTACTGGTGCAACATGGTGGTGGACCAGGCGGACGTCCTCATCGGCCTCGGAATGCGCTTTGACGACCGCGTAACCGGCCGCGTTTCCGGCTTCGCCCCCCACGCGCGCATCATCCACCTGGACATTGAAGCCAGCCAGGTAGGTCGAATCGTGCCGGCGGAGGTGCCTCTGGTGGGCGACGCCCGTCCCATCTTGCAGGCGCTGGTTCCCCTGGTGAAGTGGGCTGAGCGCCCCGAGTGGATGGCTGCCATCGGGCACCTGAAATCCCAGCACCCATCCCTTGCCATCCCGCCCTCCGATGCGCTGATGCCCCAGCAGGTGCTGGCGCAGTTGAACGAAACCATCCAGCGGGACAAGGACGCGGTGGTCGTTACGGGAGTGGGTCAGCACCAGATGTGGGCGGCTCAGTACCTGTTTATGAACCAGCCCAATTCTTTCGTCACGTCGGGCGGGCTCGGCGCCATGGGGTTTGAGGTTCCGGCGGCCCTGGGCGCCCAGATGGGCCGGCCGGGCTCCACCGTCTGGTCGGTGGCCGGCGACGGTGGATTCCAAATGACCTTGCAGGAACTGGTCACCGCCGTTCAGGAAAAGCTGCCCATCAAGATTGCCCTGTTCAACAACGGCTACCTCGGCATGGTGCGCCAGTGGCAGGAAATGTTTTTTGAGGGACACATCAAGGAAGTTCCCATGCCCGGCCCCGACTATGTCAAGCTCGCCAACGCCTACAGCATCCCGGCGATCAGGGTAGAACACCAGGAGGACGTCGCCGACGCCCTGCGCCAGGCCCAGGACTACGACGGCCCCTTCCTCATCGAATTCGTCGTGGAGCAGGAGACCAACGTGTTCCCGATGGTCCCGCCCGGTGGTTCGCTGGCCGACACCATTGAAGACCCCCGCACCGCTGTGCCGGCGCGCTGACCGTCAGGCTCGCTCAATCGGCCGGCGACTTGCCGCACCGCCGCGTTAGTGGTAGAAATACGACTGACATTCAACGAATATCGTCGGTAGAGGTAGCGTATGCCCCGCGTCACTATCCAGGAAGCTTCCCGAATTTTGAATGTGTCCCAGAGCGTTATCCGTCAGAACGTCCGCGAAGGGAAACTTCAGGCCACCAAGGACGGCTCCCGTTGGGTGGTGGACATCCCTGAAGACGTCGAAGAGTACTCCGACGACTTCAAGGAAAACATCCACGCCCTGGCTCGATCCCTGACTCCCTGGTGGTACGACAACCCCCGCAAGGAAGGCGTAGTCCATTACTTGGAAAGCCTGGGCATCGAAGAAGTCGAGCCCTTCTTCCTCTGCGGCGTAAAGGGCGAAGATATCTGGCCGGCCACCGGCCACGAAACCTGGCAGCGTTGTCCCGAGTGCCTCCTGGAAGTCCAGGATCAGGGCCTCCCCATGGAAACCCGCGAGTAATGCTCCGGCTTGACCAATTACGCAGGGGCGGGTCTCAGACCCGCCCCTGCTGTTGCTTGCGCTCCGCCGATCAGGGCATCAGTTCACGCGATACACCCAGATCTGGTGCGTTACCTCCGGCTCGCCTTTGGGCAGCGGCTGGAACGGCTCGGTAACCTCCGCCAGGCTCCAGGCTCCGCTATCCACCAGGGCGTCCTGCTGTTCCTTGAAACCGAGTTCCAGGTGCGTATCAGGGCGCAGGCTGAACACGATATGCCCGCCCGGCTTGGTGATGCGGCACAAATCCACGAAAGAACTGGGCGGCGCGTGCCCAGGGGTGAAAACGCCGATGCTGATGACCGCGTCGTAGGCGTC
Source organism: Chloroflexota bacterium (assembly GCA_028875655.1). Classification (GTDB taxonomy): domain Bacteria; phylum Chloroflexota; class Dehalococcoidia; order Lucifugimonadales; family UBA3495; genus Bin87. The sequence continues at coordinate 31,281 of JAPPCX010000113.1, read as the reverse complement.
GGTGTCAAAGTCCAGGCGTCTCCCCAGCGCCATCTGCTGGAAGTCGTTGTAGCAGCCCTTGGCTCGGGCTTCCTCCAGCATCCCTTCGGACAGGTCCATGGCGCAGATGTCGCCGTACCCCAGCCGTTGCAGTTCCACCCCTACCAGGCCGGTGCCGGCGCCCGCGTCCAGGATTTTCGCGTCTTTGGCGACGTGGCCGGCCAGCGTTTCCGCCCCCATGCGTGGAGCCAGCCACACGAAGGTGTTTTCCAGGTCGTCGTCGTATTCCTTGGCCCACTCGTCATACCGTTCGGCGAGTTCCTGGTTGTTGGTGGACGAATAGACCCACTGTACCCTGTCTTCCGACCCGATATTTCCCGCTTCTGGCATTGTTCTCCACTCCGTTGGCGATCAAATGTCATTCCCGCGAAGGCGGGCAATCCGGTGACCCCGCTTATTGCTTGATGCAGAGGAACTGGGCCCAACCCAATTCGTCGTTGTTGATCGCTTCCACCGTCTTCATGTAGGCGTCCGCCAGGTAGTCGAACCGGTCCTGGTAACCCTCAGGGCCTTCCGCGATGGAAGCCAGCCTGGACAGGTAGGTGTAGCTCTGCGCCAAATGTTCCGACAGGTCCCGCGCCTGCAACACCTTAAAGCCGGTGTCGCGCAACGCATCAATGTACGAATAGAAGCTGAAGTCGGTGTCGAACAGCAGCCGGTCGTACACGAACTTGCGCCCCGATTCGCTGATGTCGGAACGCGGCTTGGTGAGATCGTCGAAGATCATCATCCCGCCGGGCTGCAGCACGCGGTACGCTTCCTGCAGCACCTTATCCTTGTCTGGCACGTGGTAGATGGTGGCCTGGCTCCAGAAGTGGGTGAAGGTTCCATCGTCAAAGGGCAACTCGGTTGCCGAGGCTTTTTCAAATGCCAGCTTCCCGGCCAGTTCGGGCACGTCTTTCAGGGATTCCACGGCGTTGGCCACGCGAACGCCGCTCAGGTCAACGCCCGTGACGTGAGCGCCGCTGTTGCGGGTCAGCCAGATCGCCGCGTTGCCGTTTCCGCAACCGACGTCCAATACCCTGGAGTTCTCGTCGATGCCGGCGCATTCCACCATCAGTTCATTGAGACGGATCCCGGCAGCCAGGAATTGGTCGCGTATGCTGCTGTCCCCGTCCGAATCTCCTTCGAACACGCCCCAATGCACGCTGCCGTCAGCATCCCATACCGAGCGGTAGATCACGTCCTCGGCATCGTAATACTCCTCGGTTTCCTGCTCGGAAAACCGGTGCCCGGTTTCCACTACCATAGTTGCTCCTTTTGCGTTGCTAAGGTCAAATTCTCCGGTGAAGGCCGCCCTCTGCGTCCGAAAGGAACGGTAGAGGGCGTTCTCCGCATCATAGTGTGCTTCGTCTTCGTTTTCAGAAAAGCGCCACGGGTTCCGGCTGGGGTTCGGCGTACATCGACCCTTCAATCCATTCGAGGAACTTGTTGTTTTCGTCCACCAGGATCATGCGCTGATCAACTTCCTTGTCGGTGACCTCAAAGGCCATGATGATCGCGCAGTCGCCCAGCTGGCAGAGCCGGGCAGCCGCGCCCTGCACCGAGATGACACCACTGCCACGCTCGCCCGGCAGCACGTAGGTCTCAAACCGAGCCCCGTTGTTGCAGTTCACCACCTGGACCTTCTCGAACGGAACGATGTCCGACAGGTCCATCAGGTCGCGGTCGATGAGAATGCTGCCGACGTAGCCCAGGTTGGCTCCGGTAATCCAACAGCGGTGAATCTTGGACCGTAAAATCTCCCTCATGTTTTCTCCTCTCGTGCGTTTTCCAACCGAAGTTGGGGGTTTGAACGTAGCCAGCGCTAACCGGCGTGTGAGCCGTCGCGGCCGGCACAGGCACAAGTATGCCTACGGGTATCGTTTGGAGCGTTTGCTCACACCCGTTGCCGACGTTGCGGCAAGAACCCTGGTGTTAGTCGGGCGTCTTGCGGGGCGCTAATCCCGCCGCCCATTCAGGCTTGGAGCAGCTAAGGCTCGCAAGGAAGCTGGTGGCCGCCACGTCCGCGCAGGGGCGCGATTTGCCTCTGCCGGTAGGCTGCTCGTCCGAATTGCTCGGTGGACTCCCCCCGCGTCGTGCGGGGCTGCGTAGAGTCGGGGTCCGGCGACTGCCGGTGCGCTGTAGGCGCGGCTGCACTCATTTAGCCTCCTTGTTTAAGGGCAGGTTTCGGTGCGTGCAGACCTGCTTTTGCTATGCGGCAGTGTAGCCTCATAATCTATTCGTGTCAAATCCGGGCGGGGTATCCAAGCGTAGTCGCCCGAAAAACAGTATATTTTTTAGAAAAACTGCAACAAAGTCTCTTGACAATACCCGGTTTGGCTGTTTTGTCTTGCCGGCTGGCAAAATGTGACGAAATACTGCGCATCCAACTATATGTCGAACAGCAGCAGTTGCCGGGAGTTTTGGCCTCGCCCGTCATGGGTCGGGGGGCACCATCTGGGAATTCCCCTCACGGATGCGTGACGTAGGAATACCGGGCCGTGGCCCGTATAGCGATGCCGGGACCACAGCCAGGCGTGGAGCAATTCGTGGGCCAGGATGCTCTCCATACCGCTGCGCCCGCAACGTTGGAACCTGGGCAGCGACAATCCGATCAACCAGGATCCGTCCGGGTAGCAGAAACAGCGTCCGCCGGCGGACTCAATCCGCTCCAGCACGATTGACCCGGCGGCCAGATCCAGGTTGTCCATCCGGTACTGCTGAGCGACCCGGTCAACCCAATCGAGGTCGCTCAACACGATTCCTTTAGGAGCCGGCATCAGGATACGCCCACCCGGCGTATTGCTGTACGCCTCCGGATCTTTGACTGGCACAGCGATCAGGGCTACGGCGTAAGGATTATCTTGCCGGTGGTGGCCCGGCCCGCCAGTTGTCGATGCGCTTCGGCGGCGTCCGACAAGGCAAAGTGGTGTTCCACCCTCAGTTTGAGCTCGCCCGACTTGACCCAGCCCAACACCGCCCCGGCGCGCTGCTCCAGCTCCTCGCGATTAGCGGTATAGTCCCCCAGGCCCGGCCGCGTCAGAAACTTCGAGCCGTTGCCCAGCACTCGGGGATCAACAGCCGGCACCGCGCCGCTGGCCTGCCCGTACAGCACCATGTAACCCCGGGGGGCCAGGCACGCGATGCTGCCGTCAAAGGTGTCCCTGCCCACGGCGTCGTACACTGCTTGTAGCCCGGCACCGTCGGTAGCCTTGGTGATCTCAGCGGCGAAATCCTGCTCGGTGTACAGGATCACGTGATCGGCTCCGGCGCCCCGGGCCAGCTCGGCCTTGGCTTCGGTAGAGACCGTGGAATAAACGTAGGCCCCCAGCGCCTTGCACATCTGGATGAGCAGCAGTCCCACTCCTCCTGCCCCGGAGTGTACCAGGACCCGGTCGCCTGCTTTCACCCGGTAAGTGTCGTAGCAGAGATAGTGAGCCGTCATGCCTTGCAGCATGGCCGCCGCGCCGTCCTGGGCCGACAGGCCGTCCGGCATATTGATGAGTCGCCACGCCGGCACCACCGCCTGCTCAGAATAGGAACCGGGATGACTGCAATAGGCCACCGTGTCGCCCACCGCCACGTTGCTGACGCCCGGACCAACTTCGCGAACCACGCCGGCGGCCTCCACTCCGGCCACCCAGGGCAGCCCCGGAGGATTCACACCCATACGGCTGTAAATGTCGGTAAAGTTGACGCCCACCGCTTGGATTTCGACCACCGCCTGGTCGGCACCGGCGCTGGGGTCGGGCAGGTCCACGTATTGGAGGACTTCCGGACCGCCGTATTCCGTGATTTGTACTGCTTTCATTTGCTCATGCTCCTGCCTTAGGGCTACCGAGCAGTAGAATAGCACAACATTGCCCACGTAACGGTCGAAATGCTATGATTGATGACAGTATGCGGCGTGAGATTGCGACCGGACTGGAGGGATACAAGTTGACCAACGAACCGCACCTCTCGATATCGCAAGCCATTGACCTATTCGTCGATTACCTTAAAGACGGCCGCCAACCCATGCAGGGTCAGCAGGAACTGCTCCGCTTCCAGGCCAGGATTGGCAAAGACAAAATGATAGCAACATTGCACGCTATCGAAGTGGGCGACTACGCTCGGTGGACCACCGAAAACGTAGAGAACCCGGCGTCCCGTCTCGACCCGGTCAAAAAATTCCTAACCTTCGCCAACCGCAAGGGCTGGACCCAGATCAGCCTCGCCCGCTACGCTACCGCCCCTCGCCGCAACCGGCGCCGTTTCCAGAATACCGACCAGGCTACCGGCGCCAGCACTCCCACCGCCCGGCTCAGCGAGGAACGACATAACGAATTGCAGGAAGAGTTGCGACGGCTGCGCGCTGAGGTCCCTCAAATCCGCGAAACGATCCGCCTTGCTCGCAGCGACGGAGACGTTCGCGAAAATGCGCCGTTGGATGCTGCCCGAGAGCAGCAGCAACTGGTCGAGCGCCGCATCCGTCAGCTGGAAAATGACTTGGCGCGCGTGGAAATCGTTGACGCCGCCAACGCGGACACCGAGAAAGTCAGCATCGGCTCCCGCGTCACGCTCCATGATATGGACACGCAGCAACAGCGGGCATTCACGCTGGTGGACGTCCGCGAAGCCGACGTTTCGGCTGGCAAGATCTCTACGGTCTCGCCCATAGGCCAGGCTCTGATGGGTCGTAGCGTCGGTGAGGAGTTGACGGTAAGCACCCCGCGCGGCGCCGTCCAGTACCGCATCGAGGGTATCGGCGAATAACTGCTGCCACTCTGGGCTATAATTTTTGAAGGGGCGAATCACAGTTCGCCCCTTCTTCTTTACCGGCCTATGTTCTCTACTGCCGAGAGAATGGTCTCGGGGTCGGGAAGCGTGCCGGGTTCGTAGGTTTCCCGGTACCGAATGACCCCATCGGGATCCACGATAATCACGGCGCGGGTTCCCGCCCCGCGCTCCTCGTTCCAGAGGTCGTACGCGGTCGTGACCCGGCCCTTGGGATGCCAGTCCGACAGTTCAGGGTAGGGCAGCCCGCCCATGGACGTCGTCCAGGCGCGATGCGCGGCAACGTGGTCGCAACTGATGCCCAGCACCTGGGCATTCAGCTCTTCGAACCGACCGTTGAAACGGCGGAACGAAGTCGCCTGGTCCGTTCAACCACCGGTGAAATCGAGAACGTGGAACGACAGCACAACGGTGTGGGTACCGTGGTAGGTGTTCAGGGAAACATCGCCGTGGTGCGGCGATGGCAGGGTGAAGTCTGGGGCAACGTCGCCAATCTGACCTGGCATCAACCATCTCCTCTTTAATGTCAACCGGGCTCCGGCCGCGAGGCCCGGAGTCGGCGGCTTGGGTTGCGCAGATTATAACCCACAAACAGCGTGGTATCATCCCGTCGTATTTCAATTGACAGCATCAGGAGGCACTCTCATGGCAACCAAACCCGCGCTGACCACCGAACAAGTTACCGCCGCAATGAGCGCGATGCTCGCCAAGGCGAACGAGACGCCAGACGCGCCCGTGGCCATGGCAATCGTCGATGCCGCCGGCGAGCTCGTGGCCTATCTCACCATGGACAACCTGCGCGTCTTCAGCCGTCGTCACGCGCTGCGCAAGGCGTACACCTCGGCGGTGATGGGTCGGGATTCCGGCGAGCATGCCGCCGGGCTGCACGCCCAGGGACGCAACATCGCCGACCTGGGCGACCCCAGGTTCACCCACGGCCAGGGCGGCCTGGTGATCATGCAGGAAGGCGTAATCCTCGGCGGCATCGGCGTGGGCGGCTACCCGAGCGGACAGGCCGACGAAGACCTGTCCCGGGTGGGCCTGGAGGCAATGAACCTGTAATTCCGGAAATCCCGTCGCGGGGCGCTAACCCCGCAGGGCCGGCGCAACCTCTTCCGCGTAGAGTCGGATGGAGTTCTGCACTCGCTCGGCGGGTACGGTGCCGCCCAGGTTGGGCTCCATGATTACGCCGGTCAGCCCCAGTTGGTCCCGGATTTCCATAAGCCGCTCGGCCACTTCTTCCGGCGATCCATAGGCGACCCGGTCACCCAGCAGGTCGTCGTAGGTGGTGTTGAGCAATTGCTCAGCTCTTTGGCGACGCTCCGCCGTGGCGTTCTCGCCCTCTGCCTGAACCGTCCGAATGTAGGTATCCGCGGTTCGGCGGAAAGCCCGCATGGTGCTCTCTTCGGTGTCGGCCCGAACCTGCTCCATGGACTCCGCCACGTAGATCGGCATTCGTACGTAGACGTCGTCCACGTCGTGCCCGTTCTCTTTGGTCGCGGCGCGATAGAGTTCCAGGTTGTCCGCCACCTGCTTGAGCCCCTGCCCACGTACGCCGGTGACCAGCGGGAAGCCCAATTCTCCGACAATTCTGAAAGTGTCAATGGAGTTCGCGGCGATGCGGATAGGTGGGTGAGGCTGCTGGTAGGGACGCGGCGTCACTACAACGTCGTCCATGTTGTAGTAGTGCCCGTGGTGGTCGAATCGGTAATTGTTCCAGGCTTTGAGGATGATCTCCAACGCCTCCGCGAACCGCTCCCGGCTCTCGTCGTACGGCACGTCATAACCGTGGTAGGAACGGGGGAAGCTGCTGCGCCCGATGCCGAAGTCCAGCCGGCCCTGGGAGATATTGTCCACCGTGGCGGCTTCTTCAGCCAGGCGAATCGGATGCGCCAGCGGCAACACGCTGACTCCCGTTCCCACGCGCACGCGCTCGGTGCGGGCCGCAATGACTCCGGCCATCAGCAGCGGTACCGACGACACGGACGGGATGCCCGCTCCGCCCGGGTCTGTCGGAGTTCGTGGAGCGGCGAAATGCCGTTCCGCCAGCCAGACGCCGTCAATTCCAGCTTCGTCCGCCAGATTCGCCACGGTAAAGGCTTCGGCGAATGCCTCATCCTGCGTGCGACCCTCCCGGTAATCACATTCCATTACCAGACCGACGTGCTGCATGTTGGTCCTCCTCAATATCGCTTGGATTCCGGCTTTCCCGGAATGACGGGAAACGACTAGTTTTCGATGAAGGTATTGGGCGCCGTCAGGAACCTGGTGCGGCACTGCAAGGTGCAGAAGTAGTACCACTCGCCGTTGAAGAAGCTGCGGGTTCCGGCGTTGGGGTCCACTTCGTTGGCGCCGTGCATGGTCTGGCCGGTGGTGGCGCGGGCGCTGTCCTCGTTGATTTCAGTCTTGCAGACGGGGCAGACGGGCATTGTCAAGCTCCTGTGTTGGATCGGTAGTCTGTTTAGCGGTGTCAGCCCACCGGCTGGAGGTTCATGCCCAGCCGTACCTCGCCGGGCTGGTCAAGCAGAGCGCGGGCAACGCGAGCCCGGTGCTCAAAGCTCGTGCCCAGGCGCATCGTCCACGCCGTAACCCGCCGGTACCAGAGATGCAGGTCGAATTCCATCATGAAACCTATGCCGCCGTGGATCTGCTGGGAGGAGCGCACCGTCGCCTGGCACTTGTCGTTAGTAAAAGCCTTGGCCTGGGATACTTCCACGCCGAACGGCAGGCCGGAATCCAGCTTCCACAATGCTTCATAGGTCAGCAACTGCGCTCCGTCCGTCCACACGATCATGTCGGCGCACAGGTGCTGAATGGACTGGAAACCGGCGATAGGGCGGCCGAAGGCAACACGATTCTTGGCGTAGTCGATGGCCATCTCGGCGTCCTTGCGGGCCGCGCCGGTAATCTGGGCGCACAGCAGGGCGGTTCCGATGTCCAGCATGTCGGACGTGGCCGGCCAGCCCTGGTTGACCTCGCCGATGACGTTGCTCAGGGGGACGCGGACGCCGTCCATCGTAAGCTTGCTCTGGGAGTCCTTGGCCAACGTGGTCAGCCGGGTTTCGGTGATACCGGCGCTATTGGTTGGTACGATTACCAGAGTGATGCCGGCGTTATCGTCGCTTGGGGCCGCCGTGCGCACTGCCGTCACCATCAGCTCGGCGGCGGAGAAATTATCCACGAAGTGCTTGATTCCGGAGATTACGAGGCTGTCGCCGTCCACCTCGGCACGGCACTGGATGGCGTCGGCGCGGAGCCGGGGGTCCTGCTCCTGCACGGCCCACGTCATGATGAGGTCGCCGCGAGCGGCGCGGGGCAGAATGGACTGTTGCTGCTCGGCAGAGCCGTGTCGGGAGACCGCCAGCGCCGCCGTCGCGGTGCTGTGGAAAGGCACCGGAGCAATGGCCCGGCCGCACTCTTCCAGGATGAGGCCCAGATAGGTCACGGGCAGTCCGCCGCCGCCGTGGGATTCCGGCAGCGAAATCCCAAACCAGCCCAGGGACGCCATTTTTTCCCAAAGCTCAACCGAGTAGCCGCGCTCATCCTGCTCGATGGCCCTGGCCAGGCTGGGCGGGCACTCGGCCTCCAGGAATTCCCTGGCGGCGTTCTTAACCATCAACTCTTCTTCGTTGGGTAGTACGTTCATCGTGCCTCGGTCGTTGGATCGGTCGGATTGGGGAGTGCCGCAGGCTACGGTTATACCCGGGGCATGCCCAGTCCGCGGCGGGCTACCTGGTCGCGCATGACCTGCACGCTGCCGTGGTTGATGCCGCTTTGGAACGCGCCCATGAGGTTGTGGGCGAACACACCGTCCTCGACGGCGTCCTCGGACCCGTTGAGCAGTTGGCCGTAGGGGCCGAGCATCTGTGCGATGGTTTCGGTGGTGCGGACGCCGTGCTCCGGCGCGAACACTTTTTCCGCGGAGCCTTCGTAGGTGAATACGCCGTCGTTCTCGACTATTGACATGCTCCGCAGGGTCATCAAGCGACACACCTGACCCTCGATCCACATATCGGCCAGCCGGTCCCGCATCGTGGGATCCTCGCGCATGGCGACGCCCTCGATTTCATTGTCCTTGACCCAGTTTACGATGTCCTCGTCGCGCTGGATGGAAATGAGGTAACGGGATGCGCCGACCCGGTCCAGGTTCAAGCCCATGGCGCCCACGTACCAGCCCTGGTTTTCCTCGCCCAGCATGCAGGAGGCGGGGACGCGAACGTTTTCAAAGAACGTTTCGTTGGTTCGGGCGTCGCCGTAAGTGGTGCCCAGGGGAGCCGGCGGGTTGTTCTGAATGGTCCACAGCGGGCGGACGGTGATGCCGGGCGTGTCCATCGGTATCAGGAAGATGCTGATCCCCCGGTGGCGAGGGGCATCGGGGTCGGTGCGCGCCATCAGGTAGATGTGCGTGGCGTAATGGGCCGCCGTGGTGTACATCTTCTGGCCGTTGATCACGTACTCGTCGCCGTCGCGGACGGCGCGGCACTGCAACCCGGCCAGGTCGGCCCCGGCCTGGGGCTCGGTGAAGCCCAGCGCGAACGAGATTTCGCCGCGAATGATGCCGGGCAGGAACTCCTGCTTCTGCTCCTCCGTGCCGGCAGCCAGGATGGCCGGCGCGCCGGACCCTGCTCCGCCGACAGTGATCCCGACGCGGGCGAATTCTTCTTCAACTATGTACTGGTCAATGCGGCTTCCGGCCTGTCCACCGTATTCTTTGGGCCAGGAAATACCGATCCAGCCCCGTTCGGCGATTCCCTTGTACATCTCGCGGGTTTTGGGGCCACGGCGACGAATGCCAGTGTCCTCCAGCTCCGCCACAATCTCCGGGGTTACGTTTTCTGCGATGAATTGCCGGACTTCGGAGCGGAGGGCTTCCTGTTCCGGTGTGAATGCGAATTCCATGACAAAGCCGCCTTACTAGAGGGTTGTTCTCCGGTTAGTACGGCGTGCAATTATAGCGGGTTGCGCCGATGCTGTCATTCCACTTGACTGAGAAGCGGCAGGGTTGACAAACTGTCGTTGCCCGGCCTACGTTGAGCCTCCTACGAATGGGATTATGAAGCCTGCCGCAATTGCCGGGGGTGTTGAACCATGGTTTCCGACGAAACAGCGACGATCAATGCCTCCGTCAGCGAGCGCGACGGCCAGCCTTTCATTAGCGTCAGCTCAATTTGGAAGGTTTTCGGCAGAAATCCGGAACGGATCCTGGAACCTCAGTATGCGGGGAAGGACAAGTCTTTCTTCCAGAGCGAGTTCGGCAACGTTGTGGGACTCCAGGATGTCTCCTTCACGGTCAATCGTGGCGAAACCTTCGTCATCATGGGGTTGTCCGGCAGTGGAAAGTCCACCATGGTCAGGTGCCTGATCCGCCTGATCGAGCCAACTGCCGGCGACATTGTTATTGACGGCGAGCACATCACCGGAATGTCCGACAAGGAACTGATGGAATTTCGCCGCGAGAAAATCGCCATGGTGTTCCAGCACTATGGGCTGCAACCGCACCGGAACGTATTGGACAACGCCAGTTGGGGCCTGGAGGTCCAGGGCGTGAACAAGCCGGAACGCTATGCCCGGACCAAAGAGGTGTTGGCCTTAGTTGGCCTGGCCGGTTGGGAAGAGGCCTACCCGCGCCAACTGTCCGGCGGCATGCAGCAGCGCGTGGGACTGGCTCGGGCCCTGGCGGTGGACACCGACATCCTGCTGATGGACGAGCCTTTCAGCGGCCTGGATCCGTTGATCCGCCGGCAGATGCAGGATGAACTGTTGAGGCTGCAAACGGACCTGCATAAGACCATCGTGTTCATCACGCACGACCTGAACGAGGCGCTGAAGCTCGGCGACCGCATCGCCATCATGCACGACGGACAGGTCGCTCAAATCGGTTCTCCCGAGGACATCGTGCTGCGGCCCGAGGACGAATACGTCGGCGATTTCACCCAGGACGTGCGGCTGGAAAGCGTGCTTACCGCCAGCAAGGTGATGGTGACGCCCAAGGCCACCGTCATGGGGCATCAGGGACCCCGGGCGGCGCTTCACACCATCGGAAACAGCGACGGCGACGCCGCCTGGGTGGTGGATATGCGGGAACACTACATCGGGATGCTCTCCATCACCGACGCGGAGCGGGCCCTCCGCGCCGGCATTAAGCGTATCGACGAGGCCTGGGAATACGTGGATCGGGAATACCAGGCCGTCTCGCCGACCACTACCTTTGATGAGCTGATCCCGATGGCGATGGGCAGCAATTTCCCCATACCGTGCTGCGACGAGGACAACGTCCTGGTTGGCGAAGTGCATCGGAGCGCGTTGGCGGAGGCCATTGCGGAAACCTCCAATCCCAACACCGACTACGAAGCAAACGCCGCCGAAAACGCCGCGCTGGCCGAGGAATAGCTCGGCCATTGGCAAGCCGCCCCATTCCTGCCGAGCTGTCGGAAAGACCCGCTGGCGGGCGATTCCACCTGGAGGGAGAGAGTCATGGCAGCAATCACCGGAGAACAGAGCGACGCCACAATTGTGACGCCGGCGGAATCACAAAACGGCGCTCAAACCGCCCGCGCCGTCCTGGGGAGCTTGCCGCCCGTCTATTGGTGGGGAGCCGGCGTCGCGGCGGTGATCATCGTGTTAGTAGTGTGCCTTGCGATGTTCGGTCCCAAGATGGAGTACCCCACCACGGTGGCGCACGTACAATCCAGCGACGGATCTACGAGTTTCCCCAAATCGCTGCGTGACGTCACCGGCCAGGCCATCGACAATGGAACCGGCTGGTTGACCACCAACGGGGATTGGTTGTTTGACGGCATCAAGACAGCCATAACTTACGCGTTGAACTACATCGAGGACGGATTGAAATGGCTACCCTGGCCGGCCGTGGTGCTCGCGCTGGTGCTGGCGGCGTTCGCGGTGGGCCGTTGGGCGTTGATGGGATTCACGGCCTTTGCCTTTCTGTTTATCGGTTTCATGGGTTTGTGGGAGAACACGATCGACACCGTCGCATTGATGGTGGTCGCCGTCGCTTTGTCGGTTGGCATAGGTCTCCCTATGGGTGTTCTTGGCGCTCGCAACCAGACTGCAGATCGCATCATGCGGCCCATCCTGGATGGTATGCAGACCATGCCGAGCTTCGTGTACCTGCTCCCCGGAATTCTTTTCTTCGGCTTGGGCAAACCGGCTGGCATTTTCGCTACCATTATCTACGCGGTGCCGCCGGTAATCCGGCTGACCAATCTGGGCATACGGCAAGTTTCACCGGAAACGGTTGAAGCGGCCCGATCCTTTGGGGCGTCTCCTCTGAAACTGCTGGCGAAAGTCCAGATTCCCATGGCCTTGCCGACCATCATGGCCGGCATCAACCAGACGACCATGATGGCACTGGCCATGGTCACCATTGCCAGCATGGTGGCGGCCGGAGGTCTGGGCGACAACGTGCTCCGCGCGATTCAAAAGAACGAGGTAGGCAACGGCGTAATCGCTGGCCTCGCCATCGTGTTCATGGCAATCGTCATCGACCGCCTCACCCAGGCCGTCGCCCGTGGCCGCCAGGAGGCGTTGAACGCGGGCCACTAGCCGCCCTCGCCGGCGCAGCGGCGGCAGTTGATTCGACGCTGCGAGCAACCAAAGCCATGGAAATTGGATGCCGATACGAAAAGCAGTCATTATGTAATGCGATTCGTGCTTCAATCGCCGGATTGACAACGATAATCAACGCTGCAATAATCGGCAACTATCCAACCGCCGCCCGGGTACGTCCCGGACTCAACAGAAACGGAGGAAAGCATCTTGTTCACCAAGTATAGATATTTGGCGCTAGCGATGGTTCTGGCCCTGGTAACAGCCATTGCCGTCGTAGCTTGTTCGCCGGCCGAACCTCAGACCGTCGAAGTCACGCGCGTTGTGACCGAGCAGGTCGAGGTGGAAAAAGTCGTCGAGAAGCCCGTCGAAGTGGTCAAGGAAGTCGAAAAAGTCGTTGAAAAACCCGTCGAGGTTGTGAAAGAAGTAGAGGTTGAGAAAGAGGTCGTTAAGGAAGTTGAGGTGGTGAAAGAGGTCGAGGTCATCAAGGAAGTCGAGGTAATGGCTCCCGAAGGACCGAAAGAGACCATCATTTTCGGAGACCTCAACTGGTCCAGCGCCCTGCTACAGAACCGCATCGCCCAGTACATCGTCGAGAAGGGCTACGGCTATCCCACCGACGTGAAGTTCGGCGCGACGTTGCCCTTGTTCCAGGGTCTGAAGAATGGCGACACCGACGTAACAATGGAAATCTGGCTGCCCAACCAGAACGAAGCCTGGAACGAAGCTCGGGAAGAAGGCGCCGTGCTTTCCGTCGGGCAGAGCCTGGGCAAGGACTGGCAGTCGGCCTTTGTCATTCCGGCCTACCTGCAAGAGCAGTACCCGGATCTGGACAGCGTGGAAGACCTAAAAGACCCGCAGTACAAGGAACTGTTCCAGACCGCAGAAACCGGCGACAAGGCTCGCCTCGTCTCCTGCATCATCGGCTGGGCCTGTGAAACCGTGAACGCCGCACAGGTTGCGGGCTATGGCCTTTCCGACCACGTGGAAATCATCAACCCCGGCGACGGCGCCGCGCTGAACGCCGACCTGTACGGCGCATATGAGCGCGAGGAGCCCTGGCTGGGCTACCAGTGGGGAACCAACGACCCGGCGCTCATCCTGGACCTGGTTCGCCTGGAAGAACCGGCGTACAGCGATGCTTGCTGGAACTCCGACAAAGCCTGTGGCTACCAGGACGCCACGATCCTCATCGCGGTCAATCCCAACCTGCCAGGCGAGGCTCCCGACGTAGTTGAAATGCTGCGCAATTGGGATTTCAACATCAACATCTACAAGGAAGTTGCACGCTGGCAGGGCCAGAACCCTGATGCCGACGTCAAGGCAACGGCCCTGTGGTGGTTGAACAACAACGCCGACGTCTGGGGTGGATGGGTCACTGATGAAGCTGCTGAAGGCATCCAGGCCGCGCTTACCGCTGGCGAGGAAGCCGACGGTTGGCCCACCGAATAACCCAGCAAACCAACCGGCTTGTCGAGAGGCGGCTTCCAAGGGAGCCGCCTCCTTTTCTGCTACAATGCAGCCGCCCGTCAGGGCAATCACACATTGCACAAAAGCGGTTCACCGATGACCACCACCGAATCCACTACGTTCGTTTCCGACGAAACTCTGGCCGCCCTGAAAACCATCCCGACCCAGACGCTGATTGACGGCCTATGGGTGATGGGCTGGCCCATGAGCATGATCGAGGGCGCAAAACCACTCCAGCCGGGTCAGCACATGGCCGGGCGCGCCGTCACGCTGAGGTTTGTCCCGCACCGGCCCGACCTCGCTGCCGACAAACCCAAGGCTGCGGATTCCGCCGAGTACGTGGCGTTCGAGCTGTGCGGCCCCGGCGAGGTTCTGGTGATAGACGCCATGCGTTGGCCGTTCAGCAGCATCGGCGGCGACATCAAGTTCTTTCGCCTGTACCAGCGCGGCGTCGGGGGCCTGGTGACCGACGGAGCGGTGCGCGATACCAACACGCTCAAAGAGTACGGATTCCCCGTCTATGCGGCCAACGCCACCGCCAAGCAGGGCCCGGCCGAGTTCTGGCCGTGGCAGGTCAACGATTGCATCCAATGCGGCGGCGTGCTGGTTAGGCCCGGCGATGCCATCGTGGGCGACGATGACGGCGTGGTTGTGGTGCCGGCCAGCGCGGCTCAGGAAGTGATCAACATCGCGCACCAGCGCGAAGAGGTCGAAGGGGTCATCAAGGCCCAGCTTGAAATCGAGCAATGCTCTCCGGGGAAATACTATCCCTTCAACGAAAACACCTGGAAACTGTTTGAGGAAAAAACCGGCAAGAAACCGTACCGATAGAGCCAAACGCTTACATAGGGGCAACCACAAGAGTTGCCCCTACGCGCGAAATTGGCAGCTCAGGAGGAATCACCATGGCGCGACTACCCGCAGCAACCAGAGAGACCGTGCCGGCCGGCCAGGAGGCCACCTTTGATGAGATTACACAGAACGGCACAGCGGTGCCGCCCTACGGACCCGGGTCCGTCATGGTCCACGTGCCGGAGGCGAGCAAGCACGCCACGGCCTTGAATCAGTACCTGCGCAACGATGCCAGCCTGCCGATGAAAGCGGCGGAGTTGGCCATGCTGGTGGCGGCCCGAGAGATGGACTGCCAGCACATCTGGAACGCCCACGCCGCATCGGCCCGCGACGCCGGCGTGCCGGCCGCCGTGGTGGACGCCATCCGCGACAACAAGCCGCTGCCGGACCTGGCGCCCGACGAGTCGGCGGTGATCCATCTGGGGCGTGAGATTCTGCGCAACCACCAGGTAAGCCGAGGCGGCTACCAGAGCGCGCTGGAGGTATTTGGCCAGCAGGGCACCATCGAGTTGACGCTGGTGCTGGGCAACTACACCATGCTGGGAATGCTCATCAACACTTTCGAGACCGACCTGCTGCCCAACCGGACGGAGCCGCTGTTGCAGAGGATTCCCGGATAGAACCGCATAGCACCGCCGCGTAGGGGCGAGGAATTATTCGCCCCTACACTGTTTTCCGGTAGATCTGGACGCGGTGTCGGCACGAATCCACCACGTAGATACGTCCCTCCGAATCTACGGCGACGGAGGTGGGGCCCCAGAAACGGGACTCGATGCGCGCTGAAGTTTCCCGATGGTGGTCACGCCACGGGTTCACTGCCGGAGTAAGGTTGGCTTCAGTCCTGGCCCGCTGCTCGTCGGGGTTTGCCGCCAGGTAGTCGGCTGCCCACGTGGATACCGTCGCGTCGCCCAGCAGGATGCCGGCCACTTCCCCATCCGGCGCGAAAATATGCACCCGCTCGTTGCCCCAGTCTGCGACGTAGATATACCCTTCGGAGTCCACCGCAACCGAGGCGGGTCGGTTCAGTTGGCCACTGCCATCTCCGCCGGTTCCCCACTGACCGATGAATCGTCCGTTGGGGGTGAAAGCCTGGACGCGATCATTGCGCCAGTCTGCGACGAATACGTTCCCGTCGGAGTCGCACGTCAATCCCCACGGCGTGTTGAACTGTCCAGCCTGGGCGCCGTACTCGCCCCAGCCGTCCAAGAATTCGCCTTCGGTAGTGAACCGCAGAATGCGGTGATTCAAGCCGTCGGTGATCAACAGCGTTCCGTCCGGGGCTGCGGTTATCCCGGCGGGCCGGTTGAACTGACCCGGGGCGTCGCCAACATCGCCCCAGTGTCGGACATAATTCCCGTTTGGGTCAAATATGGTGACCCGTTGCAACGCCTCGTCGGTAACGAAAATCCGACCGTCGGCAGCGCGAGTGATGTCGCTGGGCCACCAGAACTGCCCGTCCTCGGTGCCGCCGGTGCCCCATTCCCCGATGTAGCCCTCGTCAACGGTGCAGACGCACACGCGCTTGTGTTCCAGGCGTCCGACGGACTCGGGGCCGCCCCGGTTCAGAACATACATCGCCCCGTTATCGCCCAGGGTAAGCGCGATGGGATGGATAAAGCCACGCCCCCGGTAGGCGAGGAACCCTACCGTGTGGCTGTACTCGAACGTCGCCGTCGCCGTGGTCATGCCAGCTGATACTCACGCGAGGCCACAATGAGCTGCAGCATTTCGACTACGCGCTCCTTGGAGCAGGCAACGGCGTCATCCTGGTCGAACCGGATTTCTCCCCACGGAGCAGCCAGTGCAACGAGGCTGTTCAACGTAGTTTCCGAAACCTCAAACATGCCCACGGCGTCAAGGCACGCCTCGGCCAGTTGGCGAGGGGACAGGATATCGCCGGCCGACTGGACCCTGCCCACGATTGCGGACACCCCGGGTCGGGTAGTATCGCGCATTTCCGCGCCGGCGGCGTTGATGCGCTCCACCAGGTTGCCGGTATCGATCCATTCCATGCCGGTGTGCCAACCCTCCACTGTGGGCGGGTTGAGTATCTCCTGGCCCATGAAGTTCACGTCCATGGCCAGGTTGCAGATGGTCCACTCCGGCGTCCGGTGGCTGCCGGCCAGCCGTGCCGTGCCTCCGACCAGTTCGGCAGGGCTCTTCACCCTCCCCAGGCGGGCGGACTCATCGGAGAAGAAATCGGACTGGAACAGACAGCGCATCACGGCGCGGATGTCGCCCCCGGTACGCGTGAACTCGTCGGCAAGAATGCCGATAGCCTCCTCGTCCGGGCGGTCAGAGACAAAGAAGTTGTAAAGCTTGCTGCCGATGTAGTGGGCGGTTGCCGGTTGTCGCACGATGATGTCGATAATTTCCTGGCCGTTGAAGGCGCCGGCATGGCCCAGGAACGTCTTTTCGCTGTCGTCGTGGTCGTCGTCACGGTAGCGGAATTGCCAGTCGATGCGACCGTAAGGCCAGAAAGAATCGCGGCTGGCCCGAATGCTCATGTACTCCGCGTTGTCTATCGTCCAGCCGGTGAACGAACGGGCGGCGGACTTCACGTCGTCCTCCGTGTAGTTGCCGATGCCCATGGAGAACAGTTCGAGCAATTCGCGCCCGTAGTTCTCGTTGGGGGCGTCTTTGTGGTTGTCCTTGTTGTCGAGCCAGAAAATCATGGCCGGGTCGCGGGACAGTTCCAGCAGGATGTCGGCGAACTTGCCCAACCCATGCCGCCGGAAAGTGTGGGTCTGGTTGACCACGGCTTTGGCGTGGTTGAGCTTGCCGTAGGCGGTGGCGAACAGGCCGTGCCAGAACAGGGCCATTTTTTCTTCCAGCGGCCGGCGGGAATTGATGATCCGGTATAGCCAATAGCTTTGGCTGCTTTCCAGCAACATCAGGCTGTTCTGGTCCGTGTGGTAGCGCCGGATGAGGTCTTCAATTTCAAGGTCCGGCTGCAGTTCGGGATGCAGCAGTTCCTCGACGGTTGCTTCGTAGCCTTGGGAGATCGCCCGGTCGATTTCGTCGCGGGTTGCGCCGAAGCCGGCGCGGCGCAGCAGGTGGGCGATGCGGGTAGTTTCGGGGTCAGCCAAGCTAATCCGGTCGGCTATGGTCATGGAGCCTTGCGTGGAGGTCATTGTTGCCTTCCTTCGTTTCCTCAAAGAGTCGTTCGCAACGCCTACATCAGGTTCCAGCGGGGGTTGGCGTCCACCAGCTCGCGGAGGTATTCAACCAGCCAGGGACGTACTTCCTCCGCCATGTAGAAAGTGGGCGCAATCAGTTCCGATTCGTCGGCGATGATGCCTTCTTCGATACAGCGCGTGGCCACCTCGGTGCCGGGCATGACACTGACTCCGACGCGCAGATTGGCCAGCGACGGTTTCAGCCCGCGCAGGAATTCCAGCTTGTTCTCGACTGAGTCGCGGGTTTCGCCCGGCTCGCCAAACTGCTGAGAGATGGTGTAGTGCAGGTCGCCGGCTTCGCACAGGTCGGTGGTCTCTTTGAGGGACGCGTAGCGCGAGGTGTCGTTGTCGCCCTCATGGGGGTCGCCGCCGCGTGTTCCTCCCATCATCACCAAGCCGCAGCCCGCCTGCTTCATCAGCCCGATCAGTTCGGCGTCGCAGGCGTAGGGGGCCAGGCAGGTGTTCCAGCGCACCTTGACCTCCGCTTCCATGAGCGCGTTGCACAGTTCCTTGGCGTGCTCCAGCGGCACATTGAAGCAGTTGTCCACGAAGAAAATCTTCTTCAGCCCATACCGCTCGGTGACCTCCGCCACTTCCTCAACCACCTCGTCGATGGGCCGGATGACGCGCCAAGCCCCTTCCGGCGTGCGGATGTCGTCGGCGGAAGTGGGATAGTAGAAACCGCCCAGCTTGGTGAGGACGCTGACGCCGAATCCCGCCTTGGCGTACTTGGGCATGTCCAGATCGTCAAGGCTGGGCCGTTCGATGAAGTCGGACGAGCAGCGCATCCCGTTGTACACCAATTGGCCATTTTCGCGGTAGAGTAGTCCGGTCATGCCCCTGTAGTCAGGTTCGCCGATCTCGATGCGGCCGGCGAGATCGGCGAAGCTTTCGCCGGCGTCGCCCGCCAAACCGAAGTCGGGCTGTACGTATTCATAGACCTGCGTAGGCATGATGCTGAACGCGGGGCCACCGCACACGATGGTCGCGTCGGAGATGGAACGGACACGCTCGATTACGCTCTTCGTGATGGGCAATTGCCACTGGGGATCGACATAACTGTGATTGCTGAGGTTGCGTATGGAGATGCCGACCAGTTCGGGATTGAATTCCCGCACCGTTTGCTCCACCTCATCCAGGTAGTCCTCGCTGGCAAACATCAGGTCAACCAGCTTGACCTGGTGGCGAGACCGGTCGATGTGTCCGGCAACGTAGGCCAGGCCAATGGGAATCGGCTGGGCGCGCATGCGGCTCATGACGCGGTTGTGGCGGTTGGTGGCGATCAGCAGGATACGCATCGGAAGTCCCCCTGTAGCGGCAGCGTGGTGTCCTTGACCGCCCCGATTGTACACCAAGCAGTACGAATAGACTACGCGGCGCCGGGGTCGCTGGGTTCTTCCATCTCCACAGCCGCCAATGAGTCATCATCGAGCCGGACAATGCCGGCGATTGTCCATTCCCGGCGCACATAATCAAGTACGCGGTAGCCGGCGGCGGTAAGGGGCGCGGCCAGCAGAGTTCCCAGGAACCCGAAGAAGAGGCCGAATATGGCTAATGCCAGGATCACCGCCAGAGGATGCAGTCCCAATGCTTGTCCCTGCATCCTGGGCGCGATCAAAGTGTTCTGCAAAATTTGCACCACGAGATACACGGCGATGAGAAAGGGCAGCTTGGTGTAGTCCAGAAGCGCGACCACAATGCTGGCCAGAATGATGAATATTGTCGCTCCGACGATGGGGACCAATTCGGCCATGCCCGCCAAGATGCCCAGTGGCAGCGCCAGCGGAACGCCCATGACCAGCAAGGCCAGCCATACCACGACGCCGACCGACACTCCCAACAACAACTGCATCCGGATGTAGGCCCCGATGGACTCGCCGGCCAGCCGTCCGATTTCCGACAGGTCTTCCCGCAACGGGCCGGGGAGCAGTCGTCTGGTGCCGCTGCCCAAGGTCGCGGGCTGGTACAGCAGGTAGAACAGGATTATCGGCGATGCGGCCAAGCTTACGACCTGGGAGATTCCGCTTTGGGCGACCCGGGAGACCCTTTGCAACGCGGCGAGGGAGGCGTTCAACAGCGCAGACTGCAATTCGTTTAGGCGGGGATCTACTATTTCTTGTATGTTCGCGGGCACACGATTTCGGTATACCTCCTGCAATTCTTCCCAAACGGCCCTGCCTTCAGCGATGATGCTCGGAGCGCGTTCGGCCAGGGTTATGGAACCATCGACGAGTCTGAAAACGCCCAACGCCAACACGACGACCACCGCCACGATTACCGCCAAAGTGGCGAATCCGGCCGTGGCCGCCCGAACTCCGCCGGGCCATCGCTGTGCCAGAGGAACCCGGTCGCCCTGCTTAACCAGGGGCAGCAGGAGATAGGCCATGACCGCGCTGATCAAAAAGGGCAGGAGTATGCTGAACAACTGCCAGACCACGACGGCCAAAGCGAACGCAAGTAGCACCGACAGCGACAATCGCAGGCGACGTTGGGCGCAGGGAGTCAGTTCTGGCATGGCTACAGCATGATCTGGAACGAATACGGCGCCAGACTATCAGGATTGAGTTTGCTTAACAATCCCCGGCGCCTATGCTAATCTGCCCGCGATGAAAAGTATGACGGGCTTTCTACAAAAGGCGCGCGCCGACTCTCCGGCTGTGGGTTTGGCCGTGGTGGTTGCTGTCACGCTCCTGGTTTTTGGAACAAGCGCTTGTGGCTCCGAATCAGGGGCCGCGACCGAGGTCAACCCTGCGGCTAACGCCGTCTATGACTTCCCGATTAATTTTTACCAGGGCCAGGATGCCGTTGGGGGAGAGAATCTTTCGCTGTCTGACTTGCAGGGACAACCGGTCGTACTGAATTTCTGGGCCGGCTTGTGTCCGCCCTGCCGCGCGGAGATGCCGGAGTTTCAGCACTTTGCCGACGAATATTCCGGCCGGGCGCTGGTGATCGGAGTTGACCTTGGGCAGTTCTTCAGCCTGGGCACCCAGGAGGACGCCGTTAAGTTGCTCAACGAACTGTCGGTAACCTACCCGGCGGGATATACGGAAGACGCCAGAGTGCTGCCGGAGCTGGGCGTAACCGGGTTGCCGGCGACGTTCTTTATCAACGAGGATGGCAGCCTTCACCGGAAGTGGCAGGGAGTCTTGAATGGCGAAAAATTGGCGGAGATCACCGACGAGATGCTGGGCCAATAATACAGGGGAAGGGAAACGAATATGCCTGAAGGCACGATCACATTCGGCTGCAATCTCACCGTTGACGACTACTGGGACGTTGCTGAATTCGCCCGTCGCGCGGAGGACCTGGGTTTCGACCGGGTAACCGTCGGCGAGCATATCATGGACGGCAATCCGCCTCGTCCCACAATGATGGGCATACCGGCGATGGCGGCAGCGGCCGGCGCGACGTCGAGGATACGCGTGCTCACCGGCATCGTCATCGCGCCGCTGTACCATCCGGTGATGCTGGCGAAAATGGTGTCCATCCTGGACCAGATCTCCAACGGTCGGCTGGATTTCGGCATCGGCATCAGCGGCCAGAGGGATACCCGGGCCGAGTTCGACGCACTGGAGATTCCGGTCAACACCCGGGGCCGTCGCACCGACGAGATGCTGCGGGTGATGAGAGACCTGTGGACCTCCGAAAAAGTTTCTCATCACGGGCGGTTCTTCAATTTCGACGACGTGACGCTGCTGCCGAAGCCGACTCAGCAACCCTACCCGCCGATCTGGGTGGCCGGCCGCAGCGATGCCGCCATCCGCCGGGCGGCGATAGCTGGCGATGGCTGGTATCCGTACCTGTTCACCGTCAACCGCATCCGCCGCTCCAACGCCAGCGTGCGCGAAATGGCCGAGCACTCGGGCCGCGATCTCAGCGGCTTCAAATGGGGCTTGAACCAGCCCACTGCTATTCACGAAAACCCGGACCGGGCCCTGGAAACTGCGATAACCCACGTCGGCCAACGCTACGTCACGCCGGAGCGCAGTGCTGAAGACATCGCGCGAGCTTTGTGCGTGACCGGCAACGCCGAGGACTGCATCGGCGCGATACAGGAACGCATCGACGCCGGCGTTCGGGATTTCGTCTTCGGATTCTTGGCCGGAGACACGGATGATTACTTCCGGCAGATGGAGTTGTTTTCCGGTCGGGTGCTATCGCATTTCAGGTGAATCCATGAAGTTTGGCATATACAGTTCCATTGCGGACCCGCCGGCCGGCGAGAACCTGGCCCTGCGGGTTGAAGAAGTCGTTGCCGAGGCGAAGCTCGCCGAATCGGTGGGGTTTGATTCGTGCTTCTTCGGCGAGCATCACCAGGACAAGGATGGGTTCCTGCCGTCGCCGCTGATCGTTTCCGCCGCCGTTGCTGCCCAGACGACCACGTTGAACCTGGGCACGTCGGTTATTCTGCTGCCGTTGCATCATCCTGTGAAGATGGCTGAGGACGTCATAACGCTGGACATCGTTTCGCGGGGCCGCTTCATCCTGGGCGTAGGGCTGGGGTACCAGCCGGTGGACTTCCGAACGTTTGACATACCGATAGAACAGCGGGTTAGCCGGTTTGAAGAAGAGATAGAGATCATTCGGCAATGCTGGTCGGGTGAACGGTTCGATTTCTCCGGCGAGCATTTCAACCTGGAAGACATCACAATTACACCCCGTCCTTATTCCGACCCGTCGCCGCCGCTATGGATTGGCGCAAGCCGCGCTCCCGGGGCGCGTCGGGCCGGCCGTATCGCCGACGGCTTTGTCGCGGGGCCGAGCACGGGTCTGGAGAGCACCATAGCGCTGACCGACGCCTATCAACGGGCTGCGGAGGCATCCGGGCGGGAGCCGGTGACTTGCCTGATGCGCGATGCCTGGGTCGCCTCCACCCGCTCCGAAGCCGAACGAGTTTACGGGCCGGAGGTAATGGATGCCTACAAGTATTACTGGCGCAACGGCCTCAACGAGTTCCGCCGGTACACGGAGGAATCCCAAATCAACATCGACAACCTCGGCCCCGACCGCCTGATCCTGGGCGAACCGCAGGAAGTGGTGGACGAGTTCCACCGCTGGAGCGAGGCGACCGGCGCTGACTACTTCCTGCTGCGCCTGCGTCACGCTCACTCCGGCGGGCCGCCCCACGAGCGCATAATGGAGGCCATCCAGTTGTTCGGCGAAGAGGTGATTCCAAATTGCCAGTAATCCCAACCCCCAACATTAGGAGGACCCTTCATGCCACGCTTTCCAGCCGCCAGCCGAGACTCCGTACCACAGGAACAGGTAGCCGCTTTCGACGCGATAGTGTCATCCCGCAACAACGTTGTGCCGGAGATGGGGCCGGTGGCGGTCCAGCTGCACGTGCCGGAAATCGCCCAGCGCGGCGAGGTGCTGCGGGACTACCTGCGCGCCGGGGGATCTACCCTGTCCGACAACGTGGCGGAGCTCGCCATGCTCACCACCGCCCGCGAGCTGGACTGCCAGTTCATCTGGCACGCCCACGCCGCCGCCGGCCGCCGCGCCGGCCTCAGCGACGCCTTGGTGGACAGCCTGCGCGATAAGCAGGACTTGCCGGAACTGTCGTCAGCCGAGGCTGCTGTCATCAATTACGGGCGCGAATTCTTCCGCACCCGGCGGGTGTCCCAGGCCACCTTCGACGCGGCCCGCGCCGAGTTCGGAGACCGCGGCCTGATTGAATTGACCAACCTCATGGGCTACTACTCCGTCCTAGCGTTCAACATCAACGCCTTCGAGCAACTGCCGCCCGAGTCGGAAGAGCCGTTCCTGCCGGTTTAGGGGCGGGCCGAAATGGCCGAAAAAATCTACATCCGCAACGCCAGCGGCGAGCTGGAGCCCCTGACCGAAGAGCGGTTCGAGACGGAAGATCTGCTCCAGCAGTTGATTGGGCAGCACCCCGAACTGCTGGCCGGCGACCAAATGCGTCCCCACGATCCGTTGCGCTGGATTCTCATTAAGCGCGAAATGCCGATTGAGGGTTGGGCACTTGACCACCTGCTGATTGATCAACACTCACGGCCAACGCTGGTGGAGGTCAAACGCGGCGCCAATCGGGAAATCCGTCGTAACATCGTCGGGCAAATGCTGGACTACGCGGCCACGGCTGCTAGCGTTTGGTCGGAACGCGATATGCGCCGGATTTTTGAGGAGAGTTCGGATGACCCGGACGGTGAAATCAGCATTCTTTTGCAGAGGGATGAAGAACCCGTTATCAACGATTTTTGGGAAGAGGTAGCCACGAATTTGGCCGCCAATCGGCTCCGGCTGCTTTTCGTAGCGGACGAGATTCCCGATGAGCTGGAGCGAGTCGTCAAGTTTCTCAACGAACAAACCCGCGACAATCTTGAGGTGTTGGCTGTTGAAGTCAAGCAGTACCCCGGACAGTTTGGTCAGGCACTGGTTTCGCGGGTAATCGGACAGGTGAACACCCCTCGCAGTAGTAACTCCAGAAGTCCTAACTTGAGCCCCGCTGAATTGCTCGACTCATTCCGTCCGGATGTGCGAGATGCGATGCTCCAGTTAATTGATGCGGTCACGGATGCTGGCGGGCAGTTGCGCTATCGGAGAACCGCCATCACAGTCAGGGGACGCTGTTCCCAGTGGCAGCGTCCTCTATATCTGGCCCGGTTTTACGTATCAGACGGAGGCCGGTTCGAGTTTACAATCGATTACATTGATGGACTTCCCGAAGGATTGCGGACGTTCCAGAAAGAGTACATAGGTCAGTTCAGCGGTGACGAGTTCGTATCCTCCAACAATGGTAAGTGGGGTGAAGGGTGGGCGGTCAATTCGGACGCTTTTGTGGAACAAAACGACGTGCTAACCCACCGGCTATGCACCGCCCTGAGGGAACTATCCGATTTGTGATCTGGCAGTCGAAAGATGGACCCAATTATCGCCACTGCCCTTAACACCGCCCGCGCTCGCGGGGCGGAATATGCTGATGTGCGTCTCGTTTCCAACCGGGAGCAGCGCATTGTGGTGCGTAACGGTGTGATGGAGACGATGACTGCTGATGAGTCCGTTGGTTTGGGTGTCCGCGCACTTTACAACGGCGCTTGGGGATTCGCGTCCACACGGGAGTTGGCGAACGCCGGCGCTGATCAGGCTGCCGGGCAGGCGGTGCAGATTGCCCGCGCCTCCGCTGGGCAGAATGGCGCCGGGTTGACCGCTGCTCGACTGCTGGGTGGGCCGGTGGCCAGCCGGGGCAGCTACACCACTCCTATAGGCATCGACCCCTTTACCGTAGCTCTTGGGGATAAGTTGGCTCTGCTGCTGGCCGCTGACACTGAGATGGCCGCCGTGCCCCAGGTGAGCGCGCGGATGGCCAACGTGGTGTTCATCCGAGAAGAGCGCACTTTTGCCAACACCGAGGGGGCGCGCGTCAGCCAAACCATCTACGAAGCCGGCGGCGGCGTGCAGGCCACCGCAGTGGGCAATGGCGAGACGCAACGACGTTCGTATCCGCAATCTCACGGTCGGCAGCAGGGGTGCGCCGGCTGGGAGTATGTGGTCGAAATGGACCTGGCTGGGAACGCTCGTCGCATCGCAGAGGAAGCGGCAGAGTTGCTTACTGCCGAGCCTTGTCCGGTGGGCATCACCACCGACCTGATCATAGACAGCAGCCAGCTGGCGTTGCAGATTCACGAATCGTGCGGCCATGCGGTGGAACTTGACCGGGCGCTGGGCGACGAGGCAGCGTTCGCCGGCACGTCATTTCTCACCCCCGACCTGCTCAACGACTTTCGCTATGGTTCGGAACAGGTCAACATCACTGCCGACAGCACCAGCGCAACCGGCCTCGGCACCTTCGGCTGGGATGATGAGGGGCTGCCGGCCCAATCGACTGACATCATCCGCGACGGGCAATTCGTGGGCTACCTGATGTCCCGCGAATCGGCGACGCGGCTGGGCCTGCCGTCCAACGGCTGTATGCGGGCGTCATCCTGGAATCGCATTCCGCTGATTCGCATGACCAACGTGAGTTTGGAGCCGGGCGAGTGGACGCTGGACGACCTGATAGCCGACACCGACGACGGCATCTACCTGGAAACCAACCGCTCCTGGTCCATTGACGACCGCCGCTACAACTTTCAGTTCGGGACGGAAGTGGGGCGCGAGATCAAGAACGGGAAATTGGGACGCCTGCTCCGAAACCCCACCTATACCGGCATCACGCCGGAGTTCTGGCGCAGCTGCGACGCGGTGTGCGGGCCGGAGCATTGGACACTTTGGGGAACGCCCCGGTGCGGCAAGGGACAGCCGGGCCAGATTGCCCACACTAGTCATGGGACCAGCCCGGCCCGTTTCCGCAACGTCCGCGTCGGCGTGATGCATTAGCTTGCGATGCTCGGCCCCGACCACATTCGCTCGTTGCTGCGAGATGCCCTGCGCAACCTCCATCTGGGGGATGCGGACATCTACCTGACTGCAACCACGCAGGCCCTCACCCGCTTTGCCAACAACCGTATCCACCAGAACGTGTACCATGACGACGCCGTGGCCCATATCCGCGTCGCTTACCAGAAACGTCAGGGTCGCGCCGTAACCAACAATTTGTCGTTCGACGGATTGCGCGCCGCGGTTTTGCAGGCCAGGGAACACGCCGGCCTCATGCCCGAAGACCCCGACTTTCCCGGGTTGCCCAGCGCATCGCAAGCCGCGTCCGTTCACGCCTATGACGAGGCGACGGCCAACGCTGGGCCGGAACATCGCGCCGCCATCGTCGGCACGGTTTGCCGCAAGGCGGCGGACGCCCGGCTGGAAGCCGCCGGCTTTTACCGCACGGGTGTAACCGAGCTGGCGGTATTCAGTACCCGGGGACCTCGTTACTCCTACCACGCCGGCACTTTCGCCGGCCTGCTCATCACCGCCCGCAGCGAGGACTCGGCCGGCTGGTCCAAGGGCGGCGGTTGGCGCATGGGCGAAATCGACGCCGAGGCGTTGGCGGACGAGGCCATCGGCAAGGCGGTGCGGGGTCGCAACCCGCAGGATCTGGAACCGGGCGATTACCCGGTAGTGCTGGAACACTACGCCGTTGACGACATGCTGGAAGCTTTGAGTTTCTACGGCATGGGCGCGCAGATGGTGCAGGACGGGCGCAGCTGGATGTGCGGAGCGCTGGGCCAGCCGGCGATGAGCCCGCTGGTGTCCATCTGGGATGACGGCCTGGATCCGGCAGGCTGGCCCGTGCCCTTTGACGCTGAAGGTGTACCGAGAAGCCGGGTTGAGATCGTCGCAGATGGCGTAGTGCAGGGTCCGGTTCACAACAGTTACACCGCCGCCAAAGCCGGCTTGGCATCCACTGGACACCAGCGCGGCGCGACGGGTGGGCCAACAGCGACCAACCTGTTTATGCGACCGGGAATCCGTAGTACTGAACAGTTGATTGCATCGGTGGACAAGGGGCTTTACATCACGCGGTTTTATTACACAAGGCTAGCGCAC
This sequence comes from Chloroflexota bacterium, assembly GCA_028875655.1. Lineage (GTDB taxonomy): Bacteria > Chloroflexota > Dehalococcoidia > Lucifugimonadales > UBA3495 > Bin87. Next base: position 3,970 of record JAPPCX010000113.1, on the reverse strand, counting down.
AACCGGGGCTGCGTGATGACGGGGATGACGCGGGACGGGACGTTTGTGATTGAAAACGGCGAACTCACTACGCCCGTGAAAAATCTGCGGTTCACGCAAAGCTACGTAGATGCGCTGGCTGGCTGCCAGGCCCTTTCTGACACGGCTCACCTGAACCTGAACGAGGCCGGCGTGGCAATGCACGTGCCGGCGGCCCTGCTGGAAAGTTGGCGTTTCACGGGGCAGACGGTGTAATCTAACGTAAATCGGGTATCAGGTTTAACGCCATGCAAACTACACTGAACATCAACGAGAAAATCGTACACAGACTGTACGCGGAAGCCAAGCGGCGCGGCACCACGGCGTCGGCATTGGCGGAGGCCGGCATTCTGCAAATCCTCGACGAGGCCCCGAAAGAAGCGACTCCCGACAAATCGGAAGACCCGTGGCCCGAGTTGCCCAAATGGAACAGCGGCGGAGAGTTGGTTGACATCACTGACAAAGAGGAACTCTATCGGGTCATGGACGAGTATGATGGTTTTAGGTACGTATGATGGTTTTCGATACCAACGTGCTGGTCTACGCCGGCCGGGATGATTCGGAGTTTCATGTTCCGTGTCGGGAGCGGCTCGCGCAAGCCAGGGTTGGTTCGTCGCCTGTATTCCTGACTTGGAATGTCTGTTACGAATTTTTGCGGGTCATCACTCATCCCTCCATTTATCCTCAGCCGTGGAGTCTGGATGATGGCTGTCGTTTTCTTGCGACGCTGCTAGAATCACCGAAGTTCGGCCTGTTGCGCCCCACTGAGAGGCATTTGACGGTCCTTTCGCAAATCGTGGAGGAACTGCCCAATCTGCGGGGCAATGTGGTTCACGATCTGCACACCGCCGTGCTGATGCGCGAACACAATATCAGCCAAATATGCACCTTGGACAGCGATTTTCGCCGCTTTTCCATTTGTTGAAATTATCAACCCACTACAGTACACGGAGCCGGTATGAGCGATCTAAACAATGAGGAAATCCAGGCCCTGGCCAAAGCGGTTGGGTTGACGTTGGCGGAACCGGAGTTGACGCAAGTTGCCCATAGCCTGAACGCTATGCTGGAGGAGATGGCTGCCATCAATCCTCCGGGTTTCAACCTGGAAGAGTACGTTGCCGTTACCCTGCCGGCCGATATGGAGGTGTCAGAATGACTCCCAATGAAATTCCATTCCTCCCCGCCTCCGAGTTGGCCGTCGCCATCCGTGCGCGTGAGATTTCCGCCGCCCAGGCGGTGGACGCTTACCTGGATCGTATCGACGCGGTTGGCGACAAGCTGAATGCCTACATCACCGTGTGCGCCGACGAGGCCCGCGCCGATGCCAGACGACTAGCTGACGAAGCGGCATCCGGCAACTTTCGCGGGCCATTGCACGGCGTCCCGGTCGGCGTCAAGGACCAGATCTACACGGCTGGCATTCGCACCACCGACGCCTCCAAGATTCGCGCCGATTTCGTGCCGGATTATGACGCAACGGTAGTATCCAAGCTCAAGGATGCCGGAGCGGTTATCATCGGCAAGACCAACATGAGCGAGTTCGCGCTGGGCGACCCCATCAGCAGCTTCTCCGGGCCGGCACGCAACCCCTGGGACACGGCACGGAATCCCGGTACATCCAGCACCGGCAGCGGTTCCGCGACCGCCGGGTTCCTCTGCGCCACCTCCCTGGGCGAGGACACCGGCGGCTCCATTCGAGGGCCGGCAGCTAACTGCGGCCTGGTAGGCATCCGACCCACCTGGGGTCGGGTGAGCCGGGCCGGAGTAGATGGCGCCAGTTGGTCCACGGACACCATCGGTCCCATCTCCCGCACGGTTGCCGATTGCGCGTTGACGTTGCAGGTCATCGCTGGCCACGACCCCAAAGACCGCTACAGCCGCACGGAACCCGTGCCCGACTACCTGGACAATTTGGATGGTGGCGTGGCCGGCATGCGCATCGGCGTGGTACAGGAGCTGATGGGCGGACACGGATTGAAGCTAGACGACCGCAGCCGCGACGCGGTGGCCGCTGCCGCCGAAGTGCTCCGTGAGTTGGGCGCGGAGGTCGTACCGGTCAGCCTGCCCATGGCGCAGTACACCGGGCCGATTGTCCGCACCATCACCAGCACCGAGCGGGTCAGCCTCAACCCCGAGTGGCTGCGGGAGCGATTCGAGGACTATCACCCCAATACGCGAGTTGCCTTTGCCACGGGCAACTTGATACCGGGTCAGGTGTATTACAAGGCGGTGAAACTGCGCGCCCTGGTACGCCGCCAGGTGATCGAAGCGTTCCGAGAAGTGGACCTGTTGATTCAGCCGACATCAACGGGGCCGGCCGGGCTGCTCTCGGACGAGCCGCCTGTGGTCAGCAGCAAGGAAATGGCGGCAGCGGCGCTGCGTGAGGGCAGTTTCCGAGGCTTGTACAGTTTGAGCGGATGCCCGGCGTTGAGCATCCCGTGCGGGTTCACCGGCGACGGCGAGGGGGCGTTGCCCCTGGCGATGCAGATTGCCGGGCCGCACCTGGGCGAAGCCGCTATATTCCGGGCGGCCTACGCCTACGAGCAGGCCACGCCGTGGCACAAGCGACTTCCACCGGCGCTATAGCGCCGCTGACCTTTTTGTCCGCTCTGATTCGGTAATGAATCTAGTCAACGGATTGGTTGTCCGCTTCGCCGTCGTGGTGATGATATTGGCGTTGTTCACCGCCGCGTCGTCTGCGGCGTGCTCCAGCGCGCGGAGCGCACCGCCGGCAGCGTCAGGTGAAACAGGGGTGGATTCTCCTACTGGCGCAGCGATGCAGGAGCAAGGACCGGGTGATCCTGGGGTATCCGATGGTCAAGTCTTGTTCGGACAATCGGCGGCGTTCACCGGACCTGCCGGGGGCTTGGGCAACGCTATGCGCCTGGGTATCCAGGCGGCGTTTCAAGAGGCAAATCGGAACGGCGGCGTCCACGGCCGGGAGCTCAGGCTGGAATCCCTGAACGATTCCTACGAGGCCGATTTCGCGTTCTCCAATACTCGTGACCTGATCGAAAAAGCGGGGGTTTTCGCGTTGATCGGAGCGGTGGGCACGCCGACTGCCCGAGCCGCAACTCCGCAGGCGCACGTTGCCGGCGTGCCTTACATTGCCCCGTTCACGGGAGCGTCGTTTCTGCGCGATCCCTATCTGGACAACGTGCTGAATCTTCGCGCCTCGTACTATCAGGAAACCGATGAAATGGTTGCCCGGCTGACTGAGGATTTGGGCATTACGAGGGTCGCCGTTTTGTATCAAGACGATTCATACGGTAGGGACGGTCTCGAAGGCGTCTTGCTGGCGCTGCAACGGCGGGACATGCAGCCCGTCGTGTCGTGGCACTACCCTCGGAATACGATGGCGGTAAAAGCGGCTACTTTGAGGATTGCGGAGGCCAATCCCGAAGCGGTCATCATGGTAGGGGCTTACGCGCCCGTTGCTAGAGCGATTGAATTGCTGAGGCGAGACATTGATTCGGTATTTATGACGGTTTCGTTTGTCGGGAGCGACGCGCTCGCGGAAGAACTCGGCACGGCCGGCGAGGGCGTTTACGTCACCCAGGTAGTGCCTCTGCCGCAGGATGAGGACATTCCCGTGGTCGCCAGATACCACGCGGCTCTGGCCGGCTATGATCCCGATGCCGAGCCCGGATTCGTTTCCCTGGAGGGCTACCTGGCGGGACGGCTGGCCATCGCTGGCCTGCAAGCCTGCGGCCGGGAGTTGACCCGCAAGTGCTTCCTGGATGGAGCGCACAATGCGGGAACCATTGATATCGATGGCTTCCGGCTGCGATACGAACGAGCGGACGACAATCAGGGGTCCGATACGGTGTTTTTGACGGTGATCGGCGCGGACGGGAAGTACCACCAGGTTGACAGACTTCCCGGTGCAAAGCAATAGAGCCTGTCTCAAAAGTCGGGATGCCGGTTGGGGTGTAGACTGTGAGCAAGCCTG
>JAPPCX010000068.1 GCA_028875655.1 Chloroflexota bacterium | reverse complement strand
GAACAGCGCCACCGCCTCATTTCCGGGCGGTGGCGTCTTTGTTGACCTGCCAACGGGCCGGCGTTAGGATACCGGCTACCATGTACGCGCTGATTCTGGCCGGAGGCAAGGGTGAGCGGCTACGGCCGCTCACGGACGAAGTCCCGAAACCGATGGTGCAAGTAAGCGGGCGGCCCATTCTCTGGCATCAGGTGCGGCGATTGGCAGACGCCGGGGTAACGGACGTGGTGTTCCTGGTAGGGTACCTCGGCGAAGTCGTGGAGGAATACTTCGGTGACGGGAAGGAGTTCGGAATCCGCGCCCATTACAGTCGTGAAGACAGCCCGCTGGGCCGGGGCGGCGCGTTGAAAAAGGGCTTTGCCGCATTGGGCGAGGTTGCGGGACCGGTGCTCGCCACCAACGGAGACGTAATCACCGACGCGGACGCCGGCCGGCTGGTCGCGGATTACCGACGGCGACAGGGCGAGAATCCGTCCCACGCCGCCAGCATCCTCACCGTGCCGATGGTAAGTCCGTACGGAATCGTTGACGCGTGCGCCGGCGGGACGGTGCGTCAATTTCGCGAGAAAATCCCGCTGCCGTACTTGATCAACGGTGGGATGTACGCGCTGGATCCCGGCATCCGGGAGTTGCTTCCGGACCGGGGTGACCACGAAACGACGACCTTCCCGGAACTGGCCGCGGCGGGAAGGATGTCGGCAGTGCAGACCAACGAGTTCTGGCGCAGCGTCGATTCGCTCAAGGATCTGCGGGAGGTCGAAGAGCGCCTGGCCGGGGGCTTCACGACGGCTGCAGACAGGATGCTTTCTTGACAAGTTCTCAGGCAACACAGCAGATTGCGGACACGGCCGGGGCCATCCGGGACAACATCCAGCGGGCCATCGTCGGCAAGGGTGACGTGATCGAGTTCACCCTGGCGGCGTTGTTCAGCGCCGGACACATCCTCGTTGAGGATGTTCCCGGCATCGGCAAGACGACGCTGGCGCGCTCGCTGGCGTACTCGCTGGACTGCGAATTCCGACGGATACAGTTCACGCCCGACCTGATGCCCTCGGACATCACCGGCATCAACTACTACAACCAACGGAGCGGGCAGTTCGAGTTTCGCCCGGGTCCGGTGATTTCGCAGGTGGTGCTGGCCGACGAGATCAACCGCGCGACGCCCCGGACACAATCGGCCCTGCTGGAAGCGATGGGAGAGCGGCAGGTAACGGTTGACCAGGACACGGTGCAATTGCCGGCGCCGTTCCTGGTGTTGGCGACCCAGAACCCGATTGAGCTGGAAGGTACGTTTCCGTTGCCGGAAGCGCAGATTGACCGCTTCCTGTTGCGGCTGAGCCTGGGCTATCCGTCGGAAGACGACGAAGAGGCCATGGTGGAGCGGTTTGAAGACGCTAACCCGCTGGCGGAGCTCAAACCGGTGGCATCGGCGGAGGAAGTGTTGCGGATACAGGACATGGTGCGACGGGTGTACATCAGCCCGGTGCTGAGGACATACCTGGTGCAGTTGGTCAGGGCGACGCGCGACCACCCCGACGTTGAACTGGGAGCGAGCCCGAGGGCCACCTTGGGACTTTACCGCTGCGCGCAGGCGCTGGCGGCAATCCGGGGGCAAGATTATGTTACGCCGGACGACATCAAGGCGCTGGCCAGACCGGCGCTGGCCCATCGCATCATCCTGAAAAGCATGGCGCGTCTGCGGGAGCGCACCCAGGAGTCGGTCATCGGGGACTTGCTGGAACAGCAGCCCGTGCCGATATGACAGAGCGCGCCCGGATACAATTTTGCAAGTGTCATCCTTCCACAGGCTCAGGATGAACGGGCGTGGCGGCGTTGCGTTATGTGACCCGGCTACGTAAAATTGGGCAATCCCATCAAGACATGAAGCAGAACCCGGTTCAGGAGACTATTTTGACCACCGCAGAGCAGACCGAAATCGTCCTTTACACCCACCCTGATTGCCCGTTCTCGGCTCAAGCCAAAATGCACTATCGACGGCAGCGGGTGGCATACACCGAGATTGACGTGTCCAAGCAGCCGGACCAGATTCCGGCCCTGCTGGAGCTTTCGGGCGGGGAGCGCATTACGCCCATAATCGTGGAGAACGGCGTGGTGACGATTGGGTTCGAGGGAGGGTTTTGAGACTTTTAGAGCAGGGGCCGTGCGCCCCGTTTAACGTTGGGAAGTTTTCAAAAAGGCGACAATTGGGTGTTGCATTGCCGGAACGCACGTGCTAATATCGTCGCGAATAAATCGTAACAGCGTGTGAGGTTCGATATGGCGATTAACCCGGAAACTCTAAATCTGGACAAGGACAAGCTGGCGGCCCTGGAAATAGCGCTGGGCCGCATTGAGAAAGACCACGGCAAGGGCGCCGTGATGCGGGGCGACGAGCAGGTGGCCCACTTGATCACCAACGTCATACCGACGGGTTCGCTGTCTCTGGACCTTGCGCTGGGCGTAGGCGGGCTGCCCCGGGGCCGGGTGACCGAAATCTACGGCGGGGAGTCGGCAGGAAAGTCCACCCTGGCGATCCACATCATGACCGAAACGCAAAGACAGGGCGGGCTGGCGGCATACATCGACGCCGAGCACGCGCTGGATCCGCAATACGCGGCCAACTGCGGGCTGGACCTGGATAATCTGCTCATCTCTCAGCCCGATTCAGCGGAACAGGCCCTGGACATCACCGAAAAGCTGGTCAGCAGCGGCGCGGTGGATTCCGTAGTAATCGACAGCGTCGCCGCGCTGGTTCCACAGGCCGAAATCGAAGGCGACATGGGGGACATCCACGTGGGGATGCAGGCGAGGCTGATGTCGCAAGCCCTGCGGAAACTGACGTCCACGATCAACCGGTCGCGGACGGCGGTGGTCTTCATCAACCAGATCCGGGAAAAGATAGGCGTCACCTACGGGAGCCCCGAAGTTACGCCCGGCGGGAGGGCGCTGAAATTCTACAGCTCGGTGCGAATCGACCTGCGCCGTACTGAATCTCTGAAACAAGGTTCGGAGATTATCGGCAACCGGGTCAGGGCGCGGATCGTCAAGAACAAGGTAGCTGCGCCGTTCCGGGTGGCCGAGTTTGACATCATGTTCAACCAGGGCATCAGCAAGATGGGCGACCTGCTGGACATCGGCGTGAACCAAGGTTTCATCAAGAAGGCCGGGTCTTTCTACTCCTGCGGAGAGACCCGACTGGGACAGGGCCGGGAAAACTCCAAGAATTTCCTGAGCGAACACCCCGAGATATCGGGCACCATTGAGGCGCTGATCCGGGGCGAAGACGACCCCGACGGAATCGACCCGGACGGGGTTGGCAACGGCTACGGGCTGGCGGCAGGGAACGGTGACGCGCCACACCTCGCCAGCGCGGACCGGGTCAGCCTCAACTGATGGACGCATCCGATGACTATGCGCGGGCGCTGCAAGTCGCGCTGCGCTACGTCAGTTTCCGGCAGAGATCAATAACCGAAGTGCGCCGACGGGTTGGGAAAGAGTTTTCCCAGCCCGTCGTTGAGCAAGTGCTGGCCTCGCTCAGCCGTTACGGGTATCTGGACGACGCCGAATTCGCGCAACGCTGGCGGGACAGCCGGGAACGGCGCAGACCGCGAGGGCGGTTCGCGCTGCGGCGGGAACTGCGGGCCAAAGGCATCGCGGACGGCATCATCGACGCCACGCTGGAAAGCCTGGATGAGTCCAGCAGCGCGTACCGGGCCGGTGAGCGGCGGGCGCGACAATGGCTTACGGGCGGGGAAATGGACTACCATACGTTCCGCCGCAAGATGTGGGACTTCCTGCGCCGGCGGGGGTTCGGCAGCGGCGTGGCTGGAGACACGACGGCGCGCCTATGGCAGGAATACGGAGCTGGAGAAGGCTAGAGCCGGACGCGGGCTATCGCGATGAGTACGCCGCCCACGGTGGCAAGGATGCCCCATAGTCCCAGCAGGCGATAATCGAGCAGGAAAAGCGAGATGATCACCGTGGCTACAACGGTTCCGCCGGCGATGTACATGAGGCCGCGGCTGCGCTTGAGGTTGACCACCCGGCTGATTATTTCGCCGGCCACGTAGCCCACGCCCAGGGGCATGACGACGAAGGCCAGGCCGCCGAGGTAGAGGGCCAGCAGGACCGTCAGGACGACCCCGGCGATTCCGATGATTACGGCAACAATGGCGGCGCGGGCGTAGTTAGCCGGGCGGACATCGAAAGTGGGCAAGGGCTGGGCGCGCCCGCACTCGCGGCACCGGATGCCAACCGGAACCTGCACCATGCACTCGGTGCAGATGGATCGCCGGCACTGCCCGCAAGACAGCCCGGTAGGCACGGTGGGATGCCAATGGCAGGTAACGGTGTGAGGTCCGGTCTGCGGTTCGGCCATCAGAAATCGGCGGTACGGTCGGCGACGCGGGAGAGCCACTTTCGCCGGTCAGCGATATCCCGGTCCCGCAGCAGGCGGTTCATCAGCACAGTGTTGCGTGGCACGCCGTCGGGCATGGGGCCGCCGTTGGATACTACCCGTTTCACAAGGATAAACACGGCCCCGGCTGCGGCATAAACGGCGTATTGAGTGGACGAAGCCAACAGCAACCAGGCATCCGGCCAGGCCAGGCAAACCAGCGGCAAGAGGATCATGATTACCAGGAGAGATTCCGCCGAACGGCGGGACACCAACCAGCCACAAAGGTACGTCGCAAGGGCAGCCAGGAAAAGAGACGGTGAAATGCCCACTATGCCGCCGGCCCAAACTCCCACGCTGCGACCGCCGGTGAATCGCAGAAAGGGAGACCAGGCGTTGCCCAATAAGGTGAACAGCGGAGTCGCAACGAGCAACCAGGGATGTTCGCCCAAACCCAGCGCGAACTGGCCGATCAAGACAGGACCGGCGCCTCGGGCTAGGTCGATGACAACTACGACGGGCAGCCAGCGCCGGCCCAATTGACTGGCGAGATTGCTGCCGCCCACGTTGCCGCTGCCGTGGCGGCGCAGATCTATGCCGCCGAAGGCCCGACCCATGAAGTAGGAAACGGGGGTTGCTCCGATCAAGTAGGCGGCTGCCCACAGAGCGACAAAGAGCGGCAAGGTCTGGTCGAGCATGGCCCTGCAAATTGTCTATTGACTTGCGACGAGTTGGCGGGCGGCGGCTTCTAGACGCTCCACGGTTTCCATTGGCGGGCCGTTGACGCCGGGAAGAGGTTCGCGGGAATTGCCGCTATGATGATAGTCGCTGCCGCCGCAGGGTATGAGGTCGTAGGCGCGGGCCAGATCGGCAAGCCAATCCACGGTGGCCTCGTCGTACATGGCGTAGTGTACTTCCATGCCGTGAAGGCCGGCGGCTTTCAGTTCTTCCACGGTCTCGATGAGGGATTGCTCAGGCTCGGGCTCGCCGCCACGCCGCTCGAACCAGGGGTGGGCGAATACGGCGACGCCGCCCACGTCGTTGAGCATTTTCACAGCGTCGGGAGGCGTGAGCTTGGCGCGCTCCACGTAAGCCTTGCCGTTGCGCCCCAGGTATTCCCGGAAGGCTTCAGCAGGTTCCGAAAAGTAGCCGGCTTCGACCAAAGCCTGGGCCACATGCGGCCGGCCCACGGAGGCATCGCCGGCGATCTCCAGCACGCGCTCCCACTCGATGTGCAGGCCAAACTCGGCCAATTTCTGCACCATTCCCTCGCCGCGAGCCAACCTCCCTTCACGGAATACCTCCAGGGTTCGCTGGAACCCAGCGTCGCTGGTGTCCATGAAGTACCCGAGCATATGGACTTCGCCGCCGGGCACGTCGCAGCTAAGCTCGATGCCGGGTATCAGGCGCATACCGGGGATTTTGTCCGCAGCGCGTTGGGCTTCGGCGAGGCCGGCGGTGGTATCGTGGTCGCTTATGGCGATGGTACGGAGGCCCTTGGAGGCTGTCAGTTCGACCAACTCAGTGGGAGTCAGCCTTCCGTCGGAGGCAGTGGTATGGAGGTGGAGGTCAACGGTTACAGGCATTGGGGCTCCGGTTTTGGGCTAGTCAACAGTGCGGTCGATGCGGACGATTTCGGTGGCGTGGCCGGTTTCGGAGTCGATGTCGATGAGTACTGAATTAAGGACGCAGGGGCCGTCCGCGGGTTTGAAGCGTTGGGGAAGGCCGGTGCGAAAACGCTCAAGAACCGGGGCGGTCTCGGTGCCGATCACGGAGTCCAATGGGCCGGTCATGCCGAGGTCACTGACGTAGGCGGTGCCACCGGGCAACAGCCGAGTATCGGCAGTTCCAACGTGGGTGTGGGTGCCGACCACGGCGCTGACGCGGCCATCAAGATACCAGCCGAGGCCCTGCTTCTCGGAGGTCGCTTCGGCGTGGAAATCGACTACGACGAGGTGAGGAGGGGAGCCCAGTTCGGTTTCAGCTTCAGCGAGTCGCTTATCGGCTTCTCGGAAAGGGCAGTCAATGGGCGGCATGAAGACGCGGCCCTGCAGGTTTAGGATCATGACGTCCCCGAGCATCATCCAACCCCGGCCGGGCGCGCCGTAATAATTGGCCGGCCGGAGCAGCGGCAATTCGTCCATGTGGGGCAGAATGTCCTTCTTGTCCCAGATATGGTTGCCGGAGGTCATCACGTCAACGCCGGCGTCCAGGAGGTTGCGGGCGGTTTTGAGGGTGAGCCCAAAGCCGCCGGCGGTGTTCTCCGCGTTGGCGGTTACCAGGTCGATGTTGAGCTCGCTGCGCAGTTGCGGCAGCAGGCGCGCCAGGGTTTGCCGGCCCGGTTTGCCGATTATGTCGCCGATCATCAGGATTCGCATAGCTTATTTTACATCTATGGGCCGGGCGCGAGATAGAAAGACGGGGCAACCACGAGGGTTGCCCCTGCACATTCGCCGTGCCGTTGGTATCAACAACGGGTTACCGGGCAATGCTCTCCTCGCGGGTTTCACGGATCACCGTGACCTTGATTTGACCCGGGAACTGGAGCTCCTTGGAAACCTTGCCGGCGATGTCGCGGGCGAGGGTAGCGCAGGCCACGTCGTCCACGTCCTCGGGACTGACCATGACGCGCACCTCGCGGCCGGCCTGAATCGCGAAAGACCGCTGCACGCCATCAAAGCTGTTAGCAGTGTCTTCCAATTCACGCAGACGCCGGGTGTATTGCTCGATGGACTCCTTGCGCGCGCCGGGGCGGGCGGCGCTGATGCCATCGGCGGCGGCGACTAGGAAAGACTCGATGCTGGAGTGATCGTCGTCGTGGTGCTCCCGGACGCAGCTGCACACCAGCGGACCAACGCCGTTGCGGCTGGTGAGATCATAGCCGATTTCCGCATGGGGGCCCGGTATCTCGTGAGTCATGGCCTTGCCGATGTCGTGGAGCAGTCCACCGGCGCGGGCAATCTGCACGTTCGCGCCTACTTCAGACGCCAGCATACCGGCGAGCAAGCCCACCTCAATGGAGTGGGTCAGCACGTTTTCACCGTAGCTGTACCGGTACTTCAAACGACCGAGCAGACGGATCAGCTCAGGGTCAAGTCCGCTCACGCCAACCTCGAAAGTAGCCTCTTCGCCGGCGCGCCAGATGGTTTCGTCGATGTCTCGGATGGCGCGGTTGACGCTCTCCTCGATGCGGGCGGGTTGGATCCGTCCGTCTTTGACCAGTTGGGTAAGTGCCAGTTTCGCGATTTCCCGGCGAACCGGGTCGAAACAGGAGAGGGTGACAATACCGGGGGTGTCATCAACGATGATGTCAACGCCGGTTCGGGCTTCGAGAGCCCTGATATTACGTCCTTCGCGGCCGATGAGACGGCCTTTCATCTCATCATTGGGCAGGGAAACAACAGATGTGGTGCTTTCCGACACGACGTCGGTAGCGAGCCTGTTTATGGCGAGTGTGAGGATGCGACGGGCGTTTTCATCCGCCCGGGTTTGGTGGTCCTTCTCCAGCTCGTAGTAACGGCGAGCCAGTTCGTGCGTAGCCTCCTCTTCGCCACGTTTGAGCACGATTTCACGCGCTTCCTGGGTACTCAGGGATGCGATGCGTTCGAGTTCCTGCGTATGCTGGTGTTTCAACGCATCGGCTTTTTCCAAAGCTGATTCGGCTTCGGATTCGCGCTGTTGCAGTTCGGTCTCCTGGTGCTCCAGTGACTCGGATTTGCGATCCAGTTGCTCATCCCGCTGAATGTAGCGGCGCTCCATGCGGTTGAGCTCGCGCCGTTGTTCCTGGATTTCCTTATCTCCGGCCTCACGAATCTTGAGAGCCTCTTCCTGGGCCTGGAGCAGGATGTTGCGCTTTTCTTCCTCGGCCTGGTTGATGGTAGATGCAGCCTCCTCTCGGCTGCGCTGGAGTTTGTTACCGTCCTTTTTGGTAGATAGCAGCAGCCAAACCACCGCTGCTATGCCTGTTGCCAACCCTGCGGCCGCCAGGACGGACAGGATAACGGTTATCATGGAACCTCCTCAGTCCGTCCGGGCAATGCCCGGGATTTTTGCCCTGCATTTATCGTAGTGTTGACGACGGGCAAAGTCAAGGAAGGGGAATCACGTTTCATTTGCCATTAGCGTCGGATGCCGGTAACATTCCTGTCACGGGCGGCGATGAAATCGGCCGCCTGAAAATACCGCGGGGGTAGAGATGAGTTCGAGCTACATTGGCAAGGTCGATAAAGCGCGCAAGTACGCCGAGGAACCGGACCGGGTGAATATTCACACGTTTGAAGCGTCGTTCGTCGGGAACCACAACACGTACCGAGTGAAATATCACAACGGCGAATGGCAATGCGAATGCGCGTTTTTCGCAACCCGTGGGGTGTGCAGCCACATCATGGCCTTGCAGCGTATGCTCGATGAGATGTTGGCGCGGCAGGCGGAACACGAAGAGGCGGCCATCTGATCCGATACGGGCTGACCGATTCGTTTGCGAAACGCCGGGGTTCCAAAGAACCTCGGCGTCGTTTTACGCCAGACGGGTTACGGATGCTTGCGGAAAATCAGGCAGGCGTTCTGGCCGCCGAATCCGAAGGCGTTGGACAGCGCCGTTGAGACATCCGCGCTGCGGGCTACGTTGGGAACGTAGTCCAAGTCGCACTCGGGATCCGGGTACTCATAGTTGACGGTGGGGTGGATTTTCCGGTCAACGACGGTCTTGACGCAGGCGATGGCTTCCAGCGCGCCGGATGCTCCCAGGGAATGGCCGATCATGCTCTTGGTGCTGCTGATCGGGATGCGGTAAGCGTCGTCCCCGAACAGGCGCTTGACCGCCACGGTTTCGACAGCGTCGTTCAAGGGAGTTGAAGTGCCGTGCGCGTTGATGTAGCCCACGTCTGAGGGAACCAGTCCGGCGTCGCTGATGGCGTTGGCCATGGCGCGGGCGGCGCTGGCGCCGGATTCCTGGGGCTGGACCAGGTGGCCGGCGTCGGAGGTTGCCCCAAACCCGGAAAGCTCACACAAGATGGAAGCTCCGCGCGCGATGGCGCGCTCCCGCTCCTCCAGCACCAGCACGCCGGCGCCCTCCGCCGGTACGAAGCCGTCGCGTTCGGCGTCGAAGGGCCGGCTGGCGCGCCGGGGTTCGTCGTTGCGGGTACTGAGGGCGCGCATGACGGCAAAGCCGGCGAGACCAAGCTGGCTGATGCCGGCTTCGGTTCCCCCGGCCAGCATCACGTCGGCGAGGCCGTGGCGGATGGCCTGCAATGCCTCGCCAATGGCGTTATTGGACGCGGCGCAGGCGGTGGTAGCGGTGGAATTGTAACCGTGCGCCCCTACGTACTGGCTGACGTTAGCCGCCGCCATGTTAGGCAGGACCATGGGGAAAAAGAAGGGCGACATCCGCATACCGCCGCGATCGGCCAGGATGCGGCAGTTTTCTTCCAGGGTTGGGAAACCTCCGTTGCCATTGCCGAGCAGAACCCCGACACGGTAGGGGTCCTCACCGGCGATGTCCAGGGCCGCATCTGCGACGGCCTGCATGGCTGCGGCTACGGCTAGCTGGGAGAAGCGGGCCATGCGGCGAGCCTCACGACTGCCGATGTAATCGTTAGGGTTGAAGTCGTCGGCTTGACCGGCGATCTGGCAAGGATAGTCGGTTGGGTCGCACAGGGTCATGGGACCGATACCGGACTTTCCGGCTACCAGGTTGTCCCAGAACTCGTCAGCGGTGAGGCCGAGCGGGGTGATTGCGCCAAGGCCAGTGACGACCACGCGGCGGCGTTGGTTATCAGTCATGGAGGCTATTTTACATCCGACGACACGCGTTAACGCAGGTCGGGCGGCAGCAGGTCGGGGTAGGTTTCAGGTTCGATACCGAGAATCGCTTCGCGGGCCTCAGCGGCAACGAAGAGGGAGCCGGTGACCAGCGCCAGATCGTTTTCGCCGACGTCGCCAACTGCAGCGTCGATTGCTGCGTCAACGGAATCGGAGTGGGTAATGCGGTTTGCCGGATAGTCATGGGCCGCAAACTCGTCCACGATTTCGGCGGGACGCATGGAACGGGGATGGCGCGAGCGGGTGGCAATCACTCGGTCGGCGCGTTGGGCCAGCAGCTCGACCATGGCGCATACGCGCTTGTCCCGGGAGAAACCGGCCACGATGGTCAACTTTTGGTGGGGAATACTGCTTTTCAGGGTCGCCAGGACGGTGGCGACGGAGTGGTCGTTGTGTGCGCCGTCGGCTACGATCACCGGGTTGCGGCGCAGAACTTCCAGACGGGCTGGCCATCGCACGGAAGACAGGCCGGAAACTATGGCGTCCCACCCGATCCCATACCCGGCATCGGCCAGGGTCTCCACGGCGGTTACCGCAACGGCAGCATTGGCGCACTGGAAATCGCCCAGCAGGGGCAGCAGCAGGTTGTAGGTGTCGCGGCCGGTGCGAATCGTTATGTCCTGGCCGGCGGCGGACACCGATCCAACATCCCAGCTCGCTGCATCGGCTACAGCTACTAGCGGCGCGGACTGCGCGGTAGCGGCGTCCTTGATGGCCGCCATCGCGTCGGCAAACTGCGGAGCGACAATCACCGGAACGCTCGGCTTGATGATGCCGGCCTTGTCGGCGGCGATCTCCGCGATGGTGTCACCGAGAATGGCGGTATGGTCAAGGCTGACCGGGGTGATGACGCTGACCGCAGGGGTTACGACGTTAGTGGCGTCCAGGCGGCCGCCCAAGCCCACCTCGATGACGCTGAAATCGGTGTCGCTATCCGCAAAACAGCGGAAAGCCATGGCGGTCAGGAACTCAAAGAGGGTTGCCGGGCCAGCCTCCCGGTCAGCGGCGTTGGCCAGGTGGTTCGGCCAGACGGAGGCGGTCAATTCCGCGAACGTGGCGGGTGAAACTGGTTCGCCGTCAAGGCGGATGCGTTCACAAAACGAGTGCAGGTGCGGGGAAGAATAAAACCCGGTGGAATAGCCGGCGGCGCGCAGAATCGCTTCGATCATCGCGGCGGTGCTTCCCTTGCCCTTGGTGCCAGCGACGTGAACTATCCCCGGGCGCCGATGGGGGTTGTCCATGCGCCCCAGCAAACGACCGACGTTGCGCAGGTCGTAGATGCGCTTCTGGCGGGGCAGGACGGGAGCGCTGCGTTCGTGGTCAACGAGAGAGAGGAGACGGGCGATGGAATCCTGGTAGTTCATGGGAGCAGCTAACTCAGTCCAAGATTCGCGCGCAAGGCTTGACCGAAAGTCATGGTCCTGACGTGGTCGATGTTGCCGGCAAACGTCCTGGGACGGAACCCAAAAACGCGCTCCACGGAGTCAGGTTCGGCGACGTTGCGCAGGGTAATCAGTTGCAACATGGCGCGGTTGATGGGCGCTCGCGGCGTCAGCATCTCCATCATGGCAATGGGAAGACGCATTTTCCACAGCGGGACATTCACCAGGAGTCGCCGGCGGCTCATTACCCGCGCTACCACGCGGATGATCTCGTTATACGACAGCTGTTCCGGGCCGCCGATTTCCACGGTGCGGTTGCCCCGTATGTTGCCGCTCAACGAAAGGGCGACGCACCGGGCCACGTCTTCAACGTGAATTGGCTGCAAGCGATTGTTGCCGGAGCCGATCACCGGCGTAATCGGGAGAGAGCGAACCAGCGCGGCGATTGCGTTGGTAAATTCATCGCCCGGCCCGAAAATCAGCGAAGGGCGGATGATGGTGTAGGGCAGGCCGCCGTTAACGACCTCCTGCTCGCCCAGCCATTTGGAATGAAGGTAGCGCAGGTGGGGAACGTTGGCGGCGCCCACGGCGCTGAGATGCACGAACCTACGAACGGAGCCGGCTTCCCGGGCCGCCGCAACGACGTTGGCGGTTCCCTGACGGTTGATCGCCTCGAACCGGCGTGAGCCGCCGCGGATGACCGCCACCAGGTGAATCACCTCGGAGATGCCGCGGCAGGCTTCGGCCAATGCATCCGGGTCGGTGACGTTGCCGTAGCAGACGTCGGTAGGAGGCGTCTGCAGGACGCTCTCGCTGCCCGGGCTGCGAACCATGACGCGCACTTCGTGGTTCGTCTCAAGCAACTGCTGGACCACGTGGCGGCCCAAAAACCCGGTGGCGCCGGTTACGAGGACGGTCATAAGGATGCTCGCTGGGCGTTGGAGATCGACGGATGATGTGGTGGTTCAAGTATAGCATTGCCCCGTAACCGGGCCGGTTGGGATATAGTGACCAAATCGGACTAACCGGAACCCTCGCCGGGAAACACAGGTGGAATATGGCATCAGATACAGCGAGAGACAGCATCCAACTTCACTTCGGGGCCAGCATGGCGCTGCCGGCCGACCGCACCGTGGAACAGGCGCGGTTGATGGAAGACCTGGGCTTTGAGTTCATGGGCGCCGGCGAGCACTTCATGCGCGGCCGGCCGCCGGGGCCGACCCACGCTGCCCTTCCCCTGCTGGCGGTGGCGGCCGGGGCCACGGAAAGAATCCGGATCCTGACCTCGGTAGCCCTCGCCCCCTTTTACCATCCGCTGATGCTGGCGCGCATGACGGCGACGCTGGACATCGCTTCGGGTGGCCGGCTGACGCTGGGCGTGGGCGTAGGCGGCGAGTTCCCCATGGAATACGAGAACGCCGGCATCGACCTGCGTGGCCGGGGCCGGCGGACGGACGAATGCCTGGACGCGCTGCGACGCCTCTGGACTGAGGACGACGTGACGATGCGCGGCCGGCATTACACGCTGGATGAGGCGGCTATCAACCCCAAGCCGGCGCAAAAGCCGCACCCACCGGTGTGGGTGGCCGGACGCCGGGATGCGGCGATGCGGCGAGCGGTGCGCTATGGAGACGGGTGGCTGCCATACTTTTACAGCCCCGAGCGCTACCGGGACAGCGTGGCTAAGATTGGCGAGTTCGCCGCCGAGGAAGGACGCGACCTGTCGGGCTTTCAGTGGGCGTTTTTCCCGTACATCAACATCGCGCCCACTGAGGAGCAGGCGGCCAGGACGGCGGCGGAAGCCCTGGGGAACCAGTACCTCTACGGCGGCGAGTTCATCAACATCGTGCGGCGTTACTGCCTGCTGGGGACGCCGAAAATGTGCATTGACCGGCTGCAGGAATACATCGATGCCGGCGCGCGGTACATCGTGTTCAGCATCGCGGCGCCCCGGGAGGACCGGCGGCGACATCTGGAAGTGATCGCCAAGGACATCGTGCCGCACTTCCAGGGACGGTAGCGGGACGATCCCTACCGGGTTGGCGGGCCTGTTTGACACCTGGGGGTTCGCCGCATACCATGTTTGCAGTGGTCGTGCTACACGGGGAGCTGGCGGTGCCCTATACCCGCAACCCGCCACAGCGGGGTGGAATTCCTCCCCTCGGCAAGGCGCAAGGGCCAATTTCCCAGGGAGTGGCGTTGACGGCCGGGTCCCACGCGGCGCAGGCTCGCGAACTCCGCCAGGGCTTGACGGCAGCAACGGTAAGCGATGTCCCGCGGGCGCCGTGGGAGTGCCCGGCCCGAGCCAGTCCCGACGATATGCCCCCAGGCTGTAGTCAACGGGAGGTGCTCGGCCACTTTTCCGTTCCATGTCCGCCCAACCTACAACGCTAACCACCAAACGCCGGCCGCGCAAGTCTCTGGGGCAGCATTTTCTCGTTGACGCCAGGGTTGCCAACCGGATCGTATCCGCCGCACAGCCAACAGCGACGGATACGATAGTTGAGATTGGCCCGGGCAACGGTGTGCTGACCCGGAGATTGCTGGAACATGCCGGGCGCGTGGTGGCGGTGGAATTGGACCAACGGTTAGCAGCGGAGTTGCCGGCCCGGCTGGGCGAACCCCCGAACCTGGTCGTTCACAATGCAGACGCGCGGCAGGTGTCGATCAGCGAGTTGGCCGGGGCAGGACAGCAGTACAAGTTGGTTGCCAACCTGCCCTACTACGCGGCGGCGCCCATCATCCGGCGGTTCCTGGAATCGGAGCAACCCCCCGACGTGATGGTGGTCATGGTGCAGCGGGAGGTCGGAGAGGCGATGACCGCCCAGCCCGGAGCGCTGACGCTGATGTCGGTGGCAACGCAGTTCTACGCGAAAGCGTCGGTGGTGGCGCAGGTGCCGGCGCGCGCCTTTCGCCCGCCGCCTAAGGTGTCATCCACTGTGGTGAAGCTGAGCGTTCTCGGTAGGCCGGCGGTTACGGTTGAGAACGTGTCAAGGTTTTTCGCGTTGGTTCGGGCCGGGTTCGCCGCGCCGCGCAAGCAACTGCGCAACTCCCTGGCCCAGGGCACCGGCGCTCCCACTGAGACGGTGAGCGCGACGCTGGACGATGCCGGTATCGACGAGACTCGACGGCCGGCGACGCTTACCATCGCCGAATGGGGCAAGCTTGATGCCGTCTGGCCGCCGGACGCGCCGCGCAGCAGGTCCAGTTAATGGCGGCCGATACGCTGTCCATTCCGGCATACGCGAAGATCAACCTGTCGCTGGAGGTGATCGGGCGCCGGGATGACGGTTATCACGAGGTAGCCACCATCCTGCAGACGGTTGACCTGGCCGACACGGTAACCTTGAGGCCAGCGGACGGCCTGACCGTTACGTGCGATGACGCAACCTTGTCCGGGGAGGACAATATCGTTTGGAACGCCGCCGTTGCCCTGGCAAAGCACGCCGGCGTCCCTCCTGATGCCTGCATCGGGATCGAAAAACGAATCCCGGTGGCGGCCGGGCTTGGCGGCGGATCGGCGGACGCGGCGGCGTCCCTGCGCGGCCTGAACGTACTGTGGGGATTGAACCTGCCAGGCGAGGACCTGGCTTCGGTGGCAGCGAGCCTGGGTTCCGACGTGCCGTTTCTGCTGACGGGAGGGGCTGCGCTGGGCACCGGCCGGGGCGACCAACTCCAGCAATTGCCGGCGGTTGAAACCACCTGCCTGTTGCTGGTGGCGCCGGGTGGAACAATCTCCAGGAAAACGCCGACGCTCTACGGCGCGCTGACCCCGGATGACTACTCCGACGGAACGCAAACCCGCCGGCTGGCGGACTCAGCCGCCCTTGTAACTGCGACCCTCACCAGCGACTCATGCCACAACGTGTTCACGCGAGCGGCATTGGAAATCTTCCCGGGCCTCAGCGACGTATGGGAAAGCGTCGCGGCAGTAACCAGGTTCCCTCCTCGCCTCTCGGGCGCTGGGCCGGCGTTTTTCTGCATGCCGTCGGATGAAACCGAACACGTGAAAGTTGAAGCGGCGTTGCAGAATACCGGGGCAACCGCGTACCTGGTACGAACGATAATCCCGGCGCAAGCAGTATAATGTTGACGCCAAAATTTACCTGGAACCGGATTTCATGGACATACTCGCCGTAATCAACGTACCGTTCTCCCCGAACATCATAGATGGATGGGGATTCAAACTGTCGTGGCACGGGTTCTTTACTATCGTCGCGGTAGCCGTCGCCGTCTATCTCACCTGGCGCTGGGGCCGCCAGGACGGCTTGGATGGCGACGCCATTCTATCGGTGGCCGTCTGGTGCATCGTCGGCGGCATCATCGGGGCGCGTGTGCTCCACGTCATTGACTTCTGGAACGACTTCTACCAGTACAATCCGCAACGGATTCTTTATGTCTGGAACGGCGGAATTGCCATCTTCGGAGCGTACCTGGGAGGGTTCGCCGGCGGAGCCACCTACATCACGACGCGGAACGCCGCGTGGCTGCATCGGGTGTGCGACAACAGCGGGCTGCGGTGGGCGGGTCTGCATCGCCCGTTTCCACAAATCCCCTCCGTAGCGCACCTGGCCGACATCGCGTCGCCGGCCCTGCTGATCGCGCTGGCCATCGGGCGCATCGGCGACGTCATCAACGGCGAGCACTGGTCAAGCTTCACCGACTTGCCCTGGGGCTGGGTGTACACTCACCCGGAAAGTTTGGGCTACGGCCGGCCCGCTTCGCACCCGGCGGTAGCCTATGAACTGATCTTCTGCCTGGTCTGGGCGGGCGTACTCTGGCTGATGCGGGACCGTATCCGGCCCCGGGGGATGCTGTTTGCCCTGTTCTTCGCGGGATACTCAGCAGGCCGGTTTTTCATATCGTTCCTGCGCGAAGAGCAGAACACGTACATCTTCGGATTCAACGAGGCGCAACTGGTGGCCCTCGTGATAATGCTGGTGACGGTTCCCCTGCTGATTTACCGGGCGCGCCTGGAGAGGCCGGCGCGGAGGGAACGGGCAACGCGGGAGTAAATCACTCCTCCCGCCTACGCATTCGCTGCACGGGCGAAGATTGGCCCCAGCTCAATGGCGACACCAGCCATTACTTCCGAGGTAAGCATATCATTGGCGGTGAACTCACCAACCAATGTTGCGCCGTGTTCACCGGTTGAATAAACGCTTATCGTCGCGTCTTCCAGGTTGACTATCCAAACCTCTCTGACCCCGTTGGCAGCATACACCGGCAGCTTTTCGTTGAAATCTCGACGCCGGGTTGATTCCGATAGTATCTCCATCACCAGGTCGGGAGCGCCCGTGATGCCGCGGGATTCCAGAATCGACTGCCGCGCGTTGGAGACGAAAAGCAGGTCGGGCTGGTAGGTGTTGAACAGGTCAATATGCACGTCGTATGGCGCAAACAGGACCAGCCCGATTTGGAGGTATTCCACCTGGCGCGCCATCTGGAGATAGATTCCTCCCAAAAAAATCTGATGTCGCAAGGATGCTCCAGCCATCTGAACGAGCTCTCCGTTGATGAGTTGGTAGCGCGGCCCGGAATTTTCCGGCGGTGTCATGGCGATATAGTCCGCGTTGGTCAGCTTGGCGCGCGGCTTTGCCTTGGGCTGTGTCATGGGAGCGCCTCCTTCTGCCTGCCGTGGCCCATTATACCGCCGGCCTCAGATCCTCGATGCGGAGATAGGTTCGGCTCTCACCGCGATACCTGTCCTCAGCGAGTTGGAACACCAGGTCCACGGCGTGATACCCGCCCCAATCGGCCCCGTGGTTCCACGACAAAGCATCCACGCTGCGGCCGCCGCTGGACACATTCAGCTTGAGGTGCTGACCCTGGGCGCCCACGTACCCCCAGTTCAGCACCTGGGCGCGACGAGTCAGGAAAACGGGAGTGGGGTTGTCTTTGCCAAATGGTTCCAGCTGGGCGCAGAGCCCAGCCAGTTGCGGACTCAGCAGCTCGTCCAGACCGCCTTCGGCGTGGATTTCCAGCACCGGTTCGGGTGCGAACAATCCCATGTCCGACCTGGCGATTTCCTGGAGGCGCTCGGCTACCTGCTCTAATTGCTCATTGCGTACCGTGAAACCGGCGGCGGCGGCGTGTCCACCATAGCGGACAAGTAGATCGCGGCATCGTGATATGCCTTCGATGAGGTTGAAGGTGCCGGGGCTGCGGGCGCTGGCAACCAGATGGCCGGCATCGGCGCGGGCCAGGGCCACTGCGGGACGGTTAAAGGTTTCGGCCAGTCGTCCGGCGATCAGGCCGTTGATGCCGGGTGTGTATGCGTCGTCGCTGGAGATAATGATGGCGGGGATGGAACCCTGGCCGAGGACGCGGTCGATGGCGATTTCACAAGCGCGATCCGTGAGGTCGCGCCGTTGGCTATTGTATTTTTCGAGTTGCGCGACCAGGTCTTCGGCTTCGCTCGCATCCTGAGTCAACAGCAACTTCAGGGAAGTTTCCGGGTGCGCCATTCGTCCCGACGCGTTGAGGCGAGGAGCGACTCGAAAGGAGACATCCTCAGCGCGAACCTGGCGGCCCTCCAGGTTGACCCGGCGGAGCAAAGCGCGCAGGCCGGGGCGACGGGTTCCGCCCAGGGTCGCCAGTCCACGCTGCACGAGGTAGCGATTCTCATCTCGCAGGGGAACCAAATCGGCGACAGTGCCGAGGGCGGCCAGCTCCAGCAGTGACGGGTCCCCCGCATGACCCACGTAGTCCAGCAAGGCGCTGGCCAACTTGTAGGCAATGCCGGCCCCGCAAAGCTCTGGGAAAGGGTAAGTGTTGCCCGGCATCCTAGGGTTCACGATGGCGAGGGCATCGGGTTTGCGTTCGGGCGGAGTATGGTGGTCGGTGATGATGACGTCAGCGCCGGACCGCATGGCATCAGCGATTTCGTCGGCGTCGCTGACTCCGCAATCAACGGTCACGATGAGGGTGGCTCCCTGACCAACCAATCGCTCAACGGCGGTCGGCGTCATGCCGTGTCCTTCATTCACCGGATGCGGCAAATACGGGATGACGTTTGCACCGAGCCGGTTCAATGTTTCGGTAAGTATCGCGGTACCGGTGATGCCGTCAACGTCAAAATCTCCGAATACCGCCACCGTCTCGCCGGCATGTGTGGCGGCGGCCAACCGGGGCAGGGCCGCGTCGATGCCGGCCAGCAAGTTGGCCGGGTGCGGCAGACCGGCCGGGTCAACAAATTGCTCCAGGGCGCGGCGGGTCCCGATGCCGCGGGACAGGAGCAACTGAACGGCGGGAGCGGGCAGGTCTGGGGGCAACCTGTGGCCGTCCGCCGGAGGGGGCGGTAGCCACCGTTTTGGAGGCGGACTCGTCGGTTGCGTCGTCACAAGCCGGAGCGCGTCAGGACTATCACCGAATTGTGGCCACCAAACCCGAAGGAGTTGCTGAGCACGACGTTCAGATCCGCCGGACGCGCGGCGTTGGGCACGTAGTCCAGGTCGCATTCGTCGTCGGGGTCATCCAGGTTGATGGTCGGGGGCATAATCCCGTTGCCGAGGGCGACGGTGCACAGCGCAGCCTCCAGCGCGCCGCCGGCTCCCAGCAGATGCCCGGTCATGCTCTTGGTGCTGCTCACCGGGATGCGATACGCCTGGTCGCCCAGAGCCAGCTTCAACGCCTTGGTTTCGTGCCAGTCGTTCAGGGGAGTCGAGGTGCCATGGGCATTTAGATAGTCAACATCGGATGGCGAAAGTTGGGCGGCGTCCAGGGCAGCGGTCACGGCGGCGGCGGCGCTCTGGCCGGTGGGGTTCGGCTCGGTGAGGTGATGCGAGTCGCTGGTAGCGGCGTAACCGCGCAGTTCGGCCAAGGGCTCGGCTCCTCTGGCCGCCGCGTGGTCGGCGCTTTCCAGGACCAGTACCGCCGCGCCTTCGGCCAGCACGAAACCGTCGCGGCTCCGGTTGAAAGGTTGACTGGCGCGCTGGGGATGGTCGTTCTGCCGGGACAGGGCGCGCAGGGCGTTGAATCCCGCCACGCCCAGGGGGGTTATGGGCGCCTCGGCGCCGCCGGCGAGGACGACGTCGGCTCGGCCCTTGCTGATAAGTTCCCAGCCGGCTCCGATGGCATCGGCGCCGCTGCTGCATGAAGACGTGATGCAATAGTTCGCGCCCATGGCTCCGGTCACCATGGAAACCTGCGCGGAACCCATGTCGGCCAGCATCATGGGGATGAGGAAGGGAGAAACGCGCCGGGGGCCGCGCTCCAGCAGCACCTGGTGCTGCTCGGTGAGGGTGGACAGGCCGCCGATTCCGCTGCCAATGATCACGTGGACACTGTAGCGGTCCATCTCGCGGGGCTCCAAATCGGCCTGACGGCATGCTTCCTGGGCGGCCACCGCGGCAAACTGGGCAAACCGGTCCATTCGCCGGGCGTCTTTCCGCTCCAGGTAGTTTTCCGGATCGAAGCCCTTGACCTCCGCGGCGAAGCGAGTGTCGAAGGTTTCGGCGTCAAAGCTGGTGATGTAGTCGATGCCCGACCTGCCGGCCGATACGGCATCCCAGCTATCGGAGCTGTTAAGCCCCAACGGGCTGACCATACCCAGGCCCGTCACCACCACCTTTTGGCCGGAGGAGCCGTTGACGGTCATTCTAGCGGGCCCGGTTGGGGTTGCGGCGCTGGTGCGAATCGAGCACGCCGTTCAGCATCTCGGTCACTTCGCCGATGCGGGCGGTAATGCTGGCGGCGACGTCCTTGCTGCCGGCGTCGGCCCGCTCGGAGTAGTTTCGCAACGCTTCGGAGGTCTCGTTGATCCGGGTCCTCAGGTTGTCCATGAAGTCGGCGCCCATGTTGGAGAGAGGCTGGCTCACGGAGCGGAGCGTATCGGCCATTTCGGTGACCTTGCCGTGGATATTCTCCTCAAATTCCTTGCCGGCCTGCTGGACCTGGTGCGACCAGGCGCGCATGGTCTCGGTGGTTTCGGACAGGTCCTGTACGCTGCGCGCCTGGCGCATGCGGTAGTTGCCCAGGATGCGGAAGATGCGACCGTAAAGGTCGTCGATGGAGGTGAGCTTGGAATTGTACTTGTCGAACAACTCCCTGCTCTCGGCCATGGTCCAGCGTTCATCCTCGTGGACGAACTGGCGGCCGGTATAGAGTTCGTAGGGGCGCATTTCCCCTTCCTGCAACGGCTGGCCGTCGCCGTCCAGGGGCCTGAGGCTCCAGTTGGACGTGGCGGGCAAGGGAGTGAGCAGGTTGGCGGTCTGGTAGCGACTGTGCTGGGTCACCCAGTCGGCCAGCGTCATGATGGACTCTTCCGTGTCGTAAGGCAGGCCGATGATGGTCATGGCCACGACCGAAAAGCCGCTTTCGTTGAGATGAACCAGGTCGCGTTCCATCTGGCCGGGTTCCTGCCGCTTGCGCACGGCGGCCAGGCTCTCGGCGTTGTTGGATTCCACGCCCAGATAGAGCATCTTGATGTTGGCAGCCAGCAGGGAATCGGCCAACTCGTCGTCCTGTCCGATTTCGGCCCTGGCCTGGCAGATCATGTTCATTGAATCGGTGCGGCCGCGCCAACCCTGCAGCCGTTCCAGACGCTCGTTGCGGAACTTGACCGCCCGCAGCGGAGGCGTGTGCAGGTCGTCGGAGATGAAAACGTTGAACTTGCCATTGCGACCGGTATGGATCAGGCCGTCGGCAGCCAGATCTTCCAGCTGCTCCAGGCGCTTGAACTCCGTTTCCCGGCTGATGAGGCGGTAACCCAGAAACTGCTGAATGACCTGGCAGTAGGAGCAGTTCTCCGTGCATCCGCGCACGGTTTCAAGGACGCCGCCGGCCATAGGGTTCCCCGGCGACAGCCCGCGAATGGAACGGAAGTCGGGAAGCTCAACAAAGTCGGGCGAAACCAGGCCCTTGCGCCGCGTGACGACTAGGTGACCGTCCTGCATGTACGAAATGCCGGCGACCCGTTCCAGGTACTGGTACTTGCGGTCGTCTTTCCAGGTTAGCAGGATGTCGCACAGCTGGCCGATGATATCCTCGCCCTCGCGGTTGACGATAACGTCGAAACCGCCTCGGGCAAAGGCTTCTTCGGCCAGGGGGCTCATCTGAGGCCCGCCGCCGAGGATGACAAGCTCGGGGTGGAACTCGCGGGCCTGGCGGGCGATTTCGTATGCGCGCGGCGTCTCGTTGATCAGGGATGTGATCATCAGGATGTCCACGCCGTCAAGGTCCCGGTCGGGGTCCATGCGCCCCAGCCGGTCCTCGAACCAGATATCGCGCTCGTACACGTAGGGGCCTTCCCATTGAGCAAGCGCTCCCGACAGGAACAGCATGCCCTGGCGCGGGATGGCGATGTATTCGAAGTTGCCGCCGGCGGAGGCCGGCTGCACCATCATGACGCGACGGGTGCGGTCACCCTGGGGTTGGATGGAGACGGGCGAAACGGTAGAAGGGGTGCCGTCAAATTTTTCGTCGAGCAACGGTATAACGCTCATCAGCTCACGTCCTCCAAGCGCCGGCGCGGGCCGCGATCCTGCCAAGGATAACGGCCATCGCATTCAGCGGGATAGGTGGGGCTTCATGCTAGGCTATCGTAGTGTTGGCCACATTATACAACAAGGGTAAGCCGCAAGTACCGTTTACACTCGGTTTTCAAGGCCCGGTTTTCCAAGAATTCGGGAATGGTGACGATCCTGCAACAAGTTCAGCCTGCAACAAGCTCAGATTGAAAGGGAGCAGGCTGCGGATCAGGAGCTCGCGCTTGAATCGGTGCGCTAGTTTGAGTAAAATCGTTGTCTGCCATTTCCCTGCAAGGAAAACTTGATTGCAGCGCGAACTTGATTGGGTTGCCTCGGAAATGGCCAATTCAAACGGAGGAAAGGGTGATTGAATGTACTAGGTACGCACGTGCTGCTGGAACTCAGAGATTGCGACCCCGAACTACTTGACGATCTGGACTACATCCGAGAGGAATTGCTGACCGCAGCGGCACAGGTCGGCGCGCACGTAGTCGGGGAATCGTTTCACCAGTTCGCCCCCCAGGGCGTCACTGGCATTCTATCCATCGCCGAATCCCACATCTCCATTCACACCTGGCCGGAACTGGGCTACGCGGCGGCGGATATTTTTACTTGCGGCGACCAGACCATGCCGGAACAGGCAACGGAATCTATAGTCGCAGCGCTCCGGTGCCGTAATCCCCAGGTTACCCGGATCCGGCGCGGGCTCAGCGGAACCCGCGTCGCCGAGCTCCAGGCCACGCTCTAGGATTCGTTCGTGGCCAGCTATCCAATGGAAGAAATCACCGGCAAGTGGGTGATAGAAACCGTGATGCCGGACCTGGCGATCATGCTGAAGGTCGATGACGTGCTGTTCTCCGGGCATACGGGCTACCAACGGGTGGAAGTGGTCCACTCCCAGGTGTACGGCCGCAGCCTGCTGCTGGACGGCAAGACCCAATCCACCGAGCGGGATGAGCACATCTACCACGAGTCCCTGGTGCATCCGGCGATGCTGACGCACCCCGATCCGCGCACCGTTTTCATCGGCGGCGGCGGCGAAGGCGGAACGCTGCGGGAGACCCTGGCGCACCGCACGGTGGAGCAGGTGGTGATGGTTGACCTGGACCGGCAGGTGGTGGAGCTTTGCCGCGAGCATCTGCCGCAGCATCACCAGGGAGCCTTCGACGACGCCCGCACCACGCTGGTGCACGACGACGCCCGCAAGTTTCTGGAAACCGACCGCAGCCAATACGACGTGATGATCATGGACCTGGTGGACCCGCTGGAGGGCGGCCCGGCGTATCTCCTGTACACCGAGGAGTATTACAACATCGCCCGGGCCCGTTTGAAACCGGGCGGTATCTTGGTCACGCAGTCGGGGCCGGCCGGATACCTCAGTCTTCACGAATGCTTCACCACGATTTTCAACACGTTGGACAGCATTTTTTCCCATGCTCTGACGTATCAAGCGCACGTACCGTCATTCATAACCCTGTGGGGATTCACCGTGGCGTCAGACTCGCCGCTGCCTCAGCTGACGCCGGAAGAAATAGACCGCCGCGCCGGGGAACGGGTGGCCAAACGGCTCCGGCACTACGACGGCGAAAGCCACGCCGCCATGTTCACGCTGCCCCGCCACATCCGCGAGGGAATCGCCGGCGAAAACCGCATCAACCGGGATGACGCCCCGGTGTTCATGGTCTAATCCCGCCGGCTCGGAGATGGTGACCGCCGGCGGTTGCCATTGCCATCGCCCGGTAGTCTATAATTCAGTGTGGCCGCCGGCGGCCTGATGAATCCTGAAAAATTTGCGTCTGGCGCAAGACCGCGTCCTGCGCCGGACCAACGAAGAGGCTGTTAAATTATGTTGATGTTGTTTTTGCGGGACGTTCCCGACAAGGCGCGCGCGGGAGAAGTGCGGCGGGTTTCCCGGGGCTACGCCCGCAACTACCTGCTGCCCAAGGGATTGGCGGAGATCGCCACCGACGAAACCCTCAAGCGCCTGGACAAGGTGAAGGCAGAGGGCGACGCAGAACGGGCGCGGGAGACCCAGGTGGTCGAAGAGCTGGCCGAGGCCCTGGATAACCTCACCGTGACCATCGAGGGCCGGGTTACTCCCACCGGCCGGTACTACGGCGCGATCAGCGGCATTCGCATCGCCGACGCGTTGGGCGAGCTGCTGGAGCGGGATATCGACCGCCGCATCACCAATTCGGTGGAGCCGATCCGCGAACCGGGCGAGTACGAAGTCGTCCTCAACCTGTCCAGCGAAATCAGGGCCACGGTGAACGTCATCGCGTCCATCGAGGAGTAATCAACCGTGGTCGTCGCCCAATACACCGAGCGACAGCCACCGCACGATCTTGACGCAGAGGCGGCGGTGCTGGGCGGGCTGCTGATCGACGGCGACGCGCTGCACCGGGTGCTGCCACTGATCAAGGCGGAG
This sequence comes from Chloroflexota bacterium, assembly GCA_028875655.1. GTDB lineage: Bacteria > Chloroflexota > Dehalococcoidia > Lucifugimonadales > UBA3495 > Bin87. The sequence continues at coordinate 18,250 of JAPPCX010000068.1, read as the reverse complement.
GACTTTCACCGGGCGCGCAACCGGTTCTGCTTCGAGGCCTGCGTCTCGGTGTCGCAGCGCGGCGAAGCCATTGACCAGATCACGGTGGCGCGGGAGTTGCAGAGACGGGACCGCCTGGAAGAAGTCGGCGGCCTACCATACCTGGGGCAGCTGATCGCCGACACTCCCACGTCGGTGAACGTGGAGTATTACGCCGGCATCGTCGCCGATACCGCGGCCAAGCGGCGGATCATCGCGGCCGGCAACCGTATCGCCGAAATCGGGTTCGAGGACTCGGACGACGCCGAGGACGCCATGCGTCAGGCGGTGGACGTGCTGTTCAGCGTACAGCCGGCCAACACGGAACGGGGCTTCATTCCGCTGGGCTCTGTCCTCAACGTGTACCTGCAGGGCGACATCGGAGATGCAACCCTCACTGACGCGCCTCCGCTGCAGAGCGGGTATAGCGACCTGGACAGTTTGCTGGGCGGGATGCAGCGCTCGGACATGCTGATCGTTGGCGCGAGGCCCGGCCTGGGCAAGAGCAGCCTGGCGTTGAACATCTGCGTGAACGCCGCCAAAAGCGGCCAGGTGTGCGGGATTTTCAGCCTGGAGATGAGCCGGGAACAGGTGGCGATGCGCATACTGGTGGCGGAATCCGGGGTGGATTCTCACCGCCTGCGCCTGGGCCTCCTGTCGGAGCAGGAAGAAGACATCATCATTAACGCGGTGGGCGTGCTTTCGGACCTTCCGATTTACATCGACGACACCCCGTTTCAGACTGCCATGGAAATGCGAAGCAAGGCCCAGCGGCTGAAGCTGGAGCGCGGCCTGGATTTCCTGGTGGTGGACTACCTGCAACTGGTGCAGGGACAGGGCAGCCGGCGCGGCTACGGAGAGAACCGGGTGCAGGAAATCAGCGAGATTTCCCGTTCATTGAAAGCGATGGCCAGGGACCTGGAAGTGCCCGTGTTCACCTGCTCCCAGCTGAGCCGCGTGGTGGAGAACCGCCCGGGGCATCGCCCCCAACTGTCCGACCTGCGCGACAGCGGCAGCATCGAGCAGGACGCCGACGTGGTTATGTTCATCTACCGCGAGGACCGGAACTTCACGGAAGAGGAATGGGAGCAGCACGCCCCGGGCCGTCCGTACCCCCGCAACATCGCGGAACTGATCGTCGCCAAGCACCGCCACGGCCCTACGGGCAGCCTCCACCTGTACTTCCGCGACACCCTGATGCGATTTGACGAGTTGATGCGCTACGAAGAATCGGTGGCGTAAATGGCGCAGCCCGGGCGTACGCGATCACTGCCGAGAGACGCCCGGCGGATACCAGTGCCGGCTGCCGCGCTGGAACAATGGCTGGCGGAGATCGATGATCCGGGGGAATTGAAAGTAACCCTCCGGTTAGTGGCAATGCTGGCGGCGGAACCCGCAAGAGGTGCAACGCCACCGTCGCTGTCATTGGACGATCTGCTGGATGACGGGGCCCTGCGGCGCGCGACCGAGTTGGGCAGCGACGACACCATCCGCAAAGCGCTGGCAGCCGCTTTGAGCCGGGAAACGCTGCTCGCCGCTCGCGTCGGCGGAGACGTGCGGCTGCTGAGCAACGATGAGCGGGCGCGGGAGTACCTGGCCGAAACGGGATCGGCGCCGCTGACGCCGGCCGAGATTGCCGGCGCCGGCGCTGTCCGGCCGACGGCGCCGGAAGTCCAGCGGCCGGTGCCGGCGACACCTCCGCGTGCTAACATATTCGCGCTGTACGAGCGGCACATCGGCACGTTCGGCCATGGCACGGCGGAACAGCTGCGGGCCGCGGAGGAAGAATACCCGGCAAGCTGGGTTGAAGACGCTTTCGCAATTGCCTCCCAACAAAACGCGCGTAGCTGGGGTTACGTTAATGCTATCCTGCGGCGCTGGCTGCAAGAAGGCAAACCTACGGCCTCATCTGCGATGACAGGGCGGCAAAGAGACCAAAGCCATGACGATGGAAAGCCTGGGCACGATACTCCGCCGGATCGCCGCACGGGGTACCTGGAGAGCTACCGACGGCGACACGGACGACTACCGTGGGAGTCTGACGACGCAGACGAACGGCAGGGCAGTTGAAAGTTGCGCGATGTGCGCCGGCGCCGGCTGGCTTGCCGCGCCGGTTCCGGTGGAGCATCCCGACTTCGGCAAAGTGATTCCGTGCCCGTGCCAGGGGTCGGCCACTGACCGGGCACGGCGAACGGAGGCGTTGGAGCGATACAGCAACCTCGGCGCACTGAAGCTGGCTACTTTTGCCAACGCCGATCCCAGCGGGTTGAGCAATGACCCGGCGGGTCGCAAGGCGTTCTCCGACGCTCGTATCTACGCCGCCAAATACGCTGATGATCCGTCGGGCTGGATTACTTTTGCCGGCCCCAGCGGTAGCGGCAAGACTTACCTGGCCGCCGCCATCGCCAACCGGCGCATTGAGTTGGGGAACCCGGCGCTGTTTATCACCGCAGCGGATTTGCTGGACTACCTCCGCGGCGGGTTTGACGACGATTCCGAAATGGGTTTCATTGACCTTTTCGACCAGGTGCGGGAAGCCGAGTTGCTGGTACTGGACGACTTGCCGGCGCGGCCATCCAGCCCCTGGGGCCAGGAGCGTCTATTCCAGTTGCTGGCCTGGCGGCACTCCCAGCAATTGCCGACGGTAGTCACCCTGAGAGGCGACCCCGGCCACCTGGACGATTTCCTGCGTACCCGGCTGGAGTCGGCAGACGGGTCTGGCCGGCTCTATCGTCTGGGAAGAGTCAGCGGAATGTCGGGCCGGACGATTGGAATGATACCGGCCAACATGAGAGAACGCATGACGTTCAAAGCTTTCAACCCGGAAGGCAACGGCGGGCTGGCAGAACACGAAAAGAGCAGTCTCCGGTCGGCTAAATCCTACGTACAGCGTTGGTCGAACAATCCTAACGGTTGGCTCAGCTTGCATGGGCCTTACGGTGTGGGCAAAACGCATCTTGCTGTCGCTGCCGCCGCTGAACGGGAAGATCAGGGGGACGAGGTATTCTTTGCGACGGTGGCGGATTTGCTCGATTATCTCCGCTCCACCTTTGCGCCCGACAGCCCAATCGCCCACGACGACCTGCTGGACCGCATCAGAACCGCCGACGTGCTGGTGCTGGACGACATGGGAGCGGAACGGAGCACTCCGTTCGCCGAGGACAAGCTGTTTCAGATTGTGGGCTACCGCTACGAAGAAAGACTCCCCACCATCATCACTACATCTCACAGAATTGAGGACATCGCCGCCACCCGCCCACGCATCGCCTCCCGCCTGCAAGACCCACTGGTGGTGACCGAGTGGCCAATTGAAGCGCCCGATTACCGCCAGGGTGGACGACAATCCCCCAAACGATGACACCCGCCCATTGACGCCGCCAAAACGCACGTTCTATCATAGTCTCATCACGTGAAAGACCAATTGGTCCCGCAATTCCCAATCCCAACGCCTGCCAGAGGTGAACCCAACCATTCGGTCGTAACGGCCAGTCAGTAAAAATCGCAAATGCTCGGCAAGACCCGCGTCCGGCCAATGCTTACCCGGCGGGGTCCCAACGGCACAGCGTCTGGCGCAGCGCTGGCATCCGGCATCGCCGCAAGGCTCCGTCGGGCGCGAACGACAGCGTCAAAAACTATGCGTAAAACCCCCGGCCGTGGGCTGACAACGACCATCGGAAACCCTCACCTCTGGCAGGCAAAAGGAGAACTCGAACCCACATTATTATTCGCCCCTACGGTGAAACAATGGCATAATCCCAACTACCATTCCACAACCAGTGAGTGCTTGACCACATGACCACACACAGTTTCAACGACTGGAGCGCCGCCCAGGACTACTACTTTGACAATGGCCTCACCGACGGCTTGCCCATCGTGCCGCCTACGCCGGAGCGCGTGCAGGCGATGCTGGACTACGCCGGCGTTTCCGCCGAGCACGACCTGGGCACCGAGGTGATCCGGCAAAAGCGGTTCACGGCCGGCAAAGCGGCGGTCAACTCGGTGATGGCCGGCTGCCTCCCCGAGCATTTTCCGGTAGTGCTGGCTTCGCTGTCCGCCATCGCCGACCGCTCGTTCAACCTCCACGCCAGCAGCACCTCCACCAACGGCGTGACCGTGCTCACCATGGTCAGCGGCCCCTACGCCGACGCCATCGGCATGAATCCGGGCGTGGAGATGATGGGCAACGGCAGCCGGGCCAACGCCGCCATCGGCCGGGCGGTCAACTTGTTCAAGGCGAATTTCTACGGTTCCGTTCCGGTGGTGATGGACAACAGCACTTTCGGGCATCCGGGCAAAATCACCTTCTGCTTCCCGGAAAACCTGGCCGTCAGCCCCTGGCCGTCGCTGGCCTCGGAGCTGGGCTACGGCGACGACGCCACGATAGTCACCGCTTACGCGACGCTGGGCCCGTTGCAGGTGACGCTGCACGGGGACCGGGATCCGGCCGACTTCCTGACCACCGTAGCCCACGCCATGCTGGCTTTCGGCCCCGGAATGCCGGAGATAATCTGCGTAATCAGCCCGGAGGCGATGCTGCATATCGCCGCTGCCGGTTGGAGCCGGCGGCAGGTTGCCGAGTTTCTGCACGACAAGGCGCAGCTGCCGGTAGCCGAGTGGATGCGCTGGCACCGCATGGGCCACGAGCTGGACCACGACCGCATGGTTCCGGTGGTAGCCGATGCCGACCGCATCACCGTGCTGCCCGGCGGCGGCATGGCCGGCGGATTCGTCAGCCTAATCAGCACCTGGGGCAGCAGCCGCTCGGTAACGCGCCGGGTGGAATTGCCATAGCTTATTACTACAGGACTTGGGAGAGAATAAAGGAGGTTATGTAATGACCATAAACGGCGCCTCAATCATCACAATGGATCCCCGCGACGACGGGCCGCAGGCTCCGGCGCGTCTGGCGCAGCGGCCGGCGACGCTGGACGGCAAGGTCATCGGCCTGTTCGCCAACAACAAGCCCCACTCTGAAGACCTGCTGCGGCGCATTGCCGCCATCATCGGCGAGCGGTACGACATCAAGGGAACCGTTGAGCACAACAAGGGCGGCTGGCAGTGGCCGGCCCGCATCGAGGACTTGCAGCGCACCGCCAAGAGCATCGACGTGGCAATACACGCCACCGCTGAATGAGGGTCCTGCACCGCGTGCAGTGTGCACGACGCAATGGAAACCGACCTCCTGGGCATACCCTCAACCGTCCTGACCACCCGCCCCTTCATCAGCCAGGCCCACGCCATGTCCCGAATGCGCGGCGACCCGGAGTACGGCCTGGCCATCATCGAGCACCCCATCGTCACCCTCAACGACGGCGAGCTGTCGGAACGGGCAGCAACCGCAGTGCCCCAAGTGATCGCCTGCCTGGTGGACCGGTAGTCGAGACGGCGACCGCAAAGATTGTAGGGGCGAATCATGATTCGCCCCTACGTCGTTACCTTCCAGTTCGTGTGAACTACAGCGGCAAATACACAGCCTCCCCGGTTTGGGCGCTGACGGTTACGGCTTCCGTCCACTCCATGTAGTGTACGCCGATGTTGAACGGGGTTCGCATCACGGGCGCGCCGTCGCGGATGGACGCAATGAATTCCTGCTCCACCGACCAGGAGTAGCGACCTTCCGGCGGGTTGGCGATTTCCTGCAACTCGGAGTCGCCACGCTTGCCGCCAAAAACCCGCATCCGGTTGTCAACGTGGATCGTGCCTTCAGTGCCGTAGAGCCACACGGAGTTCCCGGGCGACAGGCCGGCGCAGGCGCTGAACCGCAGGTGAGCGTTGGCCCCGTTAGCCAACCGGCAAAGGATGTCCACGGTATCGGGAATGGTAACGGAACGCCAGTTGCCATCGTCATCCCTGCGATGAGGCACCGAGATTTTGCTCATGGCCATCACCTGGGTGGCGCGACCCACCCAGCGAATCATGGCCTCGTACCAGATGCCCATGTTCAGGATGTTGAAACCGCTGAGGTCCCGGTCTTGTCGCCAGTGCATGGTCGAATCGCGGTCGGCGAACCCGGTCTGGGACTGCACGTCCACCGATACCAGTTCCCCCAAAAAACCCTCGGATATGAGGCGGATCAGCAGGTCGTCAATGCCGAAGCTCATAGGAGACGGCACGATCTGGGCCACCAACCCGGGGGTCTGCTGCGACACGGCCAGCATCTCGTGGGCCTCGGCCGCGTTCATCGCCATGCGCGCTTCGCAAAGGACGTGCTTGCCGGCGGCCAGCGCAGCAGTGGTCAGCGTGCGGTGCATGTAGGGCCAGGTGCCGATGCAAACGGCGTCCAGGCTTTCATCCTCCAACAACTCTTCCCAGCTGTCGTACACCGTTGGTATGTTAAAAGCGTCAGCGACCCGCTGGCCGGACTCACGTGAGCGGTTGGCCACGGCGCCTATCTCGACGCCGGGAGTATCGTTGAAACCGGGAATGTGCCGGTCTCGGGTGTTGCGGCCGGCGCCGATCAGACCGACGCGGACGGATTCGATTGCCACAGTTGTACCTCCAGCGCCGGCAGGATTGTCAGCAGCGGCGCAGCGAACGCGATTATAGGGTAAGGGTTGGGACCGGTCAAAACGGTCAATTGCGCCGCACTCGATAGACGCGCGTGCCATCGTTGCCGTAAGCCAGGGTCAACGAACCCTTTTCGACCATGGCATCGAACTTGGCGATCCCCCGCTCGCCGTAGTATCCGCGTTCTAAAGCCCCGACGACGATGTACTCAACGCCGTATTCCTCCAGCAACTCCAGCGCACGGTCGTGGCTGGGCGTGCTGTACATGGTCTCCACGTCCCGGGCGCGTCGTCGCACGATTTCGCCGTCGCCGCGTTGCTGATGCTGGTGCCAGGGCCAGCCCAGAACGGTAGGCAGACCGGTGTACTGGGAGATGCGTGAGTTCCAGCAATACTGGACGCCGTGGCCTTCCAGCACGACGGGCGTTCCAGAAACGTTGTCCTGGAGCCAACGGATAGCATCGTAATCCCGGCTGATTTCGATGGGCTCCAGCGCGCGCTCAGAGCACCAGTCGGGTGGGTGATAGACGGCGCTCTGCATCCACGCCTCCCCGTCCAGCGTCAGCGGCAGAGGATGGAATCGATCAGCGATGCGAACCGGCGTAGCCAGCGCCGGATAGACCAAAGTGCCGGCAAAGACGGCCAGAACGACGCAGGCCGCCATCCACCTGAGCGTGCTGCGCACGAACCTTCCGCTTGTCGCAGCAGCCGTCCAGCCCCGCCAAAACCCGTACCCGCCGGACGCCGCGAACAACAGCCACGCCACCAGGTAATACTTGAACAGCGTGTTCATCCGGGCGATGTCCCCCTCGACGCGGATGAGGTCAACACCAATCCCGATAGCCAGAGCCATCGCCAGCATTCCCAGCGCCATCAGGTCGGCGCAACGCTCCGGATAGTCTTCAGATGCCAGGGAGGTCACCAACGCCCAGGCGGTGAGCGTGAGCGCGACGGTAAGGAATCCAACGGTGATAAAGCCGGCCGCCCAGAAGTAGCACGCCAAGAGCAGGCCCAGGACCACGCCGCTCAACAGCCATTGGTCTAATGACGGCAGCGGTCGACGTAGTTTTACGCGCGCCAGAACCGGAGCGACGGCGCGGGGCAGCGTGGCGAACAGCAGGCAAGCGGCGGTCAGCAGCGGCAAGGCGTGGATCAGCAGGTAATTGGATATGGGCGTGCGCCAGCGGGTGGGTTCGATGCCCGTCCCGAAGGTCTCGTTGGCGGCATGGAACGGTTGAAAAGCGAGATAGCTCCCCGCCAGGGCCAACAAGCCGAGTAAAACCACAACGGAAAAGCGAGTCCTGAGCGACCCCGGCGTTACCCACGCAGCTCCGGCAACGCTTCCGATCATCAGCAGAGCATAGGCCGGGTACTCCCACGAATTGATCGTCCACAGACTGCCCACCGCCAGGGCGAGCACGAAGACTACGACCCAAGGCCATGGGGCGCGGAACGACACCCGGCTCAAGCCAACCAGCAGGGCAAAGCCCAACGCCAACGCCAGGACGGCGAAGGGCATGGTCATCATGTGCGCGTGGAGGTCGGCGAAGAGAAAAGTGAAGAACGGAAACTCGGTGATGTGAAATCCCGTTTCGACAAAATTGTCCGCTTCAAGCCAGGGGGTCAGTCGGGACGGCTCAAATTCCGGGGTTTCCGGAATCGCGCGACTGCTGCGCCAGAAATCAAAGCTTGAGAGCGGAGCGGTCATGCCTTCCAATTTACGCTGCCCCATTCCCGCAAGTTGCATAACGCCGTCGAGATTGCCCGCCACAGTACCCATGACGGCGGCGGCAACACCGGCAAGGGCCCCTCCGCTGGGAATCCACTTCCTCACTTGCCAACCGACACTCCCTGGCGCCTTCCTGTCATTCCCGTGTACCTCACCGTCATTCCCGCGAAAGCGGGAATCCAGGATCCCCCGCGACAAAGACGTTCTGGATTTCGCCTTTCGCCGGAATGACGAGACCGCTACCAGGTTGTACACCAGCGAGCCGGCGCCCGTTGCCGTCAACGCAAACAGCAGAGGCACAGCGACGTTGAACGCGGCGGCCGGCGGGATGCCAGTGAGTCGCACGGGAACCGAGAGGATGAAATATCCCCAGTAGTAATAGTTCAGATAACCGCCGCTGAACCACGGATCATATGGCGGCAATACCGAAGAACGGGCGACTGCCGTAAAGTAAGCCAGTTCCATGGGCTTTTCGCCGCCACGCCAAGGGTGCCACAGGTCCGGATTGGTCGCGCGTATCAGTACGAACGCGAGATAGGCCAGCAGGAACAACGCCTCGGCAGTCAGCACCAAGCGCCATTTTTCACGCAGCCAACCCAGCATCGGTCGCCACTGTCGCCAGAGGACAACGGCGGACGGTATAGCAACGACGAACATCGCCAGCCACAACGCCTCCGCCGAATAACGCAACACGCCGGCGTTGACCAGCCACCACGCTACCCACGCCACCAGCAGCAAGCCCAGCACCCGGGCAAACAAGGTGCCCCGGTCGGGCAATGGTCGCATCAACCACCAGGTGAACGGAAAGGCGATCAGGCAGATCAGCTCGATCACCAGCAGCCACGACAGCCAGGGCACACGATTGGCCCAACCGTCCCGGTGAAAAAGTTCCGGCCAGGTACCGCCTGATTGCTGCGCGTCCAGCGCGGACGGCGACAGCATCAGGGAACCGCCGGTTGATGCGGTGGACTCGGCTGCCGCGTTGATGCTTTCCCGTATCTGCCGCTCCGCCAGCCGCTCCACGTTGCGGAAAATCAACACTTGGGGATGGTCGTACCCGATTACGTTTTCGTCGGCGTAGCCCAGGTTGATTACTATGCCGTCCGGCTGCCCGCCGTCGCCGCCCGGCGCGATGGGCGGCGTTGCCAGCCCGGCCCGCCCGTATGGATCGTCCCGCAGGTGAACGCCGGCCAGTGTCGGGTACGAGGTGAATGCCCGTTCCATTTGATAGCCCAGATCTCCCGAAAACAACAGGCGGTAGAACGTAGAACTCTGCGGGAACTCATCGGGCAGACGGGCGACGGAGCCATAGGCGCGGTTGGAGTAGAAAGTTACGTAGTCGGCGTCGGCCAGCCGCTCAATCAGCTCGGGGATTTTGTTGAGATCCCGATCCGGATGATAGGCGGGAAACGTCCAGACGTCGTAGCCGCGCAGGTTGGGGATCTGCTCGTCCCAATAGGAACCGCCGTTGATGATGGACGCATTGCGAGGAACGTTGTTGTTGATCCAGTCCGAGGCGGCAATGGCTGTGTGAGTACGGCCATAGACGCCAACAAACGCGATGGCGTATAGGACGGTCGCCATCAAGACGATGGCTACGGTAGCGACGCTAATGGGATAGGCATAGCGGTTGATGAGAGAACCTACGCCATTCCAACGGGACCGCCATGCTGCGCTATCAACGACCGGTGAGGGGGTTTGCCGCGCTGTATTGGCAGCGACAGTTGCGCCGGCCAGCGGCGGTGTCGCGTGCCATTCCTCCGAGTACGGCGCGTCCGGGAACGGCTCATCGCCAAACAGCGGCTCGTCGAAGATCAGATCGTCACCCACGGTAGGCGGCGTGGCGTGCCACTCTTCCGAGAACGGCGCGTCGTCCGGCGGCGGTTCAGCACTCCCCGCGACCGCCCGGCGACGGTTCCGGGCCCAGATGACAAAAGCCACCAGCATCCGCGCCGCCATCAGGATGTAGAACGGCATCAGCGGAAACACGTAGCGCAGGAACTTGACCTCGAACAGTTCCAGGAATACTAAAGCGGGAACCGCCCAAGCCAACAGCAGCAGGTCGGAGCGTTGAGTGATTCCGCCGCGCCAGGCGAACCACGCCGTTACCGGAGCCGCCACCCAAGCGACAATGCCCAACGGCAACCCAAGTCCCCAAACCGCCGTTTGACGAATCTGGTACAGGAAAACTGGCGTGTCGGCGTACTGCCAGGTGAACGGGAACCGTCCAGCCTCCCCGGCCATGCCGGCCTGCTCGCGTATGTCGCCGATGAAATTAGCGAAGTCCAGGAAAGCATAGGGCGTGGTGATAAAAAATGTCGCCAGGGCTGCCACGCCGGCCAACGCGGCTACCGGGACAACACGCGCGATGTCGCCGGGACTCAACTGCGCCCACTCCCGTTGGGCGCGATCCTTGGCAACCCACAGGAACGTGAGCACAAGGGGCGCCAGAATCGGCGCGACCGACACCTTGGGCGCCATCGCCAGTCCCACCAGCACTCCCAGCAGCGCGCCGTCCCGGGCACGGCCGGAGTCGATAAATCGCAACATCGCCCACAACGCGCCCAGCGATGCCAACACAGTGAACGGCTCCGGGCGATAGAAATGTGCGTGCTGGATGTGGATAACGGCGAAGGTGGTCAACCCGGCGGCCAGAATGCCCGTCCACCGCCCGTACATGCGCCGCCCTATGAGGTAGAGCAGCCACACCGAACCCACGTCGGCCAGGCCGGCCAGCGTGCGCCCCGCGAATCTGAGCTCCATTACGCCCCAATCTACGAACGGCTCCAGCAGGGTGCGGAGCAACACCAGCGCGTAAATGAGCGCGCTGCCCAAGGGGAACCAGCGGGGATTCAGCGGGCTGCGCTCGGCGGACAGCACAGTTTCCAGATCGGGCAGCCCCGGTTCTATCCCCTGGAATTGGTCGCCGGCCAGCAAAGAGCGGAGGTGCGCCGCCGAGCAGTAGGGGCCGTCGGCATCAGGGCCGGCCGTGAGCAGGCACAGCATATCCCCGGCGCGCATGTAGAACGACCGCTCATCGGGATGGAAACCGTGGCCGTCATCCCAGTCGATCCCGTAAAGGCGCAACGCCAGCGCAACCGCCAGTAGCGCCACCAGCAAAAAATTGGCCCCCCACAAATGACGCAGGGGGCCTGGTATGCGGAACCGGAGCGCGTTCAATGCGTTTACCCCGGGCGGTGTGACCTATCCGCCCACCATGCAGCAAAGGTCGGCGGTGCGGCAGGAGTAGCCCCACTCGTTGTCGTACCAGCCCATGACCTTGACCATGTTGCCGTCCAGCACCATAGTGCTCAAACCATCGAAGATGCAGCTATGAGTGTTGCCACGAATGTCGGAACTGACGATGGGGTCTTCCGTGTACTCCAGGATGCCCCTCAGGGAGCTTTCCGCCGCCGTCTTGAACGCGGAGTTGATGTCATCCTTGGTAACGTTCTGCTTCAGGTCGGCTACGAAGTCGGTCACGGATCCCACGGAGGTGGGGATTCGATAGGCGATGCCATGCAGCTTGCCTTCCAACTCAGGGAGCACCACGCCCACGGAACGGGCCGCCCCGGTGCTGGTGGGCACGATGTTCTGGGCGGCCGCGCGGGCCCGGCGCAGGTCCCGGTGGTTGCGGTCCAGGATGCTTTGGTCGTTGGTGTAAGCGTGGATGGTGGACATCAGCCCTCGTTCGACCCCGAACGCGTCGTGCAGCACCTTGACCATGGGCGCGAAGCAATTGGTGGTGCATGAGGCGTTGGAAATGATGCGGTGCTCGTCGCCCTGGTACACCTCGTCGTTGACGCCCAACACGATGGTCGCATCCGCGCCCCGGGCCGGAGCCGAGATGATGACCTTTTTCGCGCCGCCACTGTCAATGTGCGCGGCGGCTTTGGCGGCATCGGTGAAGACCCCGGTGCATTCCACCACGATGTCAACGTCCATCTCCGACCAGGGTATGTTGTGCGGGTCGGGTTCCTGAAATTTGCGGATGGTCTTGCCGTCAAGGACGAGGTTGCCGTTGTCGGTGCCCACTGTTCCGGCGTAGGGGCCGTAGGTGCTGTCGTACTTAAACAGGTGGGCAGCGGTATCGGTATCTCCGGTACCATTGACCGCCACCAAGTCCAGCCGGTCCTGGTAAGTGTCGGAAAGGGCCGCGCGTGCCACCAGCCGCCCGATGCGGCCAAAACCGTTGATACCGATGCGCGTCGCCATCTCGGTGTGCCTCCCGTCAGTTCAGTAATGGCCAATTGCTAGTGGACAGGCGAGACCCAGTGCGCCTGGCGGTGGCGATTATACCACCGCAACGGCAGGACGGGACGGTTCGGCAATGTAGTCCATCCGCTGGTATCACTCTAACCCGGCATACACCTCCATCCCCGCGTACCGCGCCGCGCTGCCCAACTCCGCCTCGATCCGTAGTAGCCGGTTGTACTTGGCGACGCGCTCGGAGCGGGCGGGCGCGCCCGTCTTGATCTGGCCGACGTTCCACGCCACGGCCAGGTCGGCGATGGTGGTGTCCTCGGTTTCACCCGAGCGGTGGCTCATCACCGCGGTCCAGCCGGCGCTACGGGCCGTATCCAGGGCCGCGCGGGTTTCGGACAGCGTGCCGATCTGGTTGGGCTTGAGCAGGATCGCGTTGCCGGCAGACTCTGCGATGCCTCGTTGCAAACGCTCTATGTTGGTCACCAGCAGGTCGTCGCCCACCAGTTGCACGGAGCTGCCCAGCCGTTGGGTCATGGTGGCCCAGCCAACCCAGTCATCCTCAAACAGGCCGTCCTCGATGCTGATGATGGGATACTCGGCGCACCATTGGGCGTACAGGTCCACCAGTTCGGCGGCGGTTAGGGAAACGCCTTCCCGTTCAAGATCATACTGAAAGGTGTCAGCATTCCACAGCTCGGAGGCTGCCACGTCCAGCGCGATATACACCTGCTCACCCGGTCGATAGCCGGCGGTCTCGATGGCTTGCAGGACGACCTCGATGGCGTCGCGGTTGGACGGCAGGGACGGAGCGAAGCCGCCCTCGTCGCCCACGTTCAGGTTGTGCCCGCCCTGGCGCAGGATGGATTTCAGCGATTGGTAAATCTCCACGCCGGCCCTTAGCGCGTCGTTGAAACGGTCGAAACCGGCGGGCGCGACCATGAACTCCTGCACGTCGGCAGAGTTGGAGGCGTGCCGTCCGCCGTTGAGGATGTTGAGCAGCGGCAACGGTAGGCTGACCTCTCCGCCTGCCGACAGGTGCCGCCACAGTGAGCCTCCGGAACCTGAAACGGCAGCGGCGCGGGCGACAGCCATGGAGACCGCGAGGACGGCATTGGCGCCCAGGCCGCTCTTGTCGTCCGTACCGTCCAGTTCGTTCAGCAGGCGGTCAACGTCGGCCTGCTCGAAAGGCGACACGCCGGTTAACGCCGGCGCAATACGGTCGTTGACGTTGGCAACGGCGGTCAGCGTCCCGCTGCCGCCGAACCGCGCTGCATTGCCGTCGCGGAGTTCCAGCGCCTCGTAGCTGCCGGTACTAGCCCCGGACGGAACCAGGGCCAGGCCGACGCTGCCATCGGTGAGAGCGACTTCGGCCTCAACGGTGGGATTGCCGCGGGAATCCAGGGCTTCGCGGGCAGTGATGGAGGCGATGGTGGTTTCAGGCATCAGGCTTCTCCGCTGATGGGATTCGTGAACTGAACGGTGCCGGTGGGTTCGGTGCGGGCTTCGGCAGCGGCGATGGCCTTGTCCACGGCGTCCAACGGGTTGTCGGCGACGATGTAGCCGTCGCCCACGGGCAGGCCGTCGCCCCGCACGGTGAGGGGCCAACTGTTCAGCGACACCACCGGAATGCCGTAGCTCAGCGCGTAGGCGATTTCCGATAGCGTGCCAAACGCGCCGCCAACGGCAATGGCCGCGCGCCCCGTGCTGACCACCGCCACGTTTCTAGCGTATCCCATGTTGGTGGCCACGGGAATATCGACGTACTCATTGGCCGTATGCGGCGACCCGCTCGGCAGAATCCCGATGGTAGTTCCGCCCTCCGACTTGGCGCCCTTGCAAACCGCTTCCATCACTCCGGTCAAGCCGCCGCAAACCACCGTCATCCCTCGCCGGGCCAGTTCCTTGCCAACCTGTTCGGCCAGGCCATACACATGGGGCGGGGGATCAAAATTGCCGATTACCGCGATGATCATAGGGATTATACCTCCGGCTTTTTACCGCATAGGGGCGAATGGTTATTCGCCCCTAAATCTCTTCATTGCTAGGAGTTACTAAGACAGTTTATCCCAGCGGCACAATCGCCGCGCTCGCCATCTCAATCAACCCCAGCAGCGGCCTCGGATAGACGCCCAGCCAGGTCACCACCAGCAGGCCGACTCCCATGGTGCCGGCCAGCAGCCACGACGGGCGTTGCAATGGCGAAACCGGCGGCTCGTCGTGGGCGGCGTGCTGGTGAATGTCCTCGTGCTCGTCGTGGGCCTGGTGCGCCGCCGCGTCGTGGCTATCGTGAGCGGGCGACTCGATGTACATCTGGCGCATTACCTGGAGGTAGTAGTAGAGGGATACCAGGCTGGTGAAGATGGCAACGCCGGCCAGCCACAGCATCCCGCCGTCGGCTACCGCCGCGAACAGGTAGAACTTGGCGGTGAACCCGGCAAAGATGGGCAGTCCGGCCAGCGAGAACAGCCCGATGGCAATGGCCGCCGCCGTAAAGGGCTGCCGGTCCGCCAGGCCGGCCAGGTCCGCGATATCGTCTTTGCCCTCCCGGTTGTAGTAGGCGGTGATGCCGGCGAACACCACCAGGTTGGTCACCGCGTACACCACCAGGTAGAAAATCACGCCCTTGGCCGCCAGCGCGAAGTCGCTGCCCAGCACGGCGACGCCGGCCAGCGCGTAGCCCACGTGTCCGATGCTGCTGTAGGCCATCAGGCGTTTCAGGTTGCGCTGGGCCAGCGCCACCAGGTTCCCCAACAGCATGGTGATGGCGGCGAGGACGGCGATGACCAGCTGCCACTCGCCCCACAGGTTGACCGCCGGAACGATGGCCTCTGCAAATAGCCGCAGGGTCAAAGCGAACGCTGCCGCTTTGGAGCCGATGGCGAGATATGCAGTGACGGGAAGGGGAGCGCCCTCGTAGGCGTCGGGCGCCCACATGTGGAAGGGCACGGCGGACAGCTTGAATCCCAGGCCCACCACCAGCAGCGCCACGCCAATCCATAGCACGGGACTGGCCGATGCCGGAGACGCCAACTCAGCGGCGATGCCGGAGAAGTAGGTCGTGCCCAACGCTGCGTAGATATTGCTCAAACCGTACAACATGATGGCCGACGACAGGATGCCGATGATGATGTACTTGATGCCGGCCTCGTTGGAGCGCGCCTCTCGCAGTCCATAGGCAACCATCACGTACAGGCTGAACGACAGCAGTTCCAGGGAGATGTACGCGGTCAGCAGTTCCCGGGACATCGCCAGCAGGTTCATGCCCAGTATGGAGAACAGCAGCAACCCGTAGAACTCGCCTCGGTGCTGTAGACGGTCCCGCGCATACTCCCACGACAGGGCGACGATTCCCACTCCGATCCCCAGGAAGAAGATCTTGAAGAACAGCCCGAAGTCGTCCACCACAATCAGCCCGCCGTATAGCTCGACGCTGCCGGCCGGCCGCATCACCAGCGCGACCACCATTACGGCCACCAGGCTGACTACGGACAGGCCAGCCAGCCACTCCTTGCTGCGCTCCGGCAGGAACAAATCCACCGTGAACACCAGGAAGGCCAGCGCCGTCAGCGCAAACTCCGGCGTCAGCAGGTGCAGGTTTGAAGTCAGTTCGGTGGGCATAGCGGTTAGAACACGGACAGGGCGCTCTCCACGCCGGTGTTGATGACGTTGAGCAGCGGCGCCGGCCAGACGCCCACGGCTATCAGGATAATGACGAACGCGCCGCCAACTGCTTTCTCAACCGGGCTGGCGTCGGTAAGGTGCTCCCACTGCGGGTCCGCCTCGCCGAAGAATGAGCGGGCCAGCAGGCGCAGAATGTACACGGCGGTGATGGCCGCGCCGATGACTCCCAAGACTGCCAGCGGCAGGTAGGTGCGGAACGCCCCGGTGAACACCATGAACTCGGCAATGAACCCGCTGAGCCCGGGCAAGCCCAGCGACGCCAGACCGGCGATGGCGAAGAAGAACGTGGTCACCCCCATGCGCTTGATCAGGCCGTTGAGGATGAACGAATCGCGGATGTGCGCCCGCTCGTAAATCGCGCCGACCATGGCGAACATCAGGGCCGTCATTATGCCGTGGGAGAACATCTGCAACACGGCGCCGGCCAGACCCACCGGGTGCAACGTCGCAATGCCCATCAGCACGTATCCCATGTGGCTGACGCTGGAATAGCCGATGACATACTTCAAGTCGTTCTGGGACAGCGCCGAGATAGCCCCGTAGATTACGTTGACGGTGCCCAAACCAATCAACACTGGCATCCAAACTTCCGCGCCCGTAGGTGTCAGGATCATTCCCACCTGGATGATTCCGAAGGCGCCCAGCTTCATCAGCACGCCGGCGTGGAGCATACTGACGCCGGTGGGCGCGGCGACGTGGCCGTCGGGCGACCAGGTATGAAACGGCCACAGGCCGGCCAGAATGCCGAAGCCGACGGCGAACAGCGGGAACACCCACAATTCCAGGGTTCGGGAGAACGCGCCGCCCTCTCGCAGTTGCGCCAGCGTGTCGATGTTGAACGTGGGGTTCCCAGCCTGGGACGATGCCACGTAGAGCGCAAGGATTCCTATCCAGATGAGCACGCTGCCCGCCACCAGCACCAGCATCAGCTTCATCGCCCCATACTCTTTCGTGCGCAGGAACGTGCCGAAATCGGTGCTGCTGCCCCAAACGCCGATGAGAAGGTACATGGGCAGCACGGCCAACTCGTAGAAGAAGAACAGGAAGAACAGGTCTCGGACGATGAATACGCCGAACACGCCGGATCCCAACGCCAGCAGCAACACGAAGAAGTCACGACTGCGCCGGGTGATAGTCTGACTGATCAGCACCGCGCCTAGCAGCACGATGCCGTTGAGCAGTACCAGCGGGGCGCCGATACCGTTCAGCCCGAAGTGCAGGCTGATGTTCAGGGGATCGTCAATCCAGTCGTAGGCGCGTTGGAACTGAACCCCACCGTCGGCGTAGTCGTAACGGAGGAATACGATGACGGACAGCACGAAGGATATTGCCGCGACGAAGATGGCGAATTGCCAGACGTCCCGGGGCCGGTCCTTCGGCAAAAACATCGCCAGCACTGCCCCGGCCAGCGGCACGAGGACGAGCAGTAGCAGCGATACCTGGTCGAAATTAGCCATTGTCAGAAGTAAAACCGTCATTCCGGCGAAAGCCGGAATCCAGGGCGCCATGCTGCAAAGACGTTCTGGATTCCCGCTTCCGCGGGAATGACGGGATAGTTATTTTGCACAACGCGAACAAAACCTACACCGACCGTAGCCACCAGAAAATCGCCAGCGCAATTACGCCGAGGGCAACCACCAGCGCATACGAATACACGTGGCCGGTGACGTGCAGCCGCAGGGCGACGCCGACCTTACGCACTACGTCGCCCGGGCCGTTGATTCCCACGTCGTTGACCACCGCCCGGTCGAAAAACGCCAACGCCGCCGACACCGTCAGGACTACCCGGTCAATGACCCACTGGTACGTCTCATCAACGTAGTAGCGGTTTTCCACGATGCGCAAAACCGGGGCGAACCTGGCGCGCAGCGGTTCGTGGGACCAGCCGCGCCGCACGTACACCAGCCAGGCCAACGCAAACGCGGCAACGGCGAGCACGATGGACAGCCCGGCGATCAAGAAATTGAAGTGGAATCCTTCGGCATGGTCGTAGAAAACAAAGCTGCCGAACCCGCCGAATGCTCCCGGCCAGTTGAATGCGATCCAGCCGAACCCCACGGCAAGAACCGCCAGCACGGACAGCACCCCAGTCATCAAAACCGGCGACTCG
>JAPPCX010000036.1 GCA_028875655.1 Chloroflexota bacterium | reverse complement strand
CGCCCGAACTGGCTGACGGACGGGGTTTGGATAAAATTCGCTATAATTCCCAAAGTCAGCCGGGGCGTCGAACCTCAATCGTTTCGCCGTCGGCGAGAGCTACGCGACGGTATTGGATGCCCATTTTCAGCATCCAGTAACCCAGGGTGGCCGGGCTCACGCCCAGTTGCGTGGCCGCTCGACTCATCCCGACGTCGTTGACCAAGTGCGGCACCAAAGTCTCCAAAGGCTGGCCGTGCTTTTCTTCCACACTACGCATTAACTTGGTCTTTCTGATTCGCTGCGTCGCCATACTCCCCCTGCTTTTCGTATTACGCCCGGTGGTGGCTGCACAAATTAGGTACACTACCGATGCTTTTGGCTGGCTCTATCTTACATTAACAGGCGATGACCGCATACGCGATTGACGCGCAGTCTATCGCAATTTTTTGAAATATCCCAAAATTGCCGCGCATCTCCCGATGAAACCCTATCCCGATTCGATCGGCCGCCGCGTCATCACGCGGCGGCCCCGGTCAAGTCCGATACCTTGGGCATCACGTTCTCGGCGAGCAGGCGAGTGGAATGTTCCCACGCTTCATTGTTTTCCGACTGGTCGTACACCAGCATCAACAGGCCGCCGAAGCCGCCCACGTCCTGGTACAAGTGCCTGATCTTCTCGGTCACGGTATCGGGCGAACCGATCAACCACAGGTGGTCGGCCATGTACTCGATGTTCACCGCGTCGTCGGGCACCTCATCATCGTGCTTGAACACTTTCATCAGGTCAAATTCACGGAACAGAGGCAGCAAATAATCGTGCCACACGCGGCCCAGCATCCCGTTAAGCGCCAGGTCGCGAGCTTCTTCGTCGGTGTCTGCCACGTAAACATCCCTGACCAGTCGCCAGTCGGCGCGCGACGGCGTTTTACCCGTGCGCTGCGCTCCCTCTTCGATGGCCTCCCAGTGGCTGCGGCAATAGTCGGCGTTGAGGGCCAGGCTCATTGGGATAAAGCCACGCTCGCCGGCAATCATCAAGGTGGGCGACTTGTAACTGACGGACGCGACGCCGATGGGCGGATGCGGCTGCTGGTAGGGTCGCAGGAAAAACTCCAGGGTGCCATACATGGGCTCAGGTATGCTGACGTTCCAATACTTGCCCTTGTACTCGAAAGGTCCGTCATTCGCCCATATCTTCAGGATTATGTCCAGCGATTCGCGGGTCATGTCCCGGTGTTCGCCGTTGTTGCCGTCAACGTCAAACAGGGCCCAGTCGCTGGGCAGGCCGCTGGCGCCTACCCCGAAGAGGAACCGTCCCTGAGAAATGTGATCGAGGTAGGCAACCCGATGCGCCAGCTCGGCAGGGTGGTGGAAGGGCAGCAGGTGCGCTCCCGAGCCCAACTTGATGCGTTTGGTCTGCATCAAAGCCTGGGCAATCAGCAGGTCCGGGGCAGGTATCGGCTCCCACGGCGAGGTGAAGTGTTCTCCAATCCAGGCTTCGTCGAAACCGAGCTCGTCGCACAGGGTGAGGTATTTCAGATCCCACTGGTGGGCATCGTAGATATTCCGTTCCGGCGGATGGGACGGCATCATAAAAAGTCCGTACTTCATGGGTCCTCCCACAAGCGCCCGTAGTCCGGGCCGACTATATCCCGGACGGCTATGGCCCGACTCGGATTATGGCGTACCTTACCATAAATCCGGGCGTCTTGCGTGCCGTGTTATAGTGGCCCATCCATTACGGCAAAGGGTTGAAATTGGCTACAGCACAAAACGGCAACCGGGTTCGAGTTCACTACACTGGCCGGCTGGACGACGGCGAGGTATTCGATTCGTCCCAGGGCGGCACGCCCCTTTCCTTCACCATCGGCAGCGGCCAGGTAATACCCGGGTTTGAAAACGGCGTCATCGGCATGGCTGCCGGGGACACCAAGACAGTCCACATCCCGTGTTCCGACGCCTACGGGGAGCGCAGGTCTGACGGCGTCTTGCAGGTGCCCCGGGCCGAATTTCCTCCCGACATGCCGCTGGAAGTCGGCACGTCGGTTCAGGGCCAGCAGCAGAGCGGCCAAACCGTAACCTTCACCATCATGGCCGTGAGCGACGAATCGGTAACGCTCGACGCCAACCACCCGCTGGCCGGGAAAGATCTCACCTTCGACCTTACCCTGGTGTCGATAGAAGAATAAGCGAGGTATCAGCCGGAAAATTTCCGGCAGCCGTGTTGCTCTACAGTCTCACCTGCTGGGCCAGGGTCTGGTAGGTCACCGGGGAGGTCGCGACCAGCCCCGCGTCCACAGGCAGGACAACCCCGTTGATCCAGCGAGCTTCGTCGCTGGCCAAGAACAGGGCAGCGTTCCCAATGTCCCACGCTGTACCCTCCGTCCGCAGCGGCGCGGCGTTGCTGCGAACCTGTCGGAGGTCGTCGTCCATACGGGGAGCGACCATCGGAGTGTACACCAGGCCCGGGGCGATGCAGTTGGTGCGAATACCGTCCGGCCCGTGATCCGCGGCCATTGAGATGGTCAACCCGATGACCGCTGCCTTGGACGCCGTATAGGGCGTGCTGCTGTGAGCGCGCAAGCCGGCGATGGATGAGATATTGATAATAGATCCGCCGCCGGACTCGATCATGCGCGGGATGGCAAACTTGCTGGCCAGCACGATGCTCTTTACGTTGATGGCCATGACCCGGTCCCAGGCCTCTTCGGCGATTTCCACCACCGTGCCCCGGTGCGAAATGCCGACGTTGTTGTCCAGTATGTCCAGGCGACCGTACCGCTCGATGCAGGAGGCAACCATGCGCTCACAGTCCTCGGCGTTGGTAACGTCGGCCTGAATCGTTGACGCGACCCCACCCTCGGCCTCGATCAGTTCCAGAGTCTCTTTGGCGCGATCCTCGGCGAGGTCGGATAGCAGGACTTTCGCTCCTTCCCTCGCGAACAGCGTGGCGGCGGCTCTCCCGTTGCCTACTCCCGGGCCGCTGGCGCCGGCGCCGGTCACGATGGCTACTTTTCCTTCCAGTCTCGGGCTGCGTTCGGGCACGGCTCAATCCTCCGGAATCGATGCTCAATCAAATCCGAGCTCAATCACTCGGCGATGGGTCGTGAAATTATCCACAAACTGACGCAAGTGTAGCACACCATCAGAACGAGCATCGGGATCTGGCTCATCAGGGCAGCCCGCCGGTCTGGATACAAACGCACGGCCTGAACGTGCGCCAGGTAAACGCCGGCGATATGACCCACCACGATGGCGGAAATCGAAAAGTACCAGATGAACACCGGGGACAGGATGCCAATGTTGATAATAGCGTTGGCTGTGCCGAACAGGTCCCACCCCCACCCGAATGGGTCAGACGCCAGCACGATGAACCGCTGTCCGTTGATCAGCAGGAATCCAAGGAAATGGGCGTAGTGGTAGGCCAGCGCAATGGGCAGCAGGGAAAACGCAAACGCTCCGGCCAGGCTCCCAACGTCCGGCGATTCGGAGTCGGGCAAGCCCGCAAGAGCCTGCATCGCGCGGCAGGTTGCGACGTACAGCACACCGAACAGAATCGGCAACCCCATGACTCCGATCAGGTTCGCCAGATAGCCTCCGTACTTGGGGAACTGCAACAGGAACTGGGTGCTGAATATCACCCACTCCGGCGTCGCCGACAACCCGTCAAAGGAGACGGTGGACAACAGCAGAATCACGTGGCACACCACGGTCGCCGTCACCACGCCCAAACGGTTCAGGCCCACGCAGAATGGGCGCAGGTTGAATTCGCGTTCCTCCGGACGCGCGGCGCCGTAGCATTCATAGCAATCCACGCAGTCGGGCTCGCGGGTCGAACAGCGACCGCCGCTGGAACAAACAGAGCAGTTTGACACCGGAGCGCGTACTTCCGTTATGGAAAACCGCGCCATGAACCCGTACACCACGGTGAAACCCTCGGCATTCCTGAGCCATGGGTCGCGCCCAAACAGGTACATGCCGGCAAAGTTGTATGCGGTGTAGCCCACCAGGATCCAGCCCAGAGCGCGGGGGCCGGCGGCTCCGGCGACCACGGTCTCCAAAACGGCGAATGCGGCGAAAACCAGCACCGCCGGCCACGGGCCCCAACGCAGGGGATACGGCAAATTGCGGCTCAAGGTCCGGCCGGGCGCCAAGGCAGCGGTGACCGACTCGGCAAAACCCCAGGCGACTTTCCACGGATTCAGCAGCGCCCAAAGATTGCCGAACAGGGCGGTGAAAAAGCTCAGGCCCACCCAGAACGCCACGTATATTGCCGCCGGAGCGGGATTCAACGCGGCCCGCTCGGTTCCGAAAAGCCCTCCCAGAACAACGTATGCCGTCAGTAACACAGACAGAAATTTCAGCGGACCTATAACCCAGGGAGTTGAACAAAGCCAACCGATAATCGGCGCTCGCAGCAGGTTGTAGCGGGGATATGCCCGGTGCGTCGCGTCGCCGCGCAGGAAAACGGCAACAACCAGGAAGGACAGGGCCACCGCAACGGCTCCGGCGATTACGAATAGCGACAATGGCAAGGGGAGGTCATAGCGTTCACCAAAGCCGTGGGCTTCGGCGGCCGGGACGAACGCAAACGATGCGGCAACCATCAGCAGAACCGCGCCCGACGCGGCCAAAGCGATTCTACGCGCGGTCATGGAACGCTGCGCCGGCGCAGGGTCAGCCAGGTCCAGACGCCCACGGCGAAGATCGCCACCAGCAGCGCGGTAATCCAGACCCATTGAATCCCCGCGCGCGGTTCTTCAACTTCCAGGTTCAGCACGAATTCCTCTTCGCCCAAGTCGGAGGAAACCGACACCGACACGTCCCACGAACCGATGACGCCAAAGGGAACGTCAACTTCGAAATAGCGCAGGGTCTGCTCGTTGAGCACCGGTTCCGGACCGAACCCCGAAGCACCCGCCGGCCCGGTGGCCATAACTTGCAACCGGACGTCCGTGTCCCTGAGCAGGCGCTTGTCCGCAGCGTCGAAGACCTGGATTGCCAGGTGGGTCTGGGGAATCACCGGGCGTGCCGGGATAATACCCACCACCATGCGGTACGGCCCCTGGACACGATCCATGATGATCGTAGAAGCGCCGTTGGCATGAGCGTCCCCCCGCGAAAGGAGTGCCATCGACGCATGCAACGCCAGGACGGCCATTACGACCAACAGGATTGACCCGGACGACTTCAAAAGGGATCGAATCACTACGCTTGCTTTGGACCCCAGGTCTCTCCGAATTCGGCCCGCGACACCAACGTGCCCGTCAAGGTTTCGGCAGTCTGGCCCGCGAGCCACACGCCCGGAGCCGACAGGGCTTCCGGCTGGACCATGGGAATGTGCGCGGTGCCCGGCCAGTCACCGCGCCGGTTCATCCAGGTGTCCACCCGGCCGGGTTCAAATACGTTGACCGCGATGTTGTGGGGCCTGACTTCCTCCGCCAGGCTGAGAAACATCCTCTCCAGGGCCGCCTTGCTCATCGAATAACCAACCCGGCCCTCGCGGTAGTTCCGGGCCGCCCCGGAAGTAACGCAGTATATTGAGCCTCCATCGCCCTGGGAGATCATGGACGGCAGCGCGTACTTGCAAAGCAACAGAGGGCCGCGCACGTTGACCGCCAGGCACTGGTCCAATAGGTCAAGGTCCAGGTCCACCACCGGCGACTCACAGTCCATGCCCGCGTTGCAAACCAGAACGTCGATCCGTCCGAAATGGTCCAGCGTGGCGGCCACCAGATCCTGAATGTCCTTGACCAGCGCCACGTCGCAGCGAACCGGCAGCGCAGCGCCGCCCCGGGCGGAGATTTGCGCTGCAGTATCCCGTATGTCGCCCGACCCGTAGCGGGCGTACTCGGCGCCGGCTGAACGGTCTTGCTCGGTGCGAGACGCTACGACTACCCTTGCGCCGGCATCGCCCAGCCCCAGGCAAATGGCGCGCCCAATCCCCCGGCTGCCTCCGGTTACAATCGCTACTTTACCGTCAAGTCTCATCCCAACCTTCCAAAGGCCAAATCAGCAGGCCGATATTCCGGCAAAGGATATGTCGTCGCTCGGGTCGCCGCAAGTCCTGCGTACTCTCCGGCAGGGACTTTCGATCAGCGGCCTGAACCGGGCCTGAGGCATGGTTAACGCGCCGGGGCGGGCAGGTCCCAGCGGAAGAAAGCGCGGTAGCGGTTTTTGCCGGCCCAGGGCAGGAGGTCGAGGACGATGCGCTCAGGCTCGGGGGCGTCGCCCTGACGTATGGTGTCGTCAAGGTAGCGGCGGAGGCGCATGAAGGTGGAGAGGCGGAAGCCGGCCTTGACGACGCGCTGGATGACGTCGTGGGGTTCCGGGGGTTGGTCGGGATCCCAGTCGTTGCTGACGGCTTGGGCGAGGCGGCGCATCTTGATGATGGCGAGTTCGGGGGCGAACCGGCGGTTGAGGGCGTTGACGCGGCGGCGGAGTTCGGAGATGGTCATGGGATTACCTCGGGGTTGATTGTCTGAATCAGGATTTTCGGGATTATGGGATTTTCAGGATTTCCCGCTCATTTCCGCTCATTTCGGTTCATTTGAGTAGGGCGTAGAGCGGATGGTGGGAGCGGATTGGGCGGGTTTTGGGGGCGAGAATGAAGGTTTTGGCGGGCATTTGGGAGGATTTTGGGGTTGGTGGTTCGACAGGCTCACCATGAGCGGGCTGCGGGCTGCATTAGCGGGAGTTGTGGGATTGGATGGTTTAGTTAAATAGTACGGAGGGGTGGAGAGTTAGGGCAATGGGGAAGTGTCACCTGTCATGGCCTCACTCGACAGGCCAGCCGGGAACAAGGCATAATGAGACAACCGGAAAGAAGTCGGAGGAAAGAAAATGCCAGCAAAAGTCACCGGACTCGGTCACATTGGGTTCTACGTTAACGACCTCGAACTCATGATGGACTTCTATGGGAATTTCATGGGCATGCAATTGACCAAGGTCGGCCCCCTTGGCGCTTTTTTCAGCGCAGACCCTGAGAGTTGCGATCACGAGATCGCCCTAATCAACGGCCGGTCATCGCTGGAAGACCCACAATGGATCCAGCAGATTTCAATGCGTGTTGATTCCCTCGACGATCTCCGGGATTTCAAACGGCGCATCCTGGCGCAAGGCTACCAGCTGGACCGCATCGTCTCCCACGCCAGCGCGATCGGTTGTTACTTCCGAGATCCGGAGAACAACCCTACGGAAGTGTTCTGGCTGACCGGCCATACTTCATGGGCGCAGGTAGGCATCCCGATTGACATTGACCAGCCCGACGAAGACGTAATGGCGGACGTGCTTCGCTCCTGGGAAGCAGTCAAGGGCGTCGAAATGGGCACGCCGGCCAGCGCGGAAACGGTAGCCGCCATCCGCGAGCTGAGCGCTGCGGCGCCCAGCCGGTAAGCATGCGCCAACTTGACGCTACTGGCGGCCCAGAATAAACTTTACGACACACACGCTCCAACCGTGAGCAAGTTGAGGTTCCATCATCGCTATTCAACAGGCCAATGGCAGCCCGGCATTCAGTGAAGACGTAGCATTATTCATAGATTGGGAGAACTTCAAGATAAGTCTGGCGGTGCGTGGCAGAACGCCCAACGTGTCCGCTCTGAAGGAAGAAGTCTCCAATCATGGCCGGGTAGTGGTTGGAAAAGCCTACGCCGACTGGGTAACACGCGCGCCCGAGCTCAAAGGCGCCAGCCAGTTCATTCAGGATCCCCCTTCGCTCTACGCAGCCGGCATCGAGCCGGTGTACGTTCCCACCCGATTGCCGCCCGGTGGGTCATACGGGTCCGGCAGGACCATCGCCGTGAAAAACAGCGTTGACGTGAAGATGACTGCGGACTGCATAGACACCGCCCACAATTTCCCCAACATCAACACCTTCGTGCTGGTATCCGGCGACTCCGACTTCATCCACGTCATCAACTCGCTCCGCGCCGTGGGCAAACGGGTCCTGGTGGTCGGTGTTTCGTGGGCTACGTCCCGCCGCATGGCCGACCACGTTGACGGCCTCATTTTCTATGATTCCGACGTTGACCCCATAGAGACGGAGCCGACCCCGCATCGAGGCCCGTTCCAGCGGAATCGGCAGCCCGCGCCGGCGCAACTGAGCAATCCGGGTCGCCATCAGTTGCCTGAGGTGATTCGCGCGATTGAGGACGTCATACGCGCCGAAAGAGCTGCCGGCCATACGCTGCTGCTGACGTCGCTCAAGCAGCGGCTGGTCCGCCGCATCGCCGGATTCGACGAGCGCAAGCTCGGGTTCTCGGGGTTCAAGAAGCTGATGCTTCGCGTCGCCGAAGAGGGCAACATCAAAATCCGCAGCGTTGACCTGGTGGACTGGATACTGATGGCCGACGAGCCGGACCCGGTCCCGCAAATCAGGGACCAAGACGACGAGCCGGAGGAGGATTTCAACGGCGACGGTCAGACCGAGCCCATCGCTGATGTCAGCAGCGACTACGATCACCAACCCGGGCCTGCCGCGCGCGATGTTGCGGCCGAAGAACCTGAACCGGAAAGCGACGCTGAGGTTGAGGAGACTCCCGCAACTCCGGAGCCGGCACAGCGAACTGCCAGCCATCCCGACCCGGCCCGCTACGATGGCGCTCTGGACGAGGCGGTGGCGAGCCTGGACCTGGCCAAGTCGGGAGATGCCGCTGGCGACACCAACCGAATCGCCGACCTGATCGCCATGGGCCATACCCTGGAAGAGCGCGACGGTTCCGACCACGTCATGTTCAACGCGCTTTGCGGCGAGATCAGTGAAGCGTTGGCCGCCGGCATTGAAGCCCAGGACCCGGTCATCGTGTCCCATTGGGGCGACGACAGTTCGCGCGCTTACGTCATACGGCTGATACGGAGCCTGGCATCAAACGAGGTGTTCAAGTATCGCAACGTCAGCGTGCGCGACCCGGAGACCAACCGGATGCGCCGGCGTCGGGTATTCGGGCTGAACCGTGAGCATCCGCTCATTGGAATCGCGCTGGCCGCCCGCCTGGGACTGCCCTATGACCCTCCGGCGCAGAATGGCATCGGCGTTAACGACGCTCTCGCCACGCCGGCGCTGGACGAGCATGGTTCCGCAGAGGCCGCGAATGCCGAGATGGCGGAGGATACGGAACCGGCAGTCGCCTTATCGTGAGGCATGTTCACATACCTTCATTGTCGCTAAAGCGGGAATCCTGCTGCCGAATTCCTGCTAGATCCAAGCGTCGCTGAGGCCGCGGTACCAGGAGTCCGCGAGGTCAGCGACAGCCACACCCAACAGCGACCCAACGATCAGAAGGTCGCCGCCCGTTTCGCCGACGGCGCACGCGGGAATCCTCGCTTCTTGCGCTGCCGACAGCATGGCAGCCAGGTTGGAAGGGTCAACCGACACCAGGATTCTGGAAGCGGCCTCGCCAAATAAAGCGGCGTCCCATCGTCCCGGGATGGAATCAGCGAACTCCGCAGATGCGGTGAAACCCACCGGGCCGGCGCCTCCCACCCGCGTGTCGCCCAAAATGCACGACTCGGCCAGGGCGACTGCAAACCCGCCGTCCGAGCAGTCATGCGCCGAGAGCGCGACTCCGTCAGCGATCAGCCGCCGGCACAGTTCCTGTACTCGCTGCTCAAGCGCCAGGTCAATCTGGGGACGGCCGCGGATCAAGCCGTGAACGACGGACAGGTACTCACTACCGGCCAAATCGTGAGGGCCGGCCGACAATTTCCCGGCGCCAACCAATACAACGGCCAATCCGCCGGCCGGGAAACCTGCTCCACAGTGTTTCCGGGCATCCTCAACAAGACCCAGGCCACCAACGATTGGCGTGGGGAAGATGGCCGCGCCCTGGCTTTCGTTGTACAGGCTCACGTTGCCGCTGACCACGGGTACGCCAAGTTCACGGCAGGCGTCGGCCATGCCGCTGATGCACCCCTCGAGTTGGTAGTAAATGTCGGGGCGCTCGGGATTTCCGAAATTCAGGCAGTCGGTCAAGGCCAGCGGTTCCGCCCCTACGCAAGAGAGGTTCCGAGTCACTTCGGCGACCACACGCTGGGCTCCCTGGTAAGGATCCAGGAAACACTGACGACCGTTCCCGTCGATGGCGACCGCGATGGCCTTGCCGGTTCCCTTGACCCGCAAGACCGCGGCATCGCCGGCCCCCGGCGCCACCACCGTGTTGGTCTGCACCTGGTGATCGTACTGACGGTAAACGTGTCGTTTGCTGGCAATGTTCGGCGAGGCCAGCAGTCGCAGCAAGACTTCCCCGGCGTTTCCCAACCCAACGTCGGGCGGCAGCGGGACGTCAGACAATTGCAGATGCTGCCGCGCTACATGGTCCGGGGATGGACTACCCATGAGCCGATACCGTGGCGCGTCCGCCAGATGAGGCACCGGCGCGGCGGCCAGGGGATCGGAACCCTCGGTTACCCGCGCCACCCGTTCCTCCGTGACCACTCCCACGGCGCGGCAGGGCACGTCCCACTTTTCAAATACCGCGCTCACGTCCCGGACATGTTCAGGCGCGGCAACCAGCAGCATACGCTCCTGGGATTCGGACAGCATGACTTCGTAGCCGGTCATGCCTTCTTCCCGACGATGCACCAGGCTTATGTCCAGCGCGAATCCTCGCTCGCCTCTGGCCACCGACTCGACGGCGGCGCTGGTCAGGCCGGCTGCGCCCAGGTCCTGCAGGGCGCGCACTTTGCCGGTACCCAACGCCTCCAGGCACGCCTCGATCAGCACCTTCTCCAGGAACGGGTTAGCCACCTGCACCGTGGGGCGTAGCTCTTGTTCCTCTTCAAAAGTCCGGGATGCCAGACCCGACGCCCCGTGAATGCCATCCCGCCCGGTGCCGGCCCCGACGAGCAGCAAAACGTCCCCGGGGGTGTTTGCGGCGGCGCTGGCCAGATCCTTGATCGGCGCGATGCCCACGCACATGGCGTTGACCAGCGGATTCTGTGAGTAGGATTCGTCAAAAAAGATTTCGCCGGCTACGTCGGGCACCCCGATGCAGTTTCCGTACCAGCCGATCCCGTCCACCACGCCACGCAGCAACCTGCGATTGGCCGCCTGATAGGGCGGCCCGAAGCGCAGGGAGTTGAGCAGCGCAATGGGCCGGGCGCCCATGGCCAGGATGTCCCGCACGATACCGCCCACACCGGTGGCCGCGCCCTGCAACGGTTCCACCGCGGACGGGTGGTTGTGGGATTCCACCTTGAAGACCACCGCGAGACCGTCGCCGATGTCTATCGCGCCGGCGTTCTCGGCGCCGGCCTGCGACAGCGTTCGGGCCGAGGTGGACGGCAACATTCCCAGCAAGGGACGTGAGTGTTTGTAGCCGCAGTGCTCGCTCCACAGCGCGCCGAACATGCCAAGTTCCACCGGATTCGGCTCACGATCCAGCCGATCCACGATCATCTGATACTCGGCGGGCGACAGGGCGATTTCGTCCAGGATTTCCTTGCTTACGGGCATGGCTTCGCACTCTTCTTTACGTCAGATCAGGCCGCCCACAACTACCAGCGCCACGCCGCCCACCGCCATCAGTGTTCCCATCACCAATTCTTTGGTAACGGACTCGCTGTGGCGCAGGAATACGCGCGCCAGGAAAAGGGTAACCAGCGGGTTGCACGACACGATGGGCGCGATGACTAAAATGTTGGAACCGTCGCGGGTAACCGCAAAATAGAGCGACATGACAGCGCAGGCGGCCGCGAATCCGGCCAGAAAGATGAAGAAAGGCGCCCAACCGGTACTCGCGGATTTCTGAACCGCCTCCCGCCCAAACAAAGGAGATAATAACAGCGTTGCGAAAAACATGCTGCCCGCCGCCATGATTAATGGAGAGCCGAACTGGATGCTCAGTACCCGGCCGCTGAGAGTGGCCGCGCCGTAGCAAGCCGCCGCCAATATCGCCAGGCCGTAACCCGCTACGGATTCCCAGTCGCTACCCCAACTCTGCCTGAGGAAATTGCCTCCCGTCAACGCCAGGCCGACCACCACTATAACGGTTCCCAACCCCAGCAGCGGGTTCAACTGCTCATTGAACCCCGAGACGCCCAGACGGGTAAGGGTGACGGCGTACAACGCGGAAAACAGCGCCGCGCTGCCCACGATTGGGGTAACCCTGGAGGCCCCGATCAGGTTGATCGCAATGTACTGCTGGGATCGGCCGCCAAGATAAGTGAGGATACCGTTCGCCAGCAACCAGATCATGGCAATGGCAGGGAGAGTGACCACCGCGCGAAATTCAAAGATCAACGCCAGCGCGCCGGCGAGCAACGTGGAAGCCACCAGGGAGACCAGAGCGCCGGGCATGGGGCGCATCCCGCCCTGCCCAGTCATGCCCAACCGCGCCAAAACGGCGGAACTCCCAAACCCCAACACCGCAATGCACGCGAGGCCGATGGAAAGCAGCATCGTTACCTAACGGGGTCGGCCTGAAGATCGCCGGCCGTCGCCGCGGCCACGGCGTCCGCCATGGAACCGAAAATGAGGTTCCCGTCATCGGACCCCAACAGCAACTCACAACTGCGTTCCGGGTGCGGCATCATGCCCAGAACATTGCCCGATTCGTTGATGATGCCGGCGATATTCGCCACGGAGCCGTTGGGGTTGGCGGCGTCGGTGACGCGCCCATCGGGTTCGCAATACCGGAACAGGACCCTACCTTCGGCTTCGAGTTCGGCGATGGTGACGGGGTGGGCAAAGTAGCTCCCCTCACCATGGGACACCGGGATTGCCAGCGGTCGGCGCTGGTCGCACCGGCTGGTAAAGATCGTGTCGGCACGCTCGGCGCGCAGGTGGGTCCACTGGCAGCGATATTCCAGGTGCCCGTTGCGTCGTAGAGCGCCCGGAAGCAGACCGGCTTCGCAGAGAATTTGAAAGCCGTTGCAAATTCCGATAACCGGGCCGCCGGATTGCGCAAAATCGCGAACCGCGCTCATCACGGGAGAGAACTTTGCAATTGCCCCGGCGCGGAGGTAATCCCCATAGGAGAAGCCGCCGGGGACGATGATCGCGTCGTAACCCGCCAGGTCGCTGTCCTTGTGCCAGACATAACCGGCGCGCTGCCCGAGTACTCCGCAGACGGCGTGATGGCAATCGGTATCGCTCCAAGTGCCGGGAAAAACCAGGATGCCAAAGCGCATAACGCCGTCTAACCCAGGGATTCCAACAGCCGGGATACCGTAGCGTTAACCTCGCTGCCATCGGCCTTGCCCCGCACCTGGGGCATGATGCGGCCCATCACCTTGCCGCGATCACCCGGCCCGGTGGCGCCCACGTCGGCGATGACCTGGCGGGCCAGTTCCTCAATGGCTACGGCGTCCATCTGCTCCGGCATGTATTCCTGCAGCACGGCGAGCGCGGCCTGTTCCTTCTCGACCAAGTCCGAACGACCACCCTGCCCGAACATCTCGATGCTCTCTCGGCGGTCCTTCGCCTGCTTGGCGATTACGTCGGTGACGCCGGTATCGTCCAGCTCGGCCAAGGCGTTCTTCTCCGCCAACTGAATCTGGCTCTTCAGAAAACGCAGGGTATCCAGGCGCTCCCGATTTCGCGCGCGCATGGTATTGCGGATATCCTCTTCCAGCCGGTCCTTAATGCTTGCCATATCATGCCATCCGGGAAGTGCATCAGTGCTTTCACACAAGCGTCGCTAGCTTCGTACATCAATGCTACACGGGGCTGCCCGCCCGCGCAAGCGTGCTATACTTGGTTCGGAAGCCGAAGTGGCGGAATGGTAGACGCGCCGGTCTCAAAAACCGGTGGGATAATATCCCGTGTCAGTTCGAGTCTGACCTTCGGCACCAACCTCTCGACGCGCTGCCGCCGCGTTGGGAACGAGCAGCTACACCGGTTCTTTGTATCTCCATGACCAAGATACTCGACACGATGAGCCGGCTAATCACGGCCCGCCCGTATATCACGCTCATCGCTCTATTCGTTGTAACCGTTTTGCTGGGTTACGGGGCGACGCTGCGGGCGCCGCCAACCGAAGGGGCCGACGTGGCGTTTCTTCCGCCCGGACACCCCATCGCCAACGTGACCCAAGAGATTGATGAGCTGTTCGGAGACTCGGGCGAAGTTCGCGTGGTAACGCTCGTCTTCCGTGGGGAGGCGCTCACGCCGGACGGCCTCTCCCAAATGGACAGCCTGGTCAATAGCGTTACCGCTGATCCTGCCGTGAGTGGCCTGCTGGCCCCTACCAATCCCGTCGCCGCTCCCTCCCTGCTGGCCAAAGCCCTGCTCCAGGTGGATAGCTTCGAGTCCGTCACCCCGGAGCAAATCGAGGCCGCGCCCAGCCCTCCGGAAATCAAGGCGGCGCTGGCGGCGATGACCGGAACGGACGTGGATGGCGCGCCGGTGGCAATCGCCGTCATCCGCCTGCGCGACACGGGTGACGAACAGATTGCGGACGCCGAGCGCAGGATCAACGAGCTGGCAACGGGGCAAGACGGGTCACTGGGCGTGAGCAGCCTGTCGCCGGTGGTCATTGAGGACGAGTACAAGCAGGCTACGGAGTCGGGGTTAGGCCCGCTACTGGGGTTGGCGCTGCTGCTGATCGCAGGTTTGCTCCTGCTCTTCACGCGCGCCATCTCGGACATGTTGCTGACGCTGTTGGGACTTATCTTTGCGATAGTCTGGGTTGTGGGAGCAGAGGGCTGGCTTGGGCCGAACGCGCTGGGCCTCATCGGGCCGCCCAGTTCGCTCACTACCATGGTGCCCGTCATCATTATCAGCCTGACCGTGGACTACGCAATCCAGGCGATCTCTCACTACCGCGAGCAGCGCGTCCTCGGGGAGTCGGTGTTACGGGCCGTCCGCGTCGGCTTTCGCGAAGTCTCCATTCCCGTGACCCTGGCCGCCGTCACGACGATTGTCAGCCTGCTGGCGGGCTTATTCTCGCCCATCGGGGTGATTGGCGACTTCGGAGTTGTTGCCGGGCTCGGAGTGGGCATGAGCCTGATAGTAATGCTGACTCTGATTCCGGCCGGGCGCACGGTTATCGACCGACGGCGAGAGTCCCGGGGGACTCTGCGGCCCGCCCGCCCAATCGCCAACGCACTGCCCGGCATTCCCCGAGTGGCGGAGCTGCTTGGCAGGTGGGTTACCCGTTGGCCGGCGCCCTGCCTGGTCGCAGTGCTGCTGATAACCATTGGCCTGGGATACGCCGCCACCGGCCTGAAGTCCGAATTCAGCATCCGCGACATCCTCCCCAGGGGCGGGAGCGTGATTGCAGATATGAACACCCTCGACGCGGCCGTGGGCGGTTCGACGGAGATGGCCAGCGTATTGGTGAAGGCCGAGGTAACAGAGACCCGCAC
Source organism: Chloroflexota bacterium (assembly GCA_028875655.1). Lineage (GTDB taxonomy): Bacteria > Chloroflexota > Dehalococcoidia > Lucifugimonadales > UBA3495 > Bin87. Next base: position 27,748 of record JAPPCX010000036.1, on the reverse strand, counting down.
GCTGCTCAACCTTCGGGACCTCACCGCCGCCTTCCAGGACGAAGAGCGCCGCCCAGGCGCGGCGTCGGGGCCGATCCTGGCGTCGTACGACTTGCTGGTCCACGATTGGACCAACGACAGCGGAAGGCCCGGCGACAAATACGACCCCGAACTCGCCGCGCTGCTCCGGGAAGCCTCGGCAGGGGTGGAGCTTGACCCGGCGCTGATGCAGGAGCTGGTGGATCGGATTGAGGCGGAAGACCCCGAGGCCGCGCGTCTCCTGGTTAACGACCCATCGGGCCTTGATACGATGCTGATCCAGTTCCCGGCTTATTCGGGCGACGCCGCGCTGGCGAAGGAGATACAGGGGGACATCGAAGCCCTCTGGTTTGGCGATGACGAGGACATCACGGCGACTTCGGAGTCAATCATCGCCGTTACCGTCACGGACGCCATCACGGACCGGCAGACTGAGGCAATCAGCGCCACCGTCGCCATAGCCCTGGGCATTTTGAGCATCTTTTTCTGGATGACGCTGCGCCAGCCGGCGTTTGGGTTGATTGCGGTGGGTCCAATCGTGCTCGTCCTCATCTGGGTGCTGGGCACCATGGCGCTGCTGGGCATCCCCTACTCGCTGATCACATCAATCATTACCGCGCTGTCCATTGGCATCGGGGTTGACTACACCATCCACGTGATTCATCGCTACCGGGAGGAGTACACCCGCACGCGCAACCCGGAGCAAGCGGCGATTCAGACCCTGACCACCACCGGTTCGGCCCTGTTGGGCTCCGCGCTGACGACGGCGTTCGGATTCGGAGTGTTAATCGCCTCGCCCCTGCTAGCGTCTCAGCAGTTCGGAATTACGGCGACCATTACCATCGTCTATTCGTTGGTAGTGTCGGTGCTGGTGGTACTGCCGGCGATGGTGGTGTGGGGCGCATACCAGAACGTGCGGTTGCGTTCCATGGTAGAGCGAATGTGGAGCGAGCTGGACGTGGCGATTGACGACATTCAGCGGCGCGACGAGCGGCAAGGATAATGAGGGTCAGGCTGGTATTTCGCGCCTCTGCTCGGTGATGCGGAACTTTACCTTCTTGCTGGGCTTCATCGACGGCAAGGGGCTGTATTTAATCTTTTCGCGGTACTTGGTGGGATGCACTTCAAGGGTGAAGTGGTGGGCAATCATCAGCACGTTGATGGCCAGTTGCAACTCCATCCAGCGCTGGCCGAGGCAGATGTGCGTGCCTACTCCGTAAGGGGCGTAGCCGGGGCTGAGGTGCTCATTGCGCGGCGGCCGGTAGCGGTCAATGTCAAACTTGAAGGGGTCGGGAAACACGTCATCCATGTAGTGGGCGGCGGTCTGGGCAATGGTAATCCGTTCCCCCACCGGAAGAAAATGGCCCTCAACTTCGCAGGAGTTCATCACGTTCCGGAGGGACATGGGAACAATGGGGTGCATTCGCAGACATTCCATGAGGAAGCGATGAGTAACGTCGATTGTGGAAGGGTTGAAGTCCTCGCCATTCGGGTCGCCGCCGTCAAAGAGCGCGTCGGCTTCGCTGCGGATTTGCTCGTAGAGTTCGGGCTGTGAAGCCATGGCGTACACCGCAAAGCTGAGAGCGTCGCCCAGGTACACGCTGGCGATGAGGGCGGCGGAAAAGGCGAAGCGCAGATTGGACTCCGGAACCAGCTGGGGGTCGCTGACGTTCAGGCTCAGCAGGTCGTCGGCCAGGTCCCGTGGGCGTCCGGCGCGCTGAGCAGGCGTATGACTGCGTCGGACCCGGTCCATCAGAACGTCCACTCCCTTCGTACGGCGTCGCATCGACGGGGTATTGAGCATGAACCTGGGCATCACCCGGGCGACGTGAGTGCTGAGGGCGCGCTCCTTGTATTTCATCAGGTCGCCGAGGATGTCCTGCGATTCAATGCTGATGAATAGGGGCGAGAGTTGAGCGTTGACCAGGTACCGAGACATATCGGTTGCGGTGAAAGTGTCTCCGACGGCCCAGTTGGCCATGTGGGTGCGGACGTAAGAATAGAGTTGGTCCAACTGCTCAGACAGCCGCTCGCGAGAATAGGCCGGCTGAAGGGACTTGCGCAGGCGGAAGTGGTCGCCGCCGTCCAGTGAAGGCAAAACGCCGGAGGCGCCGTAGAGTTTCTCAAAGCCTTCAAAGTAATCGCGGGCGCGCAGGTACATCCGCCCGTTGCGATGGGCCCAGCGGTTGGTCTCCGGCCCAGCCAGGAAAACCAGCCGTTTGGCAAAGGGTGGGCGAACTTGGAAGACCGGACCGTACTCTTTGGCCAGGTCGGCGAATAACGCCGGCAGGTTGCCGTTGCGCAGGTGGCGATTGAGCGCAAGACGGCGCAGCGATACGGTAGGTATTTCCCGAACCAGGGCGGAACGGCGGAGCCCGGGGGAGACGATGCTGTCGGTGACCGCGTCGGCGATGGAGCGGCCAATCAAGTCCATGTTGCAGATGAAGCGGATGCGCGTGGTCGCGTCGTCGTCGAGCAGGTACATGAAGCGCAGCACATCGCAGCAGTTGACCAGCGAGATAATGATGATGTCCCGCGGCTCGGGGATGATGTTGTTGAAGATAAAATCACTGATGCGGGTTTTCACGAACTGATGGGCGTAGCCATCGGCAGGGCCGCCCAGAACGCCCGCCCGCCAAGCCGTGGGGGACAATGTCCAGTAGTCGCCATCGTGGCGCACCAGGACTTTCCCATCAACCAGGCGTTCGAGAATGGAGTCGATGATGTCCTCGGCGTTGGGCGCCAGCCGTTCGACCCAGTACTGGGCGTTGCGCCCCTCCGTTTCGTCAGCGATTTCCTGCAGGACATGGTCGAGGATGGGGTCGCCGGTAGGGGTAGCGTCCACCACGAACAGGAATTCGAGGTCGGTGTCGATGCGGGACAGCAGCGAGAGCTCCGCCAGCACGGCGCCGATGACTGCGCAGTTCAAGGCCCACCCGGGCACCTGATGGAAGTAGCCCGTCTCTTCGTTGAGCAACATTAGGAGCAGTTCTTCGGGCAAGCTTAGCGAAAGCGTAGCCGAATCGCCCGCAGACGCAACCATCGGCATTTCTCCTGGCCATCGAAGTGGCCGCCGGACAACCAAAGTCGTAGCTTTTCTATAACAACCAGTTTAGGCAGGGGCGGATTGGAGTGTCAAGAAAAGGGCCGGCGGGAACAATCGAAATAGCCGACCGGTATCGCCGTTTGGTTGACGGGGTTACTGAGCAATTGCTAGAGTCGTGGGAACAGGCTTGTAATTCCCGTATCGAGAGGGAATCGTGCAACTCCGCAAACTTTCAAACGGGCTGAAGGCCGCGTATCGCGGGCGGGACGTCGCCCACCGAGTGCAACGGTTCAACGGATGGAGCGACCGAATATCCGGGCCGAATGCTGACGGGGCGGGTTACAACCACTCTGAAACCGTCAGGGAATACTACGACCTTTGCGGCGAATTCATGGTGTTCAGTTGGGGCGAGTCTTTGCACTTCGCGCCGCTATCACCCCAGGAGAGCCTGGAGGAGTCCAAGATTCGCCACCAGCGGCTGATGATGGCCAAGCTGGAGTTGCGGCAGGGCATGACTGTGATTGACGTCGGGTGCGGGATCGGCGGCCCGATGCGCCGTGTCGTCCGGGAGGCCGGGGTCAGGGTCGTGGGCGTCAACAACAATGAAATGCAGTTGGACAAGGCGAAAGCGCTGAACGCCGAGGCGGGACTGGATCACATGGTTGATTACCTGGCGTGCAGCTTCATGGACATGGGCGCCATCGCTGACGACACCTTTGACCGCGGATACGCCATCGAATCAACGTGCCACGCGCCGGACAAGGCGGGCGCATTCGCCGAGATTTACCGCGTGCTGAAACCCGGATCTCTCTTTTGGGGCCAGGAAATGTGCATGACGGAGAAGTTTGACACCGATGACAGCCGTCATCAGGCCATCAAGCGAGACCTGATGCAGGGCATAGTGCTGAAGGATATTGCAACCACTGCGGAGGTCAACCGGACGCTGGAAGCAGTGGGGTTTCAGGTCGTCGAAGGGGCGGACCTGGGCGTGGCGTCGGACGACGGCACGACGCCCTGGTATCAGCCCATGGAAACCCGGGGCAGGACCGTCGTCAACGCCTTTTACCGGACTCCGCTGGGGCGAAAGGCATTCATCGGGGCGTCCCGGCTGGCCGGAACGCTGGGGCTGTTCCCGAAAGGCTCTGCGGAAGTCGTTCGACTGCTTAACGAAACCGCCAACGCTTATGTCGCCGGCGGCAAGGCCGGGATATTCACGCCGTTGTACTGTTTCCTGGTTCGCAAGCCGTCCACAGGTCGATAGTCCGCGCCCACATCGGGCCTTGTGCCACCGTGTAGGTCGCCACACCGTTGCCCACGTTGATCGGTACTGAATGATGTCCACCCGAAGCAGTCAACCCACATACCTGGAGCTGAGTTCTCCGTTCCCCGAAGGTTGGTATTTCGTTGCCAGCCGTCAGGCTGTTCTGAAAGCCGAGCTGATGCAAAAGACGTGGATGGGCGAACAAATCATCGCCTGGTGTGATGAGAACGAACGCATCTGCGTCGCCAGAGCTTCTTGCCCGCACCTGGGCGCCGACCTGGGACGGGATGCCGGGGGACGAGTCTGCGGGGGTCGCCTGATCTGCCCCTTCCATGGGTTCGAGTACGATGTCAGCGGGCGGTGCGTGGCCACTCCCTTTGCGCCCGCGCCGAGGACGGCGAGGCTGCAGGTATTCGAGACACAGGAGATCCTGGGGCTGATCTTCGCCTGGTGGGGCATTGACGGGCGGGCGCCGCGATGGAATCTGCCCGCCGACAACCTGGACCAGGCCGGCTGGTGCGACTTGCACGTCCAGACACTGCGCTTCCCCGGCCATCCCCAGGAGGTCGCCGAGAACTCGGTGGATCTGGCCCATCTGCAATACGTTCACGGCTACGACAACGTCAGCCGCGTTGATGAGCTGTCGGTGGAGGGTCACTTTCTCGAGAACTGTTTCGACTTCAAAAGAACGCGGAAGATTGCCGGAATGGTCACCCTCACGTTCGACGTGTCCGCCAGAACGCAGGTCTTCGGGCTGGGCTATTCATTCGTGGAGATTCGTGAAAGGTCCATAGGCACGGACATGCGCCTGTGGGTGCTGGCGACGCCGGTTGACGGCACGCTCATCGACCTGTCCCTCGTCGGACAGACGCGGGAGATACGGAAACCGAAGCGGCCAATTGCCGGGCTGCGATTTCTTCCGACCCGGCTGCGCGCGCCCATACTGAACAGATTCATGGCGCTGCAGCAAAGGCGGGACGTTGAGCAGGATATGGTGATCTGGAGCCGGAAAAAGTACTCGCCACGCCCACGCCTCTGCGCCGCCGACGTGGACATCATGGCCTACCGCGCATACTGCGCGCAATTCTATCCCGATGATCAGGCTCGATAATTGGGATTGCAGTAACGGCAAAAATAGGGCCAGCGCCTCTCCGCGCCGCTTCCCGGTGTAAACAATCAGGTGGAGCAACGCCCACAGCCAGTGCTCCTCGGCTTCCGCCTGCGCCAGCAGCGTGCTTGATTGCCCCACTGAGCATGTTGTGGACTGCCTGCACTCCCGTGGGCGCCATGCCGCCTTCCAGCAGTTCCGCGTACAGTTCCTGGATTTGAAGCGGAGCCAGCTTGTCCAGCCACTCGCCGACCTTGTATTTGGTCTTGGGCGGGGACACACCTCGATTCAAGTCTGAGAGTATTTGACGGAGCCGACGGTCGGCTTCGGCTTCCTTGCCCCGAACCGTCTCCGTCTTCCGAATTCGCTTCCCGGCAGCGTCTCGCCCCAGAGGGCATTCCGTGGCCGCGAGCCGATGATTAGCCAGCGTTTACCTGCGGTCAAATTTGTCGTCAACTGACGGGCCGGGGTTCGGTTTCGTGTAGGTTCCGACTTCGGTTTCCGCGCGCACCACGGCGTCGTAGGCGATGCCGTGCCCGCGACCTCGGTTTTATCGGGCCGCGAGCTTTTCGGCAATCAGCAGCTCAATTTCCGCCAGGCGCAGGTAGGCTTCACCCACCAATCGTCGGAGCCTGGTATGCCGTCTATTTCAGTAACCATCAGCATTGAGGGAGACCCGGAGGGGTCCACCGCCGCCCTGCGGCGCATCGCCGGAGTGGGCGGCGCGCAAGAATTATCGGCCGCTGCCGCTGTATCGGCAAGCAGGGAAGCGGAGCCGGACGCCCTTACCCCCTCGGAAACACCCGCACAGATGCCGTCCCGCTACCAGAGAGTGCGGGAGAACGGCGCCAGTGCAACGGCCCGCCGCCAGCCGGCCCCTGAACCACCACCTACTCCGGCACAACGGGACAGCCACCTGTGCAACGAATTGGCAAGCAACATGACCGATGCCGCGCGGCGCCTGGTGGCGGTGCTCGCAGCATCGGACGCTGACGGCGTAACTCGCGAATCGCTGAACCCCGACTTACGAGCGGCAATTCAAGGAAGGGTGTAGCCGCCAAGCACTACGGTCGATCCGCCGCAAGTGTCCAGACTTTCTCAACGGGGCCCTTCTCTCTGCTCTTTGCAAGTGGCCCCGCCCGAGGCTCGTTCGATTCCCCTTTAGGTGGACCGGCCTGGGAAAGTGACCGGCGACGCGCAAATATTTGGAGACGGGCAGGCGTCTACAAGTTTATTGAGGGTTCCTCGTAATCCTTCAGCTTGTTGTAGATTTGAAGCCGGTGATGGTAGGACTCCAAAACTACGATCCGGTCGTCTGCGTCAACGTTGACAGCCACTGGCCGCCGGAACCGCCATTCAGGCTCCAGATCTGTCCGCCGCCTGGCTTTGATGATATCCGGATTGGCATCGATGTAGGTCTGGGCCCATGGCGAAGGCTCTTGAGCGTCACCGACCAGCGCCGTAATATATTGGCCGTCGGGGGCGTAGATCTGGACTCGGTGGTTCCCCCAGTCGGTTACATATACATCTCCATCTGAGTCCACAGCTACACCGGATGGCCCTTTGAGCGAACCCACCCCGGCGCTGGAGCCTTCGAACTTAACGAGCAACTCTCCAGTAGGGGCGAATTTTTGCACCCGGTTATTTCCCCAATCCGCGACGTAGATGTTGTCCTGACGGTCGATGCAGATGCCCCATGGCATCTCCAGATCTCCGTCACCGTCACCTTGCTGCCCGAATTTGGACTGAAACTCACCGATCTGGCTGAAACTCTGCACCCGGTGATTCAAGCTGTCCACCACCCAAACGGTTCCCTGGGAGTCGAAAGCAATTCCCGACGGTCCGTTTAGCTCCCCGTCTTCGCTGCCGGGCCTGCCCCAGTGATACCGATAACTACCTTCTTCACTGTAAATGGTTACCCGGTTGAGATACTCGTCCGAAAGGAACACTCGGCCGTGGCGGTCCAAATCAATTGACCGGGGCCAAACGAAGCCCCCGTCGCCCTCGCCGACGGAGCCGAACTGTCCTTGAAAATCGTGATCAAAGTTGATCTTGGTGACACGCTGACCCAATTGTTCCACACCGCGGCTCAACACATAAATTCGACCGTTGGGTCCCAGGACGAAATCTTGGGGAGCCCAAAATCCCCTGCCGTCCTGACTGTACATGCCTATGCAGTAGCTGTAGTCATACACCCGGCCGGCGGCGACGGTGGTCAGCATATCCCCTCTCCTGCGAACTATTTTGGGTCCTGAAGCTACACGAAGGACATTTGCTCGAAGTGTCCACCGACGATAGGGACCGGGTCGAGTCCCAGCCACTTTTCCGCCAACGTGGAGTAGAAGCCGCGGAAATCATAGTTGGGCGCCAGGTCTCCTTGAGTGAGATCCCCCGGTTTCAGCGAGGGATAGGTCCCGTACATTCCACCATACACCCGGTCGCCAATGACGAACGCTACCCCAGCCGCTCCGTGGTCGGTGCCGGTGCCATTATCGCGGACGCGGCGCCCAAACTCGCTGAACAACATAACAACCACCTCGTTTGAGGCGTCGTGCTCACGCAGGTCGTCGAAGAAATCGCGTATGGCGACGGAAATTTCCGTCCAAAGTTTTTCATGTGGTCCCAGCTGGTCATAGTGGGTGTCGAAGGGCCCGTGGGAGGTGTAAAAGACCTGGGCGCCCAGGCCGGCCAGATGCACTTGGGCCACGTCTCTGAAGCGCCTGGCGATGGCATTATTAGCGTACTCTACGCTTGAAGAATAGGTTTCGGGAGCAACCCGAATGATGTCGGCTCCTCGCAATGCATCCCGTCCTGCCTGTCCCAGATACTCCATGGTCGGTCCGGCGCCGATGGTGGGAGCGTACATGCGGGCAAAGGTCTCCAACAACTGGTTCCGCTCTTGCTCGGAGGCGATTCCCGGATTTGATGAGAGTACGCCGTAGGAAGGAAGGTGGTTGACAGAAGTAACAGGAACCCCCTTCATGGCCATTGCCCGAGGCAGGCCCTGGCCCAAGTTAACTCCCTTCAGCACGTTCTCGCCGCCAGGATCCAAGTCCCGGATGACCTTGGCGAGCCAGCCGTCAATCCCGATGGAATCCGGCTCGCAGGTATGCCAGATGTCCATGGCGCGAAAGTGCGAACGGGGTGAATTTTCAAATCCGATCCCGTGAATGATTGCCATGTTGCCCTGGTCGTAGATTTCTTTCAACGGCTCCATACCGCCCCGGAATGCCAGTTGGTCATTTATGGGCAGCAATTGGTCTTCAGGGATGTGGACCTTGGGCCGGTTATCCCAATACAGAGGATTGCTATAAGGAACAATCGTATTGAGGTAGTCGTTGGCCCCAGTCAGCTCCAGCACGACCAGCACGGGGTCTTTATGGGTTGATGCCATTTTAATTTCCTTCTACATCAGTTGTATGCGCTTGCCTAGGCAAACTGATATTCTCGCGAGGCGGCAATCAAGGTCAAGATCCTGCTCACATTGCGCATTGTAGCCCTGAATTCTTCGTGGGTGCTCCAGGCCAGATCGCCACATTTTTCGGCATGGGCAATCAATTCAGAGTGGGTGGCCCTACTGACTTCCAACGGTCCCATCGCATCGAGACAAGCTTCCACTATCGCCTCGGGGGAATGATCCCCATGCACATGCACGTTCACCAACACCCGTTTGACGATAGATTGCACGCCGGGTAGTGAGATGTCTCCAAATATCCTCGCGGCAAAGTTCACCCGGCGCATCAAAACGCCGGGGTCGATCCATTCTGAGCCGGTGTGCCAACCCTCCACGCTGGGAGGATTGAGCAGCGCCTGTCCCTGCCAACCGCACTCCAACGCCAGGTTGTTGAGTCCTGGCTTGAAGCCTTGATAGTCGCCCGCCATACGCACAGTGCCAACGATCAATTCAGCCGGGCTTTTCACACGGGCGAAGCGGGCATTCTTGAAGAACTCTGAGTTGAACAACACTCGTAAAATAGACCGGATGTCGCCACGGGATTCATTGTAGGCATCCGCCAACAACTCGATGGCTTCAGGGTCAACTGGTGGTGTAACGTTCCAACTGGCGACATGTGGCTCGTCGGCGACGAAGAATCTGTAGAGGTGACGGGCCAGGAACCGGGCCGTAGCCGGTTGATCCGCAATAATGTCCACGATGTCTTCGCCATTGAAGTTCCCGGTATGGCCCAGGAAGGTCTTCTCCCGATCATCGTGGTCTTCAGGTTTGTAGTCGAATAGCCAATGGAAACGACCGTAAGGATTACGGGGAATCTTTGGGGCAATCGTCCATCCGGTAAAGGCCCTGGCTGCTTCCCTGATATCATCCTCTGAGTAGTTTCCGACTCCGAGGGAGAAAAGCTCCAACAGCTCCCGCCCCCAGTTTTCATTTATGGCGCCGTCACGATTTCCCTGGTTGTCCAACCAGAAGATCATGGCTGGCGACTTTGAGACCTCTACCAGGAGGTCGCGGTAAGTACCCAATCCGTATTCACGGAAGATGGCAATCTGGCGAGTCAGCTCCAGTGGATTGTCCACCTTGGAGTTGGCGGTGGCGAACAACTGATGCCAGAAGAGGGCCATCTTCTCTTCCAGAGGACGTTGGGTGTTGATCATCCGGAACACCCAATTGGCCTGATTTATTGGCAGCGCCCCAGCCCCCTCATAACCCGGGAAGATCCGGTACAGCAGTTCGTCGTCTATGGCCGGCTGCCGCTCTGGATACAGAAGCTCCTCGACCACGGCTTCGTAGCCTTTGGAGACACGCTCCTCCAGTTCCTCACGGGTATCACCGAAGCCTGCCCGTCTCATCAAATGGGCCATCAATCGAATGTCTTCTTGGTGGGACATTACCACCTCTCCGTTTATCGAGCCCAGTACACTCAGCCAAGCGCAGATACGCAGCATATTAGGATTGGCCAAGTCGAATGTCAACAAAAAGCCGAAACAGGTAACTGTTCAGAGTTGATGAGGCGAATTTGCCGGGTCCACGGTCCTGCTGAAAAACACTCGCGCCCAAGTTCGAATCCACCGCAGGGAAACGTCGGCGGTAGTCGGACGAGGGATGAAGGGTCAGGGAACGGGCTGGCGAGGACCTGTGGGCACCCATGGCCAGCTGTTTGAATCGGCGGCACAGTTACCTGATGCGCTCCAGCATGACGCTGGCAAGGGCACCCATTATCCACACACTTTCGCCGCTGACGGACTACCGGTGAGCAGGCCGGGAGGACCCGTTGTCTTTAATCAACCCGTTTCGCCGACTCGCTGGCACCGCCGCCGACCACCGCCAGGAAGCATCAGGGCACCTTTGTGAACCCATGCCCCGGCCTTTCGTCAAAGAAGGCTGCCTGTGGCGAATGCAACTACAGGAGCCGAAATGCTCAATCACGGCGATGTGGGCAGCAGGCGGGCGTTACGCGGTCGGGGGGAATGATGGGTTGTCGTCATGGGGTTTCATCACCTCCGAAGGGCCCCGTGGCAGCGCACCCCGCTGTGGCGCGCTGCCCAACGCCCGCAGACTGGCGGGGGATGGGGCACCACCACAGGTCCCTGGCGAGCCAGTGGTACAGTCCCCCGGCGAAAATCGCGGGGCTCCCTTCCTCCTGGGAATCCAGAACCAGCCGGTCCACCTGCTTCTGGGTGAATTCCTGTGCCGTTATGCTGAGGTCGTAGATCTCCCATTCCCAACCATCGGACGAAGGAACGCCGTCGGCTTCCGTGGCCGACGTATCTGTGGATGGCCCCGCGAGTTACTACTCGCGATCATCCGCCGGCCGCCGGCGAAATTGGTATCCAATCATCCGCGCGATTTGGGCACACAGGTTAGGGATGGATTCCTCAAAAAGCAGGTACACCACCGGCACGGCTACCAAGGTCAGGAACGTGGAACTGATCAGGCCGCCGATGACCACCGTGGCCAGCTCTGCTCCCACCAGGCCGGCGGAGTCGCTCAGCGATAGCGGGATCAGCGCCAGGATGGTGGTGAAGGCGGTCATCAGGATGGGACGCAGGCGCGTTCGCCCCGCCTGCATGACCGCTTCATACGGGGACTCGCCGCGCTGGCGCAACTGCTGCACAAAGCTCAGCAGCACGATGGCGTTGGTTACCACGATGCCCACCAGCAGCAGGAATCCCATCAACGCCGGCAGGCTCAGCGAGCGGTCGGTGATAACCAGCGCGATTAGCGCGCCCACCACCGCCAGCGGCATGCTCAACACGATGATGAACGGGATTTTCAGCGAACCCAGGGTCGCCACCATCACCAGGTACACCAGGGAAACGCCGATGGCCATCGCCACGTAAATGTTTTTGAACTCCTCCTGGATGTAGCTGAACGTCCCGCCCGAGCGTACGCTGATCCCCGGCGGCAACGGCGTGGACGCGACGATGGCGTCGATGCGCTCTCCAGTGGCGCCGGCATCGCGGCCGACCAGGCTACCGGAAACGGTGGCCGAACGATGCCCATCGTAATGGGTGACCGCGCTGGGCCCGACGGTGTAGCCGGAATCCGAAATAGCCCCCAGGGGGATCACTCCGCCGCCCACTGAGATCGGCAGCAGGGGTATGTCGTCGGCGTCGTCCACCGCCTCAGGCGCGCCCCGAACAACAACGTCGAGCGTTTCCCCGCCCAGATCGAACTCCGTCACCTCGCTGCCCTGCAGCCAGACGCGCATCTGGTTAGCAACGTTGGTTGTCGTCAGCCCGAACCGTCCTGCCTCGTTGGGATCTATGGTGATGGTGAACTCTTCAGATCCGTCCGTTATGTTGGTTGTCACGTTGCGCACCCCGGGGTCGTTCTCGACGGCGGCCTGGAGCATGTACGTGGCGGCCCGCACCTCCTCGTAATTGGCCCCGGTAACGGTGAGCCGAAAGCTGCTGCTTTGGCCCGGTCCACCGGAATCGGCGAACACACGCACCGTCAAGTCCTCGCTGTCGGGCAGCGCCTCGCGGATGCGCTCGTCCAGGTCGGCGGGCGGATCCTCCGATAGCGCCACGGTGAACCAGGCCCGGTCGAACGACGTGTCGCTCCCGAGGCCGGGGCTGCTGGCGCCCAGCGTCACCTGGTAGCTCTCCACCACGCCCTCCACCACGAAACCGTCCAGCAAGCGCTCGACCTCGCGTACCTCGTGGAACAACTTCCCGGCGGACGGGTTGCTGACCAGGCTGAGATTGATGCGGATGCCTTCCGTAGGTCCCTGCGAAAAGAGTTCGATGGGCAGCACGCGAATCAACGCCAGGCTGGCCAGCACCACCGCCACGCTCGCGGCGGCGGTTAACAGGCGGAAACGCAAAGCGGTCCGCAACACTGGCGTGTATAGCTTCTGAAGCAGCGTGTCCTGCTGCCGTGGGGCCGTATCGGTCGAAATGTCGCCCTGGCGCAGGAACCAGGACGCCAAAGCTGGCACTGCGGTCAGCGCCACCAGAGTGGACGCCACCAGCGACACGCAAACGGTCTGAGCGAAGGGCAGGAAGAACTGGCCCACCACGCCGGGCAGGAAACCCAACGGGATGAACACCGCAACGATCGTCATCAGCGTTCCCGATGGCCGGAGCGTTACGGTCCTGCTCAACGCCACGCCCATCGTTTCTGATGCGGGAGTGGTGGAGTCCATGGTGGTGACCCTGCAGGACCTGGCGGCGGTGGAGGAGCTGGAGCGGCTGCGGGCCGAGTTCCTGGGCATGGTCAGCCACGAGCTGCGAGCGCCCCTGATGACCATCAAGGGCTCCGCCGCCACCGTGCTGGGTTCGGCCACGGAACTCGACCCGGCGGTGGTGCGCCAGATCTTCCGCATTATGGATGAACAGGCCGACCACATGAACCGCCTGGTGGGCGACCTGCTGGACGTGGCCCGCATCGAGACGGGCACGCTGCCGGTGAGTCCCGAACCGGCGGAGGTGACCGCGCTGGTGGACCGGGCCCGCAGCGCCTTCATCAGCGCGGGAGGCCGCAACAACCTGGCCATCGACATCGCGCCGGATCTGCCGTTGGTTTTGGCAGACCGCCGGCGCCTGGTGCAGGTGCTGGTCAACCTGCTGTCCAACGCAGCCCGACAGTCCGAGGAGGCGTCGGTCATCCGGGTGTCGGCGGTGTCGGAGGACGTTCACGTTGCCATATCGGTGAGCGACGAGGGCCGGGGCATCCCGGCGGAAAGCCTGCCGCTGCTGTTTCGCAAGTTCTCCCAGGCCCAGGCCGAGGATCCGGGCGGAGACACCGGGTTGGGGCTGGCCATCTGCAAGGGGATCGTGGAGGCCCACGGGGGCCGCATCTGGGCGGAAAGCGAGGGCCTGGGTAGAGGGGCGCGTTTCACCTTCACCCTGCCCACGGTGGGCGAACCCTCCGCGAGCGCAGCGACCCAGCGCGCTCCAGCGTCGGGGCGCCGCGCTCTCGACGGGCACGGCGATGGCGAAGAGCGGGTGCCCGTCCTGGCGGTGGACGACGACCCCCAGGCGCTGCGCTACATTCGAGATGCCCTGGCCATGTCCGGCTACGCGCCGGTGGTTACCGGAGACCCGGAGGAGGCTATCCGCCTCATGCCGGAGGAAAACCCGCAGCTGGCGCTGCTGGACTTCATGCTGCCCGGCGCCGACGGCGTCGAGCTGATGCAGGCCATCCGGGCGGTGGCGGACGTGCCGGTGATCTTCATCTCCGCCTATGGGCGGGAGGACCTCATCGCCCGGGCCATGGACATGGGAGCCGTCGATTACGTGGTCAAGCCCTTCTCCCAGACGGAACTGGCGGCCCGGATCCGGGCGGCCCTGCGCCGGCGGGAGACGCCCCAGCCCACGGAACCCTACGCGCTGGGCGAACTCACGGTTGATTTCGCGGCGCGCCGGGTAACGCTGGCGGGCCAACCGCTGTCGCTGTTGGCGATGGAGTACCGGCTGTTGGCCGAGCTTGCGGCCAACGCCGGTCGGGTGGTTACCTACGATCATTTGCTGGAGCGGGTCTGGGGGAAGCGTAGCAAGGGGGACCTGCGTCCCATGCGCACCATCGTGGCCCAGCTGCGCCGCAAGCTGGGCGACAACGCCGACCATCCCACCTACATCTTCACCGAGCTCCGCGTCGGCTACCTCATGCCCAGAGGCCGTGAGGCGAAGCCGGAGTGAGGGAATTCGCCAACACACCGGCGCGCCGGAACCGGGAATGTGTCCGCCGGTCCCCGGCTCTGCGATTTCGGCCACAGGGACATTTGGCCGGAGCGTGGACGCAGCGCCGGGCCGGATCCATGGACCGGCCCGATCATCCCCAGCCCAGGCCCAGGGCGGTAGTCCCCGGCGCTCAATCCGGCCGGGCGGAGGCGGCGTATCAATGAGATGACGGCGCTGTGGAATGGCCGGGATAACGGTCCCTGCGGCGCCCGAGGTTCCTCGATCCTGCCTCCGGTCATTGCCCCGCGGTAGGCGGCGACATAACTTCGCCGCCTACGGCGCAGACCCCAAGCAGGTGGTTCACCGAGCAGCCGCGCTGCGCCTGTCAATGACGGGTTGGAAGTGAGCCAGCTTTAGCGGGTTAAAGAGGTCAACTGCGGTCCAGCATTGACAATTTGTCCAGCAAAAACGGCCTGGGGAGAAGATTTTGCCCGCGATTCGACGTCAATTGAGTAGGAAACCGCCCCGCCCCAAGAGAATGGAGCCGATGAAGGGACTCGAACCCTTGACCTGCGGTTTACGAAACCGCTGCTCTTCCGGCTGAGCTACATCGGCGCCGGTGACATTGTACGACGGCTGCTTTCGGTTTCTCAACTTCCCCGCATCGATACGCAATGCGCTAAAATACCGCCGGCGATCTACGCACCTTACGCCGGCCGGCGTATGCGGGCCGTGCCCAACAGCAAACCGGATAACAGGAGGCACTCAAACCATGTTCGTGCGCATATACACCGGAGATGACGGCCAGACCCACTTTGAAGATCTGGACCTTCCCGCCAACCGTGCCATACACAGCGGTATGCAGGTCACGCCGGGAGTGAACTTCCGACGCTTTGAACCCGGCTACTTCTCCGACTGGCACACCGCGCCGCGCCGGCAATACGTCATCACTCTTTCGGGAGAAATGGAGATCGGCATCGGCGACGGCACCAAGCGCCGATTCGGGGCCGGCGACGTGCTGATGGCGGACGACCTGACCGGGCAGGGCCACACCACCGCAGTAGTCGGCGATCAACCCCGGGTGTCGGTAACCATCCCCATCACCCTCTGGTCGCCGTGGCTGCCGGCCGCGGAAGAGTAAAGGAAGACTGAATGAGCATGTTTTAGGGCGTCCTTCGACAAGCTCAGGATGACGACAAGCTCAGGATGAGCGGGTAGGGGGCGCTACGCCGGCGCATTGGCGCGGATGATTGCCTGCGCTGACGCGGCGGCATTTTCGCCCGACACCCTGGGGGCGATAATCGGCAGCGTGATGCCGGCGCCCCGGTATTCAGCCATTCTTTCTTTCCGGGCAACCGGATCGCCGGGCAGCGACATACGGTCAATCAGACCCTGGGGCACCAGCCGTTCAGCGTCTGCGACGTTACCCGCTCGCCACGCGCGCCGCACCAGCTCCACCTCGTCGGCAAAGCCGGCCTCGGCCATCAACCGCCGATAGCGCGGGAATCGGCCGGCGTAGGTTGCGGCGACGCGACGCATCCCGCCATCTCCGGCGCCGTTTGCGGCCACCGACAGCAGCGTCGCCAGTTCTACGGATGCCGGATCGACACCTGCCCGGCCGGCGCCGGCCGCGACGTGCCGGGCGGCGGTTCGGGCATGTTCGGGCGTGCACCAGGTAAGCAGGATCCCCTGGCTGATCTCGCCGGCGATTTCCAGCATCCTGGGAAATACCGCCGCCAGGTAGATGGGCAGATCCGGCCGAAATACCGGGAAATGCAGGTCGAAGGACTGGATGTTGGTGACCTCGCCATGATAGTCCACCAGATTTCCGTCCCTCAGCAGCCGGCGCACCACGTCAACGGTGTCGCGGACTCGCGGAATCGGCGCCGAGAACTCCAGGCCGTGCTCCGGTTCCACCTGGACCTTGTGGCTGCTGCCCAGGCCGAGGATGAACCGGCCTTGCGAGTAATGATCGACGCAGGCCGCCGCCATGGCGATGGTCGGCGCGCTGCGGACAAATACGCTGCTGATGCTGGTGCCCAGCTTGATTCGGGACGTCGCCAACCCGCAGGCGGTGAGGATGGAAAACTGGTCGCCGCCGTGGCCCTCCGCCACCCACGCGGATTCGTAGCCCAGATCCTCGGCGAGTTGTACGCAGCGCACCACATCCGGGGGCGACATGCCTCCGCCCGTGAACGCTACCCCGATGCGCTCCATATCACCCTCCCGATTTACCCAATGGTATCCCATCGGTCTCCCAAGTGAGCAGAACCGCCCTCGGGCTGCTCAACCAGCGCGGCGTTAACCCATTGGGCGTGCGGTCAAAAACCTGGTCCAGCTTATTGGACACGGCGGCGCGTGTTTCTTCATCCTCGGCATCCAGCCATCGCATCGCCAGTGCGACTGCATCCGCATCCGAAAGCCCGCGTTCAGCGTCAGTCAGCCACCAGGGTTCATCGGGCAAGGGGCGAATCTCAGGCAGCAGTCCCATCTCCCACAGCGCGGCAGCGAGTTCCGGCAGCCCGGGCCAGCGGGGCGGCGTTTCGCCAAGGACTACGCTCTCCAGCACGGAACCCATGTCGCCGGGCGTCGGTCGCCACAACTCGATCATGACGCGCCGGCCCGCCGAGTTATGGAGTTTGGCGATGAACGGGGCTATGTCTCTCACAAAATAGGTGACGTCTGAGAGGTGTATCACGTCGCCGGTTTCGTCGGAATCCATCCACCAGTCGGCAGCGATGCGAGCATTGGTGATGCCGGCCTGCTCCCGCGCAATGACGAACTGCTCCCGCATGCTCTCCGAGGGTTCGATCAGCACGACTTCCTGCACGCAGTCGGCGAGCGCCAGGGAAACGCGGCCCGCGCCACCACCGACGTCCAGCAGGACGTCCGAAGGCTCCAGATAGGAGGCCAACACCGACAGGTTGGCGTCTTTGGGCCGCCTGGGATCCAGCCGGAACATCTCGGCCATGTCCGCCCAGTGGTCCCCGGGCATCTGGTGGTCCGAGAACCGGTCCGCCGCCAGCGCAGCATCGTACACGCCGGCATAATTGGATGCGGCAGTAGTCATGGCGTCAGGATGACCTTGCCGCGGGTGCCGCGGGAGGCTAGGTGCTGGTGAGCGCCGCCGGCCTGCGACATGGGCATGACGCGGTCAACGATGAGTTTCAGCTTCCCGCCGGTGATCATCGGGATCAGGTCGTTCATTGCGCCCTGGTGGTCCAGTGAACCGATGGGGGACCGGCCCATGCTGAAACCGACGACTGTGCGGTTCAGCGTGGTGATGTCGGCGGCAGACAGGTTGGCCGGCTGCCCGCTGGCGTTGCCGTAGCTGACTAAACGCCCGTAGGATGCCACACATCGCACCGACTTTTCCAGCACCGGCCCGCCGACGCACTCCAGCACCAGCGCGACGCCCCGACCGTCGGTAAGCGACTTAACCTCGTCCTCGAAGTCCACTTCGGTGTAGTTGATGGTTATGTCCGCTCCGAGAGAGCGGCACAGTTCAAGCTTGTCCTCGGTTGAGGCCGTGGCCACGACCCGCGCGCCCCATTCCTTGGCCAGCTGTATCGCCACCGTTCCAACGCCGGAGGCGCCGGCCTGGATCAGCACGGTGTCGCCGGGCTGCATCGCGCCACGCGACTTCAGCAGATGGTACGAGGTGAGGAAAGTGATGGGCATTCCACCGGCCTGGACCGGGTCGATGTCGTCGGGATAAGGAAAGACGAAATTGTGGTTGACCGCCACGTACTCCGCCTGCCCCTGCGGCCCCATGGCCATCACTTTTTGCCCCACGGCAAGACGGCCGTCGGTAACGTCGGAACCGAGCGCCGTGATGGTGCCGGCCGCTTCCAGGCCCAGGGTGGCCGGCAGGTCAGGGCCGGGGTAGTTGCCCTGTCGCCGCATTATGTCTGCGTAGTTCACGCCGGCCGAATCCACCTCGATCAACACCTGGTGTGGGCTGGGAGTTGGCTCGGCTACATCTTTCCATTGCAGGACATCGACGCTGCCGTATTCCTCAATTCGTAAGGCTTTCATCGCAAAGTTCTCCCGTTGTTGCAACTTTCACCTGTGATTCCTGCTACTGGATTCCCGCCTTCGCGGGAATGACGAAAATTTAGACCGGGCCGCGCAGGTTGCCGGCTTCCAGGACTTCGGGGTTGATTACCCGGACCGGCTCTCCAGATGCGAAGGCGCGTATGTTTTCCACCACGCCGGAGTAGAAGGCGCGGTACCCGTCGTCGGTGACGTAACCCACGTGCGGGGTGATCAGGGTGTTGTCCAGCGTAAGGAACGGGTGGCCGGCCGGCAGCGGTTCCACGTCGAAGGTGTCCAGGGCGGCCCCACCGATGGCTCTGCGTTGCAGGGCGTCGATCAGCGCCGATTCGTCAACGATTGGCCCACGGGAGATGTTAACCAGGATGGCTGACGGTTTCATTAGTCCGATTTCGTGAGCGCCCACCAACCCACGAGTGCGCTCGCTGAGTCGCACGTGGACGGAAACCACGTCACCCTCAGAGAATAGGGTATCCTTGTCCACCAGGGTTGCGCCGCATTCCGCCGCCCGCTGGGCGGTGAGGTTCTGGCTCCAGGCGATTACTCGCATATCGAAGGCATTGCCGACCCGAGCCACCAGCGAACCGATATGGCCCAAACCCAGGAGCGCCAGCGTCTTGCCCTGGAGACTAGCGCCGACGTGCAATCCCCACTTGCCCTGCTCTCGCGTGGCCCGGTCCTCCTCGGGGATTTTGCGCAGGATGCCGAGGATCAGGCCCCAGGTGAGTTCAGTGGGGCCTTCGCCCGCTCCCGGAGTGCCGCATACGGTAATGCCCAGGTCGGTGGCAGCGTCAATGTCGAAAGAGGCGTTGCGCGCTCCGGTGGTGATGAGGCAGCGCAACGCGGGCAGCCGCTCCAGCAGGGAA
Source organism: Chloroflexota bacterium (assembly GCA_028875655.1). Lineage (GTDB taxonomy): Bacteria > Chloroflexota > Dehalococcoidia > Lucifugimonadales > UBA3495 > Bin87. The sequence continues at coordinate 8,309 of JAPPCX010000036.1, read as the reverse complement.
CGCGGAAACGGCGTGCGCTCCCGCATGCCCATCACGACATCAAAGTCCGTCAGACGCTCCGCGAGTTGGTCCTCGTCCGCCAGGTGATCACTGAAGAAAGTGACGTCGATGCCCGAGGGCAGGCTATCCCAATCGGCCATGTCGGCGGCTACGCTCTGGTAATCGTCAAGAACGGCAACTTTCATCTTGATTTTCACCTCGGGGAGTTGCTGGATTCCCGCTTTCGCGGGAATGACGGAAAGGGAGGGAATGACGGAGAAGGAGCGGTTGACGGGAGAGGAGCGGTTACTTGAAGGACGGCAACACTCTATCGCAGAGCAGCCTTATATTGCGAACCACCGCTTCGTGTGGGATCTTGCCGCCGGCGTTGAGTTCGGCGACGACGCCATCCAGCCCCAGTTCCTCCTGGAGTTCGGTAAATCGGTCCACCAGGCCCTCCGGGGTTCCAAAGGCGACTTTGGTCTCCAGAATGTCGTCGTAGCTGAGAGCAGAGAGGCGGGCGGCGCGCTGGTCACGCAACTCCGTCGCCTGGATGCCGGCCGAACCGGAGTCGGCGGCGTACAGACGGCCCATGCGTCCGAAGTAGTTCTGGATGCTCTCGAAGGGCTCTTCAACCGCCGCTTTTTCCGTCAGCCCGAGGTACACCGGCACCCGGAGCGAAACGTCGCCATCTCCCTCGTGGCCGGCTTCACGCCATGCCTTCCGGTATTGCTTCAGGTTGTCCCGAAGTTCCGGTATGTCCATACCGCGCAGGCCCACGAAGATCGGGTATCCGTCCTCGCCGGCGCGGGGGAAGGTTTCAGCAGTCGTCGCCGCCATGCGGAAGGGCGGATGCGGTTTCTGATACGGCAGCGGCGCGACGGTGGCGTTGGCCACCTGGTGGTATTTGCCCTCGTATGAGAACGGCTCGCCCCGCCATGCCTGCATGATGATGTCCAGGGCTTCTCGAAAGCGCTCGCGGCTCTCGGCGTAGGGAACGCCGTAGATGTCGTAGGAGCGCGCGAAGCCGCTGCGGCCGATGCCGAAGTCGAAGCGACCCTCGCTGATCTGGTCAACCGTGGCAACCTCCTCAGCGATGCGGAGGGGGTTGTTCAAGGGAAGGACGTACACGGCCATGCCGATACGGAGCCGGCGAGTGCGCGTGGCGATGCTGCTGGCAATGGTGATGGGAGACGACAACACCGAACGGTCGGGTGAGAAGTGCATTTCCGCCAGCCAGGCGCCGTCCAGCCCGCACGCTTCCGCCGTATCGACCAGTTCAAACCCCTCGGCGAAAGCGCCGTTCTGCGACGCGCCCGGACGGGTCTCAAACTGCATAAACATACCGAAATGCATCACTTACGCTCCCTGAAACGTTGTCGATTCGCTGCGGCAAAGGAACGATTTTCCGTTCGGCCAGTAAAGCACAGGGGTAAAAGGGGGTCAAGTTGGCGCGGTTGGCGGGTTCGGCAACGTCATCACTCCCATCTCACGATAAAGGCGTATAATGGGCGACGGGCCGGGGGTACGTCGCCAACCCGGCTGGCACAAACCTAAAGGGATCAAACGCCAAGAGGGAGCAGACGACACATGCCCAGCAACGCTGAATACATCGCCATCGAGCAGAAATACTACGCCCAGACCGTGCGCCGCCGGCCCGTGGTCATCGTGCGGGGTGAAGGCTCACGAGTTTGGGACGCCGACGGCAAGGAGTACATCGACTTCGTGGCCGGCTGGGCCGTGGACAATCTGGGCCACTGTCCTCCCGTCGTGGTGGACGCGATAGCCAAGCAGGCCGCCACGTTGATACAGACCTCCAACCAGTTCTACACGCTGCCTCAGTTGGAAATCGCCGAGATGCTGATTGAAAACTCCTGCATGGACCGGGTTTTCTTCTGCAACAGCGGCGCCGAGGCCGTGGAAGGCGCGCTCAAACTGGCGCGGCGGTACGGCAAGCTGCACAAGAATGGCGCCTACGAGGTAATCACCGCCTTCAACTCCTTCCATGGGCGGACGATGCAAGCCGTGGCCGCCACCGGCCAACCCCACTACCACGAGCTTTTTGAGCCCATCCCCGAGGGGTTCACCTACGTTGACTTCAACGACGTTGAAGCGGTGATGAACGCCACCACCGAGAATACGGTGGCGGTAATGGTGGAGCCGGTGCAGGGCGAGGGCGGCGTCAACATACCCGACGAGGACTATTTCCAGCGTCTGCGCGCATGGTGCGACCAGAACGACATCCTGCTCATCCTGGACGAGGTGCAGACGGGAATGGGGCGGCTGGGCAGCCTGTTCGGCCACCAGGAATACGATGTGGAGCCGGACGTGATGATCCTGGCCAAGGGGCTCGGCTACGGCGTGCCCATCGGCGCGTTCCTGTCCAAAGAGAACGCGATGGCCCTGACCTACGGCGATCACGGCAGCACCTTTGGCGGCAACGCCCTGACCACGGCCGCCGCCGCCGCCGGGACCCGCTACCTGCTGGACAACGACATCCTCGGCAACGTCAGGCGCATGGAGGTCGTGCTGAACGACCGGCTGAACGGGCTGAAGGCCAAGTACGGTTTCGTCGATGAAATCCGGTGCAAGGGCCTGCTGGCCGCCGTGCAGTTCGACAGCGACATCATGCCGCAGGTGATGGATGCCGCCGAGGCAGCGGGCGTACTGCTCAACGGCGTGCGTCCCAACGCGGTGCGCATCATGCCCGCCCTGAACATCACCGAGGCGGAGATTGACGAAGGCGTCGGGCGGCTGGACGCGGCGCTGGGGAACTTGTAAATCCGAGCGCCAATGTCGCAATAATAGGGGGCGTCCGACCGGACACCCCCTTTCCAGTTAACGGATCAGCAGGAAGGGTAACACCCGTTTTCAGGCACCCTGTCGGCGGCGCTGGGTGCGGGCCGGCAGGCCATAGATGTCGATGAACCCTTTGGCGGCGGTGTGGTCGAACTCGTCGGCGCGGTCGTAGGTGGCCAGGCCGTAGTCGTACAGCGGGCGGTCTGCGGTGCGGCCAACCACGACGCAGGAACCCTTGTGCAAGCGCACGCGGACGTCGCCCGACACGTGGCGCTGTGTGCTGTCCACGTAGGCGTCCAGGTCATTCCGGTGCGCCGTGTACCACAGGCCGTTATAGACCAGTTCCGCGTATTCCTGCGCGATGCGATCCTTGAACCGGCTCTGCTCCCGGGACAGGGTCATGGTCTCCAGGGCGCGGTGAGCGGAGTGGAGCAGGACGGCGGCGGGCGACTCATAGACCTCGCGGCTCTTGATTCCCACCAGGCGGTTCTCAACGTGGTCGATGCGCCCGATGCCGTGGGCGCCGGCCAACTCGTTCAGGTGGCTGATGAGGGCGACGCCGGCCATGGTTTCGCCATCGACGGCGGTGGGTATTCCCTCCTCGAACCGGATCTCCACGTAGGCGGGTTCGTTGGGAGCGGCGGCCGGGCTGGTCGTCCACTCATAGGCATCCTCGGGAGGCTCGACCCATGGGTCTTCCAGTTCGCCGGCTTCGGCGCTGCGGCCCCACAGGTTTTCGTCGGTGCTGTACTTGTTGTTGGACGGGGCGATGGGAAGGTTGCGCTGCTGGGCGTACAGCACTTCGTCTTCTCGGTTCATACCCCATTCGCGGATGGGAGCGATGAGTTCAACGCCGGGAGCCAGCGCCGAAACCCCGACCTCAATGCGGACCTGGTCGTTGCCCTTGCCGGTGCAGCCGTGGGCCACGGCGTCGGCGTCGTGCTGGCGCGCGACATCAGCCAGGTAACGGGCGATGAGGGGACGTCCCAGGGCAGTCGCCAGGGGATATTGGCCCTCGTAGATGGCGCCGGCGCGCAGGGCCGGCCACAGAAATTCGTTGACCAGAGTTTCCTTGCCGTCCACCGTCACCGCATCGGAGGCGCCGACGGCATACGCTCGCTGGCGTATGGTTTCCAGATCGACCATGCCCAAGTCAATGGTGCAGGTGATCACGTCGGCGTTGTAGTTTTCCTGGAGCCAGGGTACGGCCACGGACGTGTCCAGCCCGCCACTGTAGGCGAGGACGATTTTCTTGCGAGGGGTTGCCATGAATTCTTCTGCTCCTGACGGTTTAACGATTGGGGTCGGTGCGGAGTTGGTTGACGTAGTTGACCAGGGCGAATACGCCCGACGCCTGCTTGACCGAGAAGTCGGACCCCATTAACCCGCCCAGGCGGCTGAATACGTCCAGCCGGATGCGCCGGCCATTGTTCATAATGGAGCGGTCCCAGTGCGCCTTGACCGAGTCGATGGTATCCATTGGCACGCGGGCCGAGTCGGCGGACACGGACTTGCCCAGATAGACAAAATCACGGTCGGCCCACATCATCCCCCGGCGGCACTGGAATGGGCCAACCATCTCGGGCAGTTCCGCGGTGGTCTCACCCAGTTCGGAGGTCTCTTCTTCGGTGTACACGTGGTGCAAGTGTGCAATCAGGTTGATCATGCCGGTGTACTGCAAAGCGCCGAAACTGGCGCGGATCAGCCCCATTGGTCCCTGCACCATGACCTTGGTTTCGGCGCGCGTTGGGTTCTCCTTATAAAAGTCCCAGTCGGCGATGATGTCAGACACGTCGTTCAACGGCAGGCGAAAGGACTGCTGGGTGTCCATGCCCGACTTATGCACGCAGCCGTCTTCGATCCAGACGAAACCATCCAGGCAGGAGATAGGGCTGAATTTCTGAGGAGCGCGTTTCCTCCCGGAGGGGTTGGCAGAGGTACCATCGGCATCGGGATTTCTCCGGCGACGCCTGAAGATGCTGATCATGTCCCCTCCTGCCATGCGGAACGCGCTGACCACGCCACTTCCGTGAGGCCCAAGTATTTTACCAGCATATCGCCGGGCTACCAGGCGTTCCAATGGGTTATGTCGTCCAGCGACTCCCGGTGGGCCGGTCGGAACCGGTCGCCGATGGTGTAGGCCATGGGTATCAGGCCGGCCTGCATCACGCGGCGGTAGGGGATACCGAGCGCCTCCGCCGCCGACTCTTCGTGCATGAGATGGATGCAGGTGAACACGGAGCCGATGCCCCGGGCGCGGGCCGCCAGCATGAGGCTCCAGGCCGCGGGCATGATGGTGCCCCACTGGGCGCTTTGAACCAATGCCGGCGCGTTGTCGGTACGACCGGCGATGCAGGGGATTACCAGGACCGGGGCCCGGTGCATATTGTCGGCCAGGTACTGCGCGGAATCGCCGACGCGCTCCTGAACGGCGGCGCGAACCGGGTCGTCGTACTCCAGGTTGGTTGCGGCCGTGGGCGACTGGGTGTACTGCTGCCAGCCCTTGCGATACAACTCGGCCAACGCCATCCGTTTCTCCGCGTCAGTGACCACCATGAAGTGCCAGTTCTGGCGGTTGCTGGCCGTGGGGGCCTGTTGCGCCACTGCCAGGCACTCGCGGATAACGTCGTCGGGCACCGGACGGTCGAAGTCCAGGCGCTTGCGGACGGCGCGGGTGGTGGTGAGCAGTTCGTCCGGCGAAAGGTTGTGAACGATGGGCATGGCAAGCAGGCTCCTCGTGCCAGGAATGGCGATAATCATAACACCGCCGGTGAAGCGCTAGGGGATTGCCTAAATCAGGACTTGCGGGATCTGGGGATTTACTGTATTCCCGCCTGGCATGGACGCGGAGGGGCATCGGGTACAATGCAGCGGGGCGCTCAGCGCCGGGCGAGGGAGAATCGGCTGAAGTATGGCAGCTGCGACTGGAAAGTTGAGGCAGGCGGTTGAAGATTACTTCAGCGGGCTGCGATCCGTGCGGGCCGCCGGCGGGGCGACCGACGAGCGGTCCCTTTACCTTCCCCTGGCCAATTTGCTCAATACCGTGGGCGACGGCCTGCGCCCCAAGGTGTTCTGCGTGCAGGAAATGGCCGACCAGGGCGCCGGGCATCCCGACTTCGGCTTGTACACCACCCGGCAGGTACAGAAAGGTCAGCCGCGCGCTGGACAGCAGCCGGAGCGCGGCGTCATCGAGGTCAAGCCCGTATCCGACGACGCTCTGCTCACCGCCGAAAGCGCCCAAGTCGGTCGATACTGGCAGCGTTACCGCCAGGTGCTGGTTACCAACACCCGCGATTTTGTGCTGGTAGGGGAAGACGCCGCCGGCCAGCCGGCTCTCCTGGAAACTTTCCGCCTTGCCGAATCCGAATCGGAGTTCGCGGAACGGCTGGAGCATCCCCGCGCCTTCGCCAACGAGGTCGGCGTCGGCCTGGGTGAATACCTGTGCCGCGCCCTGTCCAACGCCGCGTCGCTGGCCGAACCGAAAGACCTGGCCTGGCTGCTGGCCTCCTACGCCCGCGATGGCCTGGCCCGCGTGGAAAGGGCCGGCGATCCCGCGTCGCTGGCCGCCGTCCGCGCCGCCCTGGAGGAATCCCTGGGTGTGCGCTTTGAGGGCGACCGGGGCGCGGCTTTCTTCCGTTCCACCCTGGTGCAAACCCTGTTCTACGGCGTCTTTTCGGCGTGGGCATTGTGGGCCCGGCAGACGCCGGCGCCGGCCACTCCGTTCGACTGGCGCACTGCCGTCTGGCACCTGCGCGCCCCGGTGCTCCGCGCCCTGTTTCAGCAGCTTTCCGACCCCGGACGCCTGCAACCCCTGGACCTGGTGGAAGTGCTGGACTGGGCCGCCGCCGCGCTCAACCGGGTCAACCGCGCTGACTTCTTCGCCCGCTTCCGCGAAGGCGAGGCCGTGCCTTACTTCTACGAACCCTTTTTGCAGGCTTTCGACCCCGAACTCCGCAAGCAGCTCGGCGTCTGGTACACCCCCGCCGAGGTGGTACGGTACATGGTCGCTCGCGTTGACCGTGCCCTGAAAGACGACCTCGACATCCCCGACGGCCTCGCCGCCGATAACGTCTATGTCCTGGACCCCTGCTGCGGCACCGGCGCCTATCTTGCCGAAACCCTGCGCCGCATCGCCGCCAATCTGGACGGCAAGGGCTTGGGCGCGCTGGCCGGCGCCCGCGTCAAGCAGGCCGCCACGCAACGCGCCTTCGGCTTTGAAATCATGCCCGCCCCCTACGTGGTCGCCCACTTGCAGGTGGGCCTGGCCATGCAGGAGTTGGGTGCGCCGTTATCTGAAAACAGCGACGAACGGGCCGGCGTCTTCCTCACCAACGCGCTGACCGGATGGGAGCCGACGGTGCAGAAGCCGCTGCCCTTCCCGGAGCTGGAGGAGGAACGCGACCGCGCCGAACGGGTCAAGCAGGATACCCCCGTGCTGGTCATCATCGGCAACCCGCCCTACAACGGTTTCGCCGGCGTCGCCGTGGATGAGGAGCGCGAACTGTCCCAAGCCTACCGTACCACCCGCCAGGTGCGCCGCCCCGAGGGGCAGGGCCTCAACGACCTCTACGTGCGCTTCTTTCGGATGGCGGAACGCCGCATCGCCGAAAAGACGGGCCGGGGCGTCGTTTGCTACGTCTCCAACTACTCGTGGCTGGACGGCCTCTCCTTCACCGGAATGCGCGAACACTTCCTGGACGCCTTCGACGCCATCCGCATCGACAATCTCAACGGCGACAAGTACAAGACGGGCAAGACCACTCCCGACGGCGCGCCCGACCCCAGCATCTTCTCTACGCCGGACGACCCGGTGGGGATACAGGTGGGCACCGCCATTGCCACGCTGGTGCGCAAGGACGACCACGCGCCGGCCCAATCCGTCGGCTTTCGCCACCTGTGGGGTCAGGCCAAGCACGCCGAGCTGACGGCAACCGCCGAGGCCGCGCCGGACGCGCTGTACGATGAAGTCTCGCCCTTGCTGCCCCTGGGCCTGCCCTTTGCCGATTTGGCAGTCAGCGACGGCTGGCAGCATTGGCCCTCGCTGCCCGACTTGTTCCCCACGTCCTTTCCCGGGTCCACCACAGGCCGCGATGCTTTCTTGGTTGACATAGACTTGAACCGTCTCCAAACGCGCATAGATGATTACTACAACTTGGATTTATCACACGAAGAAATCGCACACAGATACCCAAGCGTGATGAAAACATCCGCGCATTTCAATGCTCGCAAAGTGCGCGACGCGAGACTCGCTACGGGAGGCCCGGATGGATCGGGCTTTATTCGCTACGCATATCGGCCATTTGATACCCGATGGCTTTATTGGGAGGGTGATACTGGATTGCTCGACCGAGCACGCCCTGATTACAAGCCCCACGTTTTCGATGGCAACCTTTGGATAGAAGCTCGTCATCGAGAGTCCAGAGAGGCTTTCTCACGCGGTACAGTCGTTCGTCATCTAGCAAGTGACTTTGGAAATGAGCCTGTCCCAGAAAACCCGTGTACGACCCGCAAGGAGTGGTGAATGCCTATGG
>JAPPCX010000122.1 GCA_028875655.1 Chloroflexota bacterium | reverse complement strand
TAATCTCCATGTGGGGATGATACCATCTCCGCATAGTTTGTGTGAACAGGCCCTAGCCGCGACGAGTGGGTTCATGACTTTGATGTTGACCTCTTGGGATCAAAGGTACGCGGTTTCATCAATTCCTACGAAGAAGTGAGGGCCGTGCATGGTGGCCAATCTGTCGATGACGGAGCTCTCGGTACGTCCATCAAATGGACCCGTGACCTGAAACGACAGTTGCGTGCTGACGTGCCCAACGTGTTCGAACGCACGAGCATCCAGCCAACCCTGTACCGTCCGTTCGTTGCAAAGTCGCTGTACTTCAATCAGAGATTAAACGAAATGCAATATCAGGTTCCCTCGATATTTCCAGGTGGGGAACCGCGGCAAAACACCACAATCTGCCTCTCCGGTACTTCATCCAGCAAATCTTTCCAAGCTCTCGCCAGCGACATGGTGCATTCATTGGACTTGCTTGAAAAAACCCAATGCCTGCCCCTCTACCGCTACACCGAGGAAGGGGAGCGGGTCTGCAACGTCACTGATTGGGGCATCAAGCAGTTCAACGACCACTACCGGCAGGAATGGGGCGAGGCTTTCGATGAACTGGCTGGGCCCGAAGGCATCACCGCCGAGGACATCTTCGCCTACACCTACGCCGTGCTCCACGACCCGGTGTACCGCCACGACTACCGGGTGGACCTGCTGCGGGAGTTTCCCCGCCTGCCCTTCTACCACGATTTTCACCTCTGGCGGGACATGGGCCGGGAACTGCTTGACCTGCACATCGGGTTCGAGCAGGTGGAACCGTATCCCCTGGAGCGGGTTGACCTGGAGGGGCAACCCAGCCGGGTGGTCCTGCGGGCCGATAGAGAGCAGGGCGCCATCGTGCTGGACGACAGGACCACGCTGCGTGGCGTGCCGCCCGAGGCGTGGGAGTACCAACTGGGCAGCCGCTCGGCCCTGGAGTGGGTGCTGGACCAGTACAGGGAACGCAAGCCCCGGGACCCCACCATCGCCGAGCGGTTCAACACCTACCGTTTCGCCGACCACAAGGAACGGGTGATAGACCTGCTGCGTCGGGTGTGCGCGGTGAGCGTGAAGACGGTGGAGATCGTGGGGCGGATGGCGTACTGGGACGGAGAGTACCTGGTGGTGTCAGGAGACCGGGACAAGCGGGAGTGGACGAACATGGCCCTGGCCTCCATGTTCAGCCGCTATGACGAATCCGATGACGATTCTGAGTACCAGGGGTGGTTGGCATCCTTGCCGGATATACGGGAAGGCGACAATTAGCCGATGGTGGGCGATATCGCGCTGGCGCTCTTTCCGTTCACCAACTTGCAGGATGCCAAAATCAGGCCCGTGTTGGTGGTGGCGGACGTGACGTATCCCAGCGAACAGGACTGGATGGTTTGCGAGGTCACCAGCCAGCCCCGTGTCGATGTCTTGCAACTGCCGATTGGCGACGGCGATATAGCCTCTGGGCGCTTGCTGCGTTCCAGCTGGGTTCGCCCCGACCGTGTGATGACTTTGAACGAGGAGGTATTCCAGCGGACCATAGCCCGGCTGACCGATGCCAAAACCGTGGAGATTCTGGCATCGGTCAGGTCCTTGTTCTAGCCGGTTGTTTTCAGCTGCGTCCACCCTGAACCGGCCCAGGTTTCTATCCAGTCATCGACGGTTTCTTCAGCATGGCGGAGCAGCCCCGCTCGTCCACCAGGTGGTTCACCGACACCCGCCCGTGGCTGTCGTATCCCGTGGTGTAGGCGAACTCGACCTCGGCTCCCCAGGGCACCCGGCCCCCGACGCGGATGGTCCCGTCGCCGGGCTTGCCGCCATTCCGTGGCCCGCCGGCGCCCTTGATCACCATCCCGTTGCGCCCGCCCTTCTTCCAGGCCAGAAACTTCAGCTCCACCGGGGCCACCAACTCCCCTGGCGACGGCGCGAACAGGACTTCGTGCAGCCGCCTTAGCACGTCCCCAGAGGGCTTGCGATGGCCGTTCATCACCTGGGAGAGCATCCCGGTGCTGATGCCCGCCCGCCGCGCCGTCTCGTTCTGGCTCCAACCGTGGGCGTCCATGCGCTCCCACAGGGCCTGCGGGTTGATGTCGGCAGGCTGGGCGGCCTCCACCTTCACCGGGGCGTCCAGCACCGTCTCCATCCGGGCCTGGGCGGACGGGCTGAGGTTGCGCTGGCCCCGGCTGACCTGGGTAACGTACCCGTAGGTCAGTCCGGCCCGGTCCGCCACCTGCCGCAGGGTCATACCCTGCTCCCGTGCCCGCTCCCGGAGGTAGGTGCTCTCTCCGCCGTGCAACACGCCGTCCCGTCGGTGGACGACGCCCTGGGGAGGGACCCAGCCCAGGACGGATTCGATCTTACCGCGCATGTAGGGGGTGAGGGTCTTCTTGCCCCTGGCGACCTGGGACAGGTGGGAGGCGCCGACGCCCATGAGGGCGGCCAGTTCGTTGATGTTGAGGCCGCGCTCCCTGGCGGCCAGGGACAGGTGGGACTCGGCCCGGCCAGTGGCGGTTTCGCCGGTGAAATCGGTGCGGCTGTCGTTTCCGTTGTCGTCGCCGTTGGTCTGGACGCTGGGTTCGATGTTGTAGTTGACGGTGCTCGTGGCGTTGGCCTTCATGTCGTTTCCTCCGAAAGGCGGAAAGCGAGGCCGGCCCGAATGGACCGACCCCGCTCTCCGGTTCAAGATGCAGGTCGTTGGGTGCGGTCCATTCCGCCCCTTTGGTGTTCGCCGGTGGCGAAACACGAAGAGCGGGGAAGCCTCCCCGGTGGGAGAGACGACCCCGCTCGTAGGCGCCTATTCAATTGTCAGGGGCGGCCCACGGAGCCGCCCTGGGTTATTGCCGGTTCAGCGATTGCTACAACCGGCCGGTTATGACCGGGAATCCAGGATGTTCGTTGTTGTTGATCACCTCCTCGATGTGGTTGTCGTGGCTGTGGTTGTCGCTGACGCGCTGCTGGTTGCCCACGGCGGCAACTGTGCTGGTGATTGACGTGAAAGCGTGGCGCTTAATCCCGATTCTTGCCGTCCATTGCGCCCCATTGGAGACGACGCCATTGCCCGTCCAGAACATCCCGTCCAAGGCGCACCACGTCCAGGTTCAGGCAGCGCAACGGGAAGCGCCGGTTGGGGGTTGGCGCAAGGCGCAGTTGGCCCAGGGATATGGCGCCCGGCAAGCCGGAGGGTGAGGGAAAGAGCAGGGCGGGGAACGCAGCCGGGCCAGCGGTTACGCCGTCAGCCAGCGCGCCGTTGGAAACCGCGTTGCCAGGGAAAGCGTCCGGTCCGCCATCGTCTTTGGCGAACAGGAGCGTGGGGTCTACGGCCTGATTACTGCGGATTCAGCGGCCACGCCGCAGACGTGAGGAAGCGGCCGGAGGCGAAACCCGTTCCAGCCGCAGGTTGAGGGGTGAGCGCTGTGCCGTCTGCGCTCGTGAGAGTTGGGCCCAAGGGGTTCGGGTGCGAGTCTGCCGTGTTGGTTCCGGTTTTCACCTCCTGGACGATGTTGGCGATGCCGACCACCGCTTTGCGAAACGGCACCAGCTTGGCTTGATGTCCCGCATCGAAGTGGCTGCCGGAGGAGCAGGACTCAACCCCGGAGTGCCGCGTCACGCAGCGGGTGGGCGCTTGTCCTCGTTGAGGCCGTCGCGGGGAGAGCGAGGCTCGATCCCTGGCGAACGGTCCGGGTCGGGGATGGACCCTCCAGCTTTCAGGCGGGAAAGACTGGCAAAAACCGTAAACTGCATTGATTATCGCCCGCGCCACCGCCCCAGGGAACGGGTTTTGCAAGCACCTGGCCCGCCTAGACGGTGATCGCTTGCCCGGCGCTCGCTGGCGGTTCGCCGGAATGCCCTAGCTGTCGCACCCCGGCGCCTGACCCGGCTTTGACGACAATCGCGCCGCCTAATCCCACCAGGCCCCCAGGGTGAGCAACCGGCGCAGCCAGCGGAGCAGCTTGCGGTTTCGGATGGACACCTGGGTCCTGTCGAGCGCCTTCCAGCGCCAGCGGGTGTGATCCCGCCGGCCCAGGCTGTCCCGCACCGGCTGCTTCTGCGGCGGCAGGGTCAGGCCGTGCTCCTCCAGCATGGCCAGCTCCAGGGTCAGCAGCCGCTCGTAATCAATCAGCCAGGACAGGCTCCGGCCCCGGGCCGGGAGCCTGTTCTTGAGTTCCCGCCACTCTTTCACCAGGGGCCAGGCGTCGCCGTACACTTCCGCGTCATCCCCAGCGGGTTCCCGGGTCACCAACTCCGGGTCCACGCGGCGCAGCCTGACGGGCCTGGGCTTGTTCAGTCCGGCCACCGGCGGCGCGGGCGGGGACTGCTGCGACCCGGCTCCCTTTCCGCCGTTCCCTGCTTGGGCCGCCGGTTTACCTATCCTGCCTGCCGGGTCCCCTTTGGCAGCGCCCCCAACGGCGGCCCGGATTGCGTCGAGCCCTCCGCGAAGCTCACGGGTCAATTCCTCCAGCCCCGCCTCCAACGCCTCCACCCGCTGCGCCAGATCGCCGCCGGGTTCCGGTTCCCGGTCCCCATCCCCATCGCCATCGTCGGCCCCGCCGTCCCAGGTCAGCAGCAGCCGTTCCAGCGCGTCGCTCATGCGCCCGGTCATCTCGCCCGACTCCTCGGCCTTGACCAGGGTG
>JAPPCX010000077.1 GCA_028875655.1 Chloroflexota bacterium | reverse complement strand
GTGAACCGGCAAAACTAATCGACGGCAATCCGGCAAGTCTAGTTGACGCGGGACAACGCCTGCGACGAAATGCCGGAAGAGGAATTCGAGAGGCTGACGGAACTGCTGGACGACGTGGTGGCGGGAAGGTTTCGAGAATCAATTCGCCTGCAACGGGATGGTTCCGGATGGAGCAGTCATGAGTTCTGGAATGACGACAGACCCAGTTCAGGAGGATCACTGGCGTCGAGGAAGAAAGTGGCTCGAATCCTGAACGGCGAAGCGGAGGTCGTATTGGAGTGGAAGCCCTGGCAGCCCAGAGTGGGAGCCTCTTCCACCGGGCATCTGGTGTAAGGATTATAGGATGGCGCGGCATGTCGTCTACCGGGGTGTGCGGCCACTTGAATCCTTCGCCCATAATGTGCATTCACCTTTGGTACTTTTGTGTGTAGTTTGGGAGCAACTCAATGAACAACCAAGACAAGCCTGGAGTAGCGGGCTATTACCATCCTCTTTCTGCGGTCTCCCGGCACATCAGGATGTATTTCGGCGACACACTGCTTGGCCACGGAACTTGCTTTTTCGTGATGTCCAAGGACGGCCCCATGTTGGTCACGAACCGCCACAACTTCACCGGGCGAAACAATATCACCGGCCGGCCGTTGCGCGACGACTGCGCCATACCGGATCATGCGGTCGTGACGTTGCATGGTCCTGGCGAAATCCACTACCACATTGACTTGATCGACCACGCAAATCCGGAAGTACCTTCTTGGACCGAACACCCGACGTTGGGAGCCATGGCAGATATTGTCGCCTTACCAGTCAAGGAGATGGTTAATATCATAGGAGAGTTGAATAGCGTGTCGTTGGGAAACAACTGGCATAGATGGGACGTCGGTAGCGAACTGCATGTTATCGGTTACCCGTACGGTCAAATAGGAGGGCCTTTCCCCATCTGGTCGAAGGGCTTTATCGCATCTGAACCCGATGTAGACATCTCTGGCTTGCCCGTATTTCTTATTGACTGTAGATCTCGCCCGGGTCAGTCCGGTTCTCCCGTGTTCGCGCACTTTCGCCCAGGAGCCATTGTCGAACATGGAGGGCAGGATTATCAGGCGAAGAAGCCTATGAATTACTTCGTTGGCGTGTACTCCGGGAGATTGCGCCACGACTCGGATCTTGGGCTGGTGTGGAAGCGAAGTTGCATAGAAGAACTTGTAAACCACGCAATTACTCAGGGGACGCAACACCAAATGGACTTCCGCCGCCACCGTTTTTCCGCAGCTTTCTATGAGGAATTCAGCTTCGAGCATTATGTCCTCAATGATGTTGATGAATTCGGGTAAACCTAGGACAAGGCTAAATGTAAGAGTGCGCAGTTCTGTTGCATGACTTGCTGAGTGGCCTCGCTATGAGCGGGCGACGCCCATAGACATCTTGCATGGTGTCGCTAAACAGCAAGATGCGTAGCATTCGCCAATATGCACCCGAAGATTGGAATCGGGCTTTAATGCATGCGCTTTACCTCATAGCGGTTTGGTGTCCATTCCAATTGTTCAACAGCCCAGATATGCCCAACTGAGCTGAAGCACCTTTAGGTCTACTATTGTAGGGTGTAGTATGGCAATCAGTAATGCGTAGTGCTGTCGGTGGAGCAAGCGGCAAACACTATTCCGAGTGCCCATCCAAGTGCGCATCCGATCCAGATGTGTGCGTCTGGAAAACTTGCCATGTTTGTGGCTGCTATGATCCACCCACTCAGGGCCGCGAATGCAGCTAACGCTATTCCGAAATGTGCCAACGACATTTCCTTTCTCCCAGTTGATTTTGATACGTTTAGAGTGTCTGTCCTTTTGCTATTTTACAGCAATCGCCAATTCGCCTTCCCGCAATTGGCTTTGGTCTCGGTTGTTAAGCAGAGAAGATAGTGAGTACAGGGTCCCTCGGCTGCCCGATTGCCGGCTCTAGATTCACTGGTCAATGGGCCGCTCAAAGAAGGAAATGCGGACTTACAACCCCAGCCACATCTCGAAGATGGTACTGCCTACCGTCAAGTCAGGCCCACCACCGTATTCGATACTGCGAACGCCGCCGCTCAGGGCGATTTCAGCGGCGTCCGCTCCCCCTATGGGACTATCCTCCGGTGTAGGGATCGTGTAGACAATGGTCGCCCCGCCGGGCCTTACCAGCACCTCCTTGACGAATGACCGCACGAAGGCTTTGGTTTCGGTGAGTTCGCTGGTCCGGAGAAACTCGCTCATGTCGGCGGCGAAGGCGGCCACCACGTCGGCGCTGTCCAGCAACTCTCGCCGTTCCGTCAGCACAACCCTGGCTTCCTCGGCGGCGGCTTCCAACTGTTCCCGGCGGTGGCGGTGTTGCAGGATGCGCTCCGAGGCGTCGGCCATGTCCAGGTCGGTGGACTCCACGAAGTGCCAGATGCGGTCCAACTTCCGCTTGACCTCCTCCAACTCGGCCTCTACGGTTTCCAGGTTCTGCCGCTGCTCCCGGGCCACGCCGTCCATCTCCTCGTCCAGCAGTTTCACCAGGTCGCGGATGTTGTTCTCGGTGAGGATGTGGTCTCGGATGTTGGATACGATGATGTCCTCGAAGGACTTGGAATTCAACCTGGGGGTGTGGCAGGCGTCCTTGCCCAGCTTGAGGATGGACTGGCAGACGTAGTAGGTGTACCTGCCGCTCTTGGCTTCGGCAGCAGTGAGGGCCTTGTTGCAGTGTTCGCACTTGGCCAGGCCGCTGAGCAGGTAGGGGCTGGCGGCGCGGCGCGGGTGGGTCACCGCCGGCGCGCGGGACTCCAGCAGCTTTCTGACCCGCTGGAACTCCTGCTGTGAGACGATGGCGGGGAAGGCGTCCTCCACGCGCACCGGCTCCTGTTTGTCCCGGCTCTTCTGGCCCCAGACCAAAGTGCCGGTGTAGGCTTCATTGGAGAGGAGCTTGTGGACGGTGGTCTTGCGCCACTGCTTGCCGTTGGGAGAGGGGATGCCCTCGGCGTTGAGGGTCTTGAGGATGTCCAGGGAGGTCTTGCCCTGGAGGGTGAGGTCGAAGATGCGGCGGACCAGGGCGTCGTGGGGCGGGTTGAGTTCCAGGCGGGGGCGCTTCTTGGCGCCGTCCTGGACGTAGACCCGCCGGTAGCCGTAGGGGGCGTTGGTGGTCATCCAGAAGCCCCGGGAGGCGGCCTCGCGCATACCCCGCCTAACTTCTTCGGCAAGATTTTCTGAGTAAAATTCGTCCACGGACTCGATGATGGCCTCCATGAGCTTGCCGGTGGGGGTGTCGTCGGCGTGCTCGGTGATGGAGACCACGCGGATGCCCTTGCGCCGGAGCATGGACTTGAAGGCGACGGCGTGCTCCCGCTTGCGGGTGAACCTGCTGAACTTCCAGACCAAAATCTCGTTGAAGGGCGCTTCGAGTTTGGCTGCCTCGTCCAGCATCTTCCGGAACTGTGGGCGGTCGGCGATGCGTCCGCTCTCGGCCTCGTCGATGTACTCGCGGACCACTAGGTAGCCGTTCTTGTCGGCGTAGTCTCGCAAGGCACGAAGCTGGGCGGCGACGGACAGGTCGACGTCCTGGCGGTCGCTGGAGACCCGGGCGTAGAGCGCTGCCGGGGTCAGGGGTTGGAACTGCTGGCTTTTGTTCATTCTATCTATACTCCTCTCCGGCGCTCTTCCTCTTGGGAGAATTGCTAAGAAAAAACTAGGTGCGGTAACAGGTTTCAGGCCCGGTCCGGATCGTCGGCTGAAGCTCGCTAACCGCTTGTGGCTGCAATGACGACTGCGATAACTGCCGCTAGCGCTGCGACAGCGCCCACTATGACGCCAGCCTTCTCCCACGTGAGCCGTAGGGACACTTGTCCCAAAAGCCAGGAACAAACGTAACGCAGCCGTGCTCGCAGACCTATACGGCGAATCTCCACTCGCATCCACCCATCGGCACCCTTTCCTCCATGAAGGCCTTCCACTCCACGACCCCCCTCACCACCTACGCCAACTGTGACGGTGAGCATAGTACCGCCCTTCATCCATTTGGTCTCAAAGTATTCACCCATCGATCCAGGATGGCCTGGGACAATACGGCCTCCACCTTCTCCGTCAGGGCCTCCGCGGGAGTAACCCGCGCCTCCGCCTCCGCCTTGGGCGCCTTGTCCTACAACACGAACCTCCAATCCTAAGGGTATTCTCAACAGATAGGTACCTGCGGTTCGATACGGTAGTGTATCCGTTTGAAATTCACGCCGCAAATTCCGAACGGGCGTTGTATGGACAAAATACGTAAAAGTGTCAATACTTTTGCCAACTTGCGTGCATGAAGGAGGCGATCATGCCCATTGGACCACGCGGCGAAAAGCGGCCGGCGAACCCCATTGAGGCCGGCATTATGGTGGCGCGCATTGCCACCGGCGACCTGGAAGAAGAGTACGTTGACGTTCCCAAGTCCACGCCGGCGCGGGCCGAGGGTGGCAAGAAGGGCGGTAAGGCGCGGGCGGATGCGCTGACGGCGGAAGAGCGTTCGGAGATTGCCAGACAAGGGGCGGCGGCGCGTTGGGAGGATAAGCCCGAACCAGAGGCGGCATGATGCCGCTGCTAAGAGCCTATCCTAATAACCCTGCGGCCCTGAGGGTGATGAGGGCGCAAGCGAAAT
>JAPPCX010000114.1 GCA_028875655.1 Chloroflexota bacterium | reverse complement strand
TTCATCTCTTTTGCATTGATCATCGATGCTTTGATGTAGTGTGAACACGCCCTAGGCTATCCGAGTCGTTGAGAACAATGTGTAGGGGCAGGTTTGAAACCTGCCCCTACATTTTTGCGTCCGCAGGATTTCACAGCAGCGGCATCTGCATCGCCTGATCCGCCGGGGTAGCGTTCTTGCCCAGGTGGGTTGCCGCGTAACCCAACGTCCGCAGATGGGCAGCCAGGTCGGGGAAACCAAAGACCGTGTACACCCGTTTGGGTTGCACCGCTTGAACGTATGCCGTGAGGTCGTTGAAGTCCGCGTGGTCGCTGTACGGCAGGCTGGAATCGCCGGGCCGGCCTCGTCCCCACGGTTTCACGCCTTTGCCGGCGGCCCAGCCGGTGAGTTCAAGGTAGCGGACAGAGCGTCTTGGGGGCAGATATTGTCCAATCAACTCGCGGGACTTCCTGCCCGGCGGGAAAAGCAGAACCTCCCCGTCTTTGAAATCGCCATCAAAGACTCGGTGCTGCCCGACGAACCGGACGCCGGCGGATTCATACCGGCCGGCTATCTCATGGACTCCCTCCTCGCACGCCACAGCGAAGCCGGCCGCAAGCAGGTGGTGCAAGGCTTCCTGGGCCTTGCCTAATCGCCAGCCCAGGACCACCGGAACCGCCCCCTGATCCAACCATTGGTTGATGACACGCAAAGCGGTGGCGATAGACTCTTCCTGCGGCGGGAAAACGTAGTCGGGCCGGCCGTAGGTGCTTTCGATGACCAGGGTATCGCAGGGGACAATCTCCGCCGGCTCGTTGATGGGCGACGGTTGGGTTCGCAAGTCGCCGGTGTAGAGGAGGCGTTCGCCGGTGGTATGGTCAGTTACCAGGGTCTGGGCGGAACCGAGGCAGTGGCCGGCCGGGTGTAGGGTGATGGTGCAATCGGGGGTCGCGTAGGGTTCGTCGTACTGGAGTTCAACGGGCTCGGAACGGCTGAGGTAGTCGCCCAGCAGGATGCGGGTGCCGGGGGTCAGGATGGGGCGGTTGTGGCGGGCTACGTGGTCGGAATGGGCATGGGATACTACCGACGTGTCGCGCTTGCGCAGGGAATCGAGCCACAAGTCCAATTGGGGCAGATATACGCCCCGGTCGAATACCACTTCCACGGCAAGCGCCCCCTTAGTCACGGAGCAGGGGAGCCACCTCCTGGACAAAGCGCTCGGAGGACTGCCATAAGAACCTCTGGAAAAGCAAATTTGGAAACGGTGGAGACGGCGGGAAAAGGCGTCTCGAACGGCATTATCGTTGAGGTCGGGCGTTGGCCGCAAGAGCCTCATGCCGGAATTGTCTTACAACTGAAGGCGCATCAGTTCCTCGGAAAAGACCACTTCGCCGTCGTAGAGGCGGCTGATGTCGCCGATGCCCTGCTCCATGGGGCCGTGGGCGGAGAGATGGGGGCCGATGTGGACGAGCACCAGCTTTTTCACGCCGGCGGCCTGGGCCATGCGGGCCGCGCCGGTGGTACCGCACTGGCCGGTGTACTCACCGTTGGCATCCATCACCGCCTGGTCGTCCCAGCACATGCAGAGCATCATGTCGGCGCCGCGAGCGAGCTCGGTTACCGAGTCGCAGGGCTGCGTGTCGCCGGTGAAAATTATGCTGCCATCGGGAGAATCGACACGGTAGGCCAGGGAGTCGAGATAGGGCTGCACGTGCTCGGCGGGCGCGGCGGTAACCTCCCAGTCCGGTCCGGTGAAAACCTTGCCCGGCCCAACATCGCGGGCATCGACGGACGGAGCGGGCCGGGGCAGGGTACCACCCCGGTTGACGAAGACCTGCTGGCTGAGAGGATGGTTTATACGGGCTTTCCAGTCGTGGGCGAACAGGCCATTTTCGCCCAGAATGCCCTCGGTAATCCGCTCGGTGAGGTCGGGGCCAAAAACCTGAAGCTTGTTCTCCCGGCCGATGCTCTGGTCCCAGCGGCAGAGCAGGAAGCAGGGATAGTCAATGTCGTGGTCGAAATGGTGGTGGGTGAAGAACAGGTAGTCCACCTGGGTGGGGAACAGCCCGGCCTTGACCAGCTTGTGGGTGGTGGCCGGCCCACAGTCGAACATCAGGAGTTGGTCGCCCAGCTTGAGCACGTGGGAGCTGCCAAAGCGGGTGGGGGTTGGCGTGGGCGTGCCGGCGCCCAGAGTGTAGATTTCAGCCATGGTGCCTCCTGCAACGAGACCTCACCGGAGAGCAGGACGTTTTATTGTCCTGCCGGAGCGGTCCAGTTGGTGTTGCCCTCCTGCATGGCGAAAGGCGGCGACGTTGACGAAACGTAGATCAAATTTTCCTCGCCGATGTTGCGGATGGAGTGGTCGGTTTCGGGGGGCACCATGATGAGAGTGCCTGGGCCAACCTCTTCCACCTCGTCGCCGACGCGCATCGCGCCGCGTCCCTGCACGATGACGTACACCTGCTCGCGTCCCTGGTGGGAGTGGACGGCCTGCTCGCTGCCCGGTTCGCCCTCGACCCAGGTGACGGCAAGGTTCTCAGAACCGAACTGCCCCGCACCCAACAGCAGGTGCGACACCTGGCCGCCCCGGTGGTTGCGCGGACTTTGTGCCAATGTTTGGATGTTCATGGGTCAAGTCTCCTGTGTCTAGTCCGGCGCGCCGTTTCACGACACCGGGTTCAGATGTTCAACTCCAGGATGTAGAGGCCGCCTTGGAGGCGGTCCACGACGTACATGATGCCGTTTTCGTCCACGTGGACATCGTTGATGCCGTTGGCGTCGGCGCCTTCGGGGATCTGTGGGACGTAGTAGGCGACTTCCTGGGGCTGGAAGGGGTTGGTGGTGTCGAAGACGCGGATGCCGCCGTTGAAGAAGGTGGCAAACACCAGGGTGTCGGATTGCAGGGACAGGGGGCCGGGACGGTTTTCGTGGACGTTGTGCGCGCCGTAGCGGCCCGGCCGGTTGAAGAAGTCGTCGGTATCCTGCATGGGCAGCGTGCTGATGATGACCGGGCTGGTCTCCAGTCGGTTGTCCATCAGCCAGACCAGCTTGGGGTAGTCCGCGCCGCCCAGGGCGGTCGCCTCTTGCGTGACTACCAGCAGGTCGCGGCTGAACAGGGGCAGGACGGTGTGGGTGAACCCTGGGAACGGCGGCGCGTAGTTCAGTTGGGCGACCATGGACGGGCGTGACACGTCGGAGATGTCCAGGGTGATGACGCCGGAGTCCTTCCAGCCGCAGTAGGCGCGGTCGGGCCGGTTGGGGTACACGTTAGTGTTGTGGACGCTGTGGCCCACGTCGAGATAGGGATGGCGGTCGGGCGGCGGCGCGTCGTCGCCCTCCTGGGTACCGGGCAGCCACCAGCGGCCGGCCTCGCGGGGATTGGCGGGATTGGACACGTCCATGATGACGTAGAACTGGTCATCTTTGGGATCGGTGGGGCGGGAGTCGGGCGTGCCGCTGGCCAGGTGAGCGTAGTCGCCGTCCACCCACCAGAGACAGTGACAGCCCCGGGAGCCGGGACCCTGGGCATCCCAGAAGGCGATGCGCCGGGGAGTCTCGGGATCGCTGATGTCGAATACGCCCATGCCGGTTCCGGGCTGGCCGTGCTGCTGCGACTGGTAGGCCACCAGCATGGTGTCGCCGAAGATAGACAGGGAGTTGGAACGCAGGTGGTCGTAGTGCAGGTCGGTCTGAGCCACCACCCGAGGGTTGGCGAGGTCGGTGACGTCAACGCCGGTAAAGTCCTTGGGGGCGCTTTCGTGGGCCATATAGAGGATGCGGCGCCCGCCGGCGGTCCGGTGCAAGTCCACGCCCTCGCCGATGTTGTTGTGCCCCCTCAGATCGACGTGGGCAATCAGTTTCATGTTCCTGGTTTCAGCAGCTTGAGTCGCCATGAAGTCCCTCCGGCGCCGTTTGAGCGCAACCTTCAATGCTTCGTGTCCAGATGCCTGGGCGCAGTGTATCATCGCCGGTGGCTGAAGACGAATGCGCAGGCGTCCGTGCCGGCATACGCTGGCGATTGGCTGTAGAATGCGAGCCACGGTGGATTGAAGGAGGCGCGGTCGATCATGAAGTTTGCTTTGTTTTTGTTGGGGTCGTGGACGGAGCCGGAGGTGGGAGCGCAAAGCCGGATTTTTGACGAGATGGTGGAGCAGGCCGAGTATGCCGAGGAGCTGGGGTTCGATTCGATTTGGATCGCGGAGCACCACTCCAGCCGGTACGGGATCTGCCCATCCCTGATGCCGTTGCTGACTCACATCGCGGCGCGGACGAAGAAGATACGCATCGGGGCCGGCGTGAGCGTGTTGCCATTCCACAATCCGATATTCCTGGCCGAGGAGAGCGCGATGCTGGACGTGCTGAGTCATGGCCGGCTGGACTTCGGGGTGGGGCGCGGGTCGGCGGATTACGAGTACGGCAATTTCGGCATCGACTTTGACACCCGGGACGCGCGAACGCAGGAGGCGCTGGACATTATCCTGGGGCTGTGGACCGAAGACAATTTCACTTTCCAGGGCGAGTTTTACTCGGTGAAAGACCTGACGATAGCTCCCAGGCCGGTGCAACAACCCCATCCGCCGGTGTACTTGGCAGTGTCGCGCACCCCCGCCAGCGTGGACGTCGCCGTGTCCCGGGACCTGCCCATCACGACCAGCTTCTCGACTCCGGAGGCGGATAACCTGGGGCTGTTTTCGCTCTACGCCGAACGGTGCGCGGCGGCCGGCAAGGAACTGCCGGTGGCGGCGATGCCCTACTTCCGGTTCGTGTACCTGGACGAGGATGAGCGGGCGGCGAGAGAGTACCCGCGCGAGTCGTTGACGTGGGTGCGGGACCTGGCCGGCTACCGGCGCACGCTGACGCACGGGGACGAGATCAACGTGGACCTGGACCACTGGCGGCGTACCCGCACCGTGGAGCCGGCCAGCTATGAGTCAGAGTTGGAGGGCACGGTTTACTTCGGGGCGCCGGAGCAGTGCGTGGAACGGATCACCAAGCTGCGGGACGAGCACGGGATCGGATACTTTGGGGCGAGCATGTCGTTCGGCAGCATGGAGCACGCCAAGGTGATGCGTTCGATGGAGCTTTTTGCGAAGGACGTGATGCCCAAGTTCCGGGAATAGGATTTACCGGGGTGCCGCGCCCTGATCCGGTGTGGCCTTTCCGCTACGTCAGGCTCGTAGCAGGTTGGTCAGGCCGGTGATTGGGGTTCCTTCCTCCAGGGAGTCGAGGCGGGACAGGATTTCCGCCGTGGTTGCGTCGGAGAGTAGGAGCGAGGCGCAGTCGCGGAATTTTTCGCGGACGTCGTCCATGGTCACGCCACGCAGGGCGCCGCTGTTGGCCCGGTGGGCCTGCTGGCGGAGGATGCTGCCGTCTTTCAATTGGACGTCAACCTGGTGATAGCCTTCGGTCCAGCTGGGCTGGCCCTCGTTGCCGGGGATGCGGCGCATGTCGATGCGGGGAATGAGCGCCTGGGCTTCGGGACGCATCACCTGATCGTCAGTAAAGGACTGCAACCCGACCCGTTGGTCGAGCAGGGCGGCGGCCAGGCAATACTGGATGCTGAACTTGCCCTCCAGCGACGACAGCGGGCGCGAGTGGATCAGCGAGCGAGGCGGGTCGAAGTCCACCATCACGTCGATGCGGTCCACAGCGTCCGGGTCGATATCGGACTGGGACAGCAGGTCGAAGGTGGCATCCAGGGCCAGGTGGGCGCTGCCGCAGCAGGGGTACTTCTTGATCTCGATGCCCGAGTCCACCATGTAGAGCTTGTTGCCGAGGTTCTGGGCGACCTGCTCGCTGTCGAAACCCTCGCCGCCGGAGAAGGCGCGAATGAATCCGAATCGTCCCTCCAGTGCGTCATCGCTGGCGGTGAAGCCGTCGCGCACCAGCTTGGCGGCCACGACGCCGGCGCGGGCGGCGTCGCCGGCGTGGAAGGGCTTGGTCATGGTGCCGAAGTTCTGCCGCAAGCCCGAAGCCTGGGACGCCGCCAGGGATACGGCCATGGCCGTGCGCTCCGGGTCCAGGGCCATGATCTTACTGGCGGCGGCGGCAGCGCCGACCGCTCCCAGGGGGCCGGTGGGGTGCCAGCCCAGGTCGTCGTAGTAGGCTTCGCTCAGGGCCTCGCCGACGGCGCAGGCGACCTCGAAGCCGGTCAGGTAGCCCAGCAGCAGGTCCTTGCCGGAAGCTCCGGCCTCCTCGGCGATGGCAAGGGCCGCCGGCAGCAGGACGGTGGTGGGATGAGTCTTGGTAACCTGGGTGATGTCGTCGTAGTCCAGGGCATGGCCCATGGCACCGTTGACGAGGGCGGCATTGGCAGCGGACGTCCGGAATCCCCGGCCGACGACGCTGGCGGCTGGAGAGGCGCTTTCGGCGGCAACGTAGCGGCAGAGAATGTCCGACAGGGATTCGCCGGAACCGGCCAGCATGCAAGCCAGGCAATCCATGATCGCTGCCTTGGCCGCTTCGATGGCATCGGGCGGGAAGTCCTCAATGTCGCTGGCGGTGACGAATTCGGCGATACGCCTGGTGATGTTCATGGGTACTCTCCTGGTTCAAGCTGTGGCTCGCTTACAGAGGATACCGGGTGTGAGACTGGTGGTAAACTCGGCATAGCCTGGCGACTCAAATCCCGCTCCGGCGGAAGGAGGCAACTCGAATGCATATCGCGGTACCAGACCTGGTGTCCAACTCCTATTTTCCGGCGGTTGCCGCGGTGGAATTGGGATTCTTCAGGGAACACGGAATCGACATGGAATTGGAGATGGTGTTCCCGGTGGGCCGGGCCATGCAAGCGCTGCGGGACGGCGACGTAGATTTCGTGGCCGGGCCTGCCCACCCTACGTTGTCGGCCTTTCCCGGCTGGGAGGGCGCAAAATTGCTGGCCGCCCTGTCCCAGCATACCTTCTGGCTGCTGGTGATGCGCTCCGACCTGGAAGTTGCGCCCGGCGATGTGAATGCCATCAGGGGATTGCGCATCGGCGCGGCTCCCGGGCCCGACGCCGCGCTGCGCCGGCTGCTGGCCGAGGCTGGGGTGGATCCCGAGGCGGACGTGTCGCTGGCGCCGGTACCAGGCAGCGACGCCGCCGGCGTGTCATTCGGCATCCATGCCGCCCAGGCCCTGCGCGACGGCGCCATCGACGGGTTTTGGGCGAACGCGATGGGAGCCGAGGTCGCGGTGCAGAGCGGGATAGGCAAGGTTGTGCTGGACCCGAGGCGCGGGCTGGGTCCGGCGGCGGCGAGGGACTACACTTTCGCGGCGCTGGTTACTACTGAGCGGCTGATTGAAGAGTCTCCCGATATGGCGGAAGGGGCAGTGCGCGCGGTGGTCGCGGCGCAACGGGCGTTGCGGGCCGATCCGTCCCGGGCAGTCGAAGTCGGACGGCGGCTGTTCCCGGCCGATGAGGCCGAGTTGATTGAGGACCTGATCCGGCGGGACGCACCCTACTACTCCTCAGAAATCTCACTGGACGCGGTAGCCAGCCTCAACGGGTTCTGCCGCAATCTCGGACTGCTTGACGGCGACGCTGTATATGAACAGGTAGTCGCCAGCCAGTTTGCTCACCTTTGGTCAGAAGGGTAGGTGCGCTCCGTGAAGGTTGATATCAGGGTGCCCGTGGGCCTGCCAATTCAGGACACGGCCGACTTCATCGCGGGATGCGAGGCGGCGGGATTTTCCGGCGTCGGCGTCCATGACCACCAGCACAGCGGTCGGGACGTTTTTCTGACCCTGGCCCTAGCCGCCGAGCGGACCACGCGGCTCAACCTGTACCCGGCGACATCCAACCCGGTGACCCGTCATCCGATGGTGCTGGCATCGTTGGCGCACTCGCTGGAGGAGATTGCGCCGGAGCGGGCGCGTCTGACCGTGGGCCCCGGCTACCTGTCGGTCGGCAATATCGGGCGGCCCCGGGCGACGGTGGCGGCCATGCGCGAGGCCATCCTGACCATCCGCCGGCTACTGCGGGGCGAACGGTTGGAGTTCAACGGCGTCGAAACCCGGCTGCGCAATATCAGCGACCCGCCCACGCCGGTTTTCATGACCGCCGCCGGTCCGCGGATGGTGGAGCTGGCCGGAGAAGTTGCCGACGGCGCTCTGCTGTTGGTGGGGCTGCATCCCAAGGCGGTGGCTGCGGCCCGCCGGCGGCTGGAGATCGGCGCAGCAAGGGCGGGACGCAGCCTCGATGGATTTCAGGCCATCTTCATCACGCCGACGACGGTGTCGGATGACGGCCCGGCTACCCGCCGCTTTCCTCAGCAATGGTTCAGGCACGACCAGCCGTACCTGAAATACCCCAGCGACTCTAACCTGGTCTGGCTGCGCGAATCCGGTATCCACTTGGCCGATGATTTCGTCCCCGAGAGCATCGGCGACGCCCAGGCTGCCGAAATATGCGATGCCTTCGGCCTGTTCGGCACACCGGCGGAATGCCTGGCCAGGCTGAAACGGGCCCGGGACGAATCGGGCATCAACCACGTATTCATCTTTCCCACCCACACCCAGGAGGGCGGCTATGATATGCCGCGAGCGGAAGTGGACGCTTTCCGAGAGAGCATAATCCCAGGCTTGGCGGCCCTTTCCTAATGACCTGATTTTGAGTGGCTGGCGTGTTGACAACGCTGTACCGGCACTCTAGCCTAGCGTCGAAATTAAGGCCGGAACTGAAGAACGTGGGTGAGATTATGGAAATCAAAGACCTGATTATCGATGATCGTAAAAGGGGTATTTTCAGGGTTCATCGGTCGTCGATGACCTCCGACGAGCTGTTCCAACGGGAGCGGGAGTTCATTTTCAGCCGATGCTGGATCTACTTGGGGCATGAGTCGGAAGTCGAACGCCCCGGAGATTACCGGCGCCGGACGGTGGCCGGCCGACCGCTTTTCTTCACGCGCGGGAGAGACGGGCAGGTTCGGGTGTTCCTGAACTCATGCCCGCACCGGGGCGCGTTGATCTGCCGGCGCGACGAGGGGAATGCCGAAGTGTTGCAGTGCTTCTATCATGCGTGGTCGTTCAACATGGACGGCGACCTGATCGGCGTGCCGGACCAGGAGGCATACGGCCCGCACTTTGACCGGGACGAATTGGGCCTCAAAGAACCGCCACGGGTTGAGAGCTACCGGGGGTTCTACTTCGTGAGCTTCAACTCCCACGTGGAGGACCTGGTTTCCTACCTGGCGGACGCCAAAGAATACCTTGACCTGATCGTGGACCAGACGGAAGCGGGTATGCGGGTGGTTCGCGGCTCCAACAAGTACACGATGAAAGCCAACTGGAAGCTGCTGGTGGAAAACAGCCTGGACGGTTACCACCTGGTTCCGACGCACCAGACTTACCTGGACTACATCAGCAGCCTGGGAGCGGATGATAGCGGGCAGACGGCGTCGGCGCGCATCGTCGGCAAGGCGCGGGCGTTGGGGAACGGGCATTGCGTGATTGAATCGCCGGTGCGAAGCGGACGCCCCATCGCGCACTGGCACCCGCTGTTCGGCGAAGAGGCCCGGGAGCCCATCGCGCGGATTCGTCAGCGGCTGGTGGATGAGTACGGTGAAGAACGGGCCTTCCGGATGGCCGATACTTCCCGGAACCTGATCATCTATCCCAACCTGGTGATCAACGACATCATGGCGATCACCGTCCGGTATTTCGAGCCGCTGGCCCCGGACAACATGGAAGTGACGGCGTGGCATCTGGCGCCACGGGAAGAGTCGGAGTCCATGCTGGCCACCAGGCTGGACAGTTTCCTCACGTTCCTTGGCCCCGGCGGGTTTGCCACTCCGGATGACGTAGAAGCGCTGGAATCGTGCCAGACCGGGTTCCGGGCCACTGAAACCGAGTGGTCTGATATTTCCAGGGGTATGCTGAGGCCGGCCAAGTCCACGGACGAGTTGCAGATGCGGGGATTCTGGCGGCAATGGCACGCGAATATGCAGGGGTTTACACACACCAACGTACAGGACGCGCCGGCCCCGGCCATCGAAACCGAGGCCGAGGTCGAGCTGGCGTTGGCGTCGGACAACTAGCGCGCGGCAGCAGGGGGCCAGATGACAACTGCCAGCCAACCCACGCTGCGCGAGCAGGTGGAGGATTTCCTGTTCAAAGAAGCGGCGCTCCTGGACGATTGGCGCCTGGACGATTGGGTGGATCTGTTCACCGACGACGGGCGGTACGTGGTGCCGACCACGGATTTGCCGGACGGCGACCCGCAGCGGGACCTGGTGTTCATCGACGACGACATCACTCGCCTGCGGGCGAGGGCCGTGCGGTTGAACAGCAGGCACGCCCACCGGGAGTATCCGTGGTCGCGGACCCGGCGGTTCATATCCAACGTGCGGGTTGAGGAAACCGGGGACGGCGAGCTTGCCGTGTCCTCGAACGTGCTGGTCTATCGGTTTCGGGCGGGTGAGGGCAATCCCTACGTCGGCAGCGTGCATTACATCCTGCGGCGAGGCGGCGGCGCTTTCAGGATTGCGTACCGGCGGGCCGTGCTGGACCTGGAAGCCCTTTCCTGGCACGGGGCCGTGAGCATCATCTTCTGACAGCATTGGAGACGAACCCTTGAAACTGGAAGGCAAGACGGCGCTGGTTACGGGCACGAGTCCCAACATCATGGGCGGGATCGCCGAGGAGTTGGCCCGGGCGGGCGCGAACCTGGTCTGCGTCGATATCCGGGAAGAATATGCGGAGAAATGCGCGGGCGCCATCGTCGCCGACGGCCATGACGCCATGGGGGTGGTGTGCGACGTCACCGACGAGGATCAGGTGACCAACGCCATCGCGCAGGCTAATGAGCGGTACGGTGGCGTTGACATTCTGGTTAATGGAGCGGCCCTGTTCAATTTCAAGGGCGTGCTGAACATGCCGCTGGACGAATGGCGGCGGCAAACCGACATCATCCTCACCGGGGCGTTCCTGTTCACCAAGCACGTGGCGCACTCGATGATCGAGCAGAACCGGCAAGGCAACATCATCAACATCATTTCCACCGCCGGCCACCAGGGCGAACCGGGCAACGTCGGTTACGGAACCGCCAAGGGCGGATTGCTCAACTTCACCCGGTCGGTGGCGATGGAACTGGCCCAGTACGGGATACGGGTCAACAGCCTGACGCCAACGGCCACCGGCCAGGCGGAGGGGCGGGAGCGGGCCGCCCGGTGGGGCGTGGAATGGCCCAGGCCGCGTTTGGGAGAACGGGCGGCGGGACTGCTGCCGGACGCCAGCAGAGGAGCGCCGTTGCTCCAACTGCCCAGTCCGTCCAACTACGGCAAAGCCGCCGTGTTCCTGGCGTCGGACGACGCTGAGATGATCACGGGATTCGACCTGCGCGTGGACGCCGGGGCCGTTTCCAGGTATTGGATCTGGTCGCCGGGGGACGCTTAGTGCGGCCGGTCAATCGCTCGTAGTTTGACAGCCCTATGCACCAGAATTACACTCGCCCGGCCGTGCTGCGGACAATCCGAATCTGCCTTACGAGTCGATCATGCTTGCCACTGACGTTTCCGATGCCATTGAATTGATGTTTGAGACCGGCTGGACGGACGGTCTGCCGGTGGTACCGCCGTCTGAACCCTTGGTGCGCAAGTTCGTGGAAAGCACCGGCCGCGCTGGCGACGAACTTATCGCGGAGCTGCCGCCCCTGGGCGGACGCGCCACCGTCGAGCGCATCGCGGTCAACGCGGTCATGGCCGGCTGCCTGCCGGAGCACATGCCGGTGATCATCACCGCTCTGGAAGCAATGATGGACGACCGGTTCAATCTGCGGGGCGTGATGTGCTCCACCGGCATCCACACGCCGCTGCTGATCGTCAACGGCCCCATCGTCAAGGAGCTGGACATCAACGGCGGCTACAACTGCTTCGGCTCCGGTTGGCGGGCCAACGCCACCATCGGACGGGCAGTCAAGCTGATCCTGCTCAACCTGGGCGGCGCGATACCCGGCGAGACCAACAAGGCCACCTTCGGACACCCCGGCGCCTACACCTACTGCGTGGCGGAGGACGAGGACGCCAACCCCTGGGAGCCGATGCACGTCGAGCTGGGCTTCGCGCCCACCGACAGCACCGTGTCGGTGTTTCCGGCGGAGGCGCCCCACAACATCATGTACCACGCCTCCCACTCGCGGAACTTCCTGACCGTGCTGGCCGACACCATGTGTACCCTGGGGAACGTCCAGATGTACGTGATGGGCGACACCATGGTAGTCATCGGTCCCGAGCACGCCAAGTTCCTGCACCGGGACGGCTGGAACAAGCGGGACATCCGCCAGTTCCTCTACGAACACGCCCGCAAGCCGGTGCGGAAAATCAAGCAGGGCGGCCCGCCCCAGGGCGACTCCCGGCGCGGCCATTTCTGGCCCAGATACATCGACGCTGATGACGACGATCAGATGGTGCCCGTGGTCCGCGCCCCGGACCGCATCAACATCTTCGTCGCCGGCGGCGCCGGCGGCCCCCACTCGGCCTACCTGCCCGGCTGGGGCTCCCAGCGGGTAACACGAAAGATCGAACGCTGATTTGTGCATTTAACTCGTCATTCCGGCCTTGAGCCGGAATCCAGGAAATCCTTGCCTTTGCTCCGTTTGCTTGTGGGTGGAATCTCTGGATTCCCGCTTTCGCGGGAATGACGGTTCTGAACAGTTACGGAAATTTATGGAGTGAATGATGACCGTTACAAATTATCAAGACCGGATGCAGGAACTGGGCCTCGCCTTGCCCATCGACCCGGACGCGGCCTCCCGCTGGCGGGCCGCGCCCCGGCTGGACACGCTGCACCACAAGGTGGGCGGTCTGCTGGGCAACCGCAAGGCCAACGCGGACCTGCTCCTGCGCAACATCGGCGAGCGGATGGCGAGGGACCTGGAGCTGGGCGACATCGTAGCCGTGGACAAGTTCGTCTATTCCCGGCCCGCCGCCGATGACATCATCACCGATCTCTCCCAGCGCTGCGACTTCGTGGTGACCGCCATTGCGGATTGAGGGTCCTGCACCGCGTGCAGTGTGCACGACGCAATGACCCTGGAAAACCTCGGCATCCCCACGGTGGTGCTCTGCACCGACCCGTTCCTGAACTCGGCCTTCCGCCACGCCCGCACCTTCGGCCGCGGCGACTTCCACCCGCTGGGCATCCCCCATCCCCTGGGCGGCCTGACGCCTGAGCAGGTCTCAGTCCGCGCCGGCGAGCTGGAACAGGCGGTTATCGATACGCTGACAACGTACTAGAGCGATAAAATAACCTACATCCCCGGTTCACCGGGCGCGGTCGAGGAGGTGACGATATGGCAACCGTCGGCAATGGCAAGTACACCTACGAGCGGGTTGAGAATTGGGAAAAATTGCCCGAGGGATGGGAGCTGGGACAGACGGCCATCGTCACCGACTCCGAGGACCGGGTGTATCTCTTCAACCGGGGTGAACATCCGCTCATCGTCCTGGACCGGGACGGGAACTATCTCGCCTCCTGGGGCGAGGGCGTGCTCACCGACGCCCACGGCATGTTCATCGACGATGACGAGAACCTCTACCTGCCGGTCAAGAACAGCCACGTGGTGCTCAAGTACGACCCCAGCGGCAACCTGTTGATGACCTTGGGCGAGTGGGATCAGCCCTCGGATACCGGCTGGTCGGGCAACTACAGCGACCCGGCGGTCCGGGCGGCCGGCCCGTTCAACCGCCCCAGCGACATCGCCATCTCACCCGACGGCCTGCTGTACATCTCCGACGGCTACGGAAACGCGCGAGTACATCGGTTCACCGCCGATGGTGACCTGGTGGACTCCTGGGGCGCGCCGGGCAAGACCGCTCCCGGCGAGTTTCACGTACCCCACGGCGTCTGGGTGCATACTGACGGGCGGGTGTTCGTGGCCGACCGCGAGAACAACCGGATGCAGATCTTCGACTCCGAAGGCAACTTCCTGGAGCAGTGGACGGATTTGGCGCGGCCCTGCGACATTTACATCGATGACGATGAGGCGGTGTACGTGCCGGAGCTGGACGGTTTCATGTCCATCCTGGACATCAACGGCAACGTCCTGGCCCGCTGGGGCAGCCCCTCGGACGCCGGCTGGGGCAACGGCGCCCACGCCGTCTGGGTCGATTCCCACGGCGACATCTACGTGAACCAGAACCTTGAAGGCGAGCGGCTGATCAAGTACCGCCACGTTGGGGGCTAGGCCCCAGCCTACGGAAGGGTGACGATATGCGCGTAGGCTACCAAGTTGGGCATGTGGTGCAGCGGGACAGCATTGGCCATCAGCAGCAGTGGCAGAACCACCTGGAGCAGTTTCGCGCGTCGCGGGACGCCGGGTTCGACATCTATTGCTGGGGGCACCACTACCTGATCGACCCCTTCCAGCATTTCCAGCCCTGGCCGGTGCTGGCGCGGCTGGCTGCCGAGCCGGGCAACATGACGCTGGCCACGTCGGTGCTGCTGCTGCCGCTGCTGAATCCGGTGGACGTGGCCGAACAGGCGGCTACCCTCGACCACATCGCGGAGGGACGCTTCATCCTCGGCATCGGGCTGGGCTACCGCCCGGAGGAATTTGAAGCCTTCGGAACCAGGATGTCCGAGCGCGGCGCCCGCTGCACCGAAGCCCTCGGCTTGATGCGCCGGCTGTGGAGCGATGATGAGGTGACCCACCACGGCCGCTACTACCACGTTACCGGGGCGCGGCCCACCGCCCGGCCCTACCAGCAGCCGCACCCGAAAATCTGGCAGGCTGCGATGAGCGATCCGGCGGTGCGCCGGGTGGGTCGGAGCGGCGACATCTTCTACGTGGGGCCGGCCCAGTCCAACGCCACCATCCGCAACCAGATATCGCTTTACCATCAGACCCTGGAGGAGAACGGCCACGAGGTTCCCGAGGACATGGTCATCGTGCGGGAGTTCTTCTGCACCCCGAACCGCGCGGCGCTGGATAGGGCAAGGGGCAACCTGGCGAGGAAGTACGAGGTCTATGCCCAGCACGGACTGCACGGCACGGACGCCGAGCTGACCCGTAAGGTGACCGGCGACCTGGAAACCTTGATGGATGACACCTTCCTGGTGGGCAGCCCCGAGGAGTGCGTTGAGCAGGTCGCCACCTACCACGAGATGGGGTTCACCGACGTGGCGCTGCGGCTGTTTTACCCGGATATGTCCCAGGCCGAGGTGCTGGAACATATCGACCTGGTGGGCCGGGAGGTCATACCTGCGCTGCACGCCCTGTAGTTCTCCGGGGCTTGCCCGTCACCGCCCCAGGCCGTAAAGTGTGGGCGTTGTCAACTCTATCCACTCAGAACGCTGACCCTACCCTCATGTCGGGCGGGGAGCGGCGAGTAAGTCCGTCTCCAAAGGGAGGTCCAGATGAGACTCGACCCCATCAATC
Source organism: Chloroflexota bacterium (assembly GCA_028875655.1). Classification (GTDB taxonomy): domain Bacteria; phylum Chloroflexota; class Dehalococcoidia; order Lucifugimonadales; family UBA3495; genus Bin87. The sequence goes on along the minus strand of JAPPCX010000114.1, from coordinate 170,022 downwards.
TCTACGACTACGAGGAACGTGCCCGGCTGGTGCTGCCCCACGACGATTGGGACACCATCGACGCCGGGGCTATGGACATGTTCACCACGCGGCGCAATCGTACCGCCTTCGAGGAACTGACCCTGCGCCCCAGGTTCCTGCGAGACATCACTGAGCGTGACCTTTCCACCACCATGCTGGGCAATGAACTCAGCTTGCCGGTGTTCGTCTGTCCAGCAGGTTCCCACCACCGGGCGCATCCCGAGGGCGAGGTGGCCACCGCCCGCGGCGCAAGCATGTCTAACACCCTGATGATGCTCAGCACCGGTTCCAATTGCAGCATGGAAGAGGTCGCTGAGGAGGCCACCAGTCCCCTCTTCTTCCAGCTCTACCACCGGGGTTACCACCTTACCGAAATGCTGGTACGCCGCGCCGAAGAGGCCGGGTTCAAGGCCATCACTCTGACGGTGGACACCCCCACCCCCAGCCCCAAGGAGCGGGACCTGCGCAACCGGTACGACCGGAACTTCGAGCAGGGCAACTTCCGGGGCGTCAATGAGCCGGAGAACGTGCTGCGCGGCACCGACGAGTCTGTGGGCTGGAACGTCAACCGCACGGCTCCCCTGACCTGGGAGGAGCTGGAGTGGCTGCGCAACCTCACCGGCCTGCCTCTGGTGCTCAAGGGCATCCGCACCGCCGAGGACGCCCACATCGCCGCCGAGAGCGGCGTGGACGGGATATTGGTATCGACGCACGGCGGACGGCAACTGGACATGACCATGGGCGCAATCGAGATGCTCCCCGAGGTCGTCGATGCGGTGAAGGGGAATTGCGAAGTGTACGTTGACTCAGGCGTGCGGCGCGGCAGCGACGTCGTCAAGGCGCTGGCCCTGGGAGCCAGGGCCGTCGGCATCGGGCGTCCCCTCTATTGGGGGCTGGCCGTCAACGGGGCCGAAGGCGTGCATGGCGTCCTGGAACTGCTGCGGGAAGAGATCGACCGGGCCATGGCCTACTGCGGCCAGACATCAGTGCAGGACCTGGAACCAAACCTGGTGAACATCCCGCAAGGCTGGGGAGCGCCGGCACAACCGGACTTCTAGGAAACTAAAGAACGGCGACTGCCTTGATTTCGACCAGGAACTCCTCACGCACCAGGCCGCTGACCACCAGCAGGGTGTTGGGCGGGTAGTCGCCGTCGGGGAAAATGTCGGGGAATATCTGGTTTCTTCCGTCGATGAAGCCCTGCACCGATTCGCGCCCCACCACGTAGGTCGTGAATTCCACCACGTTGTCGAACCCGGCGCCGGCCGATTCCAGAACGCCGCCAATGTTCCGAAAAACCTGGCGTGTCTGGGCCACGGCGTCACCGGGCCCCACGAGGGCGCCGGAAAGGTCCACGCCGACCTGACCCGCGACGTAGATCAACTTGCCGCAGTTGACCGACATTCCCACCGAGTAAGCGCCGAGAGGTTGAGGAGCCTGATCGCTGGTTATCGCTGTCCGCTGTAATTCCGCCATAGCGTTCACCTCGTTTCCATCTGCAAGCGCCATTATATGGCACCGGGCGTTTCTGCGCCGGCGACATGGACCGATGGCGCCCGGTGAAAAGGACCACCCACGCATCCGGCACGTTACACCATCACAGGTCGCGTAAGGTGTAAACTGATGCTGCTGCAACCGATGTTGGGCGTTTATTGCCGTTTGCGTCGGACGGACATACCGAGAGTTAGCGAAATACCATATCTCGTTGGATTGGCCATCGTAATCGCAGTTGGTTTGGGGGTCTGGCTCTACGGAAGGAGAAATATCCGTCGTGAGAGAGGCAGCGACTTGGTGGAATGGAGGTACAGGGACCATGGCTGAGCAGGGAGTTCTCGACGGGGTTAGAGTCCTCTCCCTGGAGCAGGTGCATGCGCTGCCGTGGGGGACGGGGTTCCTGGCGGATCTGGGCGCCGACGTCATCCGGGTCGAAAGCCCCGACCATCTGCAAGACCGCAAGGCCGGGCCGTTTCCGGCAGGAACTGCGGGCGAAGAGTGGTGGAACGAAGCCGGCAACATGGTCTATTACGGCGCCCGCAACAAGCGCAGCCTATGCATGGTCGTGACCCACCTGCGGGGCAAGGAAGTCTTTCTCAAGCTGGTCGAGAAGGCCGACATCGTGACCGACAACTTCCGTCCCGGCACCATGCAGCGGTTCGGGTTCGACCACGACAGCCTTTCCGCGATCAACCCCCGGATCATTACCCTCAGTAGCACCGCTTACGGTTACACCGGACCCTGGCGACGGGCCGGCTCCCGGGCCCGCACCGTTGACGCGGCCTGTGGTTTGTCCTATCTGACCGGGTACGAGGGCGGACCTTCCCAGCGGGCCAGCCCCAACTACATGGATCATTCCGTGGGCAACAACGTAGCCTACGCCCTGCTGCTGGCACTGTACCAGCGCAACAGGACGGGCAAGGGTATGCGGGTTGACCTTACCATGCTCGAAACCGGGGTCTCGGCAGTGGGGCCGGCCATCCTGGAGGCGCAGCGGGGCATAACGCGCGAGCGTTTGGGCTGCGCCCACTGGTGGAAAGCGCCGCACAACGTGTATCCGGCCCGGGGCGACGACCGTTGGATAGTCATTGTCGTGTCGTCCGATGCAGAGTGGGAAGCGCTGAAGGGAGCGATGGGCCGGCCCCAGTGGGCCGAGGAAGCCAAATTCGCCACCGCTCTGGCCCGCTGGCGCAACCGCCACGAACTGGACGAGCTGATCGGCAACTGGACCTCCCAGCACGACGACCTGGAGCTGGCGCAAAGGTTGCAGGGATTGGGCATCGCCGCCGGCTCTGCGATGGCCGCCGAGGACCTGGTTCACGACTCTCATCTGCGGGAACGCGGTTATCTGTGGGAGTTCTCCAACCCCCAGGCCCCGGCCGTTGGTTCCCGTGTTTTCGCTGGACGGCCCTACAAAGATCCCGGCAATCCCATGTCAATTGAGAAGGTCGCGGGATTGGGACAGGACAACGATGCGATACTGGCAGAGTTGGCCGGGTTGTCGCCGGCCGAAATAGGGGAACTGGAATCCGAAGGCGTGGTTTATGGAGCGCCCCGGCCCGATGAAGCAAGGCCGTAATTGAGTTGGAGAGACCATGCCCGGAATACTTTCGGAACTGCGCGTACTGGAACTGACTCACCGGCCCTCGGGCGCTTATTGCGCCAAGCTGCTGGCCGACCAGGGCGCGGATACCATCAAGGTTGAGCCGCCCGGCTGGGGTGATCAGGCCCGCCACGAGCCGCCCTTTATTGACGAGGTTCCCGACCCCGACCGGGGTACTTCCTACCTTGCCTTCAATACCAACAAGCGGGGCATCACGCTGGACGTGGAGCAGGCGGACGGTCGGGAGCTTTTCCAACGATTGGCCGCCACTGCGGATATTATCGTTGAGAGCTTTCCACCGGGGAAACTGGCGGAATTGGGCCTGGGCTATGAGCAGTTGTCCCAATCCAACCCCGGCCTGATCCTGGTTTCCATCACCTATTTTGGGCAGGACGGGCCATACGCCGGCTACCAGGGCGATGATCTGGTGGCCCAGGCCATGGGGGGCTACCTTTACGCGGTGACGGGCTCGGCCAGCAAACCGCCCATGGGCACGGCCTTACAACAGATGGAGATTACCGCGGCCCGCAACGGGGCGGTGGCGGTAATGGCGGCCCTGTTGCGGCGGGAGCAGTCAGGAAAAGGCACACACATCGATGTCTCGACCATGGAGGCCGCCGTCAGCACTCCCTCCGGGCTGATTCACCCCTACACCTACACCGGACGCAACCCCCACCGGGGCGGCAGCGACGGCAACGTAATGGACGGGATGCACCTGCCCACCCTGGACGGGGAAGTAACTCTCACCACGGCGGGCACCGGCGGCCGCCCCATGGAGGCGTGGGCCGAGTTTCTGGAGGAACCGGGGCTGCTGGACTCCAGGTTCGCGTCCCGCGCCGGCCGGATGGAACACTGGGAGGAGCTTCATGGACTGGTGGCCCCCAAGCTGGCCCAGTGGACCAACCTGGACCTGATGCGGGAGACCATGGCCCGGGGCCTGGTCGTAGGGCTGGTGCAGACGCCGCAGCAGGTGGTGGAATCGCCGCACCTAGAAGAGCGAGGGTTCTTCGTCGAGATGGACCATGCCGGGGCTGGCACATTGCAATACCCGGGTTCGGGATTCTTCATCGACGGGGAAAACGCCATGGCATCGGCCAGATCCGCGCCCCGCCTGGGCGAACACAACGTCGAAGTGCTGTGTGGAGAGCTGGGCCTGACGGTCCGGGAGCTAGGACTGCTGCGTGCGGCGAGGGTGATCTAAGATGCTATCGGGAATCTCCATCGTTCGCATTGGGTTAGAATGCGCTGAGTTGACCTTGGGACAGCCATAGCCGGGAGGTGATGCCATGGTGCAGGGCGGAGCAGAAGCGGCAACTACACCGGGAGCTTTGTCAGGAATCCGAGTGCTGGACTTCACCTGGGTACGGGCGGGCCCCTGGTGCACCCGATGGCTGGGGGCGCTGGGAGCCGAGGTAATCAAGGTTGAATGGCCCCAGAGCCCCAATACTCGGGGCGCCAACATTGCGACGGGAGCGGGCACGCCCGAGGGCCTGCCCGTCAATCTCAACACCAACGGCCATTTCAGCGACACCAACGCCAACAAACTTAGCGTTACGCTGAACACCCGTACAGAGCGAGGCATTGACCTCACCCGGCGCCTGGTGGCCATGTCCGACATCGTCATCGAGAACTTCGCCTGCGATGTATTGGAGCGGTGGGGTTTGGGCTACGAGCAGATGAAGAAGCTCCGGCCTGACATCATTTACCTCTCAATGTCCGGCTTCGGCCACACGGGTCGGGACCGAGACTATCAAACCATGGGAGCCATTGCGCAAGCCCTGTCCGGCATGACCTACACGTCGGGCTTGCCGGAGAAGCCACCTGCCGGTTGGGGCTGGTCCTACCTGGACGACACCGGTGGCTTATACGGCGCCATGTACGCTCTGAGCGCGATTTACCATCGCAACATGACCGGCCAGGGGCAGCATGTGGACAGTTCCCAGTGGATCCTCGGCGTCCCCCTTAATGGCTCCGCTTTTCTGGACATCCAAGCCAACGGTCGTTCCACCATGCGAGCGGGTTACCCGCCGGGCAACCGCGCCCACTGGCCCGGCACGCCTCTGGTGGACAACTACCGGGGGAGAATCGGGGCTCCGCACAATGCTTACCGGACCAGTCCTGGGGAGCACAACGACTGGTGCGCAATAGCCTGTTTTTCCGACCATGAGTGGCGGAAGTTGATGGAGGTGATGGGCTTTCCCAGTTGGGCCGCCGGCGAGAAGTTTGCCACCCTTGAAGGCCGGCTAGAGCACCAGGAAGAGATTGACCGGGGGATAGAGGCGTGGACCAGGACTCTGGGCAAGTACGAGATCATGGAACGGTGCCAGGCGGCGGGAGTCCCCGCTCTGCCGGTTCAAAGCAGCCAGGACCGGGTGGAAAACGATCCCCAGCTCAAGCATCGTGAGATGTACCGCGACATGAAGCATCCCGCGCTGGGAACCTGGCCTCTCCAGAACGCTCCCTTCAAGATGTCGGAGACGCCAGCTGTCAACAGCCGATCAGGTCCATTGATCGGCGGGCACAACAAGGAGGTGTTTGAGGGGTTGTTAGGCATCAGCCACGAGGAACTGGTGAGCGGCTTCGCCGACGGCGTCTTCTGGCCCAAGGACCTCGGTGTGGACGATTATCCCTACCTCAAGGAGATGATGGAGGATGCCTCGCCCGCTCGGTGGAGTGGGAATGAACCGATAGCGAACCCCGCGCCGGCGCCGACGCGCACGCCGGACCAGTCCTCTGAGGGTGCGTTTGCAGGGCTGCGGGTGCTGGAACTGGCCGATGAGAAGGGGCAGTGGTGTGGCAAGCAGATGGCTGACATGGGAGCGGACGTCATCAAGATAGAGCCGCCCGGTGGCGAGGCAGCCCGAACCGTGGGGCCCTTCTACCAGGACACACCGGACAAGGAGCGGAGCCTTTACTTCTGGCACTACAACACCTCCAAGCGAGGGGTTACCCTGAATCTGGAGACGGAGGACGGACGCCAGCTGTTCCGGCAAATGGCGGAGCAGGCGGATGTGATACTGGAGACCTGCCGGCCCGGCTATCTGGTTTCCCTGGGGCTGGGGTACGCAGATCTGGCAACCCGCAACCCTGGGTTGATCATGTGCTCACTGACCCCCTTCGGGCAGACCGGGCCATGGCGGGACTTCCAGACCAGCGACCTACTGCATCTGGCGGCGGGCGGGCAGATGGCCAGGTGTGGCTACGACCACGAAGTGGTGCCTGGCGCGCCGCCCATCGCTCCCGGAGGAGGGCAGGCCTGGCACATAGGAAGTCACTACGCCTACATCGCCATTACCGCGGCGCTGGTCAGCCGGTCGGTGACGGCACGGGGGCAATACATAGATGCGTCGGTGCATGATGCCTGCGCGCTCACTACCGAGGGCCACGTGAACCAGTATATTTACAAAGGAACCGTGGTTCCGCGCAGGACGGGAGGCGGCAACACCGACACCGGCCCCAACGCCCAGGTTCTCTGCAAGGATGGAAAATACGTGAATGTCGGCCAGGTTCCCCCAGAGCGGATGCTTACGCTTGCGCCGTGGATGGATGAGTACGGCCTGGCGGGCGACCTGCTGGATGAGAAGTACCGGGACCCAACGGTCATCGCCGAGAACCAGGCACACATTCGCGGAATTTTTGAAAACTTCCTGGCCAACATCCCTCGGGACGAGGCCTACCACGGCTTGCAGAAGCGCGGCTCCAACACGGGGGCGATACGTTCTCCGGACGAGGTCATGCAGGACCCTCACCTGGACGACCGGGGTTTCTGGACAGACGTGGAATATCCCGAAATTGGCAAGACATTTCGACACCCTGGCCCGGGGGCGATCTTTAACGGCTCACCTTGGAGGATATCCCGGCGTGCGCCGCTCATCGGGGAGCACAACGAAGAGGTGCTGTGCGGGGAGTTGGGGCTATCCGGGGATTAACTGCTGCTTGGCCCAACCCTCCTCGAAGGTCGTATGGAAGAAGGGGGCTGACTTCTTGCTCTTGTACATCCATTTTCCTTCGACTCGCACGTACTCCTCCTCGTCGAGACCGGCCCGCCACATCGCTTTGCCCGTGTCTCCCACGGTGCACGGCATAAAGAGGTACCATCGAGCCCGGGCCGTGTCGCCCGTAACTTCAATCTGCGGGTTCAGCCCGTAGTGCAAGGCAAAGACAAAGTGTCCGGAGATTCCGCGAAAGAACTCTCGAATCGCCTCCCTGCCCTCGTATCTCCCCATTCCCTGGCTTTCCCAGGTGGCGTCTTCAACAAACAATGCAGCCAGCCGGTCCGGGTCATAGTTGTCGTCGCAAGCGGCGGCGTATTCTGCCTTGAGGTTGCGCAGCGCCTCGATATCTTCCAGGTGGCGAACTCTGCCCCGCAACTCTTCCACTACTGCTGCCAGGTCAGCCGTTTGACCATTTGACATGCGAATACCTCCGTGGCAGCGTTGGTTACTGGTTGGCCAGGGGGATGGTGCAGGTGACGCAGGGTTGGTCGCCGTGCGTGGCGGTGGTGTGGCCCTGGCCGGTGGTGTCCTCCACCAGGCGGGCGTCGCCGGGGCCGAAGACATGCTTGGTGCCGTCGCCGATTTAGTCTGTAGGGGATACGGTCAGGCCACGGCCGCAGCTTGTTTAGCCTCAACCCTGGCGATGAACTCCAGCAGGTGTGCGGCGTAGAAAGTGGATTTCATGTGATAGCGGTTGGTGGCGGCGATGCCGGGGAAGGTGTTGTCGTGCTGACCGATGACCGCCCATTCCTCGTGGGTCCACGCCGAAGGGAGCAGGTCGGCGTGGGGTACCATTCGCTTCACGTTCTCCGCCGCAGACTTGTGGTGAACGTCGTCCGGCGTGTTGCCCTCGAAGGCCAGCACCGGGCACGTGATGGACTCCAGTTGCTCCTCGGTCAGGTCTCCCACCGGGTTGGGTCGGGAAAACTGGTCCCGCCAGCGACGCATGACCGAACAGAACTCCCCAGGATCCATGGCAAGGATCCGTTCCCGGTTGTCAGGGTTGTCCCGGATGCGCTGCTCGAAAAACTCGGTAGCGGCTACGGCGGCCATCCCGTCGCACTCGGCGGCCTCAATGTACTGTCCGTAGTAGCCGGGGGACATCAGCTCGGCACTCCTCGGCCCGCCGGAGACTTCCCAGACGAATACGCCCTTGACCACCTCTGGATGCCGCACCGCCACCGTCAGGGAAGTGCGCGAACCGGCGGACCCTCCGGCCAGGTAAGCCGGGGCAGCCCCCAAGTATTCCAGCAGAGCCGCCATCTCCTCAGCCCAAAGGTGCTGCTCGGAAAGTTCACCGCCGATCACCACGTCGGACTTGCCGCAGTTGCGGCGGTCGTGGATGATGACACGGCAATGGGTCGATAGCAGGGCAGCCATGGGGCGCAGGCCGTTGTGGTCCACCCGTCCGCCGGGCGTCAGCATGACCGCGGGGCCGGCGCCGTACTCCTCGTAATACAGGTTGACTCCGTCTATGTTGGCGTAAGGCACTGCTCACTCCTTTCCGTTTGGATACCGTGGCACAGGTTGAGGCAAGATCGTGACACCGGCAGTTTAGCACCTTGGAACAGTCCCGGCGTAGCCTCAGCAGTAGTGGTCGCGGACCTGACCTGACCCCTCAGCGGGCCGGCGCATCGTCATCGGTGGTAAGGGACGCGCTCATATCCCATAGCCTGGCGGCCAGCTCTGCATCGTAGCTGATTTTGGAAGACGGCACAGGGCGACAGTCCACGAAATACTTGCCGGTTACACCCTCTACTTCAGGTGATGCGGCGAGGTACACCGGCGTCTCCGCTCCCTTGTCCGGGCCAATGCCGCGAACTCCAATGAAGAAATTGACCACGCGGCCCAGCAACCCGTTGTTGCGGGCGATGTTGGTACGCACCAAGCCGGGATGCAGGGCATTTGCGGTGATATTCTCACCCTTGAGACGCCGCGCGAGCTCGTAGGTGAACAAGATGTTGCAGAGCTTGGAGAGTTTATAGGCTCCATATCCCCGATTGCCTGAAAGCTTGGGCAGGTCTTCCAGCAAGAACTTGCCCGGCGATTCATGCGCGCAAGAGGATACGTTGACAATCCGGGCCCGTGGCGCTTTCCGCAGATGTTCGAGCAGCAGGCCGGTCAGCAGGAAGTAGCTCAGGTGGTTCAGTGCGAAGGTCATCTCGATGCCTTCCGCGCTGCGCCGGTCGGACAGGAAGATGGCCCCGGCATTGTTCAGCAGCACATCCAGGTGGGGCAACAGGTCCATTGCCTGGGCGGCGACGCGACGCACCTCTCGTTGGGACGAAAGGTCGGCCAACAGGTACTCAACTGACGGGTTGTCCGTATCGGCGATGATCTTCCGCACGGCGGCTTTGGTCTTGGCGGCGTTGCGGCCTACGATGACTACCCGGGCGCCCATACGAGCCAGTTTGCGGGATGCCGCGTAGCCGATGCCGTCGCTACCGCCGGTTATGAGGCAGATTTTTCCTTGCATCAGATTATTCACAGGAGGGGTGCGCCAACCGTCTTTGCCGAGAGGGTAGCAGGTTCACAGCGGCAGATAGACGGCCTGGCCGGTCATGGCGCTGCGGACGACGGCCTCGGTCCATTCCATGTAGTGGACGCCGGTCTCGAAGGCCACCATGTCCACGATCTCGGTGCCGCGTATGGCGTTGGTGAACTGCTCCTCGACGCGGTAGCGGGCCTGGGTCTCCGGCGGGTTGGGCACTTCAGTCAGCTCGGCGTCGCCGCGCTTGCCGGCCCAGACCCGGCGCTGGGAATCGACGTGGATGGTGCCGTCCGTGCCGAACATCCAGATCTGGCTGCCCCGGTTCAGGCCGGACGTGGCGCTCATCTGCATGTGGACCTGGGCGCCGTTGGCCAGCTCGTAGAGGATGTCGATGTGGTCGGGGATGGACACGGACGTTAGGTGGCCACTGTCGTCCCGGCGGTAAGGCACGTGGATCTTGGACATGGCCATGACGCGGGTTCCTCGGCCCAGCCAGCGCATCATGGACTCGTAGGACGCGCCGATGTTGAGGGTGTTGTAGCCGCTGAGGGCGCGGTCGTGGCGCCAGTGCAGGGGGCCGTCGAAGTCGGCGAAGTTGTTTTGCAATGACGTGAAATCCACGGACAACAGCTCGCCCAGGTATCCCTCGTTGATGAGCCGCTTGATGACGTTGTCGATGGTGTAGCTGGTGGAGGTCGGGGTCAGCTGGCAAACGAGGTGCGGGTGCGCCCGTGACGCGCGCAGCATGTCGCGAGCCTCCTCAGCGTCGTTGGCCATGCGCGCCTCGGTGAGAACGTGCTTGCCGGCCTCCAAAGCGGCAAGGGTCATGGCGCGGTGCATGTAGGGCCAGGTGCCGATGCAGACGGCGTTGATCTCGTCGTCCTCCAGGATTTCCCGCCAGTGTCCGTACACCTTCGGGATGTTGAACTGGTCGGCGATGACGCGGCCGGACTGGACGGTGCGGTTGGCTACGGCGACAATCTCGCAGTCATCCACACCCTGGAAGCCGGGAGTGTGACGGTTGCGAACGTTGCCGCCGGCGCCGATTAGTCCAACTCTGATTGGCTCTTGAGACATGGTTTTCCTCCTGGGTAGTTGGTGGTGTTCAAAAGAGGGGATTTGCCGGGATGTATAATGCGGGCGAACGGGTCCATCGGCAAGTGGACTCACCGGAACGGCAGGGAGGTTCGAATATGGTTATCAGCAAGCAGGCGACGACGTATGAGGTCGATGTTGAGGATGTGGAGTATCTGCGGCACAGCGACACTCCGCTGCTGGCGCGTCTGTTCCGGCCCCAGGGCGACGGGCCTTTTCCCATCATGGTGGAGCTGCACGGCGGCGCGTGGGTGCGGGGCGACCGTCTGATTGGCAACGCGGCCAACGAGGCGCTGGCGAGGAACGGCGTGATCGTGGCGGCGCTGGATTTTCGGGTTCCGCCGGTTGCGGGTTATCCGGCGTCCTTTGCCGACATTCACTACGGAATCCGCTGGTGCAAGGCGCAGGCCGAATCCTGGAATGGCGTCGCCGGCAAGGTCGGCGCGATGGGCACCTCCAGCGGGGCGCACCAGGCCATGCTGCTGGGAATGCGGCCCAATGATCCGCGCTACGCTGCGCTCCCGTCATCCAACGGCGCGGCGGCCGCGGACGGCACGCTGGCCTGCGTCGTCATGGTCTCGCCCGTGATCCATCCGCTGGGTCGCTACCTGTACGCCAAGGGACTGCGGGACGACGTCACGCCGCCGGCGGGGATGGCCGAGCGGGTCGTTCCCATGCACGACCTGTACTGGGAGACCGAGGAAAACATGATCGAGGCCGCGCCGGCCCGTGCATTGGCCGCCGGCGAACGCATGGAGTTGCCGCCGACGCTGTGCGTGGCCCGCAGCTACGAGGAGGCTCACCCGCGCCCGGACCTTGATGAGTTCATCGCGCAGTACCGCAAGGCGGGCGGCGACATCGAGGTCAAGATTTTCGAGGGAGCGGGGGATAGGATCCTGGAGGACATCACCACGCCGGTGGCGCAGGAGGCGTTGGAGCGGATGGCGGGGTTCATCAATCAACACATCAGATGAGCCGGAGATCGGGTTGCGGCGTAGGGGCGAGGCATTTCACGCGCACCCGGTTAGTCATTGCGAGCGCAGCGTGGCGATCTCGTCGCTGTAGCCAGGACGTTCAGGCGAGGTTGTCCAGTACCGATACGAGATTGCTACAAACGCCTGTCGGCGTTCTCGCAATGACAGATTAGCAATCTGGGTACGTATGAGGGCGGGGCACGCTTCGCCCCTGCATGGGTTTTCGTCGTAGCAGAATCAGATATAGTGCTACACTCGCACTGGCGAAATTGGGTTGATGTAAATCGTTCGATGATCCCGTATCAGCAGCGAAAAGAGGTGAAATCATGTCAAGAGTTACGATGATTCAGCACATCAACATCCAGATCAGCGACAAGGATCGCTCCCGCGACTGGTACGAGAAGGTGTTTGGAGCGGAATTTTTGGACCGGGGGCCCGAGCTCAACGAACGGCAGCTGCAGTTACGCATCGGCAACGGGGAGATTCACAGCACCTTCACGCCCACGCCCAACCCGTCGGGGCACTTCGCACTGGAGATCGCCGACTGGGATGAGATGATCGCCAACCTAGACGCGCTGGGCGTGGAGTACACCCCGCCGTCAGTCCGAGCGTATGCCGACGTCCATTCCACCTACATCAAGGACCCCGACGGCAACATGATCGAGCTGGTGCAGCACCCCATGGGGCTGCGGGATTCAAAGGGGAACACCGTGGAGATCGCGCACGACCCCGACGGCATGGTGTGGGCTAGGAATCCCGGCTTCGGCCCGGCTACGGGGTGAGGAGGTAACCATGCCCTACTTCATGTACGTTGCCGTGCAGGGCGACAACAAAATTTCGGTGTTCACCATAGATCCCGATACCGGCGGATTGACGTTGCAGCATGACGTGTCCGTTGACGGCGGGCCGTTCACCATGGCGATCAGCCCCGACCGGCGGTTCCTGTACGTGGGCTGCCGCGAGGTTACGCAACTGGTCAGTTTCGAGATTGACCAGGCCAACGGAGGACTGACGCAGAACGGTTCCATCACGCTGGACGCCTGGCCGGTGTACGTTGCCACCGACCGCAAGGGCAAGTTCGTGCTGTCGTCCTACTACCAGGGCGCGCGCGTGGCGGTGCATCCCATCGGCGATGACGGCTCCGTGGGCGGCGATCCTGTCGTACAGCTGGAGACGGCCACCGGCGCCCACGCCATGCAGACGGATGAGACCAACAGCTACGCTTTCGTGCCGCACATCGCGGGCAATGGGCCCAACTCGATCTGGCAGTTCCTTTTCGACGAGGACACGGGGCAGATTACCCCCAACTCGCCGGCCACGGTGGATCCCGAGGAGTTCCTGGGGCCGCGCCACTTCTGCTTCCATCCCTCGCTGGACGTGCTCTACTTCTCCAACGAGCAGGGTTGCAGCGTGAGCGCGTACAACCTGGACACCGACAACGGAACGCTGTCGCTGTTCCAGACGGTGACCACGCTGCCGCCGGAGGGGTTTGAGGAGCGCAACACCTGCTCACAAATCCAGATCACGGCGTCCGGCAGATTCCTGTACGCGCCCAACCGGGGACACGACAGCATCGCGTGCTACACGGTGGACGCGACTACGGGAGCGCTCACGTCCAACGGCATCATACCGTCGGAGCCACGCCCCAACGCGCTGTGCCTGGACTTGCAGGACAGGTTCATCTACTCGGCCGGGCAGGATTCGGGACAGATGGCAATCTTCGGCGTGGACGGGGATTCCGGCGCATTAACCCGGCTGGGTTCGCATCCGCTGGGCGAAGGGCCGGGGTGGATTTCGATTGCGGAGCTGCCGGCGTAACTTCCAAAGTAAGATAGTCCACGCTGCGCGAAACAGGAATTTGCTATGACCACACCCCAGGAACCGCAACGCAGCTTTCTCGCGCAGAGGGCGCATCGGTTCCTGGCGGCGCTGGTGTTTCGGGACTTTCGGTTCATGGCCTTTGCCACGCTGTGCAGCAGCAGCGGGGCGTGGGCGCTGATCGTGGCGCGGGGCGCGTGGGTGTATGGCATCCCGGAATTGCAGGGGACGCAGGGGCTGTGGGTTGGGCTGATCACGTTCGCAGCCATGTCGCCGCGCTTTTTTGCGACCCCGTTCATCGGCTACCTGGCCGACAAGATGACCCGCAAGACACTGCTGCAACGGGTGTACGTCCTCCAAATCGTGCAGGCCGCCATCATGGCCATCCTGGTGATGACGGGAGTGAGCAATCCCTGGTACGTGGTGGCGCTGGCAGTAATCAATGGGACGCTGCGCACGGCGCAGATGACGGCGGCACAGTCGTTGACGCCGAATCTGGTGGACCGGGAGCGGCTGCCCAACGCGGTGGCCCTGAACCAGGCGATGCAGCAGGGGTCGCGAGCGGTGGGGCCGGCCATCCTGCTGATGATCTCCGTAACGGTGGGCAGCAGCGCGATATTCGGGTCCGGCGAATTCTCGTTCTCGCTGCAGGACCTGGTGCTTACGCTGGGAACGTCGGGCATCGTGTTCTGGTCATGCGCGGTTTTCTACCTGGTGGCCCTGGTGTCGGCGCTGAACATCAGGACGGTATCCACCGGAGTGATCAACCGACGGGCGGGATTCTGGACCAACGCCGCCGCCGGGTTCGTGTACGCCTACACCACGCCGCTGATATTCGGCATCCTGTTAATGGCAGTGGCGCACTGCGTACTGGTGATGTCCTTCGAGTCAATGTTGCCGCCGCTGGCGCTGGAAAAGCTCTCGGCGGACGGGGTGACGTTCAACGCGAACCACGTTTACGCGCTGATGGCGGCGCTGGGCGTCGGCTCGCTGTTCTCTTCGATATTCGTCGGGGGCATCATCAACCACATGACGCGGGGGAAGGTGTTCCTACTGCTGGGGTTCACCAGCAGCCTGACTCCCATCGGGATGGGACTTTCATCCCAGACGGGGATTTCGGTGATTGCCGCCGTGCTGATGGGGCTGGGGACGTCGGGGTTTATGACCATCACTCACACTATCATCCAGTCGGTAGTGCCAGACGGGATACGGGGCCGTCTGTCGTCGGCGTATTCGATGCACATAGGGGGCAGCATGGCGTTCGCCAACCTGCTGTACGGCGGCCTGGCCGATTTCTGGCCGGCTGGAAACGTCATGGCGATTTCGGGAGCGGCGTTCACGCTAGTGGTTGCGGGGACGGTAATCGGAAGCGGGTTCTGGCGGGACATCTACTTCCGGGGCACGGCGCGCCCGGCGGCGGCAACTGGCGCTGCGGGCGGGGACGATTAGGCGCAGGCTCTAATCCTGCGAGGGAATTCGGTAGAAATGGTGGAGACGGGGGAGAGTCGCACTCCCCGTCCAGAAACTCCCCTGATCGGATATGCTACAAGCGTGTTCGGCATTTTAGTCTCGCTGGCGCCGACTCCCGCCGACGGGATTCGGCAACGGCCAGCCGATGAAGTCTGTGGCCCCGGTTATCGGCGTCGCTGGGGTAGCATCCCGGAATAATTAGACGTCCGCTTCCCGGCTTCCGGGCCTACTGGTGGCAGACGTAGCCGCGACTAGGCGGCTAGAGCGAATTCACGTTCGCCAGTTACTTGTTCGCCACTGTTTTTAGCGAGGGCAGCAGCAACCTCGGCCTGCAATCCGTCAGAGACCGCTCCTGTCGAACCTACGCGTCCCCAACTGTTGAGCCCATCAGCGACCATCGCCAATGGGGATATCAATATAATACCATCCGGCGGCCTGCCGGGCAAAAGGGCGGGTCTGGCGAATTCGGGGAAGTGCGGTGTTGACAATACAGGGACGATGGAGTACAGTAACCGGACGCAATCGTCGTTGACGGCCCTGGGCCTCCGGCGGGAGCGGGCACTTTAACAGCTGAATAGTGGAAGGAAGTAAGGTTCTCATTAAGAGAGTTTGATCCTGGCTCAGGGTGAACGCTGGCGGCGCGCTTAATGCATGCAAGTCGAGCGTGATCGTGGCTTCGGCCACAATGATAAAGCGGCAGACGGCTGAGTAACGCGTGAGTAATCTGCCCTCCGGTGGGGTATAACCTCGGGAAACTGAGGATAATCCCGCATACGACCTGCATCCTTTGGGGTGTAGGTGAAAGGCTTCGGTCGCCGGAGGAGGAGCTCGCGTCCTATCAGGTAGTTGGTGGGGTAATGGCCCACCAAGCCGATGACGGGTAGCTGGTCTGAGAGGATGACCAGCCAGAGGGGGACTGAGAACGGCCCCCACTCCTACGGGAGGCAGCAGCAGGGAATCTTGGGCAATGGGCGAAAGCCTGACCCAGCGACGTCGCGTGGGGGACGAAGGCCTTCGGGTTGTAAACCCCTTTTCCGAGGGAAGATACAGGACGGTACCTCGGGAATAAGCCCCGGCTAACTACGTGCCAGCAGCCGCGGTAATACGTAGGGGGCAAGCGTTACCCGGAATCACTGGGCGTAAAGAGCGCGTAGGCGGTTGGATAAGTCTCTTGTGAAAGCTCCTGGCTCAACTGGGAGAGGTCAAGGGATACTATTCGACTAGAGGACAGCAGAGGTAAGCAGAATTCCCGGTGTAGCGGTGGAATGCGTAGATATCGGGAGGAACACCAGTGGCGAAAGCGGCTTACTGGGCTGTAACTGACGCTGAGGCGCGAGAGCGTGGGGAGCAAACTGGATTAGATACCCAGGTAGTCCACGCCCTAAACGATGGATACTAGGTATGGGGGGTATTGACCCCCTCCGTGCCGTAGCTAACGCGTTAAGTATCCCGCCTGGGGACTACGGCCGCAAGGCTAAAACTCAAAGGAATTGACGGGGGCCCGCACAAGCGGTGGAGCGTGTGGTTTAATTCGATGCTAAGCGAAGAACCTTACCTGGGCTTGACATGTTGGTAGTAGAAGCCTGAAAGGGTGACGACCTCGGGGTAACTCGGGGAGCCATCACAGGTGCTGCATGGCTGTCGTCAGCTCGTGCCGTGAGGTGTTGGGTTAAGTCCCGCAACGAGCGCAACCCTCGTCGTTAGTTACACTCTCTAGCGAGACAGCCTCCCGCAAGGAGGAGGAAGGTGGGGACGACGTCAAGTCATCATGGCCCTTATGTCCAGGGCTACACACACGCTACAATGGCCGGTACAATGGGTTGCTAAAGCGCGAGCTGGAGCCAATCCCACCAAAGCCGGCCCCAGTTGGGATTGCAGGCTGAAACCCGCCTGCATGAACGCGGAATCGCTAGTAACCGCAGGTCAGCATACTGCGGTGAATACGTTCCCGGGCCTTGTACACACCGCCCGTCACGTCATGGAAGCCGAGAACGATTGAAGTCGCTGAGCTAACCCTTTTGGGAGGCAGGCGCCGAGGTCGGGTTCGGTAACTGGGACGAAGTCGTAACAAGGTAGCTGTACCGGAAGGTGCGGCTGGATCACCTCCTTTATAGGGAGACCTATGATTGGCAAACGTTTCATAAACGTGAGTCAATCCACTCCCAGGTCAATCAGCGGACGTTCCTGTCCCTCGACTCGTCTGGTCGCAGTCCATCTGGACTCCCGGAGCCAGAGAGCAGGTCCCCTGAGAAAATCCGCTGTCCCCGGCATTCTTGCCGGAAACAATCACAAACTTTCTTGCTTCCTTTCACTAATCAGCCGCTAAAGCGCTAACGATAGAACCGGGTTCGTCCTCAGAACCCGGTTTCATTTTTGCTCTGTCGCCGGGTATAGTATTCATCGATTTGGAATCCTCTCAGTTTTAATATGCGCGTATCCGACCTCGGCGAATTCGGCCTTATCGAACTGGTCCAACAGTGGACCCAAACTACCGGCCCTGATTTCGTTTCCCCAGCTGCTTATCGTCTCGCCGTACCCAACGGAGACGACGCCGCCGCGATAACCTTCCCCAGCGGACCGGTTACCGAGCTGTACACCACGGACACCATGGTGGACGGCGTACATTTCACCTCGGCCACGACGCCTTGGCGCGACTTGGGCTGGAAAGCCATCGCATCCAACATCAGCGATGTGGCCGCTATGGGCGGCGACCCCGCTGCCGTCCTGATCACCCTCGGCATGCCACCCGATACGCTCGTTTCCGACATCCGGGATCTTTACCTCGGCATGATCGACATTTGCGGAGAGTTCGGAGCGCAGATCATCGGGGGCGACATGGTGCGCTCGCCGCTGGCTTTTATCACCGTAGCCCTTACCGGAGTTGCCACCGGCCCGCCCATGGTGCGAACTGCCGCCGAACCGGGCCATCTGGTTGCCGTCACCGGCCCGGTTGGAGGATCCGCCGGCGGCTTACGCCAACTGCTTGACGGATGCGGAGCCTCTAATTCCGGCGAGTCCACC
This sequence comes from Chloroflexota bacterium, assembly GCA_028875655.1. GTDB lineage: Bacteria > Chloroflexota > Dehalococcoidia > Lucifugimonadales > UBA3495 > Bin87. The sequence goes on along the minus strand of JAPPCX010000114.1, from coordinate 152,040 downwards.
CTGATACTGCAACACCGTCGCCCATACCCCCACGCAGCCGCCGGAAAGATGCTGGTAGCCGCCGGAGTATCATCCGCAATGGACGTGAGCGACGGGTTAGCCGACGACCTGGCCAAACTATGCTCAGCCAGCGGTGTCGCCGCCACGATTTTCTCGCACCAGGTCCCGGCCCTCCCCGCTCTCAAGACAGCGTTCCCCAACAACTGGCTCGATTTGGCACTCTACGGAGGCGAAGATTACGTCCTGCTGTTCACCGCGCCGGGGGATATAATGGACGCCGCTTTGCTTGCGCTCCCTGAGGGCGCAGCCGTGGTGGGTGAAATCACCGACGGCGATCGGGGAGTTGTCACGATTCTGGATGAATCCGGCACTCCCGTACCGCCCGCCGGCGCCGGTTGGGACCATTTCGCTGACTAAGCCGATATGTTAAATACGTTCACCATCCACACCAATACCGCCGAGGAGACCCGTCGTGTCGGCCAGACCATCGGCGAATCCGCCTCCCCCGGCGACGTGTACCTGTTGACCGGGCCGCTGGGAGCCGGGAAAACCTGCCTTACCCAGGGCATCGCCCGGGGACTGAACGTTGACGGTTACGCCCGCAGCCCCACCTTCGTGCTGATGACCAGGTACCAGGGCCGCCTCACCCTGCACCACGCCGACCTCTATCGCATCGATCATCCGGCAGAAGCGTGGGACCTAGGGTTTGAGGACATCATTGCCGCCGGCCAGGACGTTCTCATCGTGGAATGGGCCGACCGCGCCGACGAACTCTTTCCCGAAGATGCGTTGTGGATCGAACTCGACTATGCGCTAGACGAGTTTGCCGCGCCCTGCGAGGTTATTCCTGACGAAGACGGCGCGGTTCCGGCTCGACACTCCATCACGATAGAAGACGCGCCCGAACGTTTCGCCGGTTTGTTGCAAGAGCTAGAGGCGACTGCGCTCTGATGATCCTGTCCATTGACACCTCGTCCCGCCACGGCGGCGTTGCTCTCTGCGATGCGGACGGCACGGTCATCGAGGCGCGCCTCTGGCGTTCTACGGCTAACCACACCGCCCAGCTGATGCCGGCCGTCGCCGAGTTGCTCAAAGCGCAGGATACCCAGGCCGCCGATCTGGACGGAGTCGCCGTGGCCCTCGGCCCGGGGCCGTTCAGCGCGCTGCGTGTAGGCGTTAGCGCAGCGAAGGGTCTGGTCATGGCCGTGGGCTTTCCAATCGTCGGCGTCGATACATTGGCTCTCGAAGCGCGACCTCACCTCACGCCGACCGGTATCGTGGCAGCTTGGCTGGATGCGGGGCGCAACGAGGTTGCCGCAGGCTGGTTTGCCGGTGACGGCGAACGAGTCCGCGAGGATGAGATAGCGCCGCCGGAAACTCTGCTGGAGCAGGAACCTACCCGGTCCGAAAGCGCAGTGATCTATTGCGGCGAAGGGGCCCATGCTCGGCTCGGCGAAATCCCCGGCCACGGCAACAACGGCGATGCTGCCCGGCCCACGGCGGTCGCACCGTGGACGCCGGCCAACCGGCTGTGGGCCCTGGCCGAAACCGCCGCCCGCCGGCTGCAACGCGGCGAAACCGACGACCTCGCCACCCTACAGCCCTATTATCTGCGGATGCCCACCATCGGCGTCGCCAAGCGGCGCGACCGGGTGCGTCAGGGACGCCCCTCCGTAACTTCATCGCAAATTTGACAGGAGATCATCAACCCAATGGAACGAACCTTCGTGGCAATCAAACCTGACGGCGTGCAGCGCGGCCTCATCGGAGACGTCATATACCGGTTGGAACGGCGCGGCCTGAAATTGGTCGCCATCCGCCTGATGCAACTGGACGAGGAATTGGCCGGCAGACACTACGCGGAACATGTTGACCGGCCATTTTTTGCCTCCCTGGTGTCCTTCATCACCTCGGGACCCATCGTTGCGATGATCTGGGAGGGTAACAACGCGGTGGCACTGGCGCGGCAGACCATGGGGGCAACCAACCCCGGCGAGGCAGCGCCCGGCACCATCCGGGGCGACTTCGGCGTTGACATCGGGCGGAACATCGTACACGGCTCCGACGGCCCGGAGTCCGCCGAGCGTGAGATTGGCCTGTTCTTCGGCGAAGACGGCGGGCTGGATTACGTCCGCAGCGCCGACCAGTGGATTATAGAATCCTGACAACTTGCGGGGCGCGGCTCCACAGCCGTTCGAGGCCGAAAAAGTCTCGCTCTTCCGGCCCGAAAATGTGGATCACTACGTCCGCGAAATCCAGCAGCACCCAACCGGAAGCCGGAGTGCCTTCCCTGTGATGCCGCGCCACTCCGGCTTCCTTCATGGCATTGGTCAAATCCTCTTCCAACGCCTCGATCTGGCGCACCGAGTCGGCGGTCATCACCACGAAATAGTCGGCGAAGACGCCAAGCTGCCTCAGGTCCATCATCACGATGTCCGTCGCCAACTTTTCGGCGGCCACGTCAACGGCAAGCCGGGCAACTTTGGTGGGGTCCAAGGTGTGGGTTGTTGTCATGCGGGCGGGTTTCGCAAGCGCAGCGACATGCGCTGCAAATGGTTCAGGATAGTGCGGACGAGTATAGGGCGAGTACGGCTTGCCTTGCAATCCCCGTAGTTTGTGATATATTACACAAGTCTATTTTCCAGCGGCGCCGCTACGCCGCGTTGCGCCAGCAGAGTCGAGATTCGTTCTCTACATCCTGCGGGTGATTTTTCTTTTGTTTGCGCAGGGTACGGTTATGAATTCGCTCAAAGAACTGGCCCAATCCGGCGGCTTATACTCCCCGGAACAAGAGCATGACGCCTGTGGCGTCGGTATGGTAGCCAACATCAAGGGCGACAAGACCCACTCCATAATCACCGAATCCCTGCAGGTGCTTGATAACCTGGGCCATCGGGGCGCGTCCGGCTCAGACCCGGACACCGGCGACGGCGCCGGAATCCTGGTGCAGATGCCGGATACCTTTTTCCGCAAAGCAGCGGGGGCGCAGGGGATAACGCTGCCCGCCGAGGGGGAATACGGCGTCGGGATGGTTTTCCTGCCGCAGGACAGCGTCGCAGTTGACTCGTGCGTTTCCCACATCGAGAACGTGGTTGCCAACGAGGGTTTGACTTTACTGGCCTGGCGCGACGTTCCACTGGACCACACCCAGATTGGCCGAGACGCTCGCGCCGTTTGCCCCACCATTAGACAGTTCTTCGTGGGGAAAGGCGCTGCCAGCACTCCGGATCGGGCGGCCTTTGAGCGCAAGCTGTACGTCGTTCGGAAAGTAATCTCCAACACGGTGTCCGAAACCGGCATCAGCGAAGGCGACACCGATTTCTTCTACGTGTGCAGCCTGAGTTGCAACACCGTGGTCTATAAGGGATTGCTGGTGTCGTACCAACTGTCCCGCTTTTATCTGGACCTGAATGACGAGTCCCTCGTGTCGGCCTTTGCGCTGGTGCACTCTCGTTTCAGCACGAACACTCTGGGACACTGGAAACTGGCGCATCCTTACCGCTATCTGGCCCACAACGGCGAGATCAACACGCTGCGCGGGAATATCAACTGGATGCACGCCCGCGAGCGGCAGTTCAGTTCACCGCTGTACGGCGACGACATTCACAAGCTGGCGCCCGTCTGCGACCCCACGGCCAGCGACACTGCCAGTTTCGACAACGCATTGGAATTGCTGGTGATGACCGGTCGCGAGCTGGCCCACGCCATGTTGATGATGATTCCCGAAGCATGGGACCAGCACGAAACGATGTCGCAGGAAAAGAAGGATTTCTACGAGTTCCATTCCTGCATGATGGAACCGTGGGACGGGCCGGCCATGATGCTGGCGACCGACGGCAAGGACGTGTGCGCCGTGCTTGACCGGAACGGCTTGCGCCCATTCCGCTACACCGTCACCCACGACGACAAGCTCGTTATGGCTTCGGAGACCGGGGTTCTCGATCTCCCGCCGGAGAGCATCAAAGAGAAAGGACGCCTTCAGCCGGGTCGCATGTTCCTGGTCAGTTTCGACGAAGGACGCATCATAGGCGACGAAGAACTGAAGCACACCTTGTCCAACCAGCAGCCATACGGCGAATGGCTCAAAGAAAACAAGGTCGCTCTCGAAGATCTGCCGGAGACTCCGTCTGAGCCGCCAATCGGCGGCGACAATCTGCGCCAGCAACAACGCGCGTTCGGTTACACCATCGAAGAGTTGCGGATGCTTACCACGCCCATGGCAGCCGCGGGCTACGAAGCGATCGGCTCCATGGGCAACGATGCGTCCCTGGCCGTGCTTTCCGACCAGAACCGTTCGCTATTTGACTATTTCAAGCAACTCTTCGCCCAGGTTTCCAACCCACCACTCGACGCGATCCGGGAGGAACTGGTCACCTCGCTGGAAGCCTTCGTCGGCAGCGAACAGAACCTGTTTGAAGAAACGCCGCTGCACTGCCGGCAGCTCCGCCTCAAATCCCCGCTGCTCACGGACGAAGAACTGGCGAGGATCCGCGCCCTGGATCTGCCCGGCCTGTCGTCCGTAACGCTTTCCACCCTCTTCGACGCCAACACCGGTTCGCTGCAATCAGCGTTGGACACCCTCTGCGGGGCGGCGTCCCAGGCAATCGACGAAGGCAAGAACATCGTTATCCTGTCCGACCGCGGCGTGGACGCCGACCACGCGCCCATCCCCAGCCTGCTCGCTACCAGCGCCGTTCACCATCACTTGACCCGCGCCGGAACTCGCACCCGTGTCGGTCTGGTCGTAGAGTCCGGCGAACCCCGCGAGGTGCAGCACTTCTGCCTGCTCATCGGGTACGGGGCCGGCGGCATCAACCCTTATCTTGCCCTTGAGTCGGTGCGCGATCTGGCCGAGCGCGGTGAACTGAACGGAACCAAACCGGACTATGCCGTCTATAACTTCATCAAGGCCAACGAAAAGGGCATCCTCAAAGTGATGTCTAAGATGGGCATTTCCACGGTGCAATCCTACCGGGGCGCCCAGATTTTTGAGGCCATTGGCCTGGACGACGACCTGGTAGAACGTTATTTCACACGCACGCCCTCGCGCATCCAGGGAATCGGGCTGGACATTGTAGAGGAGGAAACTCTCCAGCGGCATCGCTCCGCTTTCGATGATCCCTTCGTTCCGGGGATGCAGGAACTGGACATGGGCGGCCAATACCAGTGGCGGCGGCATGGCGAGTTCCACCAGTGGAACCCGGAAGCCATCGCCAAGCTCCAGTACGCTACCCGTTCCAACGACCAACGCGCTTATCGCGAGTTCGCCGACGAAGTGAACGACCAGAGCCGCAAGATGGCGACGCTACGCGGCTTGCTGGAATTCAAGGACGGCGCACCTATCTCCATCGACGAAGTAGAACCGGCGGTTGAGATCGTCAAGCGCTTCGCCACCGGCGCAATCTCCCTCGGTTCCATCAGCCGAGAGGCTCACGAGACCATGGCCATCGCCATGAACCAGCTGGGAGCGCGCAGCAACACCGGTGAGGGCGGCGAGGACTTTCACCGCTACACGCTGGATGACAACGGAGACAACCGCTCCAGCGCTATTAAGCAGGTGGCATCGGGGCGCTTCGGCGTTACGCCCAACTACCTGGTGAACGCCACCGACCTGCAAATCAAGATGGCCCAGGGTTCCAAGCCCGGCGAGGGCGGGCAGTTGCCCGGCCACAAGGTAGACGAGTACATCGGATGGGTGCGTCACACCACGCCGGGCGTGGAGTTGATTTCGCCGCCGCCACATCACGACATCTATTCCATCGAGGACCTGGCGCAACTCATCCACGACCTGAAGAACATCAACCCTGAGGCCCGCATCCATGTGAAGCTGGTTTCCGAGGTGGGAGTTGGCACCATCGCCGCCGGCGTCTCCAAGGGCCACGGCGACGTGGTGCTCATCAGCGGGCACGATGGCGGAACCGGCGCGTCCCCAGAATCTTCCATCAAGCACGCCGGTCTGCCCTGGGAACTCGGCGTGGCGGAAACCCAACAGGTGCTGGTCGCCAACGACCTGCGTGGGCGCATCGTAGTACAAACCGACGGCCAGTTGAAGACCGGCCGGGACGTTGCCATCGCGGCACTACTCGGAGCCGAGGAATTCGGCATGGCCACGGCCGCCCTCATCGTGAACGGTTGCATCATGCTGCGCAAGTGTCACTTGAACACCTGCTCAGTAGGCATCGCGACCCAGGATCCCGAACTGCGCAAGCGTTTCGCCGGCCAGCCGGGACATCTGGTCAACTATTTTTACTTCGTGGCCGAAGAGTTGCGGGAGATTATGGCGGAACTCGGCTTCCGCACCGTCGCCGAAATGGTGGGCCGGGTCGATAAGCTGGAAACCCGCAAGGCAGTTGACCACTGGAAAGCATCGGGCATTGACCTGTCCAAACTGCTGACCATCCCGCCCAGGGCTGAGCGAGTCCAGACCTATTGCTGCATTGAGCAGGACCACGGTCTGCACAAAGCCCTTGACCACCAGCTCATCGCTCAAGCCCAGCCGGCCATCGACCGCGGAACTCCGGTGAACATCAACCTGCCTATCCGAAACTCCAATCGCACGGTGGGCGCAATGCTCAGCGGGCGAGTTGCGCGCAGGTACGGCGAGGACGGCCTGCCCGACGGCACCATCAACATCAACCTTGATGGTTCGGCTGGCCAGAGTTTCGGGGCTTTCCTGGCCCCCGGGGTTTCCGTCCGCCTGGCCGGGGACACCAACGACTACATGGGCAAGGGAATCGGCGGCGGTCGCATCGTCATCGCGCCGCCCGAAGGTTCCGGTTTCATGCCCGAGGACAACATCATCATCGGCAACGTGGCCCTCTACGGCGCCACCGGCGGCGATGTGTTCATCCGGGGACGCGCCGGTGAACGGTTCGCCGTACGCAACAGCGGCGCACGCGCAGTTGTTGAGGGTGTTGGCGACCATGGCTGCGAGTACATGACCGGCGGCGTGGTGGCTGTTATCGGCAGCGCGGGACGCAATTTCGCGGCCGGTATGAGCGGAGGCATCGCCTTCGTCTATGACCCGGACAATGACTTCCACATACGGTTCAACGACGGCATGGCCGACCTGGAAGACCTCATCGAACAAGAGGACATCGACCTTCTGCATGGCCTGCTTGCCGAGCACCTGGAACGGACCGGGAGCGGGCCGGCGCAGCGCATTCTGAATGACTGGAGTTCAAGCGTCAGCAATTTCCGCAAGGTTATGCCGCGCGACTACCGCAGGGTGCTCCAGGAACGCGCGCAACGGCAGGCGGAAGAGTTGGTAACGGTTTAATAATGGGCAAAGTCACCGGATTTATGGAGTTTGGCCGTTTCGGGCCGGACCGTCGCCCTCCCGCCGAGCGCGTCGGAGACTACCGGGAATACTACCACCGCTGGACGGATCAGCAAGCCACTGAACAAGGTGGCCGGTGCATGGATTGTGCCGTCCCCTTCTGCCACATGGGTTGCCCCCTGGGGAACGTCATTCCCGAGTTCAACCATCAGGTATATCTGGGCAACTGGGAGCGCGCGCTGGAAGTGTTGCTGAGCACCAACAACTTCCCGGAGTTCACCGGACGCATTTGCCCGGCTCCTTGCGAAGCGTCATGCGTGCTCAGCATCAACGCCGACCCGGTCACCATCGAGTACATCGAGAAGGAGATCAGCGACCGCGGTTTCGAGCAGGGCTGGGTCAAGCCCATGCCGCCGGAAACCCGCACCGGCAAGAGCGTTGCCGTAGTGGGCAGCGGCCCTTCCGGACTCGCCGCCGCTCAGCAACTCAACCGGGCGGGACACGCTGTTACCGTGCTGGAGCGCGCCGACTACATCGGCGGCCTGCTCATGCTGGGCATTCCCGACTTCAAGCTTGAAAAGTCCGTCGTCCGACGCCGCGTTGAGTTGATGGAGGCCGAAGGCATAGAATTTCGCACGGGCGTCAACGTTGGCATCAATTATCCGGCCGAACAGCTGCTGCGGGAATACGACGCGGTATGCCTGACCGGAGGGTCGACCCAGGCCCGGGATCTTGACGTGCCCGGCCGTGAGTTGGACGGCGTCCATTTCGCCATGGAATACCTGCCTCAGCAGAACCGGACCCTAGCCGGGGAGAACGTCAGCGACCAGATCAGCGCCGAAGGGAAGCGCGTAATCATCCTGGGTGGCGGCGATACCGGCGCGGATTGCCTGGGCACCGCACACCGTCAGGGCGCCGAAATTGTCCACCAGTTTGAGTTGCTGCCTGAGCCTCCCGAAAGCCGCGCGGACGATAACCCCTGGCCCCGCTGGCCCATGATTCTGCGGACCTCCGGCGCACATGAAGAGGGCGGCGTTAGGGACTACAACATTCTCACCAAGTCTCTTACGGGCGAAAACGGCCAAGTAAGCAAACTACACGCTGTTCGCGTGGACTGGACCAAGGGGGAAAACGGCCGGTTCCAGATGTCAGAGGTGACGGGCAGCGAATTCTCGGTTGACGCCGACCTGGTTCTGCTCGCTATGGGCTTTCTCCATCCCGAACACGGCGGCATGCTGGAACAGCTGGGCGTAGAACTTGACCCGCGCGGCAACGTCAAGGTGGACGAAAACAAGATGACGTCGGTGCCCGGCGTGTTCGCCGGCGGCGACATGGTGCGCGGCCAGTCCCTGGTGGTGTGGGCGATTGCGGAAGGCCGGGACGTGGCCCGTGGCGTAGATCGCTATCTTTCATCGGGCGTTAGCCACCTGCCTCGCTCCACCGCCGACGCCTAGCCGGCGAGAGTCTCTCACACGAGCGCGGACGGGCGGGTTTGCAACCTGCCCCTATTATTGGTCCGCCATCAACGCAGGTGTCCCGGTTGACCTGCCGCGCAGTGGGACGATCAACGGCAAATACGCTAAAATCAGGCAGTCCTTCACCGCCAGCGCCCCGAGGTGCGCGACAATGCCCAAAGACAGCAACCGCGTGGTATTTCCGCCGGAAGGTTGGCAAAACACGCTTGACGCCGAACACGTTGGGCCGGACCGGTTCGGGAACGGCCAGATGTACGACGTCAGCTGCCGCCGCGAGCCGCTGATACGCCTGGTGTATGACGCGCGGGACGACGAGATTACCGTGCGGTGTCTCCGATGCCCTCTCCAAGCCCAGGCAGGCGGGCGCTTCCAGGACTACCGTATGATTGGAATTGTCAGCATCAACGCCACCGCTCTACTGGTGCCTATGAATACGCCCCGCATCCTGAAACACCTGGCCGATGTTCACGGAGAAGACCTAGGGGGCATCGACGACATGGACTTCTTCAACTCCCTGCTCGATTGCTGCGAGTTGTGACGTTCGAACGAAAAGGATTCTTATGAATTATGACTTCATCATAGTTGGCGGCGGTTCCGCCGGCTGTACGCTAGCATCCCGGCTGACCGAAGATCCGAACGTTTCGGTTCTGCTTCTGGAGGCCGGCCCGGACTACCCTGACTTTGAACACCTGCCTGTTGATTTGAAGCAAGGCAACAACGTTTGGCGTTCCGCCTACGGAGAACATAGTTGGGGTTATCTGGCCAAGGGAACACCCCAACAGGAGACCCCGATCATCATTCCCCGGGGCAAGGCCATGGGGGGTTCCAGCAGCATTAACGGCCAGGTCCTCTTTCGTGGCGTGCCGGAGGATTATGACAACTGGGCCATTTGGGGCAACGATGAATGGTCGTTCACCAAGGTGCTACCCTACTTCCGCAGGCTGGAGAACGACTTGGACTTTGCCGGCGACGACTTCCATGGCGACAGCGGTCCCATCCCGGTGCGACGTTACAAGCGGGAGGAGTGGCTGCCCGTCGCCGAGGCGTTTTACGACACCTGCCGCGCCCTGGGGTTTCCGGAAGACCCCGACCAGAACCACCCGGACTCCAACGGCATCGCCGCCCGGCCGTTAAACAACATCGACGGCGTGCGCATGAGCACATCGCTCACCTACCTGTCCATGGCCCGCCACCGCTTAAACCTGACGGTACGCGGCAGCGTGGTAGTGCGGCGCGTCCTCTTCGAGGGGAAAAAGGCCGTCGGCATCGAGGCGGAGAGCGGGGGAGACGCTTTTGAAATCTACGGCGACGAGATCATCCTCAGCGGCGGCGCCATCGCATCCCCGCAAATACTCCTGCTTTCGGGAGTTGGCCCAGCCGAGCACCTACAGGAGATGGGCATCCCCCTGATCCACGACCTTCCGGGCGTGGGCGAGAACCTGCGGGACCACCCGGCGGTGTTCAGCCTGTTCCGGGGGATAGGAAATCCGCCCGACCTGGACTCTCCCAGCATCCAGGTCGGCCTGCGCTACAGCCCGGAGGGCACCGGCACTCGCGGCGACATTCAGCTGGCACCCATCCTGATGACCAGCGAACATCGTCCGGCCAGCGTGAACATTGAGACCGATGACTTCCACTTCGGGTTCAGTGCGGCGTTGCAGAACGCGACCACCGCCGGCCAACTGAGGCTGGCGTCCACAGATCCGCACGCGCAGCCCGATCTGTTCTATGACTACCTTTCCGACCCGGTGGACCGGCAGCGGATGCGGGCGGCCGTGCGCCTCGGGTTGCAGATTGCCGAGCAGCCCACCTTTCGCGAGTTCGTTGCCGAACGGTTGTCGCCAACGGATGAGGACCTGGCTTCCGACGCGGCCCTGGACCAGTGGATGCTGCGCAACGCGTACACTCAGCACCACTCGTCGGGCACCTGCAAAATGGGGCCCGGTTCCGACCTGGACGCCGTGGTTGACCAGTATTGCCACGTTTACGGCATGCAGAACCTGCGCGTGGTCGATGCTTCGGTGATGCCCGACGTAATCCGAGCCAACACCAACGCCACCACAATCATGATTGCTGAGCGCGTGGCGGACTTCATCAAGGAGGGCAAGTAAGAGATGACCAGCCCCAACACTCGTATCGAACGGGACTCCATGGGCGAGATGCAGGTACCCGCCGACGCGCTGTACGGCGCGTCCACCATGCGGGCCGTGCTCAACTTCCCCATCAGCGACCTGCGTTTTCCCCGCCAGTTCATCCGCGCCCTGGGCCTCATCAAGCTGGCTTGCGCCCAGACCTACATGGACTTGAATGCCCTCGACCCTACGATTGGCGGCGCCATCGTGCAGGCCGCCCAGGAAGTTGCCGACGGCAAGCATGACGAGCATTTCGTGCTGGACATCTTCCAGACCGGTTCCGGGACTTCCACCAACACCAATGCCAACGAAGTCATCGCCAACCGCGCCACACAGATCCTCGGCGGCGACTTGGGCTCGCGGCTGGTCCACCCGAATGACCACGTGAACCTGGGACAGTCATCCAACGACGTGATTCCCACATCGATCCATCTAGCGGCCCTGCTCGGGATCAAGGAGGAATTGATACCCGCGTTGGAAGAGCTGCAGGCCGCTTTGCAGCAAAAGTCGGAGGAGTTCTGGCCCATCGTCAAGACCGGGCGCACTCACCTCCAGGACGCCACCCCGGTGCGTCTGGGCCAGGAGTTTTCCGGGTATGCCGGCCAGGCCGAGTACAGCATCGCCCGGGCGCACCGCGCCGAGGAGGCGTTGGCTGAAGTCGCGTTGGGCGGTACTGCGGTGGGCACCGGCGTCAATACGCATCCGGAAGCGTCCGGTCGCACCTGCGCCCGACTCTCAGAGATGACCGGCGTGCAAATCAGGGAAACCGCCAACCACTTCCAGGCGCAATCCGCTCTGGACGGTATCGTTGAGGCCAGCGGGCAGCTCAAGACAATCGCCGTCAGCCTGCACAAGATTGCCAACGACATCCGGTTCCTGGGCTGCGGGCCCCGGGCCGGGCTGGGCGAGATCAACGTGCCGGAGGTCCAGCCGGGCAGCAGCATCATGCCGGGCAAAGTAAACCCGGTCATCTCCGAGTCCGTGATCCAGGTATCCGCGCACGTGGTGGGCAACGACGCGGCGGTGGCGTTGGCCGGGGCCGGGGGTTATTTCGAGCTGAACACCATGATGCCTCTGGCAGCGTACAACCTTCTGCAGTCAGTGTCGCTGCTGGCGGCCTCCGCTCAGAACTTCGCCCGGCAGTGCGTGGTTGGCATCACGGCCACGGACACCGGGCCGGCCATGGTAGAAAAGGGCCTGATGCTGGGCACTGCTCTCGCGCCATCCATCGGATATGACGCCGCGGCTGGCATCGCCAAGAAAGCCGCGGATTCCGGGCTAACTGTCCGGGAAGTCGCGCGCGCCGAAACCGCCCTTTCTGACGCTGAACTGGACGAACTGCTTAACCCCGCAGAAATGACCAAACCCAGCCGGGAAGTACGCGCCGGCGGGGGGTAAACCCGGGTCTGAAATGTCGAAATCCACTTTCCCGCAGCCGGTTTCGGTTGACAAAAAACCCATCCACATGTAGAGTACTACTACTGTTCACGTAGTATGATTGTTGTCGCCACTGCCTCGATTTTTCACCTGCATCCTCTGACCTGAAGCACTGATGATTCGGCTTGCCATTGCTGGCGGGCCGAATTGTCGTGTCTGTGCCAGCCTCAGGGAGAGCAGGCTGCGTCCAGTTAATCCCCCGTACCCGCCAGGAGTGTCGATCTTATGGTGCTTACCCGTAAACGCTCAGGCCGAAACAACCGCGGGTTGACCGCCCGCGAGGTCAAGACCTACTCAGATTCCGGAATCGCGAACGCTCTTGACGTGCCGAACCTCATTCGCAGCCAGATCGAGTCTTTCGACTGGTTCAAGACCAACGGTTTGGCCGAAACCTTCCGCGATTGCTCGCCAATTGTCGCCGGAATCACCCGACGCTTCGCCAGCGGAGACGGGTCGCGCCGGGCTGAACGTTTCGAACTGTACTTCATGGATCACTGGTTTGACACCGAGGACGATTGCGACCTCTGCAAATCCATCGGTGAGTGCAACACTCACCCCAGCCCGGAGACCTGCCGAGAAAGGGAAATCACGTATTCCAGGCCGCTTTACGTAAAAGCGCAGCTCCGGGACCAGGAAACCGGGGAGATCACCGAGTCCGACATTTTCTTCGGCGACGTGCCGATGATGACCCGGACGGGCACTTTCATCATCAACGGCGCCGAGCGCGTCCTGGTCAGCCAATTGCAACGCGCTCCGGGAGTTTATTACGAACGGGAACCCTCCCAGGACCCCGCCTGCCCCGAGTGCGGCAAGCTGGAAAACTGGTACTACAAGGGTCGCATCTCCGCCAGCCGGGGCGCTCGCATTGAAATGCAGACCTGGACTCATTACTACTCGCGGCGCCGCAACCTGCCCGAAACCATTACCGTCAGCGTTGACCGCCGGCGCCGCATGGGCGTGTCCACTTTCCTGCACGCGTTGGGCATCGTCAGCGCCGAAGAGATGCGCGCGCTCTTCTCCGACATTGATTTCCACGACTGCCGGCCTTTCGTTGGCGGCGTGGAACCTGCGCCCGACCGGGACTATAACCCGCGGGAAGAGGAGCTCCGATCTCTCTGGGACCGAATGCATACAGACCGGGACTTCAACCGCGAACAGGCTTTCCGCATCGGCCTCGCCCAGCGCAATCTTTACAAGTGGCTGCGCCCCGGCGAGCCGGCCGTACAGGTGGACGCGGCGTGTACCTTCGTGATGAACCACTTCTTTGATGGCCGGCGTTTCGACCTCGGTGAAGTCGGGCGCATCAAGGTTGACCAGCGCCTGGGCCGATCCGATTCCCAGGTGCTCACCGACTCGCAGAAGGCTATCCTCAGCTTTGTCCGTGAACAATACGCGGCAAATGGGGAGGGCGTCTCTCCAACCGAGATTTTTGAAGCCTCCGACCGGGAGCAGCGCATCTTGGCCGACCGGGACATCGATGCCCTGGTGACCTACGGCTACCTGATTCGTGGAGCCGACCGGCGCATCGAACCCCTTGACCCTTTTACCGACGTATCGGAACAGGCGGCTGAGGTCAACGTGTTCTGCGCAGACGCCGCCAGCGCCGGCACGCTTCTGTCAATGGCCGACGAGTCGCTGGACGACGCCGTCTCGGTCAGCGTTTGTGGGCTGGTAACGGACACGCTGGGCGACCCGGTTGCCCTCTCCACCCAGCCAATCGCCGCCGGTATGACCTCCAATGAGGCGATTTCTTCCGGCGAGGCAGCCATTCTGAGGAACCGTTTCCTCGCCGAGGAGAGCATCGTCGAGGTCGGCCAGCTAATTTACGCCGAGCGGGTCAGCCAGGGTCCTACGCAGTCCTGGCGGTTGACGCCGGTGCGCGCGCGGGCTTCCTGGATCGTTGGCGTGGTAACGGAGATCAACGCCGGCCCGAATGGCAACATGCACAAGGTCCGGTTGAACCTGCCGGGCGTACCGTTGCCCGAACGTCGCGTCCTCGATATCAACGACATCATCGACACCCTCTACGGACTGATTGAAAACCACGTCAGCAACGAAGACCCCCGCGACAACATTGACCACCTGGGCAACCGCCGCGTGCGCGTTGCCGGCGAGTTGATGCGCGACCAGGTTCGCATCGGCCTGCTCCGCATGCACCGAATGTTCCAGGACCGCGTTGGTCGGCTGGAAAAGCCTGAGGACGCGGTTCCCGCGAAGTTGGTCAACGTGCGTCCCGTTACGGGCGCGATTCGAGAGTTCTTCGGCGGCGACAAGCTGTCTCAGTTCATGGACCAGACCAATCCGCTGGCGGAGTTGACTCACAAGCGTCGCCTGTCGGCCCTGGGCCGCGGCGGACTGACCCGTGAGCGCGCCGGTTTCGACGTGCGCGACGTGCACGCTTCGCATTACGGTCGCATCTGTCCCATCGAGACTCCGGAAGGAGCCAACATCGGCCTGCTCAGCAGCCTGGCGGCCTACGCGCGGATCGACCGGTTGGGGTTTATTGAAACTCCTTACTGGCCGGTGATCACACAACTTTGGCTCGGGGACTGCAAGACGCCCGGCTTCCCCGGATACTTCGACCCAACGGGGCACGTGGTGACCACCGACGTTGCCACTCGCAAGGGAGAGGTGATCGTCAAGCAGGGCGAGGCCATCACCGCCGACCACCTGCGCCGGTTGGGCCGATTGTCGCCGGACACCGTAATTGACGTGGTGCCGTTCGTGGACACCCGGCCGGAAAACGTGCAGTACCTGACCGCCGATCTGGAAGAGCGGTTCCGCATTGCCCAGGCTAATTCCAACTTTGACGAACTGTACCAGTTCACCGACGACTTGGTGGAAGTACGTGAAGGCGACAACTATCGCCTCGCGTCTCCCGACGCCGTAGAGTACGCCGACGTATCCCCGCTGCAGATTATGAGCGTGTCGGCCGCTTTGATCCCCTTCCTGGAGCACGACGACGCCAACCGCGCCCTGATGGGGTGCAACATGCAGCGCCAGGCCGTGCCCCTGCTCCAACCCCAGGCCCCGCTGGTGGGCACCGGAATTGAGAGCAGGGTCGCCCGCGACAGCGGCCAGGTCCTGCTGTCCCGCGTCGAAGGGTCGGTCCGTTCCGTCAATGGCAACGAAATCGTGGTGGTCGACGACTCCGGGCAGGGGCACCCCCACCGCCTGATCAAATTCGCCCGCACCAACCAGGGGACCTGTCTCAATCAGCGTCCGGTGGTCCAGAAGGGCGATTACGTCAACGTTGGCGACGCCCTGGCCGACAGCTCCTCTACTGACGGCGGTGAGCTGGCCCTGGGTCAAAACGTACTAGTGGCTTTCATGTCATGGGAAGGATACAACTACGAAGACGCCATCATCATCAGCGAACGTTTGGTAAAAGATGACCAGTTCACCTCCGTACACATCGAAAAGTACGAGGTGGAGAGCCGTTCCACCAAGTTGGGCGACGAGGAAATAACTCGCGACATCCCCAACGTTGGCGAGGGAAACCTTCGCGACCTTGACGAGCGCGGCATCATCCGCATTGGCGCCGACGTTGGCCCCGGCGACATCCTGGTGGGCAAGGTCACCCCCAAGGGCGAAACCGAAATGACCGCCGAGGAACGCCTGCTGCGCGCCATCTTCGGCGAGAAATCCAAGGACGTCCGCGATACCTCCCTACGTGTGCCCCACGGTCAAAGGGGCAAGGTTATCGGAGTCAAGACTTTGAGCCGGGAGAAGAAGAGCGACGACGAACCCGGCGACGCGCTTCCCCCGGACGTGAATGAAGCCATCCGGGTTTGGGTCGCCCAAACTCGCAAGATTTCGGTTGGCGACAAGATGGCGGGCCGCCATGGGAACAAGGGCGTGGTCTCTCGCATTCTTCCTGAAGAAGATATGCCCTTCCTTCCCGACGGCACGCCGGTAGATATTATTCTCAACCCCATCGGCGTACCTTCCCGCATGAACCTGGGGCAGGTGCTGGAAAGCCATCTCGGTTGGGCCGCCCGCGGCCTGAACTTCCAGGCCCTCACGCCGGTGTTTGAGGGCGCCGACGACGACCACATCGAAGACTCCCTGGCACGCTGGTGGTTTGGCCAGCAGGCCGCCGCCGCTCATAACGATGGCGACCCCAACAGTGACATCGAACCCGCCAAGGTTTTTGACTGGCTCAGGGAGCAGGGTTTTGATCCGGACGTCATCTTCGACGAAGAGCACCATGGCCAAGCGCGCGAAGCGTGCCTGTACCTGTGGCTCCGCGACGTCGCGGGTGAAAACCCCGAGGGGTTGTCGGTCAGCGACATGCACCAACTGGCGTTGGAAGTCCACCGTCAGCAGATGATCTCCCCACCTACCTTCGCCAAGTTCCAACTCTACGACGGACGGTCGGGAGAACCGTTCGACCAGCCGGTCGCGGTCGGCAGCATCTACATGCTCAAGCTGATCCACCTGGTGGAAGACAAGATTCACGCCAGGTCCACCGGCCCGTACTCCATGATTACCCAGCAACCGCTGGGCGGCAAAGCCCAGTTCGGTGGCCAGCGATTCGGCGAGATGGAGGTCTGGGCCCTTGAGGCCTACTCCGCCGCCCACAATCTTCAGGAGGTTCTCACCATCAAATCCGACGACGTTACCGGTCGGGTCAATACTTATGAATCCATCGTCAAGGGCAACCCAATCAGTCAGCCCGGAATTCCCGAATCCTTCAACGTGCTACTCAAAGAGCTCCAGAGTCTGGGCCTCAACGTGCGGCTGGAGGAAGAAGAGGAACAGGATGACGCGAGCCTGGGTCTGCCCGGTGAAGACGACTATCTCTTTGCTTCGGAGGTGAACTAAACATGGTCAGGATGCTCGACAGTCGTGAAGCGACTACCTCCTCCGACTTCAACGCCATTCGTATCTCCATCGCCTCGCCCGAACAGATCCGTGGCTGGTCTTCGGGAGAGGTCCAAAAGGGCGAGACCATCAACTACCGCACGCAGCGGCCCGAAAAGGACGGCCTGTTCTGCGAAAAAATATTCGGCCCCACCAAGGACTGGGAGTGCCAGTGCGGCAAATACAAGCGCCAGAAATATAAGGGCGTGGTCTGTGACCGCTGCGGCGTTGAAGTAACACGCTCCAACGTCCGCAGGCAGCGCTTGGGACACATTGCCCTGGCGGCCCCGGTGGCGAACATCTGGTTCGTCAAGAATACCCCCAGCGTGATGAGCCTGACGCTCGACCTCAAGCTTTCCGACCTCACCCGGGTGTTGTACTACTCCGCTTTCGTCATCAACCAGGTTGACGTCGATCTGATGCGCGAGCAATTCGAACGACACGAAAGCGAGGTCGAGGAGATCTGCGACGGTCCGATTCCCGCAGCCAACGCCGCATTGCAGAGTATCGCCAACCGCATTGCGGATTGGGACTTGGAAAACCGGCGTAACGAATCCGCAGCGGCACTGGGAGAATTGCCCGACCAACTGCACGATGCGGTCAATCTGGCCCGCGCGGCTCTGGCACGTCTGGCCTCGGCCGATCCGAACAGCGACGAGGACTACTCCGACGCGCTGCAATCCCTGCGGGACGTGGCTGAAATCAGCGCTACTGCCCACGCTGCAATCATGAGCGTTGGCCTCAACGTCCTCAGCGCGGAGGACCTGGAGTCTCCCGAACAACTGTCAGTCCTGGCGGTGGACGGCGACCCGGTGGCCGCTGCAATCTCCCGGTTCTACCATGGTTCCACTACGATTACCGATAACTTGCAGCGTTTAAGCGATAATGCAACCGCCGTTATCTCCGCGTTCTCCGATTGGCGGGACGATCCCATGGAAGAGCGTCAGGACGATGTAGCCGACGCTGCCGACCGCCTGGCGGCAGATATTGCGGACGTTGACGACGCTGTCCTGCTCCCGACATTGAAGGACCTGCACGGCATTTTCGCCGGCCCCGGCCCGCAGTCCGGCGACTCCGCCTCTGTGGGATCACTGGCCGACGACCTGGCCGCGATTCATGGCGCCCTCGTTGAGATCGAGGAAGCCGTTCGCAAATGGAACAACCGGCGCGGAGAAGACAACCCGGAAGGTCGCGGGTGGAACGTACCCGCATTCGCTGCGCTGCTCGAACGGTTACAGCCGGACAGCGATGACATTAAGGCCATCGCCCGGCTTGAAGATCGAGTCTCCGGCATTGCCGAGGTCACCGACCAAGAAGAGCGCCAGAAAGAGATCGCCATCTGGAGCGAAGAACTGGTCAAGTCGCAAAACTTGATCAGCGTGATTGACGACTATCTGCAGCGCGCGCTCACCGAGCGTCGCAAAGAGGCTGTGGACCTCATTCAGGCCATGCGGTGGCTGCGGTGGGACCCGTCCCAACGTCTCCGCAGCGCCGACGTGGATTGGGTCTGGGACGACCTGAAATTGCCGGCCTGGGCCCGCGACGAGGTTGAGTTGCCGGACGAATTCTACATAGCCCGTAGCGGCTCTGCCGGATTGCGCCTCACCATCCTTTCCACCAGCCGCTACGACCGGCTCAAGCCGTTCTGGGGCGACTCTTTCGACGCCGACATGGGCGCGGAACCGGTGCTCGAATTCCTCAAGCTCATGGATACCGACCTTGACCAGGAGCGGTACTACACCGAGCTGGAAATGCGGGCCACCTCGGCGCAGATTCGCACCAAGGCAGGCAAGCGGATGCGTCTGCTGGAAACCTTCCGACGCAGCGAAAACCGGATGCAGGACATGATCATGACCGTGCTACCGGTGCTGCCGCCGGAACTGCGGCCCATGGTCCAGTTGGATGGCGGACGTTTCGCCACCAGCGACCTCAATGACCTCTACCGCCGCGTGCTGTCCCGTAACCACCGGCTCAAGCGCTTCGCCAGCATGCGCGCCCCGGGCCTGATGATCCGCAACGAAAAGCGGATGCTACAGGAGGCCGTAGACTCCCTCATTGACAACGGACGCCAGGGTAAAGCCGTCAAGGGCAAACGCGACCACGCCCTCAAGTCGTTGAGCGACCTGCTCAAGGGCAAGCAGGGGCGGTTCCGCCAGAACCTGCTGGGCAAGCGCGTGGACTACTCCGGCCGGTCGGTCATCGTCGTTGGGCCTGAGCTCAAGATGGATGAATGCGGCCTTCCCAAGCGCATGGCCCTGGAACTCTTCAAGCCCTTCGTCATGCACCGTCTAGTGATAAACGCCCTGGCGCCCAACATCAAGGCCGCCAAGCGCATGGTGGAACGCTCGTCCCCTGAGGTCTGGCACATCCTTGAAGACGTGATCAAAGACCGCCCGGTAATGCTCAACCGCGCGCCCACGCTGCACCGTCTCGGCATACAGGCCTTCAAGCCCGTGCTAATTGAGGGCAGTGCCATCCAGCTGCACCCGTTGGTCTGTTCAGCGTTCAACGCCGACTTCGACGGTGACCAGATGGCCGTTCACGTACCGCTGTCCTCCATGGCGGTCAACGAGACGGGCACGGTGATGCTCAGCATCAACAATATGCTGTCCCCGGCTTCCGGTGAGCCTCTGGTTGCGCCCACCCTGGACATGGTGATGGGTTGCTACTACCTCACCGAACTGGCGCCCGACGCCAAGGGTGCGGGCGGGATATTCTATGACATCCACGAGGCGCGCATCGCCTACTCCGACGGGCAGATTGACCTGCGCGCTCCGATCACTGTCCTGAGCGTGCCCGGTATTGACGGCAAAGTCGAAACTACGATGGGGCAGCTTATCTTCAATGAAGCCCTGCCCGAATCGCTGGGGTATCTGGGGTACGATGACAAGGACCGGCTCATGGACCGGGGAGCGATTAAAGATCTGACTTCCGAACTGCATCGGAGCCTACCTAACGAAGAGACTGCCCGCGTCCTGGACCGGATCAAGGAAATCGGCTTCTACTACGCCACCAAGTCGGGCATTACCATTGCCATCAACGACATCCAGGTGTCGGAGCGCAAGCGCGACATTCTTGAAAAGGCCACCCAGGAAGTCGCCGATCAGGAAGAGAACTTCATGATGGGCATGATGGGCGAGGACGAAAGGTACGAGCAGATCATCAAAACCTGGACCGAAGCGTCCAATCAGATGGAAGAGGTGGTCTCGGAGGACCTGGGCAACTACGGCGGTGTTGGCGTCATGGCTGCGTCGGGCACCAAGGGCAACATCGCCCAGATCAAGCAGATGGCCGGGATGCGCGGTCTGATGAGCGACCCGGAAGGTCGCATCATCGAGCGCCCGGTCAAGTCAAGCTTCCGCGAGGGGCTGACCGCCCTGGAGTATTTCATCTCCACCCACGGGGCTCGCAAGGGTTTGACCGACACCGCTCTGCGCACCGCCGACAGCGGCTACCTGACCCGTCGCCTGGTGGACGTGTCGCAGGAGGTCATCGTTCGTGACTACGACTGCGAATTCGCTGAGCCCTTCTACGTTGAGCCGCGTCCCGGCGATGACAACCTCAGCACGCTGACGGAGCGCATCGTGGGCCGCACGGCCGGCGACGTGATCGCCGACCCCACCAGCGGAGAGATCATCGTTGACCGCAACGAAATGATCGACGAAATCATTGCCGAACAGATCAGGGAAGCCGGCATTGACCGCGTTCCGGTGCGGTCGCCGTTGACCTGCCAAACCCCGCGCGGCATCTGCCAGATGTGCTACGGACGGCTGCCCGCCACGGGCGAGCTGGTGGAAATCGGCCAAGCCGTGGGGGTCATCGCCGCCCAGAGTATCGGCGAGCCGGGCACCCAGCTCACCATGCGCACGTTCCACACCGGAGGTATCGCCGGCTCCGACATCACCACCGGCCTGCCCCGCGTGCAGGAGCTGTTTGAGGTTCGTCCTCCCAAGGGAGCCGGCGTGTTGACTCATATCGACGGCATTGCCTCCATCGAGGAGGACGCCAACGGCTCCCGTCGCATCCGCGTCACCTACGACGACGAAGAACGGCACGACTACCCGTTGCCGGAGGGCGCGATTCGCCTGGTGCAACCCGGCGAACCCATCGCCGAGCGGAACCTGCTGGCCGTGGTGGTCGGCTCGGAAGCCCCCGCCGACGGCGACGATTCTTCGACCGCCTTGGCCGGCGCCGGCGTCGTGGAGGAGATTCGTTCGGACTACCAGGGCGAGGTGGAAGTGTCGGCAGATGGCGTGACTGTCGTCTGGCGCGAAGAAGAATCCCGGTCCTACGACATCAGTTCGCAGATGAACCTCAAGGTGCGCGACGGTCAGCAGGTGTGGGCCGGCGACGCCCTGGTTGACGGCCCCCTGGATCTCCGGGAACTGCTGGACATCCGCGGCCTGGAGGGCCTGCAGCACTACCTGGTGGACGAAGTTCAGGAAGTGTACCGGTCTCAGGGCGTTAGCATTCACGACAAGCACATTGAAGTGATCCTGCGCCAGATGCTCCGCCGGGTTCAGGTGGAAACCGCCGGCGACACCGAGTTCATCCCCGGCGACGTGGTGGACAAGTTCCGGTTCCAGGACCAGAACAACCGCGTGCTCGCCGAGGGTGGGGAGCCGGCCACCGCCAAGACTCTGCTGCTTGGCGTCTCCAAGGCGGCCCTCACTACCGACAGCTTCCTGTCCAAGGCGTCCTTCCAGGAAACCACCAAGGTTCTGACCATGGCGGCGGTGGCCAGCGACCGCGACTGGCTGCGCGGTCTCAAGGAAAACGTCATCATCGGCCGGCTCATTCCGGCCCGCCTCGAGTCCTTGCTCGCTTCGGAGCGGGCTTTGGCGCTCATGGAATCCTTTGAGGATTACGATGATGATGTGTTCGCCCCGGCATGGCTTTCGGGCGACGGCGAGATCCCGGAGGGGCTTGACCCCATGCAGCGGGCCGCCCTGGACATGCCCCAGGACGTCATCGACGAGGAACTCATCTCCGGACAACCGGCATCACCCTTTGGAGCCGGCCCTGGCCTCGGCGATGCCGGATACCAGATCCGCACCGCCGAAGAAGAGGAAGAACTCGTCCGCCGCGCTCAGTCCCTCACCGAATCCGATTCGGAGGTGGACCGGGAAGTGGAGGTCACCGCCTCGCGGGTATTCTCTCCCTTCGACGACGAGGATGAGGACATTCCCGCACTGTAAAACCCCGTATTTACCAATGCTGGAACGGTGTAGGGGCGACGCATGCGTCGCCCCTACGTCCACATATGACTCTTGGAGATTGCATTAATGGACGTAACCGTCAACCTGGCTCCTGAACGCCCCGGCGGCCTGCTGTTGTCCAACCCCGTCATGATCGCCTCCGGCACCTTCGGTTACGACGGGTACGGTCGTGGCCTGGATCCGGACGCGCCTCTTGGCTCCCTGGGAGCTGTGTTGCCCAAAACGTTCACTCGGCACCCGAGAGCGGGCAACCCCGAACCCCGTTGGTTCCCTTCATCCTTCCGTGAAGGTCTGGCCGCCGGCGAAACCACCCTGCTGAACTCCATAGGCCTGACTAATCCGGGCATCGAGGCAGCCATGTCGGACCTGGCTCCCCGATGGGATGAGATGGACGCCAACATGGTGATGAGCATGTCCGCCGAAAGCCCGGAGCAGTGGGAGGAGATGGCATCATTCACCTGGGGCGTCAGCGGTTTCGTCGCCATCGAGCTCAACCTCAGCTGCCCGAACGTTGACGACGGCGCAATGTTCAGCCATCAGCCGCGACTCACAGAAGCAGCGATCGCCGGCGTACGTCGCCAAACCAAGTTGCCGCTGTGGGCCAAGCTGTCGCCCAACGTGCCCGACATCACCGAAATCGCCCACGCCGCCGTCGATGCCGGCGCCGACGCGCTGACCATATCCAACACGGTACCCGCTCTCCGCATCGACGTTGACACCGGCGAGGCCGTACTGGGCACCGGCTACGGCGGGCTTTCCGGGCCTGCCCTGCGTCCCATCGCCATGGCCCTGGTGCATAAGGCGGCCCAAGCCGTGAGCGTCCCGATTATCGGTGTCGGCGGCGTTATGACCGGCCGCCATGCCGCCGAATACCTGCTGGCCGGCGCATCCGCAGTCCAGGTGGGCAGCGCCAACCTGGCGGATCTGAACGCCCCATTCCGTATCCTTACTGAGCTCGAGACGTTGCTAACCGAATGGGAAGTCGCCAGCGTCTCGGATATAATCGGCAAATCTGAAGTGGCTTAATCCTGCAATTCCTTACCACGCCGCCCGCAGCACCATTTCCAGTTCCTCGGCTCCAGCGACGGGCCGCACGTTGCGGTGCAGTCCGAAATCGGTAATAGCCTCCTCCGCGATTGCGACAACGCCGTCCTCCGCTACGCCCACTTCGCGCAACGCGCCCGGCAAACCGACCGCCTCGAAGAACCCCGACACCGCGTCAGCCGCCGCCTCTGCCGCCTCGGAGTCTCCGGCGCCGTGTCCGCGCACGCCCAACGCATCGGCAATGCGAGCCTGACCGGCAACGTTGTGGCTACGATTGAACCGCATCCCCGGCGCAGTGAGTATCGAGTACGCGGCACCGTGGCTGCATTCCGGATATCGCGTGTCCAGGCTGTGTGCCAGCGCGCTCACTACTCCCAACGCCGACCCACTGGCGCCGGTGTCCCACGCGCGGTTGTACATGAACGACGCCGCGCACAGATTCACCCGCGCATCCCCGTCGGCCGGATTTTTCCTCACCGCCGGCATATTTTCCACGAGCAACCCCAGCGCGGCCAGCAGGTCCGCCGTCGCCATGGCGTTCAAAACCGGGGCTTGCAGCGCGCTGATCACGCCGCTGAACAGCGACCCGGACGCGCTGATACAGAGTTCAGGCGGCGCAGTCAACAAAGCCTCAGTGTCCCAGATTATCGCCGCCGGCCGTGTCTTTGGATCAAACATCTCCAGCCGGTGCCCGGTTTCGCCGTCGATGATCGCCGTGCCGGCTCGCGTGGCAGCCGTCGTTGGCGTGGTCAGCGCCAGGATGTTCGGTATCTTGGGCTGCACCAGCCTGGGGCTGATTGGTGGCTGGCCCGGCGGGTACTTGGTCGCATGGTCCTGGGGAGATCCGCCCTCGGCGAGCATGATGATGATGGCCCGCGCCGTCACCACCGCGCTGCCGCCGCCCACCGCTACGATCAAGTCGGCGCCGGCCTCCCTGGCCAGCCGGGTTCCTTCCAGCACTGCCGGCTCGGGCGATCCGGTTTGCACGCCGTCAAACACGCCGGCCGGTTCCTCGCCCAAAGCCTCAGCCAGCCGCTGCAGCAGATTGGTTCGCCTTGCCACCGACTGCCCGCACACCACAAACGGGCGATGCGCGCCCAAACGATCCACCTCGCGCCGGAGGTTGGAAATTGAGTTGTCGCCGGCGTGTACGCGGACCGGATAGGCTACGTGCCGGAATGGGTTCACAGTGATTTCAGACATCAGAGCTCCGTCTCAAAAGAGATATGATTGTTCCGACCGCAGTGTATCTGGCCGGCCGTGCTAAAATCAAAACACTATGACCTCCAGCCGTCCAACTGCCGCGTCTTCCCCGGAAGCCCGCCTGGCCCGTTACCGCAGCCAGGCTGTGCGCCTGTTGGATTCGGCGCAAACCGCTATGGCCCGGGGCCAGTGGAACCAGTCCGAGGAACTGCTCTGGGGCAGCCTGGTTGCCGCTGCTAGGGGCGTAGCCCTGTGGCACGGTGAACCGTCCGATTCCGACGACGCCCTGCGGGACTTCGTGCGCCGGCTCGGGGATCAAGAGCGGGACCGCTACATACGCGATGCATTCGACCATCTTTCCGCTCTTGCCGACGCGGCGGAACGGGTACGCGAACGCCGCAGCCGGGTGGACTACCTTTTCCTGGCCATGGACGACGTAACCGAGGCTGTCGAGCGGTTGGTAGCCCGTATCCCCAGCGGGGAATCGCCCGTTCCATCCGCCGATCCTGATCACAGCGTCCCCGATTTCGGCAGGTAGGCCGCTATGCCGGGAACCGTCGCCATCGAAACCCACGGCTGCAAGCTGAATCAGGCCGACAGCGCGGTACTGGCCCAGCAGTTCGCGCAGTCCGGTTATCGACTGGTGAACTCCAACGCCGACGCCGACATCATAGTAGTCAACACCTGCACCGTGACCGCCACTGCGGACTCCAAAGCGCGCCAAGCTTTGCGGGCCGCCCGTCGAGCCAACCCGGACGCAATAGTGGTGGCCGCCGGGTGCTATCCCCAGCGCGCTGCCGATGAACTCCGCAAAATGCCGGAAGTGTCGATAGTCGTCGGCAATTCGGAAAAACCGGAACTGGCTGGATTGGCGATTGCCGAGTTGTCCCGACAGCACGGCGATTCTGTTCCATCCTACACTCTCTCGACGGGAGAAGGCCAAGGACAGACCGGCGGGATTCTGCGCCGCAGTCGGGCGATGGTTAAAATCCAGGAGGGCTGCGACCAGGTTTGCGCTTACTGCATCGTACCCAAAGTCCGGGGGCGCGAGCGCAGTATTCCGACTGGAGAGCTGATAGCAACAGTGCGCCAGCACGTCGCCAGTGGATTCAAAGAGGTCGCATTGACCGGTACCCAGTTGGGCACCTATGGGTTTGACCTGGAGGGGACCGACCTGTCCCGGTTGCTCAGCAGGATCCTGAACGAGACGACCCTCCCCCGGCTCCGGGTATCCTCACTCCAGGCCCACGAAATCAGCCCTGAGTTGCTGGAGCTGTGGACGGATCGCCGGCTCTGCCCCCATTTCCACGTTCCTCTGCAAAGTGGCTGCGACACCACGCTCAAAGCCATGCGCCGCAGCTATAACACCGCAACCTTCCGGCGCGCCGTTGATTTGATTCGCAGAAATGTGCCCGACGCCGGCATAACCACAGACGTCATCGTGGGATTCCCGGGCGAGGACGCCAGCGCCCACGCCGCAAGTCTGGCCTTCGCTGCCGAAATCGGCTTCGCCGACATCCACGTGTTCCCATACTCGCAGCGACCCGGAACCACCGCGCACTATCTGCCCGACCAAGTTGACGGCACCGAGAAACGCCGCCGGGCTGCCGAGATGTCCACCGTTGGGGAGAACGGCTTTAACGAGTACCGGAACCGTCTGGCAGGCCAAACGCGCCCAGTGCTATGGGAAACGGCCCGATCAATCACCCTCGGCGATTCCGGTGAAAGGGGGAATCCAGGCGCGACGCTGCGCTGGAGCGGCCTCACCGATAACTACGTGCGGGTAGTGGCGGAAACCGGGCTGGACCTCGCCAATCGCATCACGGAGGCGCGGCTGCTCCGCCAGGACGGGAAAGCGATGCTGGCAACGGTCCAGACCTAAAGCTCCACCGGGCGCAGATACGTCATGTCGTTGTCCTTGCCTCGCTGCAGGTAGCCCGCCCTCGTTTCGTTGCCGTGGGCGAACACCATCAACCAACCCCGCTTCTCCACGTCGGACAGGATGTCGCGCTTTTGATCCATCGTCCTCTCCGGTTCGTAGTCGAAGGAGGACAGCACGGTCGGCCACAGGTGGTGGGGCGTCGGAACCAGATCGCCCAGATAAACGATCCGCTCGCCGCCGTGGCTGAACACCACAATCTGGTGTCCTTTGGAATGCCCGTCGGTAACTATCAGATTCAGTCCGGGAAACAGCTCGCAGTCCCCGTCGATCATTTCCAATTGGCCCCGTTCGGCAATGGGCGCGAAATCATCCACACGAAAGACGTCAGCTTGACGCACCGAGGGTTTTTGAGCGTCTTCCCACGCCGCCCGCTGCACGTAGTAAGTCGCCTTAGGGAAGGATGGCACCATGTCTCCCAGTCGATCCATGCGGGTCGATCCCCCGGCGTGCCCGAAGTGAAGGTGCGAAAGCACCACGCCGTCAATGTCCCGAGGCCCCAATCCCAAGGCCTTCAAGCTCCGCATCAGCCGGCTGGGAACCAGCCCGTACATCTCTTTGTCGCGGAGGTTGTCCTTCGGGCCAACGCCCGTATCCACCAGAATGTTGCGTCCCTCGCACTGCAACAGCAGGCAGTTCAACCCCATGGTTAGCCGGTTCTTCCGGTCGGTCGTGACCAGGTTCTCCCACATCATCTTGGGGATGCGGCCGAAAACCGCGCCGCAGTCCACCTTGAACACGCCATCGCTCATCACCGTTACGTCAGTTACCGACATTGCACTTCCTTCCCTATCAGCTTCCAGCCCGCCCGTCCGCCCCACTCGTCGCAAGTTTGCACCTGCTATCGCTGGGATGCCCGGCATGAGACGTTCAGAGGCTGACTCATACCGGAACTACGCCAAGAATCTTAGTTATCATGTGGTTGACCCGATTTCGGGCCGCCTATACTGTACATCCCGCCAAGCAAGCGCAGTCAATACTAAATTTGGCTTTTTTACGGAAAATTTTTGAATTTTTACCATCATCGCAACCCGGCTTACTTATACCTCCATGACTGGAAGATCCGGATAGGCTGTCCGACTGCAGACCAGTTGGCGCTGATAATATGAGCAACATGGAACCCATTGAGCGAACCACCCGGCCGACGCTTCGCCGGCGCCTATATTCCCTGCTGGAGCCTACAGTCGCCGGTTCCGGGTACCAGACGCTGAGGCCGGGGAACGTTAATCCGGCCTTCCTGGTGGAAATGGGGCTGGTCGCGGTAATCTTTCTCAATTCAGCTTCTCTGATCCTCTGGACGGTCCCCAGGTTCGCCGCCTCGTTCGCGGAGGGTTTCCACCTGATCGAATACTGCACCGTCGCCATATTTCTCATCGAGTACGCGCTGCGATTCTGGGCCGCCCCCGAGGCCAATAGCGACGGCAACGCATCGGACTGGAGCCAGCGCTGGCGTTACGTTCGCTCCCCCAACGCCCTGGTGGACGCTACCGCGCTGGCCCCGTCAGCCATAGCCGTGATAGTCCTGTTGACCAACGGCACGGGCCCAAGCCTGTCCTTCCTGCTGACGGTTCGCCTGATCACGCGCACCGCGAAGCTGGCCCGGTATTTTCCGGCGGCCCGCAGGCTGGGGATGGCGTTGCGCCTGAAAAGCAGCCAACTGCTCACCACTGTGGCAGGGCTGCTGTTGGCGCTGGTGGTTGCCGCGGCGTTGATGTACTTTGCGGAAACGCGGGCCCAGCCGGACGTTTTCCCCAGCATTCCGGCCGCGATGTGGTGGAGCGTGGTAACGCTTACCACCGTCGGCTACGGGGATACGGTGCCGGTCACCGGGCCCGGCCGCGTCCTTGCCGCTGTGATTGCCGTGCTGGGTATTGGCCTGTTTGCCTTGCCAGCGGGGATTCTTAGCGCGGGTTTGATGGAGGCCGACGCGGCCTACCCGAACCGGGTTGTGCGCCGGAACGTTCCTCCAGCGGACGGCGACATCTGTCCGCACTGCGGCCAGCCAATGCCGGCGAATCCGGAAGGTGAGCGCCCCAACACCGGCTAGAGGGCCGAGAGTTTTGCCACCGCCGCGGCCAGTCGCTGGACAACTCTATCCCGCCCCATCACTTCCATCATCTCGAAAAGGGGCGGGGTTGCGGTGCGTCCGGTGATGGCGGTACGCAGCGCGCCGAAAAATTGACGGCCCGACAGTTCCAACTCCTGGCCGGTGGCTCGCAACAGGGATTCCAGGTCTTCATGGTGGAAATCATCCTCTGCAACCCGGGAGAGGTCGGCCTCAGCGCGTTGCAGCGCGGCCAGCGTGCCGGGAACGTTCATCCCTCGCTGCACGACGCCTTCAGGTTCGTACTGGAGGGTATCCTCGAAGAAGTACGAAAGCATATCGGGAGCATCGGCCAGCGTCTTTAATCGTTGCTGCACCAGCGGCATGATACGCAGCAGGTAGTCCTGGTTGATTGGAAGCAGGTGGTCGGGATAGGCGCGCTCCAAGAATGGCAACACGCGGTCGGCCAGGTCGTCCGTATCCGCCAAGCGGATGTACACGCCGTTCATCCATTGCAGCTTGTCCAAGTCAAAGATGGCCGCCGGCTTGCCCACCCGCTCCAGCGTGAAATGATCCCTGATGGTATCAACGCTCATAACTTCCGTTTCGCCATCCAGCGACCAGCCGAGCAGCACCATGAAGTTGATCAACGCTTCCGGCAAAAACCCGTCGTCCCGGTATTCCATCAGCGAGGTCGCGCCGTGCCGCTTCGACAGCTTGGCCCGGTCCGACCCCAGGATCATGGGCAGATGCCCAAACTGCGGCATCGGGAGTTCCAGCGCACGGTACAATTGCACGTGGCGCGGCGTGCTGGGCAGCCATTCCTCCGCCCTCAGCACATGGCTGATCGCCATGGCGTGATCGTCCACGACCACTGCCATGTGATAGGTGGGGAAACCGTCCGTCTTGACCAGCACGAAGTCGTCGGTCAACTCGTTCTGCCATTCCACGTGCCCACGTATCTCGTCCTCCACCGACGTTACGCCGGATTGCGGCATGGCGAACCGCACGACTGACGGCAAACCGGCCGTTTCGTTGGCTTCACGCTCCTCACCGGAAAGATGCCGGCAATGGCTGTCGTATCCCTGCCGCTGTTTGTTGCGGGCCTGTTCCTTGCGCAGCTCGGCCACGCGCTCCGGCGAACAGTAACAGCGGTAGGCGTTCCCGGAAGCCAGCAACTTGTCGGCGGCGGCGTTGTAGCGTTCCAACCGCTCGGATTGGAAATAAGGCCCATAGGGACCGCCCACTCGGGGGCCTTCGTCCCAATCGATCCCCAGCCACTCCAGGCCGTCGAGGATATGGTCCACCGCGCCCTCGGTGATGCGGCCCTGGTCGGTGTCCTCCACCCGCACGACGAACTGCCCCCCGTGTCGGCGAGCGAACAGCCAGTTGAACATCGCGGTGCGGATGTTGCCGATGTGCGGATTCCCGGTAGGGCTGGGCGC
Source organism: Chloroflexota bacterium (assembly GCA_028875655.1). GTDB lineage: Bacteria > Chloroflexota > Dehalococcoidia > Lucifugimonadales > UBA3495 > Bin87. The sequence continues at coordinate 121,957 of JAPPCX010000114.1, read as the reverse complement.
GTAGCGAACGCGGACGGTGTCGGGCATGGTGGATGGCCTCCTCAAGCCACGATTCCGGACAATGAGCAGCGCGCCGTGAATCGCGGGGTCATCAACGTTACAGGATTGTAGCTACTTCGTCATCCCTGCTGTCGGCTGATGCGGGCCCAGCTGTCCCGCAGGGTGGTGGTGCGGTTGAACACCGGCTTTCCAGGCTGCGAATCGGGGTCGGCGCAGAAGTAACCAAGCCGTTCGAACTGGTAGCGCTCGCCCGGTTCAGCTTTGGAGAGGGCCGGTTCCGCCATGGCGGTTACCACTTGGAGCGAGTCGGAGTTGATGAGGTCCACGAAATCGTCGCCGGAGCCGGCCGCAGCGCCGGCCGGGTCGGGATCGCTGAACAGGTTGTCGTACAGCCGTACCTCCAACGGCACGGCGTGGGCAGCCGAAACCCAATGGATCGTGCCGCGTACCCGTCGCCCGTCGGGGGCGTTGCCGCCCCTGCTGTCGGGGTCGTAGGCGCAATGCACTTCGGTGACGTTACCGTGTGCGTCCTTCACTACGTCGGTACAGGTAATCAGGCAGGCATAGCGCAGCCGGACTTCCTGGCCCGGCGCCAGCCGGTAGAACCGTCGCGGCGGGTTTTCCATGAAATCGTCCCGCTCGATGTAAATCTCGCGCCCGAAAGGCACGCTGCGGGCGCCCATGCTGTCATCTTCGGGGTTGTTGACGGCCTCGAATTCTTCGCTCTGCTGCTCCGGGTAGTTGGTAATCACCACTTTCAGCGGATCAAGGACGGTCATACGCCGCTGGGCCCGACGATTCAGGTCATCGCGCAGGCAATGTTCCAGCAGCGCCAGTTCGGTTACGGTGTTGCGCCGGGCGACGCCGACCCGGTCGCACATGTCGCGGATGGATTCGGGCGTATAGCCCCGGCGGCGCAGGGCACTGATGGTGGGCATGCGCGGGTCGTCCCAGCCCGCCACGTAGTTGTCTTCCACCAGTCGCCGCAGCATCCGTTTGCTCATCACCGTGTGGGTCAAATTCAGGCGGGCGAACTCGATTTGACGGCTACGGTAGATGCCCAGGACTTCCTGGCACCAATCGTACAGCGGGCGGTGGTCCTCAAACTCCAGAGTGCATAGCGAGTGAGTGATGCCCTCAATGGAGTCGGACAGCGAGTGAGCGTAGTCGTACATGGGGTAGATGCACCAGTCGTCGCCGGTGCGGTGGTGTTCGGCGTGGCGAATCCGGTAGAGCACCGGGTCGCGCATGTTCACGTTGGGCGACGCCATGTCGATTTTGGCCCGCAGCACGTATTCGCCATCGGCGAACTCGCCGGCCCGCATCCGGCGGAACAGGTCCAGGCTTTCCTCGGTGGAACGATTCCGGTCGGGGCTCTCGCGTCCGGGTTCCGTCAGCGTGCCGCGATACTTGCGCATTTCGTCGGCGGTCAGGCCGTCAACGTAGGCATTGCCGTCGAGGATGAGTTGCTCGGCGTACTGGTACAACTGCTCAAAGTAATCCGACGCGTAATACAGGTGCTCGCCCCAGTCGAATCCCAACCACTTGACGTCAGCCAGTATGGACTCGACGTATTCGATATCTTCGCGCGTGGGGTTGGTGTCGTCGAACCGCATGTGGCAGCGAGCGCCGGGATACTGCTCGCCCACGCCGAAATTGAGGCAGATGGACTTGGCATGCCCGATGTGAAGGTAGCCGTTCGGCTCAGGTGGAAAGCGGGTAACCACCCGGCCGCCATAGGCGCCGGACGCCTGGTCTTCGGTGATGATGCTGCGGATGAAATCGGTGGGATTGTCCCCGGCGGGCGTAGATTGGCTATCGCTCATTTTCCGTCGCTTGACATTGAGATTCGCTGCTAAAGCAGTCCACCAGTTGATTATAGCGCACCATTTATCGGCTCTCCCCGGGGGGAGGGTCTCGGAGGGCTTTTCGATTGTCAGTCTAGACGGGCAAAAGCGGGTGACCAGAGGGCTGAGGCGGAAGTTCGCAGCGGAAGAATGCGCGGTAGCGGTCCTTGCCGGCCCAGGGCAGCAGGTCGAGGACGATGCACTCAGGCTCGGGTACATCACCCTGACGTATGGTGTTGTCAAGATAACGGCGCAGTCGCATGAAGGTAGAGAGGCGGAAGCCGGCTTTGGCGACACGCTGGATGACGTCGTGGGGCTCGGGAGGTTCGTTGGGGTCCCAGTCGTTGCTGACGGCTTGGGCGAGGCGGCGGAGCTTGATGATGGCGAGTTCGGCGGCGAACTTGCGCTTGAGGGCGTTGACGCGGCGGCGGAGTTCGGAGATGGTCATGGGATTACCTCGGAAGGGAGAATTTACAGGGATAAACGGGATGAACAGGATGGACGGGATTATGGGATTTCGCGCTTATTTCCGCTCATTTCCGTTCGTTTGAGTAGGGCGTAGGCGGATGATGGGAGCGTAATGGGGGTGATATCGGTGGTTTTGGCGGGCACTTGAGAGAGTTTGGGGGTGATGGTTCGACTGGATCACCATGAGCGAGGGACGGGTGGTTAGATAGTTAAATGGTACGGATGGGTAGAGGGTTAGGGCAAGGGGGAGGTGTCACTGGATGGTGACTCGCCGGAGGCGGACCTTGCGACGGGATCGTGGGTTGCAGTACCGGCCCTTATCTCCGCAACAGAGCCAGAACCTCCGCCAAGTCTGCCGGCAGCTCGGCCCAATGTTCCATCCACCGGTCCGTAGTGGGATGCCGGAATCCCAGCCGCGCGGCATGGAGGAACTGGCGGTCAAGCAGCGGGCTGGGCTTGCCGTACACGTCATCCCCCAGAACCGGATAGCCCAGGTACGCCAGATGGACCCGTATCTGGTGGGTTCGACCTGTCTCCAGTCGCACTGCCAGCAGAGTATTCCCCGGTAGTTCTTCTTGTGTCTCGTAGCGCGTGCGGGCGACGCGGCCTCCTGCGGTGACCGCCATACGCTGCCGGTGGCGTGGATCCCTACCGATGGGCGCGTCGATGACGCCCGAATCCGGCGTGACCAGTCCCACTGCGACGGCCGCGTATTCCTTGAGAATCTGCCGGCGCTTCATCTGCTCGGTGAGTTTCTGATGCGCGAGTTGGGTCTTGGCCACCACCAGCAGGCCGGACGTGTCCATATCAAGCCGGTGCACGATGCCGGGTCGAAGCTCGCCCCCAATTCCGCCGCCGGATTCTTGGCCAATCTCGGGACACTGCGCCAGCAGGGCGTTGACCAACGTGCCGTCCGGGTGGCCCGGCCCGGGATGCACCGGCAGCCCGGCCGGCTTGTCCACCACGACAACGTCGCCATCCTCATAGACCACCGACAGGGGAATGTCCTGCGGGATCAAGTCTTCCGGCGGCCGGGCCGGCGGGACGCAGGCTATGACGACATCACCAGGGCGCAGGCGTTGAGAGGGACGGGCGGACGCTCCGTTGACGGTTATGCTGCCGTCAACGGCCAGCGACTGCAAGCGGCTGCGCGACAGGCCGGCCTCGGCCAATTCCGGTTGTCCGGCCAGCCAGGCGTCCAGGCGGGAGGACTGCGGAATATCCCCGACAATGAACTCGTACCGGTCGCCGCCCAAATCCTGAAAATCCTCTAATCCGGCAAGTCCTGATTATGACGGGCTAGAATGCGCTCGCGCACACCACAATCGGCGCACCGCGCCCCGTTGGGCAACGAAATCATGAGGCCATCGCAGAGCGGGCAGGTCGCGTCGTCCGCCATGGCGGCGGGCGATGTTCCGGCCGTAACGGATTGATCCCGCTGCATCACCAGCAGCCAGCCCATCATGACCAGGCCGACGACAATGGCGGAATCAGCGAGGTTGAAAACCGGCCAAGGCCCAACGTCGATAAAGTCCGTAACGTGCCCCTGGTGGATCCGGTCGATAAGGTTACCCAGCGCGCCGCCCAGCATCAGGGCAATGCTGAAGCGAAGCAGACGGGTAGGCCGTTCCTGGCTCTGGTAGATGCAGGCCAGGACGACGACGCCGACCAGGGATACAAAGAGCAGCGGCAAATTCTGGTCCTGGAACAGACCGAAGGCGCTGCCCGTATTGTGGATGTGGGTAAATCGGAAAAAGCCCGTCGCCGGCCACGAATAATGCCACTCCAGGGTTTGCCGGACGACGAACTTGGTGAGCTGGTCCAGCGCCAGCGCCAGCGCCGCGAGTTGGAGGAGGGTCCAGTCCCTGTAAATCGGGGTGCGGCCTTTGAGGAATCGGAGCATGTTCAGGGAGTGGCGAGATGCCTCAGGAAGAACTGCACTACGGTATCCGCCATTTCGCGCTCTTGGCCAACCCAAAAGTGATCGGCGCCGGCAACAACATGGTATTCGGCCGGCGGGTCGAATTTTGCCAGTTGCTCGTCCACTCCCTCGGCGGCAACCAAACGGTCGCGGTCGCCGGTGATGATCAGGCGAGGGGTCTTGTCCTGCTGCAACGGGCTGTCGGTGATGGCATCGATGGAGGGAGCGACCAGGACAATGGCCCCGGGCTTTTTGTAAAGCTGCTTGTGCGCGCAGATAACGCGGGTGCTGAACGAATAGCCACCGAGGCCGATGCGGTCGTCGTCCACGTCGGGCAACGCGCCGAGGAATTCCATGGCCATGAGGGCCTCTTCATGTTCCTTTTCGCCCTTGGCGTGCTCGCCCTGGCTGTTGCCCACGCCACGGAAGTTGAACCGGAGCGACGCGATGCCGGCGTCGGCCAAGCCGAAGGTGACGGCAACCACCACGTTGTTGTCCATGTTGCCGCCCATCAAAGGATGGGGGTGGCACATCACCACGCCGGGAAAGGGGCCTTCGCCGTCGGGCAGAGCGATAATGCCCTCCAAGGTCAAACCCTTGGTGATGAAGCTGACCGCGCTTTGCCGCATGATTGCCCCTCCGTTCAGTCTGAATCGCCGCAATTATCATAACAGGTTTGCCGGCCAGCGGCCCGGTAGTGTCGCTGGCCAGTTGATGCTAGAATGGCCCCCACCACGACTAAGTTACCCTACTGCCCCGAGGAGGCGACATGGCTGCTATCGACCTGCGGAGCGACACCATCACGCACCCCACCGACGAGATGCGTCGGGCGATGGCTGCGGCCGAAGTCGGAGACGACGTGTTCGGCGAGGACCCCACGATCAATGCTCTGCAGGAACGCGCAGCAGAGATGATGGGCCAAGAGGCCGGTCTGCTCACCGCCAGCGGGACCATGAGCAACCTCATCTCCACGCTGGCCTGGTGCAGCCGCGGCGACGAGATGATCATGGGGCAGGAGGCCCACATGTTCTGGAACGAGTCCGGCGGCCCCACGGCGCTGTCCGGCGCGCAGGTGCGCCTGGTTCCCAACGACGCCAACGGACGCATCGCTCCCGAAGACGTGCAGGCCGCCATCCGCGACGCCTCCAACATCCACGTCCCGGCAACCACCCTGGTCTGTTTGGAAAACACCCACAACCGCTGCAGCGGAGGGGTGATGACGCCGCAAGATACGAAGGACGTGGTTGAGGTGGCCCATGCCGCCGGCGCAGCGGTTCACCTAGACGGCGCGCGTATTTTCAACGCGGCGGTAGCCCTAGAAGTGCCCGCCGCCGAGTTGACCAAGGACGTTGACGACGTGAGCTTCTGCCTTTCCAAGGCGCTGTCCTGTCCGGTCGGTTCCGTGCTGTGCGGCTCCCAGGAATTCATCACCAGGGCGCGCAAGTGGAGGAAGATGGTGGGCGGCGGAATGCGCCAGGCCGGAGTCCTCGCAGCCGCCGGCCTGGTGGCCCTGGACACGATGGTTGAGCGGTTGGCCGACGACCACGCCAACGCCCGACGGCTGGCTAACGGCCTCGCCAACATCGACGGGCTGACGGTGGATCCGGACAGCATTCACACCAACATCGTCATCTTTGAGGTTGACCGCGAAAAGGTGGGAGAGGCCCGAACGGTAATCGCCGCCCTGCGCGAGGACGGCGTGCTGGTCAGCCACAGCCGGGAACAGTCGCTGCGTATGGTAACTCACCGGCAAGTCTCATCCGCCGACGTGGACGAAGCGTTGTCCCGCGTCAACGGGACGGTGCGGCGGCTGGCGGCGGCGGTCTAGGGGCTGATATGGCAGACTTCACCATCAACCGAGACACCACGGCCCTGCTCATCGCGGACTTCTACGCCGAGGCCATGGGCAACCTGCCCCACGCCGTGGAGCGTGGGGTAGTCGCGCGCACGGTCGAATTGCAGGCCACGGCGCGAGACGCCGGGTTGATGGTGTGCTACTGCGCCACCGTGTTCCGCCCCGGGTATCCCGAAATCAGCGAGCGCAACAAGACATTCAGCGCCCGCAAAGCATCAGGGCAGCCGGCGGTGTTGGACCCGTTGGAGGTCATTCACCCCGACGTTCGCCCGCGGGACGGCGAGGTCGTTGTGGGCAAGCACCGGGTCAACGCGCTGTTCGGCACCGGGCTGGGCGTCGCCCTGACCGGCAACAACATCGACACCATCATCCTGCTGGGCTACGCCACCAGCGGCGTTGTACTGTCAACCACGCGCTTTGCCGCCGACCGGGACTACCGGCTTTACATCGTTGAGGACTGCTGCGCCGACAGCGAGCCGGACGTACACGACTTTCTGGTCAGCCGCATCCTCAACCGGCAGGCCGACATAGTGTCGGCGGAAGACGCGATGGCGGCCATACGGGGCGGCTGAAGCGGGTCGCCACCCACCGGTCTTTCCAATCGGCAGGCATAAGGCAGGCTTTGGTTTATGCTACGCCGTTCCGCACCGCCCGCCGCCGATATCTCGGTTTCAATCGGTTCCCGACCATTGTACCCGGGCGATACCGTCGAGGCAGAGGTGTCAGTGACTCCGCACGCCTCTTTCCTGGCGTCGGTCGGCTACGTTCGGCTATCCCAGACCGAGGTATTGCGCATCGACTCGGCGCGGGACGCAGTGCCCCAGATGATGATGCAGGGGAGAAGAGGGAGGTCGCGGTTCGGGGAACCGGTGCAAGTGGACCATGTCTTTATCGAAGACAGGCTGCTGGAAGGCGGTGTTCTGCACAAATTCCCGGTACAGTTCCGGCTTCCCGTTCCAGCGCCCCCTACCGTCAAGGGCAAGTACGCCCACATCACATGGCAGCTTTCCGCATCTATCCTGGCCAAGTCCGACTGGATGCCGTCCGGCAAGGGATTGCTGGCGAACCTGACTCTGGGCAAGGTCGGTGAGATCACCCAGGAGGTAGTGGTGTTTGCTCACGCCGACGCCGCGAACATCGGCGGCGAACGACTGCCGGACCAACCTACCATCAACCGGCAGTTCAGGAACGTCGGCATGGACTTATCCCTTGACTCGGGTCTGGCAGTGAACGGCGGCGCGATTGAAGGCAATTTGTCCGTTACCACGCAAACGCCGGTCAAAGCGCGAGAATTGCGGGTGGAGCTGGCTCGCTGGGAACGTTCGGTCAACAAGCAGGCCCGGGTCGTGGAGAGCCGGCAGATTCTACAACGTCCGGCCATTCAGGACGCCGGCGAGCGGACCGATTGGGCTTTTCACCTGCCGGTTCCGGACCGGCTGATGCCTTCGGTGCTGGGTCAACACACTTTCGTCGGATGGCAGGTCAGGGCCATCATTGACCGAACGCTGCGTCCCAATCTCAGCGTGACCCAGATAGTGCAGGTTTACACGTCTCCCTGACAAAACGCCCGCTGCCCTGATCCTGCACTGTCCGCTCATCCTGAACCTGTCGAAGGGCTGTAGTCGCCCCACCAACGGCGCAGCCGTTCGGCGATTGCGGCCTCCGAGCCCTGATCGGACGGCTGGTAATACCGTCGGTCGGACAAACCTGGAGGCAGGTATTCCTGGCGCTCGAAGTGGCCCTCGTAGTCGTGGCTGTACTTGTAGCCTGACCCATAGCCCAGGCCGCGCATCAAGCCCGTGACCGCGTTGCGCAGGTGCAGAGGCACCGGTTCGTGGGGAGCATTGCGCACGTCATCGATTGCCCGCTCCAGCGCCATGTAGGCGGCGTTGCTCTTGGGCGAGGTCGCCAGGTACACCGTCGCCTCGGCCAACGGGATACGACCTTCGGGCAGCCCGATAAAATGCACCGCCTGCTGCGCGGCAACGGCCACTGGCAGCGCGCCAGGATTGGCCAACCCGATGTCCTCGGCGGCCAGTATCACTAACCGGCGCGCTATGAACAGCGGATCCTCCCCAGACTCCAGCATACGCGCCAGCCAGTAGAGCGCCCCGTCGGGCGATGACCCTCGAACCGACTTGATGAACGCCGATATGGTGTCGTAGTGGCCGTCGCCGGCCTTGTCATACAACGGCGTGCGCCTTTGAAGCGCGTCCGAAATGGCGTCCACGCCGACCTGACGCAGCCCATCCGGCCCCGGTTCGGAGGCCACGGTAGCCATTTCCAGGGCGTTCAGGGCGACCCGCGCGTCGCCGTTGGCAATGTTGACCAGGAGATCCAGGGCGTCCGGCGCCAGCCGCGGGCGCATTATGCCCAAGCCGCGGCGGTCATCCTCCAGGGCGCGCTCCACAATACTCGCCACATCCTCCGGGGCGAGGGCCTGCAGGGTGAATACCCGACAGCGCGACAAGAGCGGCGCGTTGACCTCGAAGGAGGGATTTTCCGTGGTGGCGCCGATGAATGTGACCGTGCCGTCCTCCACGTGGGGCAGAATCACGTCCTGCTGCGCCTTGTTGAACCGGTGGATCTCGTCCACGAACAGGATGGTAGGCTGCTGGTAAAAGGACCGCCGTTCCTGCGCTCCAGCAACGGCCTTGCGGAGATCGGCCACGCCGGCCGACACCGCCGAAACGGGTTCAAAGTGGGCCCGGGTAACCGTGGCGATCAGTCGCGCCAGCGTAGTCTTGCCGGATCCGGGCGGCCCCCAGAACAATATGGACGGGACGCGGTCGGTGGCGATGGAGCGGCGAAGCACCTTATCCTCGGCGAGGATGTGCTCCTGTCCCACGAACTCGTCGAACGAGGCCGGCCGCATGCGCTCCGCCAACGGCGCGGTGTCGCGGGCGTACTGCTGCTGCCCGTGCTCAAACAGGCCTCCGGTGTTGTGCCTGCCTGTCAATTCCTTCACGTCATTCCCGCTTTCGCGGGAATCCAGAGCGCTATGCCGTCCGGTTTTTGAAGTGGGGTATCACCTCGTCGGCGAACAACTGCATGGAACGGGCTACTTCTTCGTTGGTCAGGATGCCGCCGATGTTGAACCAGCACATGAACTCCTGCGGTTGGTACAGCTCTTTAAATCCCTGCAACCGGTCTATGACCTGTTCCGGCGTCCCCACGGCTCCGAGCTCGTTGTAAATGTCGTCGTAGCTGATCTGGAAAGCCCGCCCCGAGCCACGGGAGTTATTCTGCATGCTCCGCAGGGTCCCCAGGTAATTGTTCACGGTGGGGGCGAAACCGGCTTTGGCGGACTCGGCGGTTTCGCCAACGTACACCGGCACATTCACCACCACTTTCACTTTGGACTCGTCGTGCCCATGCTCGGCCAGTGTTTCACGATACACTGCCAAGCCATCACTCACGCCCGGCACCGTGATGATCAACGGCGTAACCAGTATGCTGTGCCCCAGGCTGCCCACCAGCGGGAAGGTGTCGGCGCCGTTGGATGCGACGTACACGGGCGGATATGGCTGCTGTATGGGCTTGGGTTCCAGACGAATTCCCTGCGCCTGGTAGAACCGGCCGTGATAATCCAGCTCATCTTCCGTCCAGGCCCGCAATGCCAAGTCCAACCCCTCCACGAATCGGTCGTTCCGTTCCTCGATTGGAATGCCATACCCTCGGTAGTGGTTCGGGTTGGAGCCGCGTCCGATGCCGAAAACGGCGCGCCCGCCCGAAAGCACGTCCAGCGTCGCAACTTCCTCGGCAATTCGCAGGGGGTGATGCAGGGGCAGCAGGTTGACGGCGGTGCCCAGCATGATGCGCTCGGTAGTCTGAGACAAAGCGGAGGCCATCAGCAGTGGCGCCGGCATCACCGAGAAGCGCCGGGCAAAGTGCAGCTCAGCCAGCCACGCCATGTCATAGCCCAACTTATCCGCAAGCTGGACCTGCGCCATGGCGTCCGCATAGCGTCCGGCCGGGGTCTGATCCTCACCGCAAGGGATCTGGTAGAAAACGCCGAATTCCATTGTTTATCACTCCCGACCGCGCGAAGGGGTTGGAAACGCCATTATAGCGGGATGTTGCCGTGCTTTTTGGCCGGCAGGGTGTCCCGCTTATTCTGCAACATCTCCAAAGCTCGGATGATGGTGGGCCGGGTTGCGGCCGGGTCGATCACGTCGTCCAGGTAGCCGCGGTTGGCTGCCACGTAAGGGTTGGTAAAGCGTTCCTGGTAGTCGGCAATCAACTCGGCTCGGCGGGAGTCGGGATCATCGGCGTTGCCGATATCCTCACGGTAGATTATATTCACCGCTCCGTCCGGGCCCATCACCGCAATCTCCGCGCTGGGCCACGCCAGGTTTACGTCGGAGCGGAGATGCTTGCTGCTCATCACGATATACGCGCCTCCGTATGCCTTGCGCGTGATGAGCGCGACTTTCGGTACCGTGGCTTCGGCGTAGGCGTAGATCAGCTTGGCGCCGTGGCGGATGATGCCGCCGTATTCCTGTTCGGTGCCCGGCATGAAACCCGGCACGTCCACCAGCGTAACCAAGGGGATGTTGAAGCAGTCGCAGAAGCGCACGAACCGCGACGCCTTGGCCGATGCGTTGATGTCCAGCACTCCGGCCAGGAACGCCGGCTGATTGCCCACCAATCCCACCGTGCGGCCCGCCATGCGGCCGAAACCGACCACCACGTTGGGAGCGTAGCCGGCCTGAACTTCCATGAAATCCTCATCGTCCACGATGTGATAGATGATCTCGCGGATGTCGTAGGGCCGATTGGGCTCCGGCGGCACGATGCCACGCAGAATTTCATCCGAGCGATCGGCCGGGTCGGCCGTGCGGTAGGCCGGCGGGTCATCCAGGTTGTTGAACGGCAGGAAGGAAATCAGGCGCCGCAGTTCATCCAGACATTCTTCCTCGGAGTCGGCCACAAAATGGGCCACCCCGCTGCGCGCCGCGTGGGCGTCGGCTCCGCCAAGCTGCTCGTGGGTAACGTCCTCGCCGGTGACGGCGCGCACCACGTCCGGGCCGGTGATGTACATCTGCCCCGTGCCGCGCACCATGAATATGAAATCGGTGATGGCCGGCGAATACACCGCGCCGCCGGCAGACGGCCCCATGATGACCGAAATCTGGGGCACCACACCGGAATAGAGGGTGTTGCGGAGGAAAATGTCGCCATAGGCCGCCAGGCTCAGCGCACCTTCCTGGATGCGGGCGCCGCCCGAGTCGCAGATGCCGATCATGGGGCAACCGGTCTTGGCTGCCAGATCCATCACCTTGCAGATTTTCTGTCCCACCACCTCGGACAGGGAGCCGCCGAACACCGTGAAATCCTGCGCGTAGGCGAACACCTGCCGTCCGTCGATGTTGCCGTATCCCGTTACCACCGCGTCGCCCAGGAAGGTTCGCCCCGCCAGGCCGAAGTCCGTGGTGCGATGAGTGGCGAACCGGTCGATTTCCTGGAACGTGCCGGGGTCCATCAGCAACTGCAACCGTTCCAGCGCCGTCTTCTTGCCCCGTTGGTGCTGCTGTTCGATGCGTCTCTGTCCACCGCCCAGCGCGGCCTGCTCGCTGAGTTCCAGCAGGTGCGCCAGTTTCGCGTCGCCCGTCGATTCAATGGGTGCTTCGTTGGTCGTGGTCAAATCGGCCTCCAGCGGCAGTCGGTTGGTCGGTATAATAGCATTCGCCGCTTGTTGCTTGCGGAATGGAGATTCACGCGCTTGTCATCCAGCCAGACAACTTCCGAATGTAACCCGAGCCTGACGGTCGCCGGCGGCGAGCCGCTGGCATGGGGCCGCCGCACGTACATCATGGGCATCATCAATCTGACGCCTGACTCGTTCTCCGGCGACGGTCTCGCCGACGACCCACGGGCGGCGGTGGAGCTGGCGCAGCGCATGGAAGCCGACGGCGCGGACATCATCGACGTGGGGGCAGAGTCCACCCGACCGGGGACCCAGCCAATCTCGGCAGCAGCAGAAACGGCCCGCCTGCTCCCTGCGCTCTCCGCAATCTGCGAATCGGTCAGCATTCCGGTCAGCGTGGACACCTACAAAGCGCCCGTGGCCCGACGCGCCATCGACGCCGGCGCCGCCCTGGTCAACGACGTATGGGGATGCCTCGCCGACGGCGCAATGGCGCCGGTCATCGCTGGCGCCGGCGTTCCGGCAATCCTGATGCACAACCAGAGTCAGGCGCATTACGAAGATCTGGTGCCGGACGTGATCGCCGGTTTGAGCAGAATTGCCGGCATTGCCAAAGCCGCCGGCATCGCACACCACAACATCATCCTTGACCCCGGCATCGGTTTTGGCAAGACCGCTGATCATAACCTCGAGATATTACGCCGGCTCCCGGAGTTCAGGGAGTTGGGATTTCCCTTGCTGCTCGGAGTTTCCCGCAAGTCCACGATCGGGCGCGTACTCAACCTGCCGCCGGAGGAGAGGCTGGAGGGTACCGCGGCGGCAGTTGCCATGAGCATCGCCGGCGGCGCGGACATCGTGCGCGTCCATGACGTCAAGGAGATGGTGCGCGTGGCCCGCATTACCGACGCCGTTGAGCGGGGATGGAGGCCGGAGGGATGGCCGAATCGGTAACCGCCTACCTGGGTTTGGGCAGCAACCTGGGGGACCGGCTGGCGGCTTTAACCGAGGCGCTGCGGTTTCTCGACGCCACGCCGGGGATGCGCCGCGTCGCGTGTTCGTCGGTTTATGAAACCGAACCGTGGGGGATTACCGACCAGCCCAGCTTCCTGAACCTGGTTGCCGCTTTTGAGACGACGCTGGCGGCAGTGGACTTACTAGCCGCTAGCAAGCAGGTCGAATCCCAGGTTGGTCGTACCGAAAGCTACCGATGGGGGCCGCGGCTCATTGACGTTGACATCCTGCTCTACGGCGACCAAGTGGTGAGCGTGGCGGATCCCGACCTGCAGATACCACACCCTCGCATGACGCAACGGGCTTTCGTGCTGGTTCCACTGGCGGAGATAGCGGCGGATACCATTGTGCCGGGATTGGGCAAGCAGGCACCACAACTGCTATCAAGAGCGGACGGAGTAGAAGGGGTTGTCCGTTGGGGCGATGGAATTCCCCTGGAGTAACCATGCTTGCCAGTTGGCGCGACGTATAGGATTATGGGCACAGTAACAGACCGCGCCGACTACGAACCACACCGGAGGCCGCCATGTCAATCACCAACCTTACCCGCAGCGCCGTGCACGGTCAGAATGGCATGGTGTGTTCCGATTCGCCGTTGGCAGCGGCGGCCGGCTTGCGCGTGCTTCAGGACGGCGGCACCGCGTTCGACGCCGCCCTGGCCGTCGCCGCCGTGGAGTGCGTTACCATCGTTCCGAAGTGCGGTCTGGGCGGCGACTCGTTCATCCTGGCCTACGACGCCACCACCGGCAAGGTCACCAACATCAACAGCAGCGGGGTGGCCGGCTCCGGCGCCGAGCCCGATTACTATCGCAACCAGGGCCTGGCGCTCATGCCTATAACCGGCGCCCACTCCGTCACCGTGCCCGGTGAAGCCGCGGCGTGGGAGGCGATGCACCGCAATTTCTGCACCATCCCAATGCCGGATCTGGTGGCGCCGGCCATTCGATACGCCGAGCAGGGATTCCCCGTGCCGGCAGGCATCGCCCGCTCGTTTGCCGGCAACGCGGAACTTCTGGCCAGGCACACTGCCACCGCGGACATCTACCTGCGCAACGGCCGTCCGCCGCGCGAGGGTGAAATCCTAGTCAATTCTGACCTCGCCAACTCCATCCGCCGCGTGGCTGAGGGCGGCGCGGACGCTTACTACCGCAGCGACCTCACCGCTCGGCTGGTCGCAGGACTCAATCAGGCCACATCGGACGGCGGTCTGTTCACGGAGGGCGATTTCGCCGGTCATCAGGCGGACGTGTGCGAACCCATCAGCGCCACTTACCGGCAGCACACGGTTTACCAGACCCGCCCACCGTCCCAGGGGTTCCTGCTGCTGGAGATGCTCAATATCGTTGCCGGGCACGACCTCACGTCCATGACGCCCAACTCGGCGGATGCCATTCACCTGCTGGTCGAGGCCAAGAAAATCGCGTACTCCGACCGCAACCGGCTGGCCGGCGACCCCAATTTCGTCGAATGGCCGCTGGACGGGCTGCTCTCCATGGAGTACGCCGACATGCGCCGGGACCAAATCCATCCTTTCCAGGCCGGCACGGAGGTACGTCCACTGGTGCCCACCAACGGCCTCGGCGATACCACCTATTTCTGCGTCGCCGACGGCGCAGGCAACGCCGTCAGCTGGATTCACAGCCTGTCCAACGGCTTCGGTTCCGGCGTCGTGGCTCCGGGAACCGGCGTCCTGTTCAACAATCGCGGCGGGCGCGGTTTCAGCCTGGAGCCGGATCATCCCAACGTCATCGCCCCGGGCAAGCGCACCATGCACACGCTGAATTGCTACCTCACCACCGTGAACGGCGAGGTCTCCATCGTCGGTGGCACGCCCGGCGGCGATCTCCAGCCCCAGGTCGGAATCCAGATGCTCACCAAGCTGATTGACGGCGGACTCCAGCCCCAGGACGCCGTCGAGTCGCCCCGCTGGTTCAGCTTTCCCGGCACTGATCCCGCCACCATCAACCGCGCCGGCGAATTGCGCGTGGAAATGGGAATGCCGGACGATACCATCCGCGATTTGAAGCGCATGGGACACAACGTCGTTCAGAACGCCCTAGGCTCACATCACGGTTGCGTGCAGTTGATCGTACGCGATGGCCGCCGGAGCGTGCTCACCGGCGCGTCCGACCCCCGGGGCGATGGGCAAGCGGTGGGGTTTTAGTACACCATTAGGGGCGAGGCATGCCTCGCCCCTACGCATCAGGGAAGTAGTAAACCGCCGGCAGCCCCCGGTAGCGCTCATCCAGGTCCATGCCGTACCCGACTACGAAGTGGTTGGGTATGGTAAAGCCCACATAATCGTACTGAACCGACACCTCCCGGCGCGATGGCTTGTCCAGCAGGGTGCAGTAGCGCCGGGAGGCGGGGTTCATCTCCTGGAGAAAATCGCTGACGCCGGCGCAAGTGTGCCCGGTATCGGCAATGTCATCGACTATCAGGACGTGCTGGCCTGTGATGCGTTGGGCGTCCAGCGTTCCGGAAATGTGGACAGAACCCGAGGGTTCGGTTCCGCTGCCGTAGCTGCTAGCCCGCACGTATTCCACGCTGCGCACGCCGGTATGCAGTTTCCGCAGTAAGTCGGAGGCGAATATGGCCGCGCCCTTGAGCACGCAGACCAGCACCAGGTCAACGCCGGCGTAGTCCCGGTCGATCTGCCGGGCCAGTTCGGCGACGGCTGATTTCAGATCTGCTTCGGAGATCAGCAGAGTCAACCCGCCGGAGAGCATTTAGACATCCAGGTTCTGCACTTCGGTGGCGTGGTTCTGGATGAAACTCTTGCGGGGCGCCACCTGTTCTCCCATCAGCGTGGCGAAGACCTCGTCGGTGTCCGCAATGCCATCAATATCGTCAAGGTCGCTGATTGTAACCCGCAACATCTTGCGGGCGGCCGGGTCCATAGTGGTTTCCCAGAGCTGGTCGGCGTTCATCTCGCCCAAGCCCTTATACCGCTGCACGGAAGGTTCCGAACGGGCGGTGGACATCTTCTTGATCAGATCGTCTTTTTCATCTTCGGAGTAAGCATAGGCTATGTTGCGAGCGCGCTGAACCCGGTAGAGCGGGGGCTGGGCGATGTACAGGTAGCCGCCCTCGATGAGTTCCCGCATCCTGCGGTAGAAGTAGGTGAGGATCAACGTGCGGATGTGGGAGCCATCCACGTCCGCGTCGGTCATGATGATGATGCGGTGGTAGCGCAGCTTGGAGATGTCAAAGGCTTCTCCCTCACCCGTGCCCACGGCGGAGATCAGGGCCCTGATTTCCTCGTGGCTCAGGATTCGTTCCACCTTGTCGAGGAACCGCTCCACGTTGAGGATTTTCCCCTTGAGGGGAAGGATAGCCTGGAACTGCCGATCGCGGCCCATCTTGGCGGAACCACCGGCGGATTCGCCTTCCACGATGTATAGTTCCGACTTGGCCGGGTCGCGCTCCGAGCAGTCGGCGAGCTTGCCGGGGAGGGAGGTTCCATCCAGGGCATTTTTGCGCAGCACCAGGTCGCGGGCGCGGCGCGCGGCCTCGCGGGCGGCGTGGTTGGTCTGTACCTTTTCCAGCACTCCCCTGGCGGCGGTGGGATTCTCCTCAAGGAAGCGCGTCAAACCTTCGGACGTGGCGGATTCAACTCGGCTGCGAATCTCCGGGTTGCTGAGCTTGTTCTTGGTCTGGCCCTCAAATTGCGGATCGCCCAGCTTGACGCTGACCACGGCAACCAACCCGCCTCGAGTGTCTTCTCCGCTGAACGAGTCCTTCGCGTCCTTGAAGAAGTTCTGCTTGCGGGCGTAGTCGTTGAGCACGCGAGTGAGACCAGACCGGAAACCGGCCAGGTGCGTGCCACCCTCCGGAGTCAGGATGCAGTTAGCGAAGGTACGCTCGTCGGCGGCCAGATTGTCGTGCCCGTCCGTGTGATGGTACTGGAACGCGACTTCGACGTCGGCGTCCTCGGCATTACGCTGGTAGTAGAACGGGTCCGGCATCACCACGTTGCGCTTGCGGTTGATGTTCCGCACCATGCTGGCTACGCCGCTGTCGAAGAAGAAACAACGCTCAATGTCGCCGTTGCGGTCCTCGGCGTGAAACTCGCTGACCAGACAGATCTCCAGGCCTTTGTTGAGGTAGGCGGTTTGACGCAACTGCGCCACCAACCGGCCGAAGTCGTAGTTGATCTCGGGGAAAATCTCCGGGTCGGCATAATACGTCACGGTCGTGCCCTGGCGACGTACGCGCTGGTGCTGCACCAGGTCGGTGGTCGGAATACCCCGCGCGTAATCCTGAGTGTAGCGGGCGCCCCCGCGGCAGATTTCCACGTGCAGTTCGGAAGCCAGGGCGTTCACCACGGAAGCGCCCACGCCATGGAGTCCGCCGGACACCTTGTACGCCGCGCCGTCAAACTTGCCGCCGGCGTGCAGGGTGGTCATTACCGTTTCCAGCCCGGATACTCCGGTATCCGGATGGATGTCCACCGGGATCCCGCGGCCATTGTCGGACACGCTCACAGCGCCGTCGGCGGCGATGCGCAGGTCGATGCGGTCGCAGTAGCCCGCGAGCGCCTCATCAACTGCGTTGTCCAGCAGTTCTTTGATCAGGTGGTGCAGTCCGTCAACCCCGGTGCTGCCGATATACATTCCGGGGCGCACCCTGACTGCCTCAAGGCCTTTGAGTACTTGAATGTTGTCCGAAGTATATTCGGAAGAATCCTCCGCGGTCGGTATCGCTATGGCTTGCGTCATATTACCCCGATGGTCTGCTCCGACTGACAAAATGGTCGAGCCGGCGGCGCGACATTATTGCGATTCATAATACTGTTGGTGTAGAACTAATTATAGCATAATCGCCACTTTCGTACCACGTTTTCAGTACGAAAATACGCGATTTTTTGAAATAATTTAACTGGATTATGTCTATTGTTCTGATATAGAGGGATAATACCATTGGCCCGTCCGCAGGCTCTCGATGGCCAGGCGCATGGGTTCAAACAGCGGCTGCGGCGGCCCGGACAGCGGATACCACCCGTACTCTCCAAGCGACCCGTCGGATGCCGTCGGAACCGGTTCCTGATCCCCGATATCGCCAAGAAATTCCACATCGAGGTAATGGCGCCCGTAGGCAACGATGTTGCTGAGGCAGAGAACGCGCAACTCGCCAACCCTTACGCCAAGCTCTTCCATCGCCTCGCGACGGGCGCACTCCTCCAACGTTTCCCCGAACTCCAGGTGTCCGCCTGCGGAGGCCCAGCTATCCTCACCGTGGGCTCCCCTTCGCCTGGCTAGAAACACTTCGCCACGGCGCACGAACACCACCCCCACACCGACCAACGGTCTATTCGACTGCGTACTCACCCCAGCAGTATATCATCGGTTGTCCGCGCCTACTGCGGATGCTAGACTGCGGCGGCTTGCCACTAGAGGAGGCCCCCGCATGTCGGAATACCTGGCTCCGGTCGAACTGCCCCGGTCTCGCTCCGGACAAACCGCCCTTGAAGTCTGTGAAACCGCCGCGCGCCGGGCCGGCGAGTTGGTATTGGGTCGATTCCGCACTGACGTCGAAGTCAGCCTCAAGGGTAGGGCCAACGTGGTCACCGACGCCGATCTGGCGTCGGAGCGGTTGATTCTGGATTACGTAACCGGCGAATACCCGGATTTCGGCGTCCTGTCGGAGGAATCGGCTCCGGTCGCCGGAGCAGCGCCCTACACCTGGGTTGTTGACCCCATTGACGGGACCCGCAACTTTGCCGAGGGCATTCCTCATTTCTGCATCGTCGTGGCCATCGCTGACGGGGAGAATGTCGTGGCCGGCGTAACTTACGACCCGGTTCGGGAAGAACTGTTTTCAGCCCAACAGGGAGCCGGCGCTCACCTGAACGGTCAACGCATGCGGGCATCAGACCGGCAGAATATCGACGATGCCATCCTGGGCTTCGACCTCGGCTACGATTTCAGCCAGGCCAAGCACCTGATGGAAATGGTGGCGGGTATCTGGCCTCAAACTTCCGGCTACCGCCTGATGGGTTCCAGCGCTCTGAGCATAGCTTACACCGCAGCGGGACGTATCGACCTCTACGCTCACCACAGCCTTTCCTCCTGGGATATCGCGTCCGGCATTTTACTGGCGAGCGAGGCCGGCGCCCGCGTCCTAGACCGCGCCACGCTAAATAACGCTACCTTATTCTCGCCGGGTCTGATTATCGCCAGGCCCGCGCTGATGGACCAGTTTCTGAGCATGACCGAGGGTTACACCTGGCGGACCATGTAGGGTGCATCCGCTCACGAAGTCACAGCCCAGATATTACCACCATCCAACTACCAACCCCACCACATAGACGGAGATTGGGATGGCCATAGCATAAGAGATCGTCAAAACAATCAATCTGTGGCGTTTTTTGTCATTCACTTTCACCGCGGCACCTCCTCAATGGGCTGATCCACGTTGAACATGCGTAGGAGGAAATTGTACCACCACCCGATGAGGGGCGCAGTAGCAAGCAGCGATGCAATGAGGACTGCAACCGCCACGTACTGCATGGCGGGATCAGTTCGGACTGACTCCGCACGAGGTTGTGTCATGAGAGCCAAGACCGACTCCATACTGTCAAGCCCGACAAGTAAAGCGCCTAGCAAGATCACGGACGTAATTACGCCGGAAAGGAGGGCAAAAGCAGGTGCGGCAACAATGTGCGCAAGTGGGTGAAGATCATACTGTTTATCACCTTATATTTCCTCAAGTTATACCGTCACCACCCCCGCTGCAACCAACTCCTCGGCCTCCGCCGCTGTGTACCCGTGTTCTAGCAGCACCTCCCGGCTGTGCTCTCCAAGGGCCGGGCCGCGATGTCGGATTCGCCCTGGCGTCGCCGATAGTTTCACCGGCACGCCGATGTTCTTCACCTTGCCCAGTTCCGCGTCTTCCAGTTCTACCAGCATTTCCCGGGCCAGCACCTGTTCGTCGGAGTACACCTGCTCCATGTCGTAGATTGGGCCGGCGACCACTCCGGCAGCTTCCAGTTGCTCCATCCAGTGGGCCGTCGTGTGTTCGGCCAGGATACCTTCCAACAACTCGGCCAGTTCCTTTTCTCGCGCCTTACGGTCATTGGGTTTTTTGTACCTTGCGTCCTCTATCAGCTCTTCCCTGTCGATGGCCCGGCAGAACTGTTCCCAGGTTGGTTGAGACGCCGCTCCGATGTTGATGTAGCCGTCGCTGGTGCGCAATGCCTGGTACGGCGCGTTTACCCGGTGCGCCGACCCCAAGGGACCCGGTATCTCTCCGGTGGCGAAGTACTCCGACGACTCCCAAACGGTGTAGGCGATGCCGGCCTCCATGAGAGAGCCGTCGACCTGCTGCCCTTGACCCGTCCGTTGCGCGTGGATGTACGCCGCCAGGATGCCCACGGCGGTGAAACTCCCCGCGCCGATGTCGGTGATGGGGACGCCCACCTTGGCCGGCGGCCCTCCCGGAAAACCCGTTACCGACATCAACCCGCTCATGCCCTGCGCCACCAGGTCGAACCCGCCCCGGTTCCGGTATGGCCCGGTGCCGCCGAACCCCGATATGCTGGCGTACACCAGCTTGGGGTTGATCTCCGCCAACGTTTCATAACCCAGACCCAAGCGGTCCATCACCCCGGGCCGGAAGTTCTCCACGACGATATCCGTGGTCTCCGCCATTCGCTTGAAAACGGCTTTCCCGGCGTCAGCCCGCAGGTCCAGCGCGATGCTGCGCTTGTTGCGATTCAGCGCGAGGAAGCCAGCGGCGAACCGCTCCGATAAACGCGACCCCATCCGCCGGGTGTCGTCGCCGCCGCCGGGCCGCTCGATCTTGATCACGTCCGCGCCCATGTCGGCCAGCAGCATCGTACACATCGGCCCCGCCATGATCTGCGTCAAATCCAGCACCTTGACGCCGGCCAGCGCCCCGTTGGAATGATTGCCTTTAGTCATGTCAATCACCTGTATAATGCCTCCACTGCCGGAGGCACACGATGGGCGAAATTATACTTGGCGACAATCTCGATGTCCTGCCCACTTTGCCCGATGGCGCGTTCCAACTGATCTACGTCGATCCGCCCTTCAACACCGGCAAGCCACAGTCCCGCACACGGATCAAGGTCACGCCCGACGCCGACGGCGACCGCACCGGATTCCAGGGCCGTCGCTACCTCACAGAGATAGTCAGTAGCAGTCGCTACGCCGACAATTTCGACGAATACATCGGGTTCCTGTGGCCCCGCATGGAGGAAGCATACCGAGTGTTGGACGACCACGGCAGCCTCTTCTTCCATATCGACTACCGCGAAGTCCATTACTGCAAGGTGATGTTGGACGAGATTTTCGGACGCGAATCCTTCATCAACGAAATCATCTGGGCCTATGACTACGGCGGACGGCCCAAGACGCGCTGGCCCGCCAAGCACGACAACATCCTCTGGTACGCCAAAGATCCCAATAACTACACCTTCAACTACGACGCCATTGACCGCATCCCCTACATGGCCCCCGGCTTGGTCGGCCCCGAAAAAGCCGCTCGGGGCAAAACCCCCACCGATGTCTGGTGGCGCACCATCGTTACCGGCAAGGAGAAAACCGGCTACGCGACGCAGAAGCCCTTGCACATCATCAGCCGAATCGTCCGCGTCCACTCCAACCCCGGCGACCGCGTGCTGGACTTTTTCGCCGGGAGCGGGACGCTTGGCGAAGCGGCGTACCGTGAGGGGCGCAACTTCACACTGATTGACAACAACCCGGTGGCGGTGCGCATTATGCGCGAAAGACTACTAGCAACACTTCAAGGAGCATCCCCAGTTGGCCACAACTAGCCAGACCAAGCAGGGCACCGATTTCATCTTTCACGAACTCACCCGCTCCATTTGCCCGGAATGCAAGGCGGTCATCGACGCGCAGGTAATCATCCGCGACAACAAGGTCTATATGCGGAAGCGATGCCCCGAGCATGGCTGGTTCGAGGGCATCATCAGCTCTGACGCCGAGATGTACGTCGGCAGCGTGCGTTTCAACAAACCAGGCACCATCCCCCTGGATTTCAGCACCGAGGTTGAGAACGGCTGCCCTCTGGATTGTGGTCTCTGCCCTGAGCACAAGCAGCACATTTGCCTCGCCCTCATTGAGGTCAACACCGCCTGCAACCTCGATTGCCCCATCTGCTTTGCCGACGCCGGCATCGGCTACAGCCTTACGCTGGAACAGGTTGAGTCCATGCTCGACCGATTCGTCGAGATTGAGGGCGACCCCGAGGTAGTCCAGTTCAGCGGCGGGGAACCCACCATCCACCCGCGACTGCCGGAGATGATTCAGGCTGCCAAGGACCGCGGCATCCGGCAGGTGATGATCAACACCAACGGTGTGCGCCTCGCCCACGATGACAAATTTCTTTCCCAGATGGCCGCATTGGATCCAGTAGTCTATTTCCAGTTCGACGGGCTGCGCGAGGAAACCTATCGCACCATACGCGGCGAACCGCTGCTGGACACCAAGATGCGTGCCCTGGACCGCCTCGCTGAGGCTGGCATGACCGCCGTCCTGGTGGCGGCTATCGAGCGCGACGTTAATACAGACGAGGTCGGCCCCATTTTGGAATTTGGACTGAAACATCCCGCCGTTCGGGGCGTCGTGTTCCAGCCCGTTACCCACGTTGGACGGCACATCGAATTCGACCCCATGACCCGCGTCACCATCCCCGACATTATCCACGGCATCGTTGACCAGACCAACGGACGCTTCGTTCTGGAAGACTTTGTCCCTGTACCCTGCTGCTTCCCCACCTGCCAGGTCAATTCCTACCTGTTCGTAGATGGGGACAAGGTCACTCCGCTGCCCAGGCTGCTCGACATCGACCAGTACCTGGACTACATCACCAACCGCGCCCTGCCCAAGCCTCCCAACGCCGCCGACGTTCAGGCTGCGCTCGAAGGTTTGTGGTCAGCCTCCGCCGTCGCGGGCACCGAGCAAACCGCCGGCCAATTCGAGTGTGCCTGCGGCCCGGGCCTGGACCTGCCCTACGAGATCAACCACCTCAAGGACCACATTTTCCAGATCGCCATCAAGGACTTTCTGGACGCCTGGACGTTCAACGTCAAGCAGGTGATGAAGTGCTGCGTCGGCATCCTGACCCCCGACGGCCGCGCCATACCTTTCTGCGCCTACAACTCCGTCGGCTACCGGGAGCAGGTGCGCGACCAACTCATCCAGCAGCAGGGCCACCATAGAATCAAGTCTCTCCCCTTCGATGGAAGAGGGCAGGCGTGAGAGTGACTCCCCGATGCTCTCCACATACTCCGCCAAAATCTGCTGCGCCGACCTGTACTCCTCGGAGCTGGCGCGCCTCATCCTCGGCGACAGCCTGCATCCCGGCGGCCTGAGAGCCACCAACCGCCTGGGCCGCGCCATGGGACTGCAACCCGGTTGGGGCGTCCTGGACCTCGCCTGCGGCCTGGGAACCGGGGCCACCGCGATTTCCCGCGTGTTCCGCTGCCGTGTAACCGGCCTAGAGCTGGGAGTTGAGGCCGTCGTAGATTCCCGTCAGCGGGCGCTCAGCGAACCCATACCGGCCAACGTGGGTTTTGTTCGCGGGGACGCGGAGATGCCGCCGTTCCGTTCCGGCGCGTTCGACGCCGTGATTATCGAATGCGCCACCAGCCTTTTCGCCGACAAGCCGGCCGCCATCACCGAGGTTTACCGGCTGCTGCGGCCCGGGGGAGTCATCGGCCTTTCCGACGTAACCGTTGAAACGGGCAGCCTGCCGCCCGAGTTGGACGGAACCGTGGGCATGATGCTTTGCCTCGCCGATGCGCTGACCGCCGACGGCTACCCGGACCTCCTGGCAGCCGGTGGTTTCACCGTAACCGAGCGGGCCGACTGGTCAGACGAGGTACTGACGCTGCTGGCTGAACTGCGCGGCAAAATGCCGGTCCGGGGCAGCCTTGCGCACGCTGCGCCGCCCGTCGCTGGCGACCTGGTTGAGTTCGTTCCAGGGCTGCTGGAGCGCGTAGAAAATCTGGTCCGGCAAGGTGAGATCGGCTATTGGATGTACGTCGCCCACAGGCCTGAATAAACTCGATACGCTGCGCTGTGGTATCATTCTTTACCAATTTTTAAATTCGTCCTAATTGCGACTTCACCACATGCCTCTTGCCGATTTTGCCCCCCTCATAACCCGCATCCTGGCAGCGGCATTGGTCGGCTACCTGCTAGGCAGCATCCCGTTTGCCTACCTGGTGGCCCGCTGGAAGGGCGTGGACATTTTCGCCACCGGCAGCCGTCGCGCCGGCACCGCCAACGTCTTCTGGCACGTCGGACGCCGTCGCGGCATGATGGTATTCGCCTGCGACGTCCTGAAAGGCGCGGCCGCCGTGTACGTAGCCTCGATGTTCGGACAGCACGAACTGCTGGGCCTAGTCGCGGGCGCTGCCGCCATCGCCGGCCACTGGAAGAGCATCTTCACCGGATTCAAGGGCGGAGACGGTATGGTAGTGCTGGTGGGTGTGTCGTTAGGCTACCTGAACTGGTTCGTATTGATCGGGATTGCCGTTGGCATCGCCTTCGTCGTCCTGTTCCGCCGTTCCGTGTTCCGTTCCTCCATTGGCATCTTTTTCGGCTACGGAGTGATGCTGGCGCTGAACCAGGTCATACACCATAGGGGCCTGGACGTGATGCTAGGCCTGACCGCTCTGGCGTTGGTCGTCATCACCCACAACATCCTCACCCACGCCGACCACAAACCGGAAAAAGTTCCGGCGGCCATAGATCCCGACCTGCTCATTGCCGACACGCCGGAAGTGCATAACGAGGCCGCCGGCCTAAGCGAGGAAGCCATCCTTCGCCAGGTCATTCCCCAAGACGACGAAACCCAGGTCAACCGCTAATCCCACCGCGGTGACTGACGATTACTCAACCCCCTGCCGCTCGTCTCTCATCCGCGACAGATCCAGCACCCAGCCCAGCGTCTCGTCGGACTCGGCTTCCGCATATAACCCCGGCTGAAGCCGGACCGCCTCCGCCAACTGCTCCGCGCACCCGGCGATGTCGCCGCGGTCGGCATACAGGCGGGCGGCGTTGTAATACGCGGCGGCAAATTCCGGCAGCGCTTTCTGCGCCTCGAGGTAATTGACCAGCGCCGCGTTAACATCCCCCAGGCTCTCCAGCGCGGCGCCCCGGTTGCTCAACACTTCCGCGAAATCCGGTTGCAGCTTCAACGCGGCGTCGTAATCGGCAATAGCGTCCTCATACTGCCCCAGCGCATCGTAGGCTAGGCCCCGGTTGTTTATTGCCTCCACGTCATCAGGACGCACCCCAATCGCCGCCGTGTAGTCCTCCACCGCTTCCCGGTACCGGCCCACCCGATAACGTATCCGCGCCCTGTTGAAACGCGCGTCGGCGTTGTCCGGGTCGCAGCGCAGCGCAGCGTCGTAATCGGCCACGGCAGCGTCCGTGTCCCCTACTTCATCTCTCGCCACGCCCCGGTTCAAATAGGCGTTGGCTATGTCGGGCCGCAGAGCCATCACATCATTAAACGCTTCAATGGCCTCAGGATATCTCCCCATCTTGTTCAACACGATCCCGCGATTGTAGTGCGCCTGAAGATAATCCGGATTCAATCCGATGGCCGTCGCATAATCGTCCAGGGCCCCGTCGCCGTCCCCCATATCGTCCCGCGCATTGCCGCGCTGGTAGTAGGCTGGCGCGGAAAAGGCATCCAGTTCCAGGGCCCTGGTCAGGACGCGAACCGCTTCTTCCGGCTGGCGTCGCCGCAGAAATGTTACGCCCAGGTTGAAGTGCACCGCAAAATCATTGGGCCGCTCGCCAACCAATGCCTGGTACACCGTGAGCGCCTCGGCGTATCTCCCGATGGCGAAACACCCGTTGCCAAAGATGAGGCTGCGGGGCCGGCGTCCAGCGGGCAATTCGGCGTCGGCGGCGGCCAGTTCCTCAAGCAGCGATGCAACCTCTTCGGCGTCCGCTCCGTGCAAACGGCCGCCGCGGGGTCTCGGCGTCAACGCTGCTGTACCCAAACCCTGCCATTCCAGCAGGCCGGCCAGACGGCCCAGCAATTTGTCAACAGCGGAGTCGTTGTTACGCTCGTTCAAAATCATCTCTGGATATACCCAAATCCCGCAGGATTCCTCGCATCGTTCCGATTTTTAAATCTTGGCCGCCCCAGTTAGGTATCGACGCCCTTGCACGATTCTCCGTATTCATCCATATTTCATGGGAACCGCTGCCCTGACGGTCGAACTGGCAGCTTAACCTGCGTAACTTTCGCGTGAATTCCCGGTAAGTCACGCTATCACCGTCATCTCCCCGACGGGACTGAGCTCAACCGGCGTTGCCACGACTCCAGGCGGTAGTTCGTCCCCATGGTCCAGGTAAGATTGTATAAAGGCCTCGGCCACGCCCTGAAGAATGTGTAACGTTTCCGCCGGCGTATCCCCCCAAACTCGACATCCCGGCAGCGCGGGTATTTCGGCCATGTACTTGTCATCTTCCGTGCTTTCGCTGGGATCGTACATGACGTAAGACAGCTTGTAACGATTCACTTTGCCATCCTCCTAAAATTGGGAACTATTACCCCTCCATTACCGAAAAGAATACCATAGGGCCACCGTCGGACGGCTTACCACTGGCTCGTCAAATCGGTTATCCTGCGACCATGATAAGCGACCTTTGGGTTATCGCCGCCGCCATCGCCATCGTCGCCGGCCTCCTTGCCAGCCAGGCGCTGCTTATTGTGGTCGGCGTGCTGGTTCTGCTCATCTGGATTACGGGGAAACACTGGCCGCGCTACGCGTTTCGCCGGCTCACCTATTCCCGGCGGCTGGAGCGTCGCCGCGCTTTCATTGGAGACGTCCTCGATTACTACATCACGGTGGACAACGACAAGATCCTGCCCATGATCTGGCTGGACATTTCCGACACCTTTCCCCTAGGTCTCCAGACCGGCGGCACGTTCCGGCGCGGCGTCGGCGCGGAAGCCGAACTTGACCACCGCATCACGACTTCCCTGCTCCCCTATCAACGGGTTACCTGGCGCTACCGGATACGGTGTCGCGTTCGCGGCTACCATCGCATCGGCCCGGCCCGTTTGCGCAGCGGCGATATGTTCGGCCTGACCTCGGCTGAGCAGCATGTGACCAATGTGGACTACTTGCTGGTCTATCCACGTATCGTAGATGTGCGCCAAATGATGAACCTTTGGGAGCGGCCTCTGGGCGTCAGCCGGGGACAGAGATTCATTCAGGACGACCCCAGCCGTTTCGTAGGCCTCCGCGACTACCTGCCGTCCGATCCTTTGAAGCGCATTGACTGGAAAGCTACGGCCCGGCACAGCAAGTTGGAATCCCGCGTTTTTGAACCGGCCGCCACCCGTTACATGCTCATCGCCCTCAACGCGCGCACCGGCGATGCCGCCTGGCAGGGCAGCAACCGCCGCCTGTTCGAGCGCGCGGTAACCGTTGCTGCGTCCGTCGCCGAGCACGCCTGCCGCGAAGATTACACCTTCAGCCTGGTGAGCAACGCCATCGCCTCCTATTCCAGCAAGTGGATGTCGGTACCGCCCGGTTCCGGCAGCCTGCAACTGGAGTCTGTTTTGGAGTCCCTGGCCATGGCGGGCCCTTTCTGGGTCACCGAACTGTCCTCGGTTCTGCGCGAAGAGTCCAACTCGCTCGTATCCGGCGCAACCGTGGTGCTGGTAACCGCTCTGCTGTCTCAGGTCGTAGTGAACGAGACCGAAGAAATCCGGCGCCGCGGGCACCACGTCATGATCTTCTACGCCGGCGACGGCGACCCTGGCCCCATTGCGCGCCTGCTTCCGCCCGAAGTGCCGCTGTTCATGGCCGGGCCTTCGCTCGCCGGCCTGGAGGAAATGTGGCGGGACGACTGGCTGGACGACGCATCCGTCGCCGCCACCGTTGCGGAGAGTTCGGAATGACCACCTTCGCCCGCTCCGCGCTGGTCACCAGCGTTACCCTCTTTCTGGAGGGCTTCGCCATCTATCTGATCGGCAAGCTGCTTTCCAACGCCATTCGCCTCCCTGAGGCGGGGGTTCCCCTGGGCATCGCAATGGTGGCCATCACCTGGTCATTCGTCCTTTCCTGGTATGTGCAGAATATCCGCTTTTCGCTGAACCTGCGGGGCGTTATCGGGCTGTTCGTCAGCGCGTTGTCGGTGCTGGCGCTGGCCGGCGTCAGCATGGGCGCAGGGTGGTTTCCCATCGGCCTCGTGTTCTCCGGAGATTTGAACGCCATCGCCGGCCTCAGCCTGGCCTCCGCGCTGTTGCTGCTGCTCTGGTGGCGCGGCACCACAATCGCCCGTGATGACGTAACTCTCGACGTAATCAGGAACGCCTTCGTTCGTGGCGTCATTATCGTGTTGGTCGCCGCGGCGGCTGACCCGTTGATGCCCGCGCACATCATCCGACTGCCGATTCTGGTCATCTATTTCGCCATCGGACTGGGCGGCCTGGCGCTGAGTCGTTTCGCCATCGACAGCGGCGTTGGTCAGATCAGCCGCAGGTGGCTAATGGCCATCGTCGTTAGCGTAGGCGCGGTGCTGCTGTTGGCCCTGATCCTGGGAGCCATTGGAGTGGGCGGCCTGGATGACGTCGCCAGGGCTATCGTTCGTGGCATCGGCTTCATTGGCTTGTGGACCCTGCGACCAATCCTCCTCCTGCTGGGGCTGCTTGCCGCCGGGCTGGTCGCTATCGGCAACTGGATTTCCAGTTTCTTCGGGGGCGGCGACCTCAGCGGCCTGGAGCTGGCACGGCTGCAAATCGAGGAGTTCCACGAGAGCCTGCGCGAGGTAGAGGGCGACGGACCTCCCAACGTGATACTCACCGTCATCAAGTGGCTCGCTTTCCTGCTGGCGGTATCTTTGGCCGGCTGGGTCCTGTTCCGGATGTTCCGTCGCCGCCGTCTCATGGGCAACAACTATTCCGAAGCGGAAACCCGCGAATCAACGTTCACGCTGCAGGCAGCCGGTCAGGACGTCGCGGACGCTCTGGCCGGCTGGTTCAACTGGGCCTCCAACCTGAGCCGCCGCCGGCCGCCACCCACCAATCCGCGCGAGGTGTATTACCGGATGCTGGACATCGCCCGGGCCGTGGGGTTCTCTCGCCACACCTGGCAAACTCCGCAGGAACACCGCCAGGAAGCGAACCAGGCCCTCCCTGACCCGCCCGTGGAGCGCATCGTCGGGGAATTTGAGCGCTACCACTACGGGCCTCAACCCGGCGACCCCGACCCCGAGACAATGCGGACCCTGACGGACGACCTATCCGACCTGCAACGCAATTGACGTCTTACGGAGCGCTGGAAACCGGGCCGCCGCGAATTTTGGATTGACAATGTTTCCGACGTTGCTTATCATCGAATGCCCTGTTAGCCGAGGTAGCTCAGCCTGGTAGAGCACGGCACTGAAAATGCCGGTGTCGGTGGTTCGAATCCGCCCCTCGGCACCATTTTCCCGATTCTAAACTCAAAAACGGCCCCGTTTTGGGGCCGTTTTTGCTATCTTGCCGGCTGAGCGGCTAGGCCGCTCCCAGGTCCGACGCCACGCGACCGATCACGTTGTCCATGGTGGATACGATCTGCTCAATCTCGCCGGGCGTGACGCAGAGGGGAGGCATGATGTTCATGAGGTCGCCGCCGCGCAGGAAGAGGCCCTGGTCGGCAAAGCCCTGGGTCAACCGGGGGCTCAGTCCGGCGTCGGCCGGGAAGTGCTCCCTGGTCTCCCGGTCCTTCACCATTTCCAGGCCGCACATGAGACCCAGGCCGCGGACGTTGCCGATGATGGAGTGTTTTTCCTTGAGTTCTTCCAGGCCGTCCAGCAGGTAGCGTCCCATCCGGGCCGAATTTTCAACCATACCTTCCCGCTCCATGATTTCCAGGTTCTTCAGGGAGGCTGCGGCGGCTACCGGATGGCCGCCGAAGGTGATGACGTGCCGGAAGGCTGCCGAGGGGCTGCCCACAAAGGCATCGGCGATGGGTTTGCGGAGGATGGCGCCACCCATGGGGATATACCCGCTGGTGATGCCCTTGGCCACGGTCATCATGTCGGGCGTAATGTCCCAGTGGTTGCACCCGAACCACTTGCCGGTGCGCCCGAAACCGGTAATCACCTCATCGGCGATCAGCAAGCAGCCGTACTTGTTGCAGACTTCGCGCAGCAGTGGCCAGTAGTTGTCCGGCGGCACCACCGCTCCCATGGGGCTGGAGATGGGTTCGGCAATGACCGCCGCGACGGTGTCCGGCCCCTGGAACTGGATGATGCTCTCGATGGCATCCACGCACCGCTGGCCGCATTCTTCCGGCGATTCGCTCTTGAACTCGCAGCGGTAGAAGTTGGGCTGCGGCGCGTGGAAGGTATTGGGCATCAGGGGTTCGTAGTCTTCCCTGGGGTAGAGATAGTTGCCGCCCAGGGCCATCGCGCCCATGGTGGCGCCGTGGTAGGAGTCCCGGCGGCTGATGAACTTGGTGCGCTGCGGTTCGCCGATCCGCTTGAAGTAGGCGCGGGACAACTTTAACGCCGTTTCCACCGACTCGGAGCCGCCGCTGGTGAAAAAGCAGCGGGAAAGATCACCCGGCATCATGGACGCGATTTTTTCCGACAGCACGACGGTGGGCTCGGTGGTGGTGCCCAGGGGCATGTAGGTGATCTTGAGCATCTGCTCATAGGCGGCGTCGGCGATTTCCTTCTGACCGTAACCGACGTTCTTCAACCACAGGCCGGACATGGCGTCGATGTAGGTGTTGCCCAGCGAGTCGGTAACCTGGCAACCTTTGCCCTCGACGAAAATCTGGGGCTCGCCCTTCTCGGCCATGTCGCTGGGTTCCCGCAGGTACACCCAGAGATTTTCCAGGGCAGTCCTTTGCAAGTCCTGGAGTGTGGTTTCAGAATGGGTAGCCATAGTTTCCTCCGGGAGACGTTGTGAGCGCGGAATCGGGAGTGTTCGTTACAAGTCAGTCTAACACTGATGGATTGAAACCCGTCAACAGGCGCGCGATCGTGCCGCGCGGTGTAAAATTCTCTTGCCAATAAGCCGTTATTGTGAGGAGTGCGACCGTGCGAATGGATCCTATCAGCCTCTATGATTATGAGGCGCGGGCCAGAGAAGTTCTGCCCCACAACTATTGGGAGTTTATCGAGGCCGGCGCGATGGACGAGATCGCCACGGCCCGCAACCGCGCCGCATTTGAGGCGCTGACGATGCGGCCTCGGTTCATGCGGGATACCGCCGAGCGTAAAATCGCGACCACTGTCCTGGGCACGGACATCAGCTTCCCGGTAATGATTTCGCCAACGGACGCTCACAGCAACGCGCACCCGGATGCGGAATGCGCCACCGCGCGCGGCGCCGGGATGTCCAACACGCTGATGATGTGCAGCACCAATTCCAATTGCAGCATGGAAGAAGTCGCCCACGCCGCTACCGGCCCGCTCTGGTTCCAGCTTTCGCACCGCAGTTACGACCTCACGGAAAACCTGGTGAAGCGTGCGGAGGCAGCCGGTTACCGGGCTATCGTGCTGACCATCGACGCACCGTTTCCCAGCCCCAAGGAACGGGATATTCGCAATCGCTACGAGCGTCCGGGCGAATACGGGAATTTCCGCGAACAACTGAAGCTCGCGTCTGAGTCCGGCGAACCACCGCCGTGGGAAGCCCAGGAATGCCCGCCGATCACGTGGCGGGAGTTGGAGTGGTTGCGTAGCCTCACCGGCCTGCCCCTGGTGCTGAAGGGTCTCCGAGTGGCCGAAGACGCGCGCAAGGCAGTCGAGCATGGCGTCAACGGCATTTTGGTTTCCACTCACGGCGGGCGCCGGTTTGACAGCACCATGTCCAGCATTGAAATGGTGCCCGGAATCGTAGCGGCGACCGGCGGAAAGGCGGAGGTGTACGTGGATTCCGGCGTCCGGCGGGGCAGCGACGTGCTCAAGGCGTTGGCCCTGGGCGCAACTGCGGTGGCAGTCGGCCGGCCGCTATATTGGGGCCTGGCAGTGAACGGAGCCGAGGGCGTGCACCACATGCTGGAGATTCTGCGCGAGGAGTTTGATCGCGCCATGGCCTATTGCGGCCAGAACAGTGTGGACAATCTGGAAGAACGGCTGCTCAACATCCCCCGTGAGTGGGGGCCTTTCCGTACCGAAAACGACATTTAGAAGACCGGCCACCAGTAGCCGGCGTTGGATCAGCTATAGACCTCGGCGGCGATGGAGATGGCGTTCAGCGCCGCCGGATAGCCCGCGTACCCTCCGGTCTGGATAAGCACCTCAACCATTTCCTCCCGGGAAAGGCCCACGCGAGGGCCGGCCCGCAGGAAGTTGCGCAACTGGCCGTCGGCCCGGAGCGCCGCCAGCGCGGCGGTGGCGCACACCACCCTGGATTTCAGGTCCAGGCCGGGGCGGAAGAAAATCTCGCCGAAGCCGTACTGGTAGGTGAGCGTTCGCAAGTCCGGGGCAAGGTCCATCAGCGCGCTGTTGTAACCACCCTGTCCCTCAGGGCCGAAGAGTTGATCCCGCAGTTCGCGGCCCCGCGCCTCCATCTGCTCAAGGCTCAGCTCGGGGATTTCCGTTTGGGGCGGGTCGATGCCTCGCTCGCTAAATGCCTCGCGCACCACTTCCAGGGAGTTCACCGCCGAGGGGAAGCCGGCGTAAAGGGAGCAATGGATTGGCACTTCCTGGATTTCCTCCGGGTTCAAACCCATGCTCAGCGCGCTGTGGACGTAGGTCTGGAACTGGGAAAGGCGCTGGAGAGTGGTCAGGACGGACAGGGTGGCCAACATCCGGTAGCGGATGTCCAGGCCGGGGCGGGCCCACACCGCGCCGAAGATGGACTCCCCGGTGAAGTTTCTCAGGCCGGGGATACTTGCCGTCGCCCGGGGACGCTCCCGTGCTGGGTAAGCGCCGTGTTGCAGACGCTCTCGTATCTCATTGCCCTTGCGCCTGAGTTCCTCGCGATTGTTCATTGTTTGACTCCAGTGGACTCCGGGTTTACCGATGGCGAGCATTGTACGCGAATCGACGCGCCGCGAGACATGAGCGCAGTTGTGTTAAAATCTCGCCATGTCCCTGTCCTCGTTTCATCCCTTCATTCAACGGTGGTTCCGCAGCCGGTTCGACGCGCCGACGAAGGCGCAGGCCGCCGGCTGGCCGGCCATCGCGCAGGGTCGGCACACGCTCATCGCCGCGCCCACCGGTTCAGGCAAAACCCTCACCGCGTTCCTGACGTGCATCGATCAACTGGTGCGGCAGGGAATGAAGACGGGGCTGCCCGACGCAACGCAGGTGGTGTACGTTTCGCCGCTGAAAGCCCTGTCCAACGACATCCAGAAGAACCTGGCGACTCCACTGGAAGAGATCGCGGCGCTGGCCGAGGAGACGGGCGCGCCCATACCGCAGATCACCACGGCGGTGCGCACCGGGGACACACCGGCGTCGGAACGGCAGAAGCTGGCCAAGCGACCGCCGCATATTCTCATCACGACCCCGGAGTCGCTATACATCCTGCTGACCTCGGAGAGCGGGCGGCGGGGACTGAAAAACGTCAGGACGCTGATCCTGGACGAGATTCACGCGGTGGCCGACGACAAGCGCGGCGCGCACCTGACGCTGTCGGTGGAGCGCTTATGCCAGCTTTCCGAGGAGCCCATCACCCGCATCGGCTTGTCCGCAACCCAGCGGCCGCTGTCGGAAATGGCCCGCTTCCTGGTCGGCAACCGGTACATCGACGCCGAGGGAAGCCCCGATTGCGTCGTGGTGGACACGGGCAGCCGACGGAAGGTTGACCTTTCCGTAGAGCTGCCGGAGCAGGAACTTGGCCCCATCGCCACCCACGAAATCTGGGGCGAGACACTGGACGCCATCGCCGGCCTCACCGAGACCCACGCCATCACGCTGGTGTTCGTAAACACCCGGAGGCTGGTGGAGCGGGTGGCCCACCAGCTTTCGGCGCGGCTGGGCGAGGGGGCAGTGGTCGCCCACCACGGCAGCCTCTCGCGGGAACGGCGGTGGGACGCCGAGCAGAAGCTGAAAAACGGGCAGGTCAAGGTCTGCGTCGCTACCGCTTCGCTGGAGCTGGGCATCGACATCGGGGAGATTGATCTGGTGTGCCAGATTGGCTCGCCCCGCTCCATCGGGTTGCTGGTGCAGCGGGTGGGTCGGTCGGGACACACCGTCGGCGGCGTGCCGAAAGGCAAGCTGTTCCCCCTGACCAGGGATGAGATGCTGGAGTGCGCCGCCCTGTCTCGAGCGATCCGACAGGGCAACCTGGATACCTTCGTAATTCCGTCCTGGCCGCTGGACGTGATGGCGCAACAGATAGTGGCCGAATGCGCTTCCGAAGACTGGGACGAGGACGGGTTGTTTGAGCTGTGCCGGCGGGCCTACCCCTACCGGGAGCTGCCCCGGGACAAGTTCGACCAGGTGGTAGAGTCTCTATCCCAGGGATTCGCGCCACGGTTGGGACGGAACGGGGCGCACCTGCACCGGGACGGCATCAACCACCGGGTCAAGGGACGCCGGGGCGCGCGCCTCGCCGCGCTGACCAGCGGCGGGGCGATTCCCGACAACGCCGACTACGACGTGGTGGCCGACCCGGAAGGCACTTTCGTGGGAACCGTCAACGAGGACTTCGCCATCGAGAGCATGGCCGGGGACATCTTCCTGCTGGGCAACACTCCCTGGAAGATCCGACGGGTGGAGAGCGGACGGGTCCGGGTGGAAGACGCCCAAGGCAATCTGCCGACCATCCCTTTCTGGCTGGGCGAAGCGCCCGGACGCACCTGGGAGCTTTCGGACGAGATTACCCAACTTCGGGACGGCATCGACCGGCGGTTAGACAATCCTGAGGACGCCGAAGCGTGGTTGGTGTCTGAAGCGGGTGTGTCGCCGGAAGTCGCCCGGCAGCTGGTGGCATATATCGTAGAGGGAAAGCGCGTTCTGGGCGTCGTTCCCACCGCCAGCCGGGTGGTTGCGGAAAGGTTCTTCGACGAGAGCGGCGGGATGCAGTTGGTGATCCACGCTCCCTTCGGCGCGGCCATCAACCGGGCCTGGGGCATGGCGCTGCGCAAGCGCATCTGCCGCACCTTCGACTTCGAGCTACAAGCCAGCGCCACCGACGACGGACTGAACTTTTCCCTCGGGCCGAGCATGGCTTTCCCGCTGGGCGACGTTTTCAACTACCTTTCGCCCAACACAGTGGACGAGGTGCTGACCCAAGCGGTGTTCCAGGCACCGTTGTACGGCACCCGCTGGCGTTGGAACGCTTCGCGCTTTCTGGCTCTCTTGCGGCACAGCGGCGGCAAAAAGGTGCCCGCTCCACTGCAACGGATGCGCTCCGACGACCTGCTGGCCGCCTTGTTCCCGGCCCAGGTACAGTGCCAGGACAACGCCGAGCCCGGCGACATCGAGCCGCCGGATCACCCGCTGGTGTTCGAGACCACCCGCGACTGCCTCACCGAGGCCATGAGCCTGGAAGGACTGAAGGATGTGCTGGCGTCCATCCGCTCCGGCGAGATCGAGGTGTTCGCCAAAGATACAGTTCAGCCCTCGGTGTTCGCCCACCAGATTCTCAACGCCATGCCCTACGCCTTCCTGGACGACGCGCCGTTGGAGGAGCGGCGGGCCCGGGCCGTATCCCTGCGTCGCGCCCTGCCGGAGGATGCCCGCGACCTGTCCGCGCTGGACCCAGAAGCCATCCGACAGGAATCGGCTTACGCCTGGCCGGCCATCCGCGACGTAGACGAGTTGCACGACGCGCTACTGACCCTGGGCGTCGCTCCAGCGGACGAGTTGGTATCCCGCACCGAGATGGCTTCCCGGGATATGCTGCTCGGGTGGCTTGAAGACCTGGCCAAAGCGGGACGCGTACTGAGTATTGCACCATCGGAGGGCGCAGTCCTCTGGCTGGCCGCCGAACAGGCCGACACGGTTTCCGCCGCCTACCCGGAGACCGAGCTGGAAGGGAGGGTGAGCCTGCTGCCCTGTGCCACCGGACACCGCGGGGACGAAATAGAGCGCGAGGACGCGGCGCCGCACCTGGTGCGCGGCTGGGCCGAGTGCTCCGGCCCATTTACCGCCGGCGAGATGGCCGCACTGCTCGGCCTGTCTTTATCCGATGTCGATACCGCTGTGTTGGGATTGGAGAACGAAGGGATGGTGTTGCGCGGGAGTTTCCGAACCGGCATTGACGAAGAGGAGTTTTGTGACCGGCGCATTCTGGCCCGCATTCACCGAGCCACCGTGGGCCGGCTGCGGCGGGAGATCGAACCGGTGCCTCAAGCGTCCTTCATGCGCTTCCTGTTCCGGTGGCAATATGCGGCGACCGGCTGGCAAACCGCCGGCGAGGGCGGATTGCTGGACGTTATCGACAAGCTGCAGGGGTTCGAGACTGCCGCCGCCGCGTGGGAGTCGGAACTGCTGGCCCGGCGCGTCTCGGACTACAAGCCGGCGCTGCTGGATAGTCTATGTACCGGCGGCGAGGTGGCCTGGGGGCGTTTCAGCAGAGGAAACAGTCCGGCATCCGGCAACGGGTCGGGCCTGCGAGCCGCGGCCCTGACTCGGTCCTCGAACATCACCCTGGCCCTGCGCGAGTCCCTGGACTGGCTGTTGGACCCGGCCACCGAGAACACCGACAGCCTGGCGGGAGCGATGGCCGAGATACTGGAAGTCCTGTCCGGCCGGGGCGCGTGCTTCCAGAGCGACCTGATCGCCCACACCCGGCGCCTGCCGTCGGACGTGGAGGAAGCCCTGTGGATGCTGGCAGCCAACGGGCTGGTGACGTCGGACAGCGTCATCCCCCTCCGCGCTCGCATCAACACAAAGCCTCACAGAAGCCGGCCGGACCGGAGGGGCAGCCGGCGCAATGGCAAAGCGGAACCGGGACCCCTGCGCGCCCGCATCAGCGCCAGCCAGCCGCCACCGTCCCGGCGTCCTCATTCGCAGCGCCGAGGCAGCGCCGGACGGTGGTCATTGCTGGAATCTCTTGACCCAGTGGCGGATCCGCAGGAAGCGAAAGCCATGCAACTGCTCCACCGCTACGGCATGGTTTTTCCCGAGTTGCTGGCCAGGGAGAGAATGGCGCCACGCTGGCGGGACTTGGTGCGGGTCTATCGCCGGCTGGAGGCCAAGGGGGAGATCAGGGGCGGGCGGTTCGTTTCCGGTTTCGTGGGGGAACAGTTCGCACTGCCGGATGCCGTATCAGCCCTGCGGGAGGCGCACCGCGCGCCGGCCGCCGGCGCACTGGAAGTCGTGTCCGCATGCGACCCGCTGAACCTGGTCGGCATCGTGACACCGGGGGAGCGCGTGCCATCCCAGCCCGGCAACCGGGTCGTGTTCCGCGACGGCGTTCCGGTGGCGTCGCTGGAAAAGGGCATCGTGGTGAATCGCTCCGACGCCGACTCCGGCGCCATGGCATATTCGGTCGAATTCGAGCTTGCCGTCGCAGCCATGCCGGGCACCATTTAGGCTAACGGCCGGCAGTTTCCCAGGCCACGATGCAGGGGCGTATGGGCTGCGCGCCCTCAATCATCCAGACGCCAGACTCTTCCCGCAGCGATGCCTCCAGCACCCGGTCCAATCGGGACATTGCTTCGGT
This sequence comes from Chloroflexota bacterium, assembly GCA_028875655.1. Taxonomy (GTDB): domain Bacteria; phylum Chloroflexota; class Dehalococcoidia; order Lucifugimonadales; family UBA3495; genus Bin87. The sequence goes on along the minus strand of JAPPCX010000114.1, from coordinate 84,620 downwards.
GCCGGCGGCAACGTAGAGCCGGCGGGCGATCATCTCCCTGGCATTCTCAAAACTGTCGAACCCCTGGGGCGGCTGCACGTCCAGCTCGAACACTTCCGGCCTGATGCCCAACTCGTCCAGGACCGGCAGGAACTGCGGCAGCGCGGGCAGCCCGTGGCGTTTTTCGCCATGAACCTGCTCCCAGAGTGCGTACATTTGCGACTGGGGCGGAGCCTGGAACAAAACCATCAGGACGATGCGGCGGGCGCAGCGATCCATCTTACGGACAAAGGGTTCGATGTCCTCAACCACGTACACCACGTGACTGCACAGAACCGCGTCGGCGGGTTGAACGGAGGCTTCCAGCCAGCCTGATTCGACAATCGAAACGTTGGCGATGCCGTGTTCCAGGGCGGTTTCCCGCAGCACCGCGCACATGCTGGGGGACGGTTCCACTGCCGTTACCCTTCCGCAGGTGAGCGCCAGCGGGAGGGCCAGACGTCCGCCACCCGCGCCGACGTCCAGCAGGGTCTCACCCGGCGACAAGCGGGAACGCAGTTCCTCGACCAATTCATCGTCGGTCCGGTGGGGGTCGGCTTTGAAGTTCCGGGCGTCCTGCGTCCAGTGGTCGGCGGGCCGCGCTCCTCGCATCCGGTCCGACTGCTCGTGCTCGACACGCACCATTTCGCCCCAGGTTTCGATTGCTTTCATAGCGGTTGCTCCGAATCGGTGTAGTATCTTGGGAATGTGTTAGTAATCGCGACAATCCTGACTATTTTACTCGTGGCGCTGGCTGGGGGATGCGGCGGCGCGGGTCCGGCGCAAACGGCGGCCCCGACGTTCCCATCGCCAGCTTCCTTGCCGAACATAGGGACCCTGGCCCTGGACCCGGCAGTGACGGCTAAAGGGTTTCAGTCTCCCACCAACCTGGTCCAGGCGAAGGATGGCCGGGTGTGGGTAACCGAGCAAGCCGGACGAGTATGGGTATTTGGCGGAATCCACGGTGATAATGCTCCGGTCATGGCGGCCCTGGACATCACCGATCGCGTGAGCAGCCGTCGCACGGAAGAGGGGCTGCTGGGCATGGCGTTGGATCCGACAGACGAACGGCGCCTGTACCTGTACTACTCGACGGCGGACCCGCGGCGGTCAATAGTCTCGCGTTTCATCATTTCCCCCGACCATGCTTCTGCCGACCGGGACAGTGAACTGGTCATCCTGGAAGTTGAGCAGCCATTCGCCAATCACAACGGCGGGCAAATCGCCTTTGGGCCGGACGGCTACCTGTACATCGGCCTGGGCGATGGTGGGGCGGCCGGCGACCCGCAGGGCCACGGCCAGGATGTCTCAACGCTGCTGGGGACCATCCTGCGCATCGACGTATCCCAGGCCACCCGGGAACGTCGCTACGCCATCCCGGCGGACAACCCGTTCATCGACGCGCCGGAAACCCGTGGGCGCGGAGAAATCTGGGCTTATGGCCTGCGCAACCCGTGGCGGTTCAGTTTCGACCGCGACACCGGGGCGCTATGGGCCGGCGACGTGGGGCAGAACCGTTGGGAGGAGATCGACTTTATCGAACGGGGCGGCAACTACGGTTGGAACGTGTTGGAGGGCAGCCATTGCTTCGCCGTCGGCGACGGTTGTGAACAGGAGGGAATGACGCCGCCTGTGTGGGAGTACTCGTTGAGCGGCGAACCCTGCTCGGTGATCGGCGGCTACGTCTATCGCGGAACCCGGATCCCGTGGTTGAACGGAACTTACGTGTACGGCGACTTCTGCTCCGGCAAGGTCTTTGGGCTGCGCTATGAGGACGGCAAGGTGACAGGACACGAGCAACTGGCCGACACTGGGCTGCGCATCGTGTCGTTCGCCGAGGACAACGATGGCGAACTGTACCTGCTCTCGCAGAAGTCCGGCATTTACCGCTTGACCAATTAGCGAGCATAGTGGAGATTCGATGGATTTGCCGTTTACGATAGGCGTGGCACTGACTGGGAAGGCAGTCCGTCGGAGAGCCGGGTGATAGGAGGTCAGCAATGCGATTCGCAGCTTTCACAACCGTGTCGGCGTCGGCGGGGGAGGCTGTCAACGCGGCAGACTTCCTGGACAACTTGCGGCAGCAGGCCCTGATGGCGGAAGAGCTCGGCTTCGAGGCAATCTGGCTCGGGGAGCATCACTTCAGCCCGTACGGACTGGGAAACATCCCCAATCCGATACTGCTGGGAGCCGACCTGGCGGCCCGCACGTCCAGAATCCGCATCGGCCAAATGGCCAACATAGCGACCTGGTGGCACCCGATACGGCTGGCCGAGGATTTGGCCATCCTGGACAACATGACCCGAGGGCGCATCGACGTGGGTTTCGGCCGGGGAATCTGGCCCTACGAGGGCCCGCAGTTCCACCCCAACGCCGACCCACGCAAGGACCGGGAGAATCGGGAATTATTCCAGGAGACCGTGGAAATCGTCCGGAAAATCTGGACGCAGGAATACTTCTCCCACCAGGGAACCAACTACACGTTTCCGGCGCACGGCACCCAATACTCCCACCCGACCTACAAAACCGATGCGGCGTGGCACGATGGCGAGCGGGTCACCAAGCTGCGGGTAACGCCGCGTCCCTACCAGCAACCGCACCCGCCGTTGTGGATGACGGTATCCACAGACCGCTCGGTGGCGACGGCGGCCGAGATGGGCCTGAAGGCGTGCTACTGGCAACCTCCGGCGCTCCGAATCCGGCAGCGGATGGAAACCTACGCCGAAGCGCGTTCACGACTTGAAGGCCGTCCGTTTGGAGTGGGAGAGGACCAGGGAGTGATGCGTTCGACCTACGTGGCGTCCTCAATGGAGGAGGCGCGGAGGGACGCCGAGGCCGGCATCATGTCGGCGTTCATATTCAACGACCCGTTTCGCGGGCGGCAGGTGTTCACCAACCCTGGGGAAGAGCTGCCCGATGACGCGAAGTTGGACTGGGATTTTCTGCAACCCCGCACGCTCCTGGTGGGTTCGCCCGACCACGTAACCGAGAGGATTCAGGAACTGCGGGAGGTGTGCAACCTGGAATACCTGCTGGTGGAATTCGCTCATTCGGGCATCCCCCTGCGCAAGACCCTGAACAACCTGGAGAATTTCGGAACCAAGGTCATGCCGGCCTTCCTGCCGTAACAGGGAACCTCCGTCGGTCTTGCGTCAGGAGTTCCGTGGGTCGAACGCAGAGGGCATTCCTACGGGATTAGTCCTCAGTGATGTCTTCTCCGGAATCGACGCGGAAGCCCACGCCGACCTTGACCTGGTACCAGTTGGCCTTGTCGCCGTCGATGGTTCCGCGGATTTCCCGAACCTCGAACCAGTCCAGGTTGCGAATCGTCTGCCCGGCGCGGGCGATTGCGCCGTCGATGGCCTGCTGTACGCTCTCGCTGGACGACCCGACCAGCTCAACTACCTTGTAAGTGCTGCCGATTGCCATGTCTATCTCCACTGTTTTGTTTCCTGCCGAAGATACGTTTCGTTCTCCCAGTCGCAGGGGCAACGTATGATAAGCGCATGGTTCGGATAGGGCAACCGTGAGTGGAGCCTCGGGGTCGATGTATTGCCTTGACATCCCAATAGCCCAAGTTACAATCGGCTCAAAAGCCGACACCCGGCCCATCAAGGAGAAACTAAAATGCCGTTTTATACTCGAGGCGACGTCACCATCCACTATGAAGATACAGGTTCCGGTTTCCCGATCCTGGCCACGCCGGGCGGGGGCTTGAACTCCATAATGGCCGGCTGGCCCAACCAGGTTTTCAATGCCGTGGATGCCTTCAAGGACCATTTCCGCGTCATCACCATGGACCAGCGCAACGCCAACGGCGGCCAGTCCACCGGTCCGGTGCAGGTCGAGGATCCCTGGGGCGCATTCGCGGACGACCAGCTTGGCCTGATGGACCACCTGGGGATACGGGAGTTCGGCTTTATCGGCTTCTGCATCGGCGGGCCTTTCGCGATGACGCTGATAAAGAAGGCGCCCGGCCGGGTCGCGGCCGCCGTGCTGTGCCAGCCGGTGGGGCATGCCGACGCGACTCCGGACGCGATGTACGACTCCGGAGTGGATGTCTGGGCTCCCGCGCTGCTGGCCAATAGACCGGATCTAACGATGGAGACCATCGAGCAGTACCTGCACAACCTGTACCGAATCCAGCCGGACTTTATGTACAGCGTGTCCCGGGACTTTGCCCGTTCGTGCCAGACACCCCTGCTGGTGATGCCCGACGACACGCCGTCCCACTCGCTGGAAGCGGCAATGGCGATGGCGGAACTGGCCCCGAATGCCCAGGCAACGGTCTATCCCTGGAAGGAAGACCCGGACATCAAGGCCCAGACCATCAACCAGGTCATCGAGTTCCTCAAGGCTCACCAGCCGGTGGGGGCCGGGCGCTAACCGAGACCACCGCAAGTATGTAGCGGCAACCCTAGTGGTTGCCCTCCGCTGTTCCGTAGTAGGGGCGGGTTTGAAACCCGCCCCTACCCAGTAGCCAGCCACGTCAATTCTGCCTTGAACCGTCTGCATTGCGCCAATGGCGCACCCGCCTGGCCCGTTGACGACAGCGGTCTTGCCGCATACACTGGTTGGGCTTATGGCTCGCCTTTTTGACCTTCACATCCACACCACCAAGGGCAGCGCCGATTCAAGCCTGACTCCCGAAGACCTCATTCTCGAAGCTGAAAGGCTTGGCCTGCGCGGCCTCTGCATAACCGAGCACTCCGGCCCCTGGGATCGCCACGAATTCGCCGCCTTCGCCGCGCAGCACAACGTGGTCCTCATCCGCGCCATGGAAGCCGATACCGACATGGGCCACATCCTCTGCTTCGGGGTTGACCGCTACCAGAGCGGTTTCAATCATGCGGAAGAACTGAGCAAAGCGGCCCACTCCGTTGGCGGATACGTTGTTTCAGCCCATCCCTTCCGTGGCGTCCTGGGTCAGCATCACCGAACGCGCCCGTACCTCTACCCCGATCCCAACGAGCCAATCCCCACGGAACCGGATGAGGCCATGCAGCACCGGGTCTTTCAACTCGCCGACGCTATCGAGATCGCCAACGGCGGCACCTCCGACGAGGAAAACCGCTTCGCCGCCGAGGTCGCCCACCGGCTCAACCTTCCGGTGACCGGCGGCAGCGACGCCCACAGCACTCACGGACTGGGCAAGTTCGTCACCGAGTTCCCCGACGAGATTTTCGACGAGGCGCAATTCCTCGCTGCGCTGCACCGGGGCGATTTCCGCCCCCTTGAAGGGCTGCGCCAGGGTGCATTGCGTCCTTACCGTCTGCGTTCCGTGTAACCGTCTGGCGGCAGCGATGACGCAAGCATCCGTTTTAGGCGGGACCCGGCTCGACCCCTTCGAGCACGAGTTTGTCAGCATAGACCTGGAAACCACCGGGCTCAACGCCAACTCTGACACCATCATTGAACTCGGGGCCGTCAGATTTCGGGGCGGCGAAATTCTCGACCGCTACCAGACGTTCGTGAACCCGGGGCGCAAGATTCCACCCTTCATCCAGCAGTTGACCTCGATCAGCCCGGCACAGATTGAACGGGCGCCCACGTTCAACCGAGTGGCAAATCAATTCGCGGACTTCATCGGCGAGCTGCCCATCGTCGGCCACAACGTCGCCTTTGACCTGGGCTTTTTGCGCTCCCATCATCTCCCGCTGCCCAACCGCAACTACAATACTTGGGACCTGGCGTCCATATTCCTGCCCACCATTCCCGAATACAACCTGTCCGCGCTGGCTACCTATCTCGGCCTGGACCACAGCCAGGCGCACCGGGCCAGCGCCGACGCCGAAATCACCGCGCTGGTATTCCACCGCCTGCTGGAAACCGGGGCCGGCCATCCCGCCACCAAAGTGGCGTTCATCGCCCGGGCCGCCCGCGCCGCCAACGCCCCCGTCGCCGACCTGTTGGAAGGGTTGATCCCCCACGCCGCCGGCGCCAACTCCGCACGGGCCGAGGGCGCAGCAAACCCGGCCGGCTGGACGGGCTTGTCCGGCCTAAAGCTGGAAAGACTGACCGAGCAGCCGTCCGCGAGCCCGGCCGACGGGCCGTCCGCCAACGCCGTGCGCCGCCAGCCCACCGAGCAACAGGTGGAGGAACTGCTGGCTCCCGACGGCATTTTCGCCAAGTCCTTTCCCAACTTCGAGAACCGGCCCGAGCAGGCCGAGATGCTCAAGGCGGTTACCCGCGCCATCTACCAGGGCCGGAAGCTGATCGTCGAGGGCGGCACGGGCATCGGCAAGAGCATCGCGTACCTGCTGCCGGCGGTGCTGTACGCCGCCGCCAACGGGCAGCGCGTGGTGGTATCCACCAACACCATCAACTTGCAGGAACAGTTGATGGACAAGGACATCCCGGCCGTAATCGGGATTTTGGAAGAGGCCGGTATCCTGGAGCCCGGGGTGGTCAGGGCCGCTCAGCTCAAGGGTCGCTCCAACTACGTTTGCCTCCACCGCTGGAACAACCTGGGCAACTCGGATTCGCTCAACGAGGACGAGGCGCGGGTCATCGGCAAGACGGCGGTGTGGCTGGACGAAACCGAATCGGGCGACCGCACGCACCTGAACCTCCACATGCAGGACTGGACGGCGTGGTCGCGGATTTGCGCCGACGCCGCGGAGGGATGCCCGGCACTGCGAGGCGGTTCGCCCTGTTTCCTGCGCCAGGCCCGCGATCAAGCGGCAGCCGCCCATGTGCTCATTATCAACCATGCTCTGCTGCTGGCCGATCTCTCCGTGGGCGGCACCGTGCTGGGAGACTATCAGCGGCTTGTCATCGACGAGGCGCACCACCTGGAGGAAGAAGCGAGCCGGCAATTGGGTTTTGAAATCGCCGCCAGCACGCTGACGCAGGAACTGGAAAGCGTCTATCGCGTGATCAGCCACCTGAACGCGGCGGCCGGACGGCTGGGCGACACCCTGGAAGCGCCGCGTGCGCGGGAATCGGTGGCCAACGCCACCGCCGCCTGCAACCAGGCCGGCCAGGCCTGGCAGCGCCTGTGGGAGGCCATGGACGGCTTGTACCAGAGCGCCGCCCGTTCCTCGGACGGCGGCCGGCCCGACAACGACCGCCAGCCCGTAACGCTGGACGCCAGCGTACGACAAACTCGTCCCTGGAGCGTTGCTGCCATCGAGTGGGAGTCGCTATCGGCTTTTGTGAGCGAATGCGTCAACGCCCTTTCCGCTTTGCAGCGGGCCGTGACCGACGGGTGGTTCCACCTACCCGACGACGCTCCGGCCGGCGAACTGGTCAACTCCATCGACGCGCTGGCGGGAATCAACGAGAACCTGGCTTCGATCTTCGGACGCTATGAAGAAGAGCACATCCAATGGCTGGACTTCGTGCGCCGCAATTTGACGCTGCACTCCACGCCCCTGGCCGTCGGACCGATCCTGGCCGAAAAACTTTTCGCCAGCAAGGAATCGGTGATCCTGACCAGCGCCACGCTGGCGACCGATTCCCGGTTCGACTTTCTCCGGGACCGCGTAGGGTTCCCGGAAGACTGCGACGAGTTGCTGGTGGACAGCCCGTTCAACTACCGGCGCAATACCCTGCTAATGGTTCCCGACGACCTGCCGGACCCACGCCGGGCCGCCGACCACGCCGCCGGGGCCGCCGAGATCATTCTCAACATGGCGCGCGAACTGGACGGCCATCTACTCGCCCTGTTCACATCCCACAGCGCATTGCGCGACGCCTCGTACCGGGTGCGCGGCCGGCTGCGCGCCGAGGGCATTGGCGTCCTGGCCCAGGGCATTGACGGCACTCCGCGCCAACTGATCGACCGGATGCAATCCGACCCTCGTGCCGTACTGCTGGGCACCGCCAGCTTCTGGGAGGGCGTTGACCTGGAATCGGGCATCCTGCGTGGCCTGCTGCTGTGTCGCCTGCCTTTCCCGGTACCCAACGATCCCATCGTCAAGGCTCGGGGCAACCTTTACAACAACCCGTTCAATGATTACCAAGTACCCAACGCCGTGCTGCGTTTTCGGCAGGGGTTCGGGCGACTCATCCGCAGCAAGACGGACCGTGGCGCGGTGGTAATTCTGGACCGCCGCATCCAGACCGCGAACTACGGCGACCGTTTCCTTAACGCTTTGCCGCCCTGCACCATCCAGGCGTCCAACGTGTCCAGCGCCGGCCGGCAGGCCGCCCAATGGCTCGGTTTAACCCGGACCGCCTGACCCGTGCACCTGTCGATAGACCAGCCCTTTGACCTGGCCGAAAGCCTGGAGAGTGGCCAGGCGCACCGCTGGCGCCGGCTGGGGGACGGGTGGTATTCCGGCGTTTTGGGTGGCCGGTTGTTGCATCTTCGCCAGAACCCGGCGGGATTGGAGTACCGGGCTACGGGTGATTCCAGCGCCGACGGTCTGCTGCGGGCCTACTTCCGGCTGGACGACGACATCGAGTCCATCTACGGCGAGATCTGCCGGGACCGGCGCGTGGCCGCCATGGTCGCCCGATACCCGGGCCTGCGCATCCTGCGGCAGGAACCCTGGGAGTGCACGGTCGCATTTATCTGTTCCGCTACTTCCAACATCCCGCGCATCCACCAGAACATGGAGGCCATGGCCGACAGCCTGGGGGAACCGCTGGAACTGGACGGGGAAGTCCGCTGCACGTTCCCATCAGCGGAACGGCTGGCGTCGGCTGGCGAGGGTTTCCTGCGCGAACTGGGACTGGGGTTTCGCGCGCCCTACGTGGTGGCCGCCGCCGAGCAGGTATGCCGGGGCGAGTTGGACCTGGATGAACTGATACGGCTGCCCTATCCTGAAACGAAGGGCCGCCTCATGGACTGTTACGGCATCGGCGCGAAAATCGCGGACTGCATCGCGGTATTTTCTCTGGAAAAGCTCGAAGCCTTTCCGGTGGATGTGTGGGTCCGGCGGGCCCTGGTCGAATGGTACTTTCCGATGCAGAAAAAGCCACCCGACCGGGCCATGGTCGAGTGGGCGCAGGCGTATTTTGGGAGATATGCCGGCTACTCCCAGCAGTACCTGTTCCACGGCCGGCGCATGGAGAAGCAGCGCCGTTAAGTACGTAGAGGCGACGCATGCGTCGCCCCTACTAAGTCGGTATCCGTATGGATCAGTGGCCGCAGCCGCAGAACCCGCCGTGTGAGTGCCCGACCGGGGCCGGCATGGGAGAGCCGCCCAGATCAGCCATATCGCTGGCGAAGCTGTCGCCCTTGCTGACCGCGGCGAACACGGATATGGCCCGCTTGGCCGGCTGCTCGCAGTGCGGGCAATCGGCGCCGGTGGCGGACATGGACTGCAACTTTTCAAACCTGTAGCCACAGGTGGGACAGGAATACTCGTAAATAGGCATGGCACACACTCCCCAGTCGGTTGGTACTGCCGACTATAAACGCCGGCGCGCCGCAGCGTCAAGCCGGAAAGCAGGGTTGACAAACCGGCGTCCTGGCATAAAATACAGATACGCAGTATCAAAATGATCTCCAGCACCGCAAAACACAAAGGGCATGACCATCCCACCCCGGCCTCCGCTGCCGTGGTAGACGACATTGTTGCCCAGTTGGCGCATCAAGGCTACCGGGATACCGAGCCGCGTCGCCTGGTCATCGCCGCCGCTGCCGCCCAGGAACGTCCCTTCACCGCAGAGGAGCTGTGCACGGCGTTGCCATGCGTCGGCCGGGCCACGGTGTATCGGGGCCTCCGATTGCTGGTGGAAACCGATCAGGTCTGCCGGGTGCTTCTGGAAGATCGGGAACTGCGATACCAGCTCAGCCACCAGGGGCATCATCACCACATGCTCTGCGCCATCTGCGGCGCATCCGCCGATTTGATAGACTGTGACGTAGAGGACATACTTCGCGCCGCCGCTGACCGGTCAGGTTTCCGGATGAGCGGGCATTGGCTGGAAGTTTACGGTCGCTGCGGCGAGTGCTCTGACTGAATCCTACTCAACCCGTCGAGTCATTCTCTCAACTTCACGCCTAATTGATACTGTATATCGGTATTTGTATCTTATTGATACTTCATCTTGGTACCAGAACCTACTCTTGCAACCATGGAGTCGAACACAATGAGCAACCGGTCCAACCCTTTACCCGCTGCTGCCAGATCGTCTGCGCCAATTCGCAGGCTGCTGCTGGCGGCCTTTTTTGCCGCCATGCTGGCAGCCGCGCTCCTCTTGACCGCCTGCGGAGGCGACGATTCAGCGCTCCCTCCGGCTGATTCGTCTGCCCCCGCAGGTACGGCACCAACCAGCGCTCCCGCGGACAACGCTGCCGCGGGTTCAGCATCCGCCACCGCGCCAGCACAGCCGAGCGGCGGCCAGACTGCGGCCTCACAACAGTCCGCCCCGCAGCAATCGGCCTCACAACAGTCCGCCCCGCAGCAATCGGCGCCACAACAGTCGGCGCCAGCGACGCAACCGGACGCGGAACCCATCAACGTGGTCGCCGGCAACGCTCTCCTGGCCGACCTGGTGGCTAACGTTGGCGGAAACCGCGTGGCCATCCATACTCTCGTCCCAACCGGGAGCGACGTTCACACCTGGAACAGCACCCCGCAGGACAGCGTCCGCATCGCGGAGGCCCAGGTGCTGGTCAGCAACGGCGCCAATCTGGCCGCGCAAGTGGAAGGGTTGATCGACAACGCCGCGTCTGCCGATGCAGTCCGGGTCGTTGCGTCAGAAGGGTTGGATGCGCAGGAATTGGTGGAGCTCGCCTTCCCGGAGGACGACCATGGCCATGACGAGCACGAAGAGGCGGTCGAACTGCACGGTCGGCTGCTCGTCGGCGACGGAGAAACCGGTTCCCTCTCGGTGATCGACCTGGAATCCGGCCATGCCCACCAGGGCGAATTTGACCTGGGTTCGAGAGCCGGCCGCATTTACCCCACCGCCAGCGGACGCTACGCCATCGCCGTGTCCTCCGACGCCAACACCGTCCACATTTTTGACGGAGGCATCTACCTGGAAGAACACGGTGACCACTTCGATCTGGTGGAAACCGACGTTCAGCGGCTCCAGACCAACTTGACCGGCGACCGCCCGGTTCACCTGTACGTCGGAGAGGAATGGGCGACGATCTACTACGACGGCTCCGGGGACATCGCGCTGATTGAAGAGCACGAACTAGAGCACGAGGGCGATGATTTCGTCCCGGTGATGATGAACGCCGGCCCACACCACGGCGCCGCGGTGCCGCTGGAAGACGACAAGTTCGCAGTGACCATTCAGCACCCGGATTTCGAGCAAAATCCTAGCGATTACCGACTGCCCATCGGCGCGGAAATCCGCGACCTGGATGGCCACGTGCTGTACACCGCCGAAGGCTGCCCCGACCTGCACGGCGACGCCGGCAACGGGCACATGGCCGTCTTCGGATGCACCGGCGGCGTCCTTGTCGTAGAGGCCGACCACGGACACTACCACCACGATTTCATCGCCGGCCCGGCCGGTTCGCCCGACGATTTTCGGCTCACTTCGGTCTGGGGCTACCATGGCCTCGACCACTTCTTCGCCCTGGGCTCCGCGGTCGGCCTGTACATCGTGGAACCCGAAGACGGCGAGATGGACCAGTTGATTCCCGCTACCGAGGACCTGCGCCCCATTCAGGTGGCCCTCAGCTATGACGGTGAATACCTGCTGGTGGTGATGAGCGACGGAGAACTCCGCATGTACGACGCCCACGACGCCGATCTCACGGCGTCGGCGTCCGGTTTCCTTTCCGATGAGATTGATCCCGGATTCTGGGCGCGACCCCATATCGCCACCGCCCCCGGGCACATCTTCATCACCGACTCGGGCGCCGGAGAGGTGCTGGCCCTGGACTCCCACGACCTCGAAGTCGTGGGGCACTGGGACGTTGACGGGACGCCCACCAAAATCGCCTTCGTCGGTATCCTGGGTGAGGGCGATCACCCCGAGCAGGGCCACGACGACCATGGGCATGGTTCGGGGTCGATGGAATCATCGGATGGCCACGGTCACGACGACCACGGCCACGACCACGGCGCAGGGGACCCACACTTCTGGCAGAACCCCCGCATGGTCGTTCACTACGTCAACCAGATCGCCAACGGCCTCGTTGCCGCCGATCCCGACCACGCTGGCCAATATATGGACAATGCCGCCGCCTACATCGCCGAGCTGGAAGCTCTGGACGCTTACATAGCGGAGGAACTGTCGCACATCCCGCAGGAACACCGGGTCATCGTCACCTTCCACGACGCTTTCGGCTACTTTGGGACCCGTTACGACATGGAGGTGATGGCGTTCGTGGGCGGCCACGGCGGAGACGTTTCGCCCGATGACATCGCCCGGGTGCTGGACCTGGTGAATGACGAAGGGCTGCCGGCGGTTTTCGCCGAATCGCAGTTCTCCGACGACGCTCTACAGCAGGTTGCGCGCGATGCCAACATCCAGGTCGGCATCATCCACTCGCTCCCGACCGATGCCTACCCGGACTACATCGGCATGATGCGGGCGAATGCCGACGCGCTGCACGACTTGTTGCACTGAAAGCATTGCGCTGTTGCCAACCCGGACGTAGGGGCGAATAATTATTCGCCCCTACTCGTTGCCAGGAGGTAGCCCGTGCTCGACCTGATCATTGAACCCATGCAGTACGGCTTCATGCAGCGCGCGCTGCTGGTGTCCGCACTCGCCGCCACCGCCTGCGGAGTGGTCGGCACATTCGTCGTACTGCGGGGCATGGCGTTCCTGGGGGATGCCATAGCACACTCGGCCCTGACCGGCATGGCAGTGGCGTTCCTGTTCGGAGCCAACATTTTCCTGGGCGCCCTGGTCTGGGCAGTGCCGGCGTCCCTCGGCATTTCGCTGGTGTCCCGGCGGGCCGGAGTACGTCTGGACGCGGTGATAGGAGTGCTCTTCGCCGGCGGATTTGCCTTGGGCATAATCCTGATGAACATGAGCGACAATTACTCCGGCGATTTGCTCAGCATCCTCTTCGGCAATGTGCTGGGCGCCTCATGGAATGACGTGCTTGCGGTGGGGCTGCTGGCCGGCGGCGTTGTGCTGGTGGTGCGGCTGCTCTACAAAGAGCTCGTTTTCACCACGTATGACTCCGCCGTCGCGCAGGCGTCGGGTGTTCCGGTAAGATTCCTGGAATACCTGCTGCCCCTGCTGGTGGCCCTGACCACCGTGGCCGCGCTGAAAACGGTTGGCAACGTGATGGTGATGTCGCTGCTGGTGGTGCCGGCGGTCACGGGCAGTCTGCTGGCCCGCCGCCTGGCCGGCATGATGTTTGCTACCGTAGTCGTCGCACTGGCCGCTATCGTCATTGGGCTGTACCTGTCGTTCCACCTCAACCTGCCCACCGGCCCGGCCATCGTGGTGGTATCGGTAGCCCTGCTCCTGATTACCGTGGCAGCTTCTCCGCGACGCTGGGCCTTGTTCTCCCTCCTGCGGCGCCGCGAACCGCAACCCGAACCACTCGCTGCGGGAGACTGACCGGACTTTGCCGGTTCTCATCATAATCGCAGCGGGCGCCATCCTGCTGTCCACCATGGGCGGATGCGGCGCGTCCCAGCCGCCGGCGCCGCCCAGCTACGCCGGTGAATTCGCCGGGGCATACGACGAAACGATTGGGCCACGAGGGCCGGCGGCAGCGGGGTTCTCCGACGCCGAACTAGTCCAGCTGCTGCTGCCCGACGACATCCCGCCAATCTACGCCCCCCGATTCGTGCCGGCAGCGGACGCCGACCTGCCCCACGACGAATTGGTAATCGGGCTGTCCATCAACGGCGACGCCCGCGCTTACCCAACGGGCATCCTGTTCACCCGTGAGCTGGTGAACGACGTGGTGGGCGGCGTTCCCGTGCTGGTCAGCTGGTGCCCACGATGCTACGCGGCCCTGGTGCATGAGAGGCGCGTTGAAGGAACCACGGCCGTGTTTGGAAACCAGGGCGCGCTGTACAAAGGTGCCATGACGTGGTTCGACCACGCGACGGGCAGCATCTGGTCGCAACCGCTGGGGATGGCGCTTACCGGACCGGAGGCTGGCGCGACGCTGGCGCTCGTTCCCTCGCAACTTACCACCTGGAGTAAATGGGCAGAGGCCCATCCTGAGACTACGGCGCTGGTGGTGAGCGAACCGTATCCGGCGTTTCGCGGCAACCGACCCGGCTCAAACCACGTGGTGGGAGTGGTGGTTGGCGACTCGGCCGTGGCCTGGCCCTACGAAAGCGTGATTGCCGGCGAGGTTGCCGGCGTCGTTGGCGAAACTCCGGTAGCCCTGTGGCGAGATGCCGCGACGGGGGCGATCAGGGCGATGACCACCGGCGACGGCGGGCGGGAACTGCCCACAATGATCGCCTACCGCTCGGCCTGGCTGAAGTTTTATCCGGGGAGCATTGCCGGCCGTGACGAGTGAGCCGCAACGTGGGCGCAAACATTGTTTCGGTTGACAACCTCATGCCTTTTCAGTAAAGTCCATCGCGCTGCCACGCTGATGATCTCGCGTGGCCGCTCACATCTCACAACGGTCTCATCCGGACTAGTTGGCGCGGAGGTACACCATTTTGAGTAAAGCCGTTTCGTTACGCACCGCCATTTTCGGCGTTCTTGCCCTGGCTTTGACCGTAGTCGTCGCCTGCGGCGGCACAGCGCCCGCTGAACCGGCGACGCAATCGACGTCAGGCGACAGTTCAGCGCAGCAGGCCCCGGCCGCCCAGCCGCAGTCGCAGCCACAGCAGCAACAGCCGGCGTCGCAGCCATCCGGCCAACAGCAGGCCCAATCGCAGGCGCCCGCGCCCACCGCGGCCGCGGCCCAGCCCGTGGGCATGTCCGACGCCAGTACCGGCGGAGCCGCGCCCACCGCAGTGCCCGAACCCACTGCAGCGCCCGCGATGACACTGGGTGAGCCGGTGCAGGCCGACCTGCGGGTCGCCATCACCCCGCCATACGCCGAGAACCTGCTTGGCTGGCGCGTTGGCGGCACCAACCAGGGCATCCTCCAGCCCATGCAGGAAGCCCTGTTCCAGCGTGACTACCAGACTTGGGAAGCGAAGCCCATGCTGGCCGAATCCTGGTCCGTCTCACCCGACGGCAAAGAATGGACCATTAACCTGCGCGAGAACGTCCCCTTCCACCACGAAGAGGACACTTTCGGCGTTTCCGACTTCGTGTTCAGCTTCCAGCTCTGGTCCCACCCTGAGGCCAACACCGGCTTTGGCGCATTCTGGGACCAGATTTTGGGACCGGAAGGCGATGACGTGCGCAGTTTCACCACCGAAACCTTGGGCCAGGCGGCTACCGTTACCGAAGTCAGCGACAGCGAAATGGTCTGGAACATGAACCGGCCCGAACTGTGGATTCCCTTCTACGCTTCGGAAGCCACCACCGACCCGCTGATTTACAGCCTGGACTACTGGGAGAAGAACGGCGAAGCCGCGTACGCTGAAAGTCCCGTAGGTACCGGCCCCTGGCGCCACGTCAGCTACCAGCAGGGCGCCAAGCTGGAGTACGAGCGCGCCTTTGACGACCACTGGCGCATCAACCCTGACTTCGACACGCTTACCTTCTTCTTCGCAGAAGAAGACCTGACCCGCGTGGCCATGCTCCGCGCCAAAGAGGCCGATATCGCCGAGATTCCGCGCGAGCTACAGGGCGAGATCGTTGACGCCGGCTTTGCCATCACCCAGAGCACTCTCCCCGCTTTCATGGTATGGGTAGGCATCGGCGGCCAGTATCTGGAAGACAAGCGCAACGCCGACGACCCCAACACCAACGTGTTGGTGCGCCGCGCCATGAACCACGCCATTGACCGGGACGCGCTCAACGAAGCCTTCTTCGACAACAAGATGGAGTTGATGGCCAACACCGGCTGGCATCCCACCGACCCGTCCTACGATCCGGCATGGGAAATCCCGGCCTACGACCCCGACCTGTCCCGGGAGTTGCTGGCCGAAGCAGGCTACGGCGACTCCGGTCCCAGCGTAGAGTTCATGTCCGGCAAGCTGGTGGGCGTGCCGGAGCTGACCGAGATCGCGGTGCCGATGATTTCCTGGTTGGAAGACGTTGGTTTCAGCGTGGAAGCACAGATCGGCGAATTCCAGCCGATCCGCACCCGCTACCGGGCGCGGGAAATGAACAGCGTGCTGTGGACCCACCGCACAGGTTTCTGGCCTGCCGGCCGCAACATGCGCGTGTACTTCGTCAGCCCGGCGCTGGCCGGCGCGGTGTTCATGTATGAAGACCCCATAACCGAAGACCTGTTCAGCCGCTGGCAGAGCAGCGTGGACGAAACTGAGCGCCTCAACCTGATGAAGGAAGCAGGCCACTACATGTACGACCAGAACGCCACCATTCCGTTGGGCTTCCTGTTCGCTGAATTCGGCATCAACCCCGAGGTTATTGCCGAGTACTCGGTCAACAACAGCTACTTTGGCGGCATGAAGGGGCACGAGTACACCAGGGTCGTGCGCCAGTAAGCAACGAATCCAATCGGGGCGGCTGGCCGGTCGCCCCGATTGTGTAACTGACCGTGTAACTTGACACACGCGAAATAGCGAAGGTCCGCGATGCAGCGTTTTATCTTCCTGCGGGTGATCCAGTCCATAGCGGCGTTGCTGGTCATCAGCGCCGTGGTATTCGCCCTGGCCCGCGTTACCGGCGACCCCGTGGCAATCCTGCTGCCCGAGGACGCTCCCGATACCGTTGTCGAGCAGGTGCGCGAGAAGTGGGGGCTGGACCAGCCCATTTATATTCAATACGCTCGCTACATCGGCAACTTCGTTACCGGCGACTTCGGCGAGGCCTGGGCCTATGGAGGCGTTCCTATCACCGGTCTGATCGCCAGTCGCCTTCCCAACACCATCATGCTGGCCGCGTTCGCTTGGGTGGTAAGCGCGGCAATCGCCTTGCCCATTGGCGTGCTGGTGGCCGTCAAAAAAGACAGCGTGTTTGACTGGACCGGCAAGGTTGTTGCCCTCATCGGTCAATCCGCGCCTTCCTTTGCCATCGGGCTGATCCTGATGTGGGTGTTCGCGGTGCTGCTGGGCTGGCTGCCCACCTCCGGCAATGACGACGGGTTCAAGTCCATCATCCTGCCCGGCGTCGCGCTGGGTTACTACAACGTAGCCGCCGTGATGCGCCTCACCCGCTCCTCGATGCTGGAAGTACTGGACACGGAGTACGTCAAACTGGCACGCATCAAGGGTATGCCGGAGTGGAAAGTCATCTGGAAACACTGCTTCCGCAACGCTCTGATCGTTCCATTCACCTACATGGGATTGATCGGCGCGATCCTCCTCACCGGCTCCGTGGTCATCGAGACGGTTTTCGTCTGGCCCGGCCTCGGCGACCTCGCCATCGACGCCATCCGCAACCGCGACTTTCCGGTAATCCAAAGCATCGTCATCCTGTTCGCCGCCTGCTACATTTTCATCAACCTGCTGGTTGACGTGATGTACGCATATCTGAACCCCCGGATCCGCTACTAGGCAGCGCTGAAATTTGACCATCATGCCCCGGAAAGTGGGAATCCCAGCAACTGAGCAAGGAATTAGGCAATGACCACCCCAACAGCAACTCCGGTCGCCGCCGAAACAACTGCCGGCGCTCTACCCAGGCGCGGCAAGTTCGGGCAGGTGGTGTTCAACGTCCGCCAGTACCCGATCATCCCATTGATCATCCTCGCGGTGATGCTGATCATCCCGGCGCTTTTTGCCAACCTGATCGCGCCGCACGACCCGGTGGACGTCAATCTGCGCGACCGCCTGATGCCGCCGGCTTGGATGGAAGGCGGCAGCTGGGAATACGTGCTGGGCACTGACCGGCAGGGTTTTGACATCCTCAGCCGCATCATCCACGGCGCGCGGATCTCCCTCTCCATCTCGCTGCTCGCTATCGCGTTGGGCGGTGGAGTCGGAACGGTCCTCGGCCTGGTGGCCGCCTACGGCGGTGGCTGGGTTGATAATCTGATAATGCGGATTGTCGATATCAAGCTGGCGTTCCCGTCCATCCTGTTGGCATTGGTGCTGGTGGCGGTGAGCGGGCCCGGGTTCCAGACGGTGGTGCTGGTCATCGCGCTGCTCCTTTGGGCAAGATTCGCCCGAATGGTGCGCGGCGAGGCCCTGGCCATCAAGCAGCAGGACTTCATCGCGCGCGCCCAGGTCGCCGGCGCCTCTCCGATACGCATCATGATGCGCCACATCTTTCCCAACGTCGTCAACACCGTGGTCGTGCTTGCCACCCTGGAGGTTGGCCACGTCATCATCTTGGAGTCCACGTTGAGCTTCCTGGGCGCCGGCCTCGTTAAACCGACGCCGGCCTGGGGTCTCATGGTCGCCGACGGGCGCGCGCTGATCGTCACCGCCTGGTGGTTGTTCTTCTTCCCCACGATGGCCATCGTGCTCACAGTGCTGTCCATGAACCTGCTAGGCGACTGGCTGCGCGACCGCCTGGACCCGAAACTGCGCAACGTGTAATCGCCTGCCAATAATCCCGATGTTCAGCGGCGGGGTGTCCAGACACATCCCGCCGACCTTTTGCCTACATGTCCACCACACCGACCAACAGCACGCCGTCGTCGGATTCTTCGCCGGAATCCCAGCCCGACGGAACTGGGGCGGATCCCTTGCTGCCCGATTGGGCACAGCAAGCGCCAAGACGCCGGCGCTTCATATCCCGGCGCAACGGAATCATCGCAGCGCTGGCGGCGCTGGTCATCGGCATCCTGGTCTGGCTGAACTTTCCCTTCATACCCGATCCGATCAAACTGGCCCGACAGCCCGACGTAGCGTTTTCCTCCGCGTCCACCGGCGAACAGTGGACCATGACCGGCCGCAACGTGGAACAAACCAGGCACGTTGCCGACGTTCTCTCAGAGCCCCGGGGCACGCTGGCCTGGAGCGTGGCGACAGGTCAGCCTACGCTGGCCGCACCGGTGGTGGCGGACGGTCGTATCTACCTCGGCGCGCACTTCCGAATCGCGGTGCTGGATGCCGACACCGGCGCTGAGCTGGAATCCATGCCCGCCACCGGCCCCATCGGGAACTCCCTGGCCCTGGCCGACGGCATGCTGTACTACTCGATGCCAGACCGTCGTTTGGTGGCCCGGGAAGCATCATCCCAGAACGTTCGCTGGGAGTACGAAATGTCCGACTCCACCGCCGGCCCGGTCGCCGTCGCCGACGGCATGGTGTACGCGGGCGCGCTGGACGGCGTTACCTACGCCGTGAACGCCACAACGAGCGAACTGATCTGGCAGCACGAGACCCTGGACGAGGTGCGCTCTCCGGTTGCGAAGGGAGAGAAAATCGTGTACGTCGCGTCCGCCGACCGCAGCCTGTACGCATTGGATGCACGTACCGGCCAGGAGCGCGCTCGGTTCCGTACCGGCGCGTCGCTGGTCGCCGCGCCCGTAACAGCCAACAACCAGGTTTATTTCGTGTCTGGCCGCCAACTTTATGCTATGGACGCCAACGCCCTGGAATACCCTGGGCAGTACGCGGTAACCCGCACCTGGTCTCAGCTGTGGCTGTGGGGATTCCCGTTGCCATCGCCGCCGTCCCAGCCGGGCGACCGCTGGCGTTTCGGCCCGGACTATCCGGAAGGCACCTCCAGCCGGGAGAAGCGGACGGAGGGCATCATATCGGCCCCGGCCGTCGCTGGCGACCGGCTCTACGTCGGCGACACGTTGGGCAAGCTGTACGGCGTGGACGCGATAAGCGGCGAAGAACAGTGGCAGTTCCAGGCCGAAGACGGCATCGTAGCGTCGCCGGTGGTTGTGGGGGAGTTGGTGGTGTTCGGCGACAAGACTGGCTTGCTGTATGGGCTGAATCGCGCCGACGGCATTGAACGCTGGCGTTTGCAGCTTCCGGACGCCATCCGCGTCAGCCCGGTATATGCGGAAGGCCGCCTCCTGGTGCGAACGGAAGACGGCCAACTGCACGCGGTTGAGTAACGGGTGGTTACTGCGCCGTGTAGCCTCCGTCGATCACAAGCTCGCTGCCGGTCATAAAGGACGCTTCGTCCGACGCCAGGAACAGCACCCCGTTGGCGATGTCGTCCACCGTGCCGATACGGCCGATGGGCGTGGCGTCGAGGCGCATCTGCCGTATCTCAGGGTCGGACATCATGCGCTCGGTCATTGCCGTGTCAATGTAACCCGGATGCACGGAGTTGCAGCGGATGCCGTCTCCGGCGTACTGCACCGCGGTGGCCTTGGTCAGCAGACGCACCGCGCCCTTGGAGCTGGCGTAGGCCGATCCCGCGCCCGAGCCGGGACTTAATCCCACGAGGCCGGCGATGGACGAGATGTTGATAATGGAACCGCCGCCGGCAGTACGCATCGCCGGGATCGCGGCCCGAGTGCCCAGGAACACGCCTTTGCCATTCACGTCCATGATCTGATCCCACACCTCGGTGGGCGCTTCGTGGATGCGCGGCGCGTTGAGGCCACCCACGTTAGTGCTTCCGATGCCGGCATTGTTCACCAGGATGTCCAGCTTGCCGTAGCGATTCACCGCCTCGGTGACAGCATCCGCCCACTGGTCGGCGTCGGTAACGTCCAGATGGACAAAGGTTGCACGCCCGCCCAGCTCGCGAATTTCCGCTTCCAGCTTCAACCCTTCATCGTCCAGGATGTCGCCGATGACCACGGCGGCCCCTTCCCTGACGAAGAGCCTGGCCTCCGCCGCGCCCTGGCCTCGCGCGCCGCCGCTGATGAGCGCTACCTTGCCTTCCAGTCGCATAGTGAACCTCCCTGACCTGTCGTGAGTTGCGGGCACATGGTATCGCATCGCTGGGAAACAGCCTACCCCAGCGTCGTCGTCAGCACCCACATGGGTCGCTCTCCCACGGCATAGGTGCCAAGAGGAGTCATTGCGCCCGTGTTGCCGTCGATGCTGTAGGACGCCAATTGCCCGGTAGCTGAGCCGGCGGCGAATACGTAACGACCGGACGGGTCCAGGCTGAACGCGCTGGGCACTGCCTCAGTGGCCGCGTGGTCAGCGGGAGTCAAGCGGCCCTCACCGTCCACGGTGAAACTGGCGATGCTGTTGTGCCCCCGGTTCGGCACGAACAGCAGGCTGCCGTCCGGCGAAAACTGGAGCTGTGAGCAGGTGTTGCGCTCGGTAACGCCGGCCGGCAACGTGGAAACCGTCTCCAACGGAGTGAGCGCTCCGTCTTCCCCAATGGTGTAGGACGACACGCTGCATCCCTGTTCGTTGGAGAAGTACACAATGTCCAGGGAAGGGTGATACGTGAGATGACGCGGCCCGATCATG
This sequence comes from Chloroflexota bacterium, assembly GCA_028875655.1. Lineage (GTDB taxonomy): Bacteria > Chloroflexota > Dehalococcoidia > Lucifugimonadales > UBA3495 > Bin87. Next base: position 63,378 of record JAPPCX010000114.1, on the reverse strand, counting down.
TCATCTTGCGCCAGTGTCAGCGGGTCGTTGGCCGCCAGCGTGCCGCTGGACTCGTCGAAGCGGAACTGGTAGATGATGTTGGGCCCAGGGATGTTCTTGGGCGGCTCCAGCACGTTGTCCTGTACGCGGGCGATGTGGGGCACGTAGGCATACCGGTTGGAGCGGTCGGTTTGGATTGAGTGCGCGCCCGTGTCGGTGTCGAGCACGCAGGTCGCCGCCCCGCCCACGCTGCCGTCATCGCCCAGCGGATGCACCGCCGCCTTGCCATCGGCATAGTACGACGACAGCAGGAACCGGCCGGTGCGGTCCGTGGCCAGGAACGCCGGCTGACCCGGCGGAATCACCGAGCCGGTCTGGGTGAGTTCCCCGGTCTGCTGATCGATGCTGTGGCTGGTAATCTCTGGGACTTCCCGGTGCCCGGCGTATAGCGTCTGCCGGTCCGGACTGATTGCCAGCAGCGAAGGCCCGCCGGATACCGACTCTTCCCCCGCGATGGTCAACGCGCCGCTGGCCTCATCCATGGTGAATATGGACACCTTGTTGTCATCCTGCGCCGCAACGTACACGTAAGTTGCCATCTCTGCTACCTCCTTCCCTCATACCATCATTCCAGATTCTTGCTCGTCATTCCGGCTTTCGCCGGAATGACGTCTCCGTGTAGAAGAATTTATCGCACCAACTCCTCCGCCATGAGCTCCAACTGCTGCCCCATCTCCTCCTCGCTGTCGGTGTGGTTGGGCCAGACGCAAACGCGCAGCGCGCCGGCGTTGAGGAAGTCATCCACCGTCTGCCGGGTGGTTTCCGGCGGCTGGCCGAATACCGATATGGTCAAGGCCTGGGGGTCGCGGCCCCGTTCCGAAGCCAAGGCGTCCAGTTGCTGGCGGCTATCCTCGATCTGGGCCGGCGTGGTCCGGTTGGGCAGCCAGCCGTCGCCATAGCGCACCACTCGCCGCAGGACGTTGCGCGCGTTGCCGCCCAACAGCACCGGCGGATGAGGCTGCTGCACCGGCTTGGGATACATGTACACGGGCGGGAAGTTGTAATACTTCCCGTGAAATTCGGCCTGCTCCTGAGTCCAGAGTTCCTTGAGCGCGCCAATGGCTTCCTCGGTCTGCGTCCAGCGGTGATCGAAGTCGCCGCCCATCATCTCGGTTTCCTCGCGGTTCCAGCCGGCGCCGATGCCGAACACGAACCGGCCGTTGCTGTGCCGGTCCAGCACCGAGATCTGCTTGGCAAGGATCAGCGGGTTGCGCTCGGGAACCAGGGTGATGCCGGTGCAAAGCTTGATGCGGTCGGTGACGGCTGCCGCCATCGCCAGCGACATATAAGGATCCGAAAAGTGCCGGTACGTCCAGGGTATCTCGCCGCCGGTCGCCGGGAAAGGACTGGCGCTGGTCACCGGCAGGATGGGATGCTCGTGGTACCAGATGGACTCGAAGCCTAGATCCTCGGCCTTTTTGGCGATAAACGCCGGGTCGAGAGTATACGCGGGCAGGGGTACGATGATTCCGACTGACATTTGGTTTGCTCCTTGGTGGTAGGGCTTCGCTTGGCCCTGATTACTATGTCAAGTTCGGGTCGAAGTTTATCAGATGGAACCCGATATGACAGTTCTACCGTGTGTCGGGGGACTATCGGCTGTCGGGGTTCAGCAAATCACCGGCGAGTTTCCTCGCCGCGTCCAAGTCGTCAACGAAACGCGCCTCAGGAACGCGCCGGAACACGTTGAGCGACCTCAGGTTGTCGGCCACCGGCCCCGACAGGTTGAGCACGATGCACTCGGTATTGGTGCCCATGGCCGCGTCAATCAACCGCTCCATCACCAGGGCTGCGCTGTCGTCCATATCGGTGGTGTTCGAGAAATCAAAAATGACGACCTCGTGCTGTTCAATGTCCGCTCCAACCAACCAGGCCAACTGACTGGCGGACGCGAAGGAAAACTGGCCCCGCAGATCCACCAGTCCCACGCGAGCCTGGAAACGATCGCCATTGTCGGCGTCAGCAGGGCTATCAGGGAAAAACTCGCTGTCCAGCAACGGCACCGAAATGACGCTGCCCAGTTCGCGCCGCTCCGATTCACGGGCGCGAGCGAATGCGGCAACGATGAGTCCCAACACGATGGCAGTGATCAGGTCCACGAACACAGTCAGCAGCAGGGTGAGCAACATCACCAGCAGGTAATCGCGGCGAACATGGCGAACCCGCTTGATCAGTCGCCAGTCAATGATGTCCCAGCCGGCTTTGATCAAAACCCCCGACAATGCGGCCAAAGGAATCGGTTCTGCGATTCTTCCCAGGCCGAGGACCAGTGCGAACAGCGCCCCGGCGCAGATCACACCGGAGACGGGGCTGTTGCCGCCGGCCCGGATGTTGACCGTGGTTCCCGATGTGGCCCCGGCGCCGGGAAGCGCTCCCAATAATCCGGCTGCTACATTGCCAATGCCCTGACCCACCAGCTCCTGATTGGATTTATGGCGGGTGCGAGTCAGCGAATCCGCCACCAAAGAAGCTACCAGGCTGTTGACCGACCCGATCAGGGCCAGGGTCAACGCCGGCTGCACGGCGGTAAGCAGCAGACCGGCCGACACCTCCGGGACGTGCAGGCTGGGCAGGCCCTGTGGAAGCGCTCCAATGACCGGCGCCTCTTGCAACCAAAACGTCGCTAGAAGTGTCCCGACGACCAGAGCGGGCAGCGGTCCAGGCACGAACCGCCCCAGTTGGCGGGGCCATAAAACGCAGATCGCCACCGAAGCCGCTCCGATGGCGACGGCGTGCAAGTTCGCTCCAACCACCGCATCCGGCCAGGCGCGAAAGATGCCGAACAGCCCGCCTGAACCCGGACCCGCGCCCAGGAACGGCAGAGTTTGGATGATTATGATGATCACGCCGATGCCGGAAGTGAAACCGGCAATCATGGAGTATGGCGTGTAGGTAATAAAGCGGCCGATTCGCAACACGCCCAGCGCAACCTGGATGAGTCCGGCCAGCGCAACGATGGTCAGGGCTTCGGACACGCTGTCGGCATGTTCGTTGAGCACCACCATCATCGCGACCGCCATAGCGGCAGCGGTGTAGGAAATCCGTGCTGGCGTCCCTCCAAACACCGCGGTGCAAAACCCCACGACGATGGCGCCGTACATGCCGGCGATGGCGCCCATTCCGGTAGCCACGCCATAGGCAAGGGCCATCGGCAACACCGTAGCCGCTGTGGTAACACCACCGAAGGTATCCCCGGACAGCCTTCGCAAGCCGTAGTTCAGACGCAAAGGGGCCTTCCTCAGCGGCCGTGTTGGAGCGGCGATATATTACGCGACTGTATCTACTGGCCGGACCTGATCCATTCGGCTATGCGCTCACCGATCATGATGGTGGTGCAGTTGGTGTTGGCGCGAATCACGTCGGGCATTACAGAAGCGTCGGCGACGCGCAGGTTCTCGATGCCGTGGACGCGGCAGTATTGGTCCACCACGGCCATCGCATCACTGTCCGGCCCCATCTTGCACGTGCCGGAAAGGTGCTGCCCGATGCAAACCTCGCGCAGCATCCAATCGTCCAGCGCGTCATCGGAGACCAGGTCGCCCTCAGCGGGAGAGATCAGTCCGTCGTAAATGTTTCGGAACTGCTCGTGATCCAGCAGGCGCAGCACAATGCGCACGGCCTCTCGCATCCTCTCCCGGTCCCAGTCGGCCTCCAGGTAGCGGCAATCGATGTAAGGCTGCACGTCCGGGTCGGTGGATTGCAAGGTGAGCTCGCCGGCGCTCTGGGCCAGCTCCATCATGCAGGTCAGGCGGATGCCTTCATTGTCAAACGGATCGCCGCCCAGGGGCGTGGAGAATGACGAAGGGAATATCTGCATGTCGTTGCGGGCATCCGAACCGCTCGCGGTGTAGCGCAGCACCGTCTGGATGCGCGGCGCGTCCGGGTCCAGCGGGAAGTCGTCCTTTACCTTGACGCGAACGGGCACCAGAGGGTGGTCCCGCAGGTTCTTTCCCACGCCCGGCAGGTCCTTCACGACCGGAATGCCAAGGCTGCGCAATTCGTCAGCGGGGCCGACGCCGGACAGCATCAGCAGTTGGGGTGACGCAATGGCGCCGGCGCACAGCACGATTTGACCAGCCTCGACCTCGAAGGTCTCGCCGCCGCTTTCGACCTCTACACCAACCGCTCGCGGCGAGCCTGTCGAACCATCCTCAAACAGGATGCGCCGCACCCGCACGTTGGCGCGTATGGTGAGGTTGAGCCGGTGCCGGTTGGGGTTCACGTAGGTGAGCGCGGTGCTCATCCGCACGCCGTTGGGGTTGTTCATTGGGAAGGGGCCAACTCCCGTGGAATCGGGGTGATTATGGTCGTACACCTCCGCATACCCGATGTCGGTGCAAGCGTTGTGGAATGCCTCCTGCAACGGCAGCCAGTTCTCCCGGCGATGTCGGCGTACCGGGATCGGCCCGTCGAATCCGTGGAAGTCGTCGGATATGTCGGTGTCGGTCTCCTGCCGGCGGAAGTACGGGAGCACGTTGATGTAGCTCCACTCGTCGTTGCCCCAGGAGGCCCAGTTGTCGTAGTCCTCCGGCACGCCGCGCAGGAACACCTGGCCGTTGATGGCGCTGGTGCCGCCCACCACACGACCACGCGGCACGTTCACAGGTTCAGTCTGGCGAGGCGTCCCTGTGCCTACGAAGGACCAGTTATGAGGCGCGCCCATCTCCGATGCTCGTGGTGCATAGCCGAATTTCAGGTCGTCGGGCGTCTGCTCAAGGTCGGGATAGTCCGGCCCGGCCTCCAGCAACAGCACTGAGCGGTGGGGATCTTCGGACAGCCGGGTGGCCATAGTCCCGCCGGCGGAACCGGCCCCAATCACGATAACGTCGTATTTCATCTTTTCGCACCTCCCAATCGCAGATTCCGCGGTCGGTCGGTATTATAACGTCCAAAACGTAGGGGCGAATGATTATTCGCCCCTACCTGTCGTTGTAGTCCGTTCAGAGCCTCAGAGGTTCAGCGGGTGTTCCTCGTAGTCCTTCACCTTGTCGTACACCTGGATACGGTGGCGGTTGGCCTCCAGGACGAAGATCCGGTCGTTCTCGTCCACCCGGACGGACACGGGCCGACGGAAGCGCCATTCGGGTTCCAGGTTGACGCGGCGCCGCGCCTTCACGATGTCGGGGTTGGCGTCGATGTAGGTCTGTGTCCACGGCGAGGGCTGCTGCGCGTCGCCCACCAGCGAGGTGATGAACCGGCCGTCGGGCGCGTACACCTGCAACCGGTGGTTGCCCCAGTCGGTCACGTAAACGTCGCCTTCCGAGTCCACGGCCACGCCGGTGGGGCCGTGCAAGTCGCCTACGCCGGAGCGGGGCGCGGCCTCAAACTTCAGCAGGAAGTTACCGTCGGCGTCGAATTTCTGCACGCGGTTGTTCTTCCAGTCGGCCACATAGACGTTGCCGTCGGCGTCCAGGCACAGGCCCCAGGGCAGGTTGAACTCGCCATCGCCGTCGCCATGGCTGCCGAAACTGCTGAGGTGCTTGCCCTTGTGGGTGAACTTCTGGACGCGGTGGTTCTGGCTGTCCACGACGAGCATGTTGTCATCGGCGTCAAAGGCCATCCCGCACGGGCCATTGAGTTCGCCCTTGCCATCGCCGGCCTCGCCCCAGCAGGAAATGAACCCGCCTTCAGGGTCGAACACGGAAATGCGATTCAGAAAATCGTCGGAAGCGTACACGTTGCCATCGTTGTCCAGAGTGATGGAACGCGGCCAGACGAATTGGCCGTCGCCACGACCGTTCGCGCCGAACTGGCCGAGGAACTGATGGTCCTGGGTGACGCGACTGATACGCTGGCCCAACTCTTCGGCTCCGCGACTGATCACGTACATTACGTTATCATCGGCGAGCGCAAAGTCCTGCGGCGACCAGAAGCCCTGACCCGACATGCCGTACATGCCGATGCAGTAGTTGTAGTCAAAGACCCGGCCGGCGGCCACTGTGGTAAGCATGGTTGACCTCCTTCACACGGTCATGCGGGGGAGCGCCCCCTCACCTCAACCCTCTCCCACGAGGGGAGAGGGAGCAGATCGGTGCGCCGGCTACACGAAGTCCAGCTTCTCAAAGTTGCCGCCCACGATGGGTACGGCGTCCAGGCCCAGCCAGTTTTCGATCACGGTGGAGTACAGGCCGCGGAAGTCGTAGTTGGGTTCAAGGTCACCCTGGGTCAGGTCCTCGGGCCGCAGCGATGGGTAGCTGCTGTAATGGCCGCCCTTCACCTGGTTGCCAATGACGAAGGCCGCGCCGCCGGCGCCATGATCAGTGCCGGTGCCGTTGTCCTTGACGCGCCGGCCGAACTCCGTGAACAGCACCATGATCAGGTTGTCCCCTGCGTCATGCTCGGCGAGATCGTCGAAGAAATCGCTGATGGCGCGAGACATGTCGATCCACAGCTTGGTGTGCATCGGCGGCTGGTTGAAGTGCGAGTCGAAACTGCCGTGCTGCGTGTAGAACAACTGAGTTCCCAGGTCGGCCAGGTACACCTGCGCGATGTCCCGCAGGTACTTGGCGATGGGCGTGTCGGCATACTCGACGGTGGAGGTGTACTGCTCCGGCGCGCTACGGATGATGTCGGCACCCTTGAGGGCGTCGCGTCCGGTCTGGCCTAGATAGTCCATGGTTGGGCCGGTGCCGACGGTGGGCGAGTACATGCGGGCAAAGCGGTCCAGGATTTTGTTGTGCTCTTCCTCGGCGGCGACGCCGGGCACGCTGGACAGCACGCCGTAAGATGCCAGGTTCGACACGGACGTCACGGGAGTCCCGCGCAGGGCCAACGCTCGCGGCAGCCCCTGGCCGAAGTTAACGCCCTTGAGCACGTTCTCGCCGCGAGGGTCAAGGTCGCGGATCACACGGCCGGCCCAGCCCTCGGTGCCGACGATGTCGGGCTCGCAGGTGTGCCAGATGTCCATGGAGCGGAAGTGAGAGCGCGGCGAGTTCTCGTAGCCGATGCCGTGGATGATGGCCATCTTGCCGTCGTCCCACAACTTCTTGATCGGCCCCATATTGGGATTGAACCCGATCTGGTCGTCAATGGGCAGCACTTGGTCGGCAGGAATGCCGACCTTGGGCCGAGCGTCATAATAGTGCTCGTTGGTGTAGGGGATGATTGTATTCAGGTAGTCGTTGGCCCCCGTCATCTGGAGCACCACCACCACCGGGTCTTTCTTCGTAGTCGCCATTCTGTTCCTCCATCTTTCTGGTGGTCAGTCCATAGGGTAGGGGTGAATGCTTATTCACCCCTACATGACAGGGATCATGCGAACTGGAAATCGCGGGACGCGGCAATGAGAGCCAGCATCACCCCGACGCGCTTTTCGGACTCTGCGACATCCGCCTCGGTATCCCAGCGCAGTTCGCCGCCGCTACGGGCCTCGTCCAGCAGCTCGGCGCGGGTAATGTCACCCACTTCCAGCGGCCCGACCATCTCCAGGCAGGCATCTACCATGTCCTCGGCGCTCAGCGCCCCGCGACTGCGCAGATTCGCCACGATGGACTTGACGCCGGGCAACGATACGTCGCCCAGCAGGCCGGCGGCGAAGTTCACGCGCCGCACCAACGCGCCGCCGTCAATCCACTCGCTGCCAGTGTGCCAGCTTTCCACGCTGGGCGGATTCAGCAATTCCTGCCCCTGGTAGGCGCACTCGAACGCCAGCGAGTTGAAGCCGGGGCGCGGTGCGCTGAAATTGCCCGCCAGCCGAGCCGTGCTGATGACCAGCTCGGCGGGACTCTTGACGCGGCTGAACTGCGCTTCCTTGAAGAAATCGGAATTGAACAACACCCGCAGCATCGCCCGAATGTCGCCGTCGGACTCATCATAGGCCGCCACCAACTGGTCGATGGCGTCGGGGTCGTTGGGCGGCGTGATGTTCCAGCTGGGAACCTGCGGCTCGTCGGCCACAAAGAAGTTGTACAGGTGCCGCGACAGGAACCGCGCCGTGGCCGGCTGATTCACCACTATGTCTATGATGTCCTGGCCGTCGAAGTTGCCGGTGTGTCCCAGGAACGTCTTTTCGCCGTCGTCGTGATCCTCGGGACGGTACTCGAAATTCCAGTAGAACCGACCCAGGGGGTTGCGGGGGATCTTGGGGCCGATGGTCCAGCCGGTGAAGGCCCGCGACGCTTCCTTGATGTCGTCCTCTGAGTAGTTGCCCACGCCCATGGAGAACAGTTCGAGCAACTCGCGGCCCCAGTTCTCGTTGATGGCGCCCATGTGGTTGCCGTTGTTGTCCAGCCAGAAAATCATGGCGGGGTTCTGCGCCAGTTCCACCAGGATGTCGCGGAACTTGCCCAGCCCGACGCGGCGGAACATGGCGATCTGCTGGGTCAGCTCCGGCGGGTTGTCAACCTTGGAGTTGCCGGTGGCGAAGAGTTGGTGCCAGAACAGCGCCATCTTCTCTTCCAGCGGCCGCTCGGTGTTGATCATCCGATAGACCCACTCCGCCTGGTTCAGCGGCGGGCCCAGCGCGCCCTCGTAGCCGGGCATGTAGCGGAACAGCAAGTCGTCGTCCACCGGCTCGAACCGCTCCGGATTGAGCAGGTCGTCCACGGTGGCTTCGTAACCGTTCTCCGTCATGTCGCGCAGTTCATCGTGGCTGGCGCCGAATCCGGCCCGCCGCATCAGATGGCCCATCAGCGCGATGTCTTCTCGATTAGCCATCGGTTCATCCTCCTCTAATAGACTGTTCAGCGTTCAATTTAGCCAGTGTCTCATTCCGTCAATTCTATGACCCAATGCTACGGAATGGCCCGCACGCTGTCAAGAAACCTGTGCCTCAACCACCCATCCTGAGTGCGTCAACCGCTCATCCTGAGCCTGTCGAAGGTTGCCTCTCCGGCCTAATCGCCTACCTGCCGTTTCCAGTAGTAATAGACGGAGCAGTCCGTCGGGTTCTGCGGCACGAACAGGGGCATCGTTGACACCAGCTCCCAACCCGACGCGCCCCGTTCGTTCAGGAACTCTTCGTCCACGGCGTCCACGTTCATCCCGTTGCCCACGAATCCGCCGGATCGGATGGGCATTTTGTCAACTCGGTATTCCCATCTCATGGTCTCAGACCCCTTCCTTCACCCAGTCGGCGCAGCGTTCGCCGATCATAATGGTGGTGCAGTTGGTGTTGGCGCGGATCACGTTGGGCATAACCGACGCGTCGGCCACCTTGATGTTTTCCAAACCATGGATGTTGAGGTGTGGGTCAACCACCGCCATAGGGTCGCTGGCCGGCCCCATCTTGCACGTGCCGGACGCATGGGTGGTGTTGAACACCGTGCGCCGCATCCAGCTATCCAGGGCATCGTCGGACACCAGATCCTCCGGCGCCGGCTGCTGGATTTCTTCCACTATGGAACCGAAGGCGTCGTGCTCCAGCAGGTTCATGCTGGTCCGCACGGCTTCGCGCAGCCGCTCCCGGTCCCGTTCCGGTTCCAGGTATCGGTAGTTTAAGGACGGCTGCACATGGGGATCGTTGGCCGACAATCGCACCTCGCCGGCGCCGTCGGCCAGTTCCAAAATGCATTGGATGCGCACGCCGCCCGGTTCAAACGGGTCCGCGCCGCCGATGGGCGTGGAGAAGGACGACGCCATAATCTGCATATCGTTGCGGTCGGGCGAGCCGGTGGCAGTGTAGCGCAGCGCCGTCTGCGTCCGCGGCGCCAGCGGGTCCTGCTCGTGGTCGTCCCGCACCTTGGCGATGACGGCGACGATAGGATGGTCACGCAGGTTCTGGCCCACTCCGGGCAGCTCGTGAATCACCGGAATCCCCATCTCGCGCAGGTGGTCGGCCGGCCCGACGCCGGAAAGCATCAAAATCTGCGGCGACGCCATTGCGCCGGCACTGAGGACGATCTGGCCGGCCTCAACCTGGAAAAACTCGCCGCCACTTTCCACCTCAACACCGACCGCCGTATTGCCCTCGAACAGGATGCGGCGCACCACCACGTTGGGCCGTATCGTCAGGTTGAGCCGGTGTCGCACTTCCCGCAGGAAGGTCAGCGCCGTGCTCATCCGCACCCCTTCGGGGTTGTTCATGGGAATCGGACCGACACCGCCGGAATCGGGATGGTTCATGTCCTCGTCCGCCGGATACCCCGCCTCCAGGCACGACTGCACGAACGCCTGCTGGAAGGGCAGCCACGTCTCCCGGGCGAAGCGGCGCACCGGTATCGGGCCTTCCGAGCCGTGGAAGTCGTCGCTGATGTCCAGGTCCGTTTCCATCTTGCGGAAATAGGGCAGCACATCCACGAAACCCCAGCCGTCGTTGCCCTCGGCCGCCCAGCCGTCGTAGTCCTCCGGCACGCCGCGCAGCAGCACCTGCCCGTTGATGGCGCTGGTGCCACCAACGACCTTGCCGCGCGGCGCCGGCAGCATATCGGTCTGCTCCGGCGAACCCTGGGCCCACCACGTCCAGTTGTGGGGCGCGCCCTGGGCCGAGGCGTCGGGCTTGTAGCCAAACTTGAGGTCGTCCGGATAGTGCTCATACTCGGGATAGTCGGGCCCTGCCTCCAGCAGCAGCACGGAGCGGTTTGGGTCTTCGGCCAGCCGGGAGGCGACCACGCAGCCGCCCGAACCCGCGCCGATAACAACAACGTCGTACTTCATTTCGTCACCTGTCCGTAACGTTGGTTTGCGTATTTTGAAACTCGGGCAAGGATAAAGCACGGCGATGGCGTTGAAAAGGGCGACCCACTATAATCGCGCTCATCGTGCACGGCACTTCATCAGGGAGAAAAGCTATGAATTTCGGCATGTTCACCGACTTCCACGTTGGGGAAAACAAGACCCAGGCGGAGGCATTCGACGAATCGTTTACGCAGATCGACGCCGCCGAGAGCATGGGCTTCGATACCGTGTGGCTGGCCGAGCACCACTTCAGCCCCGAGCGGGCCGTGCTGGCCTCGCCCATGGTCATCGCCAGCGCCATCGCCGCCCGCACCCAGCGCATCCGCACGGGGTTGGCGGTGCAGGTGCTGCCGCTCACCAACCCGCTGCGCGTCGCCGAGGAAGCCGCCACTGTTGACCACATCAGCAAGGGCCGGTTCGAGTTCGGCATCGGGCGCAGCGGACTCACCAAGTACTACCAGGGTTACAACGTGCCCTATTCGGAAAGCCGACCCCGGTTCCTGGAAGCGCTGGAAATCATCATGAAGGCGTGGAACAGCGACGAGTTCTCCCACGAGGGCGAGTTCCACAGCTATCAGGACGTTACGGTGGTGCCCAAGCCTTTCCAGCAACCCTACCCGCCGGTTCGCGTCGCGGTGGCCGGCGAGGACACTTTCCCGCTGATCGGGAGGCTGGGACACCCGATTTTCGTGAGCGCCAACACCGCCAAAGCGCAGTTGCAGGAGCGCATCGCTTCCTACAATGCCGCCCGCGCCGAGGCCGGCCACACCGGAACCGCCGACATCGCAATCCGCATCCCCGTGTACGCTGCGGAGACCACCGAACAGGCCCACTCCGAACCGGAAGCCAGCGCCATGTCGGCCATCCAGTACGCGGCCAGCGAGTTGGTGAAAACCGCCGCCAGCGAGGAGACTGCTGAACGCATCCGCCGCACAGCCAACACCCCCTACGCGGACGTGCTGCGGCAGCGGGTGGTCTTCGGCACGCCCGAGGAGATCGTGGAGCGGTTCCAGGGCTATCAGGCGGATTTCGGCGTAACCGGCGTGGTGATGGAGGTGAACTATGGCGGACGCATCCCCTATGACCGGGTGAAAAATTCGCTGCGCCTGATCAGCGAGCGGGTGATGCCGCATTTTAAGTAGCAAGCAAACCGTTCACAAAATTGTAGGGGCGGGTTTGAAACCCGCCCCTACGATTGTGCGCATGTTTGACCGTGTCAGTGGGCGGCGCCCACCAAGGCCGATTGCGCGGCGATTTCTTCGTCCCACGGGCCCGACAACTGCCCCTTCTCGCTGACGCCGATCATGTGGCCGTTATCGTCAAAGCCCCACTGATCCCGCGGCATCTCGTAGGACAACTCGATGCCATTGCCGTCAGGGTCACGGATGTAGATGCCGATCGAATGGCCGTGGTCCGACACCCGGTCGATGTGGATGCCCTTTTCCTTGACCCGGTGGTACAGCTCCTTCAGGTCGTCCAGAGACTCCATGTACCAGCACATATGGTTCAGGCCAACCTGTCCGCCCTGCGGCCCCAGTGCGTTCTCCCCCACCTCAGTGAGTGCAATATCGTGGGAGTTTCCAGGATCGGCGGACATGAACGCGGCGCGTCCCGGGAAGAACCCGTAGGTGCGCAGGCCCAACAGGTCCTCGTACCAGTCGCGGGAACGTTCCGCATTCCGAACGAAGAGGTTGATGTGCCCTAATACTTTCGGTGTGTAACCCATAGTTTCCTCCCTTTTCCGTAATGACGTTGGATTTACTCAATTGTGGCACGTACTGCCGTTACGGGCAAGGTTGGGCAGAGGGTCGTTTCCATTTACCTAATCTCGTTGCTCAGGCTGTAGATCTGACCAGGGTGGCCGCCCGGCGGCAGACCCAACGGCAGGTGGACGTTGAGCAAGTAGGGGCGCTTTTCGTCCTCAACAACGCGCAAGCCGCGCTCGATGGCGTCGCCGATGGTGGCTTCGTCGGTGGCGTCCGCCGCCTCCACGCCGTAACCCTCGGCCAGCTTGACCGGGTCGATGTTGTCCAAAACGACGCCCCGATACTCGCCGGTGTCCTTCATCTGCGCGCCGGCGTTGTACCACGAGTTGGCGACGATGCCGTAGGCGCCGTTGTTGGAGATGACGTACATCACCGGAACGCTGTGGCTGGCCGCCGTCCATAGCGCATGATCGGAGTAGTACAGCGACCCGTCACCAACCAGGCCGACCACCGGCTTGTCCGGCGCGCCCAGCTTAGCCCCAATGGCCGCGCCGGCTCCGTAGCCTTCGGATCCGCCGGCGGGCCGGATGTACTGGTTGTTGCCGGCGTCGCCGGTGTTGTCCAGGATGTCCTGGGCCACCGCAAACTGCTCGATGGTTACCAGGCCGCCGCCGCGTCGCTCCAACGCCGCGTCCAGCGCGTCGCCCAGCGCAACGGCCCGTACCCTGCCCTCCTGCGGAGCGACGTTCTGGGCGTTGGCGCGCAACCGTGCCCGCAACGATGCTACCTCTTCTCGCGCCCAGCCGCGGCGGTCGGACATATCGTCGGCGTCAGTGGCGTCCAGCAAGCTTTGGGCGGCGCGTTTTTCGTCGGCCAGCACCGCCAGGTCCAGGCCGGGGATATTCTCCAGGTTCTCAGCGTCGGCTCCGATGGAGATGGTGCGCTGAGCGTTGAAGAACGCGTTGTAATCACTGGCGTTGCCCGCGCCGTTGTGCGTTACGCCGACGCACACGATCAGGTCCGGGTCGATTTCGCCGGCCTGTTCCAGCCGCCGCCCGCCGGCGTGCAGCGGGTGCTTGATGGGAAACGCCCGGGGGTCGCCGACCACAGGGACGCCGAATCGCTCGGCGAGCGCGGTAACCTCGGCGATTGCCCCGCTCTTCCATACGCCGTCGCCCACGTACATCATCGGCCTTTGAGCGTTGCGCAGCGCGCTGGCCACGGCCTCAACATCTGAGTCGGAGGGGTAGCCGGCGCGGAACTCTGGCAAGCCGCCGTCGATGATGCTGGCGGTGTGTTCCTGCGGCCCCAGCAGTCGGTCATACACTGCCAGATGCACCGGGCCGACCGGCGGCGTCATGGCGACGCGCAGTGCGCGCTCCACGGCAGCAGGCAATCCTTCGGGTTCGATAACCGTCCAGTTGGCCTTCATCATGGGCGCGGCGATGGCGGTGGGGCCGGCGTTGTGGCTCACGTCCAGGCTGATCTTGCCGGCGAAACTGCCCGTGTCGCCGGCGAAGGTTATGACCACCACCGGCAGACTGCCCGTCCAGATGTTGATCAACTGCCCCATAGCCTGCGCAAGGCCCGCGCCCAGGTGGACCACCATCACGCCCGGAGCAAGGTCGGCTTGGGTGTAGCCGCCGGCCATGGCAGTAACCGCGCCCTCATGCAGGCCCAGGATGCCGTGGATGTCGGAGCGGGCGTGCAGCGCATCGAAGAAGAGCGCCTCGCGGGAACCGGAGTTGTTGAACACGTACTTGACGCCGGACGCCACAAGCTGCTCAACCATGAGTCGGGACGCGCTGGCGGTCATTTGCCTGGTCTGCATAGGTTTGCTCCTTGAATGGGAATGAGTGAGCGAGTGATACGGGCATAGTAAGCCGGCGCCGGGCGGTTGTCCACCGGGCCATGTTCGGGCATATCGTCATTCCCGCCTTCGCGGGAATCCAGAGCCCCGCGCAATCAGGGGCGTTGTGCTAGCCCTTCCCGCAACGCATCCGCCGCCACTTGCCCGTACCGGACCGCGATGATGGACGCCCCCTCCTCAGCGATCCGCCAATCCCGCGACTGAATCTCCGCCGCCGATTGGCCCGCCAGACGCCGGCCGTAGTCGGCAACGAACCTTGCCAGTGCCGCGTCATCGTCACCTCCGGCCATCTGACGAAACAGCCGGAACATCGGGTCGGTACGCGCCGCGTTCCAGGCATCCTCAAACGTCAGTGCCTCCGGGTGGTTGTCCAGCAGCAGAGCGACCCCGAAGTCAATCAAACGGATTTCACCGCAGGGACGCAGAATGATGTGGGAACGGCCTTCCGGGTCGGCTATCGTCGCATCGTTGTAGCAGATGTCAGCGGCGTGCAGGCGGGCCAGCGCATCGGCCAACGCTACCCCCACCGACCGCATCCGTTCCTGGGTGGCTTCCTCCGCCGACAGGTCGGTAAGGAACCGTCCATCAACGAATTCCTCGGTGAGGAACCCGCCAATGGTGGGCAGTTGGGCCGGCCCGACGCCCAACTCACCAGCGATGGCGGCGATTTCCGCCTCGCGGCTGCTCTGGCACGGTTTGATGACTACCGCGTTCGCACCGCCGTTGATGATGGCGACGCGCCCGCGCGCCCTGCCGTCGTATCGTATGGCGGGAGCCGGCGAATCCTGACCGTACACCAGCGGATAAGCGGCGGGGAACAGGCCATACACTGAGAACCGCTCGATGAGATCGTCCTCGATGAGCAGACGCCACAACTCGCCGTCCGTTCGTTCCATGGGCCAGAGCGGCCACAATCGTTGGGGGCAGTCACCTCGCGCAACTGCCTCATCACGCAGGGAGATGCTGAAAGGATCCAGAGCCGGCAGGGAGGATATAACCCCCCTGATGATCGCCAGCTGCTCGTCCGAGTAATTGATGCTCAATCTGCGTCGGCTAGCGTGAATGTGCCAGGATCCGAGGCATCGGGAACCAGTGCTCGCACCCGCACCACCGAATTAGGATTGATCGGCCCGTACACGTGCGGAAAGATTTCCCCCGACCTGGCCGGTTCTCGAATCACCGGCGAGTCTTCCGGCAGTTTGTCAGTATCCACATCCAGGACGAGGAGATCATCACGACCCGTGAACAGCCGCGCCGCAACCCGCAACATCTGCTCCTCATCGCCGCTGGCGTGGATGAAGCCTTCCTCAGCCAGCGATGGCGCGCGGTATTCGCCGGCGGCTAACCCTGCCTCCCAGTCCGCTCGGAAAGCCAAGTGGTAAATGATAGAAGGCATCTGCTACCGGCACGCCGCGCGCACCGCCCTCGATATGGCGGCCAAGCGTGGGTTGTTCGTCGCGCTGGCGCGGAAGCCGTTGGTGATGTAGGCCACCGCCAGGCCCATGGACGGATCGGCCCAGCCCACCGAGGTGCCGGCGCCGCCATGCCCGAACGTGCCAGCACCGGCGGATGCGGTAACGCCCATGCGGTTATCGTCCAGCACCAGGCCCAAAGAACGTCGCATCCGCGTGCCCAGGGAGAAGTCGTTGGCTTCCAACTGCAACCGAGTTCCTTCGGCCACCGTCTCGGGTTTCATGATGCGCGCGCCGTCCAGTTCACCGCCGTTGCACAGCATGGCGTAGAACCGGGCCAAGCCCCGCGCCGCGAAGATGCCGCCGCCGGCGGGATGCACGGCCTGGTGTACCTCCGGGCGATTGTACGGACGGATCATGCCGGGCCGGTCGCAGTCCTCCATGGCGTGGATGCGCGATACCCGGTGCTCCAGTTCGGGCGGCAACCCGACGTACCCGTCATCAATGCCCAACGGGTCCAGGATGTCCTCGCGCAGGAACACTCCGATGTGGCGGCCGTCGATGCGCTGCACCAGTTCGCCGATGACCCAGCCGAAGTTGCGCGGATGATAGGCCATGATCTGGCCGGCCGGGTAGTCGGGAATGATGTCCTCCATGCACTTGACCACGTAATCCCAGTCCTGCCAGCGGTCCCACGACAGTTCCGGCGGAGTCTCGGGGAACCCGCCCCGGTGGGTCAGGATGTGCCGGATGGTGACGCCGCCCTTATTGTGCTTTGCGAAACCGGGCCAATACTTCGCCACCGCGTCATCCCAGTCCAATTGCCCGCGCTCCCAGAGAATATGCAGGCACGCGGCGGCCAGCGGCTTGGTTGACGAGTACAGGATGAACATGGTGTCGGCGTTCACCGGCGTGCCGGCGGCATCGTCGGCGAGTCCGCCCCAGATGTCCAAGGCCAGCTTCCCGTGGCGATAAACCGCCAACCCCGCGCCGGGATGCAACCCCTGGTCTATCTGCTGTCGAAAGAGTTTTTCCAATTCCTGAACGGCGGCGGGATCAATCCCCACCTGGTCTTGAATGGTGGCGGTGGTCATCAAAAATCCTCTGCTGAATGCTGGATTCCGGCCCCGTATCAAGTACGGGGTGACCCCATGTCGAGCACGGGGCAGGCTGTTCTTTCGCCGGAATGACGGATGTGGGAGTCAGAATGACGGACGGAGCTAGTCGGTGAATGTGGTTTCCAGGTTGGCGGACAGGTCGAAGAAGTGTTGCAGGCTCTGGTTGTAACGGAAGAAAAGGTCCGCCCGCAGCTGGTCGCCGGTGGCGTTGTTGGAAATCTCGTGAACCATGTCCAGGCTGACGAGGGTCTGGCCGGCCTCCGCGCCGCCGTTGGCCTTGATGTTTTCCAGCATGGCCTGCCAGGCGTCGGGCGCCATCTCGATGAAGAAGTCAACGTTGATCAGGTCGTATTCATTGCCGGCGCGAACCGACTTGCACTGAAACGCCTCAAAGGTGATTACGTAAACCTCGTCGGCAACCTTGACCCCCATGTCCGCGTCCACGGTGCCGAACTGACGGTAGCCGGCGTCCTCGTTGACCAACCCTTGCAAAGCCTCAAACCAGGCCAACGAGGGAAATGCGATAGCTGCATCAGCCATTCAGTGTGTGCCTCCTGATGCGTTCGGCCGGCTGAGCGCCGACCCTATTCGTTGAAGTACGGATCGCCGGACTTTTCGGCGGCGGAGAACGGCGCCATCTGTCGCAGGTAGTGGTCGGGATCAGACCCGGGCGACGCCTTGCCCAGCGCATCGTCCACCATCTTGTAGTAACGGGGATCCAGGCTGCGATATTCGTCGGCCTCAGTGCGCCCCTGCGAGAATGACGACATGATGCGCTCCATTCCAGCGTCGCCGCAGTGCTCGCAGTTGACGGCTCTTGCCGCCGAAGCGACCTTGAAAAAGAAACTGCTTACGCGATGGCAGGCTTGGCAGCGGTATTCGTAAATGGGCATCGTTTACATCCAGCGCATGGCGGACGAAATTCTGGAATGGGCCAAACTGCGAATTTTTTCGGCAAAGCCCGTAGGCGATGGTATCGGAACCGTCCGGCGGTGTCAAAACGCCTAACCCGGCTGCGCGCCATCATCAAACGCGGCGGAGTGGCGTTTGATGTCGATCACCGGAGAGCCATACTGGGCATCGAGTTCAACAACGTCCACTATTCCATTGCCGCTTACTTCATCTACACGCACGGCCAGGATACGGGCCACGGTTGCCGCGATGAAATTGGGCCGGTATTGGCTGCGGGTGGCGAACACCCCGCGAATCGGATTGACCGGGTTGTGTCCCGGGTGCAGCCGCAGTTCGTAGCCCGAAGCGACGGCCCGGTGCAGCGCGAACAGCGTCAGGATACGGTCTCCTGGTTCCAGACCCATCAGTCCATCCGCATACTCCGGGTACACGATGATCGTGGAGGTCTCCTGCCGCATCTCCTCAGATGGGGCATATTCGTTGAACCCGCTCCGCACGTATCCTATCGGTACGACGCTGATTGATTCCCGTTCCGGGCCGGCCATCCCCTTCAGTCGGCCGCTGCCGCCGAGACGCCGACCGCAGACAGGGACGCCAGCCAGTCGAGCACTGCCGCGCCGGCTTCCGGCATCATGTTGGTGAGCGAATGGTTGCCGCCCTCCAGCACCAGGTACTCCGCGCGTGGGCTGTTGACGGCTGCCGTTACCATATCCTGCGGTACGTCGAGCAGGCGCGTGTGCGTTTCCAGCGAGCCGGAGAGCACGAACATCGGGACCCGAATGTTAGGCGCGTGCTGGACTATGTTGTATCGCTCCAGCGGGCCATGCTTGTCCAGGTACGCCGCCGCCGAGAACATCTCCTTGATGGGAAAGTCCACGTAGAACAGGTCCAGGGCGCAGCCCTCCGCTTCCATGCGGTCCGCCGTTTCCAGGTTGGCCCGAAATTCCTCCGCGTCCTCAGACTCCAAGTAATACGAGCACGACAGGCGCACCGGTGACACCGGTATTACCGCCGCGACCCGGTCGTCGCCCTCGGTCGCCGCGTAGTAGGCGACTTTTACGGCGCCCATGCTGTGGCCCAGAATCCCGATGCGACGGTATCCACGGCCCGACAGGTAATCGATGCCGGCCCGCAGGTCTTGCCGGCCCGTGCCCAGAATCTCGTAGGCATTGCCCTCGGCGACGCCGGTTTGCCGGTCCACCCAGACCGTATCGTGGCCGCGGGTATTCAGCGTCAAGGCCGCATAGCCCCGATTGCGCAGGTCGTTGGCCATGCTGGCGGTGGCCGCAGTGTAGAAATTGCGCCCCGACCCGTGGATGCAGAGGACGGCGTCAATGGGGCCGTCCGGTTTGGCGTCGGGGGATGGTTCAAAAAACGCGCCGTCCAGTTCCATTCCGTCGGCGGCGGTCAGGCGAATCAGGTCAACCAGCATGGGAAAGTCCTCCGTTGGGGTCTGCGATACCCGAATATTACCGGCGTTGACGGCATGGTTGCAATCCTCATCAAACTGTGTAGGGGCGAATAATTATTCGCCCCTACGTGCTCGCAATAGACTGGAATCCCAGATTCCACAGGCTTTACTGCAATGTCAGCAGGTAGTCCACCAGGTTGTCGATATCCTCGTCGCTCAACGAGGGCAGGATGCCAGCCATGGTGGACAGCATCAAGTTGCCGTCGTAATCCTGGGAAAGCCCGTCGGCGGTTCCGGCAGCGTAAGCGTCGGGCTCCACAATGGACTCCCGAATGTAGTCTTCCGCGGATTGACCGGGTATCCGGTTGGCGGCGGCGGAACCGATGCCGTCCAGCGGTGGCCCGAGCACTCCCTGGGCAACGCCGCTGATGGTATGGCAGGACGAGCAGGCGCCGGCTCCGACGAACAACGCCTGTCCGGGGGACGCTGCCGCACCGGCGCTGCCTCCGGGCGGTGCCGGGGGCGGGCAGGCTCCCACCGGGCACGGCGTAGGAACCACCAGCGCCTCGTAGTGATGCTCTTCTTCCGCACCGTGGTGCTCGAAAGGCATGGCCCGCGGTTCGGAGAATGCCCTCGGCGTGGGCCGGAAAACGCCGAACAGCAGCACCAGCGCCAAGGCAACCACCAGCCCCAGCACCAAGCCGGCTACGAATATCTGCCACAGCAGCTCGTGCTCGAACTTCAGGTGCATGAAGAACGCGACCACGCAGAAGAACTTGATGACCGACAGGATCACCAGGGGCGCGATCACGATGCTGGAACCCTGCAAACCTTCCGGTACGATAATGAGAAACTCGATCAGCGTGATTATCGCCAGGAAGATCGCCAGGATCCCGTACTGCTTCAGCCCGCCGTGAACCCCTGCCGGCACGCGCCCGAAGAAGAACCGCCCAATGCCGGCGTCCTCGTGTCCGCCGTGCTCTTCGTGCGGCAGAGCGCTTTCGTGGCCGGGGTTAGTGCTCATTGCGTGAATGCCTCCTGGGAAGCGATAGAGTGTACGGGTGTTGGAGAGTCAGGCCGGGCCTAGGCGAAGATACCGGTGATCCACTGCCAGCCCTGGGTTGCGGCGTGTCCGGCGTCCGGGCCGGCGTCAAAGCCGCCGATGAGGTACAGCAGGGTAAAGATCACGATCCAGACGATGTCAACGAAGTGCCAGTACAGACCGGCAATGTCCACGTCCTCCCCCGACGGTCGGCCGGCGGGATTGCGCCAGGCGATAATCGTCAGGCACAACAGCCAGAAGAGGCCCAGCGTAACGTGCGCCCCGTGGAATCCGGTCAGCGTGAAGAAAGTGCTGCTGAACAAGTTGGTCTCATACCGCAGTCCCTCAACACGGAACAGGTTGAACTCGTAAACCTGGAAACCGATGAAGCCGCCGCCCAGTATGATGGTGCAGATTAGCCATTGGATGAGCCGTTTCTGGTTCCCGTTGCGCGCTGCAGCGACCGCCATCACCATGGCGAAGGAACTCATCAGCAGGACGAAGGTGCTGATGGTGGTGATGGGTACGTCGATGATGTCGGCGGGATAGGGGCCGACGATGCTCTGTCCCCGGTACACCATGTAGGTGGCGATGAGGGAACCGAAGAACAGGCAGTCGGAACCCAGGAACACCCACATCAAGAGCTTCCGGTGGCTTATGCCGGTAGTGGTTTCCTCCTCATGGGCGGGAGGATGCGCCGCCGGCTCATGTTCGGCCGGGGCGTGGGTCGTATCTACGTGGGCCAACGGGCGCCTCCTGCTTGCAACGGTTTACGGGATGACCGGGAAATTCTTCGGACCGGCTCGAACGCGGATCAGTGATGTCCTGCAGGTTCGTGGTGTTCCTCAGCCGGCGGCTCGTTCGACCAGCCAATCACGCCGATTATCGTTATCAGACCGCCGATGAAGCTTACCGGGAACCTGATGTAGTCCCAGCCGACGTCAATCAGCAACCCGCCGGCGATCCAGACCACGCCAAAGGCGGTAACCAACGGCCAGTATGAGGGGCTGGGCAGGTGGATGGTTGAGGGGTCAACGTGTGGCTCGGCGGGGACGGTTTCGCCGCGCGCCGCGGCCTCACGCTTGGTGATCCAGTAGGCGTCCTGACCTTTTACCACCGGGACCTCAGCGAAGTTGTACACTGGCGGCGGCGAGGAGATGCTCCACTCCAGCGTCGGGGCGTCCCACGGGTCGTGTCCGGCTTCCTCACCCTTTTTGAGGCTGCGGAAGAAGTTGTGCATGAAGATGAGCAGGCTGATGACGATTACGAAGTAGCCGATGGTCGCCAGCAGGTTCATGCCCTCCCAGCCGAATCCTTCCGCGTACGTGTAGATGCGCCGGGGCATCCCGTTCAAACCGGCGTAGTGCATCGGGAAGAACGTGAGGTTCATGCCGATGAACATCAGCCAGAAATGCACCTTGCCCAATGTCTCGTGGTACATCTTGCCCGTGATCTTGGGATACCAGTAGTAGATGCCGGCGAAGATGCCGAATATGGCTCCGCCGAACAGCACGTAATGGATGTGCGCGACGATGTAGTAAGTGTCCTGCTGCTGGAAGTCAGAGGGCGACACCGCGTGGGACACACCGGACAGACCGCCCACGATAAACAGCGCCACGAACCCGATGGCCATGAGCATCGGCGTCCTCAGGTCGATGGAACCCTGCCACATGGTGCCTATCCAGTTGAAAATCTTCACTCCGGTGGGCACCGCGATCAGCATGGTGGTGATGGTGAACACCGAGTTGGCGATGGGGCCCAGGCCCACCGTGAACATATGGTGGCTCCACACCGCCCAGCTCATGATGGCGATGACGATGCCGGAGAAAACCACCACCGGGTAGCCGAAGAGGGGCTTGCGGCTGTAAGTCGGGATAATCTCTGATACGACGCCCATCGCCGGCAGGATCAGGATATACACCTCAGGGTGGCCGAACAACCAGAAAAGGTGCTGCCAGAGGATGGGGTCGCCGCCGGCGGCGGTGTTGAAGAAGTTAGCTCCGAACTGCCGGTCGGCGGTCAATTCAATCAGGGCTACGGTGATGATGGGGAAAGCCAGCACCAGGAGGATGCTGGTAACCAGCGTCATCCAGACGAACACGGGCATCCGCATTAACGACATGCCAGGCGCGCGCATATTAATGATCGTGACGACGAAGTTGAAACCGGCGGCCAACGACGCGACGCCCAGCACTTGCAGGCTCAGCGCCCAGAAGTCCAGGCCCTTGCCCTCGCTGAACGGCGCGGCGGTAAGGTTGGCGTAGGAGAACCATCCTGCGTCCGGCACCTGCCCAATCAGGAATCCCCCGTGCATCAGCAGCGCGCCGAACAGGAAGGTCCAGTAGGAAAATGCGTTAAGGCGTGGGAATGCCACGTCCCGCGCACCAATCATCAACGGGACCAGGAAGTTGAAGAACGTCGCCCCGAACGGCATGATCACCATGAAGATCATGGTCGTGCCGTGCATGGTGAACATCGCGTTGAACCAGTCGGCGGAAACCAGCGAGGCGTCGGACGTAGCCAACTGCACCCGCATGATGCCGGCCTCTATGCCGCCGACGATAAAGAAGAAGAACGCGGAAAAACCATACAAAGCACCGATACGCTTGTGGTCAACCGTGGTCAGCCAGCTCCACAAGCCAGTGTAGGTATTCGGGCGGGGTATCACGCCGGTTATGGTTACCATTCTTCAGTTCCTCCGCTACAGCGCGGTCGGTGCGGCCGTGGCCATGCGTTAGCGGCGTCAGTTTGCTTCGTTTAGATTATTGTACCGGAAGATGCCTCTGGGCCATGAGGTATTCAACCAGGTCGCTCAGTTGCTCTTCGCTCAGGTCAGCGCGGTGGTCCAGTCGGGTTTGGTAAATCGCGGCCAGTTCCGACATTCGGTTGCCCGGCTTGATGTCGTCGGGATTGCGGAGCCATTGGCGCAGTGTCTCACGGTTCAGGTCAACCAGCCCGGACCCGATGGTGGTGCGATCCGCAAGGTCGGTCAGATTCGGTGCAGCGAACGCGGTGGGAGGCTCGTTTCCGGTGCGGACGTCTTCCAGCCGCTCCTCGGCCGGCTTCCTCAACCATTCGGTATAGGCGATGTACGTCTGCATCCGCGCGTGCTGCACGCCCTCGCCAACCTCGTTCACCTGGTCGGCCGTGCCCACCGTGTGGCAGGTCACGCATTGCCCGTCGCCCAAGAACACTAACTGGCCCCGCGCCGCCTCCGGCGACATCGGCTCAGCCAGATCACCACCCCAACCGTCAACCCACGCTTTGTACTCTGTCTCGGGCATGGCGTGAACTCGGAACTTCATCTGCGCGTGAGCAGTGCCGCAGAACTCGGCGCACTGCCCATAGTACATCCCGGGGTCCTCGGCCAGGAACCACATCTGGTTGGCGCGAGTCGGCACCACGTCCTGCTTACCGACCAGCTTGGGGATCCAGAAGCTGTGAATCACGTCATCGCTCTTCAGCGTCATGATGACAGGCCGGTCAACAGGAATCCGCATCTCGTTGGCGGTGGTAATCAGTTCCATCTGCTCTTCGGCAGGTTTGTTGGGATCATGATCGGGGTAAGCATCCTCGTAGCGGAATTCCCACCACCACTGGTGGCCTACGGCTTCGATATGCAGCGGTTCCCTGTCTTGCTCTTTGGCTAAAGCGATGGCCTCACCGGGCTCAAGCTTGAACAGCACGAACACCGACCAGATGCCCAAGCCCAGGATCAGGATCGTGGGTACAATCGTCCAGGCAATTTCCAGAGGAGTATGGCCATGGGTCTGCGGAGGGAGCGGATCGCCGGGCTTGCGACGGTAGCGGATGGCGGCGTACAGCAGCGCGCCTTCAACCAGCACGAATACTGCCACCATAGTCCACAGCAGAACGTTGAACAGCAGCAACTGCTCACGGGCCACCGGGCCGTTGGCGCCGTCCAGAGTCCATGGCGTTGAGCTGAGCATGGATTGGTGCCCGTCGGAGTCGCAGCCAAGCGCCGCGAGTACCAGGATACCAGCCAGGACCGCCAACGTGATTAACGAACGGCGACCGGAACGACGGGTGGGAGAATCGGAGGGGCTGCTCACCGGGATGTCGCGGTTTGGTTCGGAACCCAATGCCGTCTTGGAGTTGGTCGGTGAGTCTTTCTCAGAGGAGGGCAACAGCCCCATTGCGAACCCCCGGATACGGCGTAATGCAGCGGCCGCCGTATGTGCAAAATTTCACTAGCGGCGGCTACCATAGCACACGCGCCTATACCTGTCAATTTGCCCGGAATGCCAGCCGGCCCCGGCAGATTTTAAACGCGCCGAAATATCCATCAGCCCGACTTAGCCACGCTGTCAACCATCACTGCCACGAACAGCAACGCCAGATACGCCAGGGAGTACAGGTACGTTGCCTTGGCCCGGCCGCGGGAGTCCTCCCTCCACAACCGCCAGGCCAGCCAGATGAACGGGGCTCCCAGAGCGGCCGCCGACGCCAGATAGATGACCCCCACCTGCGGGAGCAGCGCGAACATGAGCGTAAGTCCGGTGAGCGCTATGGAATAAAGGAATATGTGCAAGGTAGTCTGACCGCGTGAGGACACCACCGGCAGCATGGGCACCCCCGCCTGCTCATAGTCCTTTTCAATCAACAACGACAGCGCCCAGAAGTGGGGCGGCGTCCAGAAGAAAATGATGGCAAACAAGTACACTGCCGGCAGGTCCAGACTCCCCGTAACTGCAACCCAGCCAACCATCGGCGGCACCGCGCCCGCTGCGCCTCCAATTACGATGTTGTTCGGTGTCGTCCGCTTGAGCCACAGGGTATAAACAAACACGTAGAACAGGCTGGCCAACAGCGTGAGCGCCGCCGCTAACGGATTCACCAGCGTGGCCAGGAGCGCGAACGCCGCCACGTTGAGCGCTATCCCGAACACCAGAGCGTAGCGCGGCGAGACCCGCTCCCCCGCTACGGGCCGGCTCTGCGTCCGTCGCATCTCCCGGTCGATGTCCCGGTCCAGGTGCTGGTTAATGGCATTGGCCCCGCCAGACGCCAGCGCGCCGCCGATCCAGACCCACGCCAGCATCATCAACGACGGCAGACCCTGCTCGGCGAGAAACATCCCTCCCGCCGCCGTCACCAGCAACAGTGAAATGATCTTGGGCTTGGTCAGCGTTACATAGTCTCGAACCACAGATCCGATAGACTGCATGGAAGCATGTCCGGTTCCGATCATCGCTTGCCCCAAACCGTCCGCGCGTTGAGGTACGCCACCACGGCCATTACCACCGCGCCGGCCCAAACCGCCGTCGCCGCCGTCAGGTGCAGCGCCCGCCAGTGAGCCTGAAAGTCCAGCC
Source organism: Chloroflexota bacterium (assembly GCA_028875655.1). GTDB lineage: Bacteria > Chloroflexota > Dehalococcoidia > Lucifugimonadales > UBA3495 > Bin87. Next base: position 37,924 of record JAPPCX010000114.1, on the reverse strand, counting down.
ATATGGTCGCGGCCCCCACGATCACCTGGGCGACAAACGTAGCCAGCGTCAGGACGGCTAGCCAGCGCAGCGTGCCTTCGGTTCCCCGTCCGGTGCCGCAACGCCACACCGCGTAGAGCAGCAACACGCCCAACACCAGCACGACGTAGCGGTGAAACATGTGAATCGCGGTGAGGTGGTGCATCGGGAACGCGCTGCCCTGGCACAACGGCCAGGTTACACAGGCCCCGGTGGCCCCCATGGCCGTCACCAACGCGCCCGAGATGATAACCAGGTAAACGCTCACCGCGCCGGCGATTGCCCAGCGATGGTAGCCGTCGCCCGTCGCCGACTCCGCTCGGGTGATCGGAGTGCGGTAAGACGCGACCATTATGAACAGGCATACGGCCAGCAACGCCTCCGCCGTCCCAAGGTGTAATGCTACGATCTCGCCCGGAAGATGGGTCAAGACGGTCACACCGCCCAACAACCCCTGTACAATCAGCAGGGGGACCGAAATTGCCGCGGGTATCCATACCCACCGGTCATGCCGGTATCGAACCAGCGCAACCACCGCCGTCGCCAAAATCAGGGGGCCAACGATCACCGAAGCCACGAAACGGTGGGTGTACTCGATGATTGCCGTGTACTCCAGCGGCGGCAACACCTTGCCGTAGCACAGCGGCCAGTCGGGACAACCCAGGCCGGATTCCGTAACCCGGACGATGCCTCCGATTACCACCAGGATGAAAACGCTGATCGCCGTCGCAGTGGACAACCCTTGCAACCAGGTTAAGCGCCTTCGCGTGCGGTCGGGTTGTCCGGTAATGCCAATCGCTGCCATTTACGTTCTTCGCGGCCGGCCTTTCGTGTGGGCAACCGGCGTCCAGGGGCACCCATAATGATAAAGCACGTCGGCTTGATTTGCTACATTTTGGCCTTGCTGCTGGCTTCGATGTTGGCCTGCGATGCGAGTCAGACGCCTAACTCGGGGCATGGCGACGGTTACACACTGTACCCCAAGCTCCCCCACGTCACCGGACACATCGACCGGGTGGACGCGCAGCCTGACAACCCGCGCTACTTCAACGCCCTGCTGATCACGGACGCCGACGGCCGGCAATGGCGTTTCCGTTCCGACGACTGGGTCGGAGTATCGGTGGGCCATCTGAAAGACCACCAGATCCAGGGAACAACGGTCACGGTGTGGTACCAGACCCAAGCCGACGGCTCCCTCCTTGCCCGCTTCGTCGGCGACTAGGCCGGGCATTGCCCAGTTGGCACTCCCTCTTCCTCGGCGCCGGGGCCGACGGTTCCGATATCGGAACCGATCAACCCATTCGCGCCCGGGCTTGCTGCCTCGCCAACCGGCTGGGCGGGTAACGGGGCCTGAGTTGCCTCCGGCCGTGCCGATCCTTGCCCTTCACGCTTGCCGGGGAACAGGAGCTTCAGCACCACAAACACGAACCGCAAGCAGAATTCCAGGGCCACCAGGAAAATCACGTAGTACGCGATAGTCTCAAGATGTGTGCTGATTTCCCGCAGCGTATCCAGGGATGACTGTATGTTGAAAAACGACGTATCAATAATGAATACGCCCAACACTGCGAAAGGCAGTATCTTGGCCAGGTCTCGCGAAAGGTCCTCGTTGTAATACGCGGAAACCCGAATGGCGCTCACCGTCGCCATGGCAATCAGAAGGATTTGGGACAACTCCCGGTTCTCGGACAGAAACACGAGGATCAGCGTCAGCACTGCGAACCAGAAGAACCCGAACGCCGGGAAGAGGACAAGGTAGCGCACCAGGTACCAAACCAGGAATATCAAGTCCCAGGCAACAGCGTCGCGGACCTGATCGTTTTTCGACAGGTCCAGGCCGAACATGTCCCGTGCCGCCACGAAACGGTAGAACTTGAAAACGAAAACGGCATACGCGGTCATGCCCAACACCACGACCAACACCGGCGCCAGCAACTGCTGCGCGGCGTCTATCGACAACCCGTTGGGAATTATCAAGCTAATATCCAACTGCCCCATCCTCCGCTTGCAGGATGGGAGTATAGGTAGCCGTTGCGATTTGGGTCAAGCAACCCAGCGTCGTTCTTTTGGAAAAACCGAAGCATCCCCGGCCAAGCGCCGCAAGGTTGCCCGCCGCCCTGTCTTGCCCTAAACTTGCGCCCACTACTGACACTCGGGTTTAACACCCCACGGGAGGCCTACCAATGCCCCTGCCGACACCCCTGCAAGGTATCCGCGTCGTCGATTTCACCTGGGTGCGAGCCGGCCCGTGGGCCGCCCGTTGGCTGGGCACCCTGGGCGCAGAGGTCATCAAGGTCGAGTGGCCGCTGAACCTGGACACGCTGCGCCAGAACCGCTTCACCGTCCCTCCCGGCGTGGAACCGGGCCCCAACTCCACCGGCCAGTTCGCCGACACCAACGCCAACAAGCGGGGCATCAGCGTCAACACCCGCACCGAGGAGGGGCTGGAACTGGTCAAGCGCCTGATCTCCGTCTCGGACGTCGTGATCGAGAACTTCAGCAGCCGCATTATGCAGCGGTGGGGTCTCGGCTACGACCAACTGAAAAAGATTCGGCCCGACATCATCTACGTCTCCATGGCCGGCTTCGGACACACCGGGCGCCATCACTGGTACGGCACCATGGGCCCGGCTGCCCAGGCCCTCAGTGGCCTGACCCACCTGTCCGGCCTGCCCGGCGCGCCGCCGGCCGGATGGGGTTGGTCATATCTGGACGACACCGGCGGCATGTACGGCGCGATCAGCGCCCTCACCGCGCTGCGCCATAGATCCGCCACCGGCAAAGGCCAGCACGTTGACCTCTCCCAGATGATCACGGGCATCACCCTGACCGGGCCGGCCTTCCTGGACAAGACCGTGAACGGACGGAAGGCCCGGCGCGAGGGGTTCCCGCCAGGCAACCGCACCGTGTGGCCCGGCGCGGAGGTGGTCAACAACTATCGCGGCCCAATCGCCGCGCCGCACAACGCATATCGCACCGACCCGGGTGGCTACAACGACTGGGCCGTCATCGCCTGCCTGACTAACGACGAGTGGCACACACTGGTCAATCTCATGGGCAGTCCCGACTGGGCTGACGACCGCTTCGACACCATCGAGGGTCGCCTCGAACACCAAGAGGAAATGGACGACCACATCGAAGAATGGACCAAGACGATGGGCAAATACGAGCTCACCGAGAAGTGCCAGGCCGCCGGTATCCGCGCCATGGCCGTCCAGAGCAGCCAGGACCGCGTGGACAACGACCCGCAGCTGCGCCACCGCGACATGTACGTGCCTATGGATCACCCCATGCTCGGCCCGTGGAAGTTCCAGAACGCACCCTTCAAGATGTCCAAGTCTCCCGCCCGAATCGCCAATCCGCCGCCCATGATCGGCCAGCACAACCGCGAAGTGCTGGAAGACCTGTTGGGAGAGACCCATGAGGACGTGCTGAACGGTTACGAGAACGGCGTCCTTTGGCCCACCACCATGGATCGCTATCCCTACATCGAGGAGGCCCTGCGATGACATCCGCCAACGGCAATCTATCGGACGGGAGCAACGGGCAAGACGGAGTGGACATCGGCGGCGCGCTTCCCGCCAACCTTAGCCTCCCCGGTGCGCTCGACGGCCTCCGAGTCTTGGAAATCTGCGACGAGAAGGGCCAGTTCTGCGGCAAGCTGATGGCCGACAACGGCGCCGACCTCATCAAGATCGAACCGCCGGGCGGCGAGGCATGTCGGAGCTTCGGCCCCTTCATGGATGACGTTCCCCACCGGGAGCGCAGCCTGTCCTTCTGGCACTACAACACCTCCAAGCGCGGCATCACCCTGAACCTGGAAACCCCGCAGGGCCAGGAGATTTTCAAGCGTCTGGCCGCCACTGCCGACATCGTGCTGGAAAGCCGCAAGCCCGGCTACCTGGAATCCCTGGGCCTCGGTTTCGAAACGTTATCCGCCGATAACCCCGGCCTCATCATGTGCTCGCTGACACCCTACGGGCAGACCGGCCCGTGGCGCGACTACGTCAGCAGCGACATCACCCAGATGGCCGGCGGTGGACAGATGGCATCCTCCGGCTACGACGACATCGACGTGCCCAATCCGCCGCCCATCGCGCCCGGCGGCGGCAACTCCTGGCACATCGGCGCGCACTACGCCTACATCGGCATCATGGCCGCGCTGTACTACCGCTTCCTGTCCGGCGAAGGACAGTACATCGATGCCTCCATCCACGAGGCTTGCGCCCTCACCACCGAGGGCGCCATCGCCATCTACCTGTCCACCGGCGAGGTGGTGCAGCGACACACCGGACGCCACGCCGCGCCCGATATGTCCCCTGCCATCCAGTTCCCCACCGGCGATGGCGGCTGGCTCAATACCACCCGCTCGGGCACCAACCTGACGCCGGCGCGCCTCAAGCTGCTCGCGGAGTGGTTCGACCAGTCCGGCATGGCCGACGACCTGACGGACGAGCGGTATCAAGACCCCGAGGTCATCGCCGCTGAGAACGACCACATCGTGCAGGTGATGAAGAACTTCTTCATGAACTCCACGCTGATGGACTCATTCCACGGCGGCCAGCAGCGCGATTTCCCCTGGGGAGCAATCCGCAGCATGGACGAGATCGTCGCCGACGAACACCTGACCGACCGTGAATTCTTCAAGGAAGTCGAGCACCCCGAGTTGGGGCGCACCTTTACCTACCCCGGCCCGGCCATGCTGTTCAACGGCTCCCCCTGGCGCATCAGCCGGCGCGCGCCGCTGATCGGCGAGCACAACGCCGAAATCCTACAGGGCGAACTCGGCCTCACCAACTCCCAGATGCTCCTCTACGCCGAGGGCGGAGTGATCTAGGCCTCCTATCCCACAAACAAGTCCTCCGGCAGGAACGCCGATACCGTGTAGTTGGGCACGTCCACCACGTTGCTCACCTTCAGGTCCACAGCCACGCTGCAAATCACGTAGGCCTGGTTGTGGCTGAACCCTCGTTCCTGCAACAGGTCGATCATGTTCAGGATGGCGTTGCGGCACGCCAGGGTCAGGTTCTCGCCGTCGTTCACTCCGTCGTCGGTCACCGGCATTCCCATGGTGGCGACGAAACGGCGCGGCGCGGCCCACTCCGGCGCGATGTAGTAGTCGTCCCGGCTGAAGCGCGGCCAGCGGATGTTATGTCGGGCCGCTTCCCCTTTGAGCACCCGGAACCGCACCGTGCAGGTCGCTCCCATTTCCACGGCGGTTACGCACACCTCACCGTCGCCCTGGGCGAAATGGCCGTCGCCGGTGGAGAACAGCGCGCCGTCCACCGCCACCGGCAGCAGCAGCTTCGAGCCCGTCGAAAGCTGCTTCACGTCGAAGTTGCCCCCGTTTTCCCGGGGCGGCAACGTGCGGATGCCGTGAGTCGCCCCGACGCCGGAAATCGGAACCGCGCCCGCTGCGTCTGGCGGCAGGGCCGCGCCGCCGCGCTCCGCAAGCTCTGCCTCCCGCCGCGTCCAGGCCTCCAGCTGCGCGTGGGATGGGGCGACCCCGGAGACGCCCATAAACGACGCGCCGGGCACACGAACGCCGGGTATCTGGTCGGAGGTCGCGTAGCCGTCCGCGATGTTCCAATGCACCATGAACGGATCAGTAAAAACGTCCCGCAGGAACCCGAAGCCGGGGAAAATGACACTGAATGCGTAGGGCTGGGGTTGAATGTCCACGAACTCCACTTCCAGCAGGTCGCCCGGCTCCGCACCCTTGACCGCCACCGGCCCGGTGAGGGGATGGATCACTCCGGCGTCCATGCCCGCGAAGTCCGCCTCGGTGACGCCCGGGCGCATCTGGCCGTCGAAAGCGTCGCGCGTTTCGACGACCACTTCTTCGCCTTCGTCAACTTCCACCACGGGCGGGATGTCGGGATGCCACCGGTTATGCCCTGTGTTAGACTCCTCGCGCAGGGGCTTGCTGCGGTCGATGGTGATGCTCTGCATAGCGTTTCCCTCCCCGGCCGCGCTGTTCCCGTGGCCGACTTGTCGGATGCTATCGGCGGCCCCTACAGGTGTCAAGAAACGCAACTATTGAGAGGAGCCGTTGCCATGTCCTCTAACGCACAACCAACCGACATTATCGCCGCCAACCTGGCCGCCGTCGAAGCGCACTTCCATTCCGAAGCCACCAACGAGGTCGAGGCCGCCCTTGACCTCTACACCGACGACGTGGTGTGGGAAGCCCCGGCCCGCGGCCTGCGTTTCGAAGGCAAACGCGCCGTCGCCGACAATTACACTGAGATGTTCGCCAAGATGGAGGACGTCGAATTCGAGACGCTGCAACGTTTCGCCACCGAGGACCGCGTGGTGGACGACAGCGTGGTGCGCTTCCGTCTTACCGGCGAGGGCTACCTGCCTCTGAACCCGGGAACGCAGGTCGAAATGCGTCTGGTCCATATCTTTGAGATGCGCGACGGCCTCATCAGCAAGGAAATCGGCTACGAGATGTGGCGCAAGGCCGACTAGCCATCGTGAGACTCACTTACTTCGGCCACTGCGCCTTTCGCTGGGAAACGCCCAGCGGCGTGACGGTCATAGCCGATCCCTACCGCAATGCGGCCGACCGCTATTGGTTCACCCGCTTGTTCCCGCAAGTCCGCTACGACCTGGGGCTGATTACCCACGCGCACTTTGACCACGACGCCGTTGACCGCCTACCTGAAGCGGCGTCGGTCCTGCGGATGCCCGGCGACTTCGCCGCGGGCGATATCCGGATACGCGGCGTCCGGGACCTTCACTCCGGCGCCTCCCGCCTCCGCGACTTCCCCAACGTAATGTTCCGGTTGGAATCCAACGGCGTCCGGTTCTTGCACATCGGCGACAACCGAGTGGAATGGCCGGCCGACGTGGCCCAGGCCGTCGGAGACGTCGACGTGCTGCTGGTAACGGTGGACGACTCCAGCCACCTGCTGACCTATGAGCAGGTGGACTCGCTGGTAGAGAGATTACAACCCCGAGTAGTCATCCCGATGCACTACGCCATACCGGGTTTGCACTCGTCGGAGTGTGAGTTGCTGCCCCCTGGCGGGTGGCTCAAGCGCCAGCCGGAAGTGCGGCGTCTCCAAGCCGACCGGTTCGAATTCACCGAGCGGAATCTACCGGCCCAAACGGAAGTATGGCTATTCCAACCGGCCAGCGCATCGCTGAGTGCGCCCGAAATCAGGCGTTAGGCAGCTAACTCTCCGGAACATTGTGCGACCAGGTGAAGCCCTGGTCCGGCTCGTCGACCAGCTTCCACTGCGGCAGCATAAACCCCTCTTCCACCGGCTGGAACACTGCCTCCACCCGCTTGCCGATGCCGACGTTCTCCTCTTTTTCCATGTTGAAGTCGCCGTCCACCAGGTTGCCGGTGATGCGCAACCCGTCAAACTCGGTGGGTTCTCCCCGTTGCTCGTCCAGTTCCACCAGCACGATGGCAAAGGGTGTCAGGTCGCGGAAGCTGGGGATCACAGTGTGGGCCACCACCTGGTACGAGTAGATGGTGCCTTTGCCGGACACCTGCTGCCACTCCCAGTTGATCGAGGTACACCAGGGACAGGCCGGCCCCGGCTCGCCGCGCAGCAGGCCGCAGTCGGCGCACTTCTTAACTACCAGACGACCCTCGCCGGCGGCCTCGAAGTAACCTTTGTATTCGGAATCGTTCTCGGGGATGCTCAGGGTGATGCCCCGGTAGGTGTAATTTGGCATGGTTATTCTCCATGTGCAATTGTCAGAATCAGGATTTACGAGATTTTCGGATTATCAGGATTGAGTTGGTTGGCGGTTCGACACTAACATCCTGAAAATCCAATCATCCTGAGAATCCTGATTCTGACGAAAGAAAAGCATAGGGGCGAGTGTCTAGCTCAGCACATTCCCCATGATCAGGGAGCTGCCCACCGCCGGGGTGCCCCAGCCCATGTTCATGCTGATCTTGGCGTCTTGCACCTGCCGGCATCCACCCTCTGCGTAATCGAAGGTATGGTCGCCCTCCAGGGCGCCGGGGCAGTAGTCGTCAACCGTGCCGCGCAGTTGGCGCACGTTCTCAATGACCATGTTCATGCCGTGGGTGTAGCCCTCGCAGAGGTGGCCGCCGCTCAGGTTGTTAGGCCGCTTGCCGCCCAGGTTGATGATGCCGCTGGTAACGTAGTCCTTGCCCTCGCCCTTTTCGCACCAGCCGTAATCCTCGAATTGCAGCAGCACCGTGTACGTGAAGGCGTCGTAGCAGCCGGTTATGTCAACGTCATCGTGCTTGACGCCGGCCAGGTCGAACACGCGCGGGCCAACGTAGTGGCCGGCCACCCGCGTGATTGGCCCGTGCTGGTAGTGGAAGTCGCCGCCGGGCTTGGTGCCGCGACCCTGCACTCCCTTGATGTAGATGGGCTTGTGCTTGAGGTCTTTGGCCCGCTCCGCCGAGGTCACGATGACACAGGTGGCGTTGTCGGTTTCCAGGCAGCAGTCCAGCAGATGCGCCACCGGCCGGATGATCCACCGCGAATTCATCACGTCGTCCACGGTGACGCGGTGCTTCATCAGCGCCTTGGGGTTGTTGGAAGCGTGGTTCGAGTGCGCTACCTTGATCGCCGCCAGGTCCTCGCTTTTCACGCCGTACTCAGCCATGTGCCGGGTGAACGTGTACGAAAACTGCTGCACCGCGCTGATCAGACCGTAGGGTCGCTTCATCAGGTCCAGCCCGCCGATGGGCGCCGACGCCCGCGCTCCCGTACCGCCGATGCGCACACTGGAATAGCCGTTCATGGACCGGAAAATGGCAACCACGTCGCACATGCCGGCCTCAATCGCCCCGATGGCCAAGCCCACCAGCGCCTCGGTGGACGACCCGCCGCCGGAACAGTCCATGTAGAAGTTGGGCCGGATGCCCAGGTCGTACTGGATGGACGTGGACGGCGTTGAATCGCCGCCGTGGTAGCTCAGCATCCCGTCAACATCGTCGGGAGTCAGGCCGGCGTCGTTCATGGCGTTGCGGATGGCCTCCGCGCCCAATGCCCGGGTGGTGCGCCCCGAGGCACGGCTATATTCGGTCTCGCCGACACCTACGATGCAATACTTGTCTCGCGGATTGCCTGCCATATCGTTCCCTCCGACGGCTGCAAAGGTAGGTGGCTACGCTAACATGGCGAGGGCGGGGATTCAAGATTTGGCTTTTCTCGAGACGTGCTATGATGAGGATGATAATACCGTCTTATATGTGAGTACTTTACCCATGACCACCGCACCGGAGTTGCCTGAACCCGGCGTTCAAAGCACGGAAGACCGCTGCCAAATCAGCCGGCAGCTGCTCATTCATGCTCGTGAAGAACTGGCTGCGGGCAGTCGCCTGCAAGCCGGCGAAAAGGCCTGGGGCGCAGTGGTGCAGCCGATGAAAGCCATCGCAGAGCAACGGGGCTGGCCGCACAAATCCCATCAGGACGTGCATGAAGTTGCCCGACAGGTCGCGCTGGAATATGGCTTTGATGGCGAGCAATATGAAGCCTTGTATGAAGCCTATTGGGTGGGTCACGAGAATTTTTACGAGAACTACCACCACGTTGAAGAACTGGCCGCGATGATTGACAAGGTTGAGGAACTAGTGCCCTACCTGATTGAGCTGACTGTCACGCCGCCGCGTCCGTTCACCATCACCAGCATCCGGCAGTTGCGACGGCTGCGGCGGCTTGCCGGCGATGACAGCCTGGAAATCGGCGACACGTCGCCGGTGGGATTCTCGCGGAACCTATCACCGCCATAGAAATCGGACGCTTACGAGCAGAAGTCGGTTGATATATCAGGTATAAACCACCTGCATCGCCTGCCGCACGTTTTCAATGGTTTCCCTTGCGATGGCCCGCTCACGTTCCGTGCCAGACTTCAGCACGTCCCGCACGTAGTCGGGGTGCTCCTCGTACCAAGCGCGACGCTCGCGGATCGGCTCCAGGAATCGGTTGATGGCGTCGGTGAGACGCTCCTTGACTTCCCGGTCGCTGACCGTTCCGGCTTCGTACCGTTCCTTCAGTTCGGCCACCTCATCCTGGTTGTCGTTGAAGGAATCGTGATAAAGGAAAGCGGGATTGTACTCCACCACGCCCGGATCCGTAGCCCTCAATCGGGGGTGCTGGCCCGTGATGTCCGTCACCATGCGGCGCACGCGGTTTTCCACCTCTTCCGGGCCATCCGCCAGGTAGATTGTATTGTTCAGGCTCTTGCTCATCTTGGCCTGGCCGTCGGTTCCTACGAGCCTGGGCACCCGGCCCACCCGCGCGCGCGGCACCGGAAAAACCTCACCGTACAAACGGTTGAACCGCCGGGCGACGTTGCGGGTGTACTCGATATGCGGCACCTGGTCCTCACCCACCGGCACCAGATGCGCCTTGGGCAGCAGGATGTCCGCCGCCTGGCTGATCGGATAGTTGAAAAATCCCAAAGTGATGTTCTGGTTCTCCGCTTCCAATAGTTCCGTCTCAGCGCGCAAGGTGGGGTTCTTCTGGTGCTGGTTCAGCGGCATCAGCATCGAGAAGTACATCGTCAACTCAGCGTGTTCCGGCACGTAGCTCTGTATCACGAATGCTGACTTCTCCGGATCCAAACCAACTGCCAGCCAGTCGGTGGCAACCTCGATCACCGACCGCTGGATTAAACCGATATCGTCCAGGTGGTCGCCCATCGCCTGGTAATCCGCGATGAGGAAAAAGCACTCGTACTCGTGTTGCATCTGAATCCAGTTCTCCAGTGCGCCCAGGTAGTGCCCCAGATGCAGTTGCCCAGTGGGGCGCATGCCGGTGAGAATGCGTTGCTGGTCTGACATGGTTCCCAAGTCTCCCAAGTGAATTATCTGACTATGCCGGCCAGGGTTCGGGCGCGCTCGCTCACTGACTCCGGCAGGCGAGACCGCGCTTCATGACGTTGCTCAAAGTATTCTAGCAGTTTGTCCACCGCTGAAGCCTTGCACTCACCGCAAAGCAAGTCCCCGGAACGACACCGTTCCCGCAACGCGGCGTACGCATCCCCGTCCGGCGTGCAGTGAAAGGCGTGCAGGCTCGAAACGCTGCAAACCCGCGGGTCCGGGTTGCCGCCCAGCTTGCGCTGCTCTTCCAGCGTCCGACGCCCGCCGGTGTAGGCGCGCCCGATCCGCCGGCGAATGTCATCGACAGCGTCATCGTACGCGATGCGGCCCTGGGGCACCGCGTTGGTCATCACCTCCACGGCGCTGCCCGTGGCCGGATCGTCGTAGGTGGTTAGGTTACGCATCATCCGCAGGTACAGCGCGGAGGGCTTGACGAACCCGAACCCCTCGGCGACGTTCCGAGCCATCCGCACGTACACGTCGCCGCCGATGCCGTCAATCACCAGCGTGCGACACGGCCCGCCGAGTTCAGGCTGCTGGACGTGCAGAATGTCAGCCAAACGCAGCAAGGGCAGGAAAGTATCGGTGGCGCTGCTGCTCAGCCGCAGCCCCAGCGCCGAGTTGAGCACGCTGAGCGGGGTCGCTTCGCCCAGCGCGAAAGCCGTCTCCACCACGGCGGACCGGTCCAGTTGCAGGTATGCGTCTGCCCGTTCCAGATCAAGCCCATTCACGGCCAGCGACAGGAGACGATCACACATGGTCTGTCGCGCCTGCTCGCGTGAACCGGACTCGTCGCGGAACCCCAGCGAGATTTCGGCTCCCATAGACTGGAAGTAAATCAGCAGGTTCCCCAATGCACCGTGGCCCAGGTGCATCGGCCCGTCCGTCGCCATCGCCGCGATGACCCGGCACCGTTGGCCATCGGCCAGCGCCTGCATGAACAGGTCCGCGTCCCGGCTGCCCACGATCTGCCCGGTCAGTATGTAGGGATGGGGCGTCTCAAACCACTGCGCGAATCGCGCCTGCTGCTCCGGGTACGCCTCGTTAAGACCGGTAACTCGCAACTCCTTGATCAGCTCGTTTTCGCGGGCCAATGGCTGGTCGCCGGTGCGCACCACCAGCGACGGTATTGCCATGTCAGCCTCCTCGGTGCGCGTCTCCGGGGAATCTGCGTCCAAAATCTGCCCGTGCAGCCGGCTGAGCCGTTGGGCAATGTCGTTGAGTGTCCGTTCCTGCACTTCCCGCGCATTTGACAGCAGCAGCCGCGCGATGTCCTCCGCCGTTTCCGTCGAAAGCCCCAATTGTCGCGCCTTGCGCCGCGCGCCCACGAACAGGTTCTCCTCCACCGCCGGCTTGTGGATGGTGTCGCTCTCCAGGTACTTCTCCGCCGCCACGTTCCGCGACGCCTCGATGCGGTCGTGAGTTAACTCCAGGATACGGTCGTGGCTGCCGGCAATGATCGCTCGCTGCCGGCCCCGGTACTCCGCGTAGGGCAGTCCGCCGGCTGGCACTTCCGACCGCACCAGCGCCGGGTCTTCCCCGTCCAGCAGCCGTTCCACCCCGCGCCCTATATCCGTAACCTCCGACAGGCGGCGCCAATCGCCGGGAACCAGGGCCGCGTCCTGAGCGTCCAGCCAAGCCGCCAGCCGCGACATCCGTGCTTCGTACATCTCTACCGCCGACGGTATCGCCAGTCGCTCGCGCAGACCCAGCGCCGGCGTCAGGCACTCGCGGCGATAGGCAGACAGGTAGTTTTCTCTCGCCCGGCCGGCCGGCGGAACGTTTTTAAGGTAGTCCGCGTGGCGTTCCACACTGACAAGATCCAGTTGCGCGGCGTGCCAAAGCAACCGCCCGTTCACGTCATCACCGCCAACGCCCCATGCTCCCAGAACTCCGGCGCGAGTCGATGCCACAAACGGCTCCGGCGCGCCGGCCCCCCGCAGCCAGGCGTCGGCAATGACGGCGGATGCTTGCGCCCGCGCCGGGTCGTCGAGCCTGCCAGCCAGGTGGTACAACGCCGCCATGTTTACGGCGGCCGGATCCGCTCCCGGTTCGTGGGGCAGCAAGTCCGCCACGGCTACGGCGACGCGACGGGCCGCCGGCAACCCTTGGGCATCGGGATGTCCGGCGTAGATCGCCGCCAGCGAAGCGGCCAGCCGGTGGGCGTCAGGCGTGTACGATTGGGTTGTCATCGCTGGTACTGTTTCAGCCATCGGCGGGGATGGCCACATAATACCAGCATAGTCGGCGTCGGAACGGAATCGCGCGGGTTGCTTCACCAGGTCATTGGGCCAATCCGTCCAGGAAGTGCGCCGCAGCCGCGTTGACTGCCGCCGGCTGTTCCAGCGTCACAAAATGGCCGGAGTTGGGCACCACCACTACCTCAGCGTTTTGCAATTCCCGTCCCAGGTACTCCGCGTACCGCACCGGCGTCATCACGTCGTCCGCGCCCACGATCACCAGGGACGGTATGGAAATCTCTTTGACACGTTCCATCACGTCGAATTTGTCGCAGCACGACAGGTCGTTGTGCTCCACCATCGGCCCGGATTGCAGCGCGCGTTCCGCCAGCTGCGGCGCCAGCTCCCGGTTGATGGCCTCGTAGTATCCCGGCGCCTCCGCTCGCCACTGCGCATCGTCCAGGCAGCGGTTCAGGTAGTCCGGATGCACTCGCAGCCGTGCCCCGGTGCCAATCAGCACCAAACCGGCCAGGTCTTCGGGAAACCGCAGCGCATAGTCCAGCGCGATGGCCCCGCCCATAGAGTGCCCGAACAGCACAAAGGGCGGATAACCCCTTCCTGCCGCATATTCCCGCAGCCAGTCCACGTAGCCGCCGATGCTGTCCCTGGGTTGCCCGTCTGGATGGCCCGGCAAGTTCACCGCGTCAGCATTGTCAAAAGCAGCGGTCTGGTAGTGGTAGGTCAGTTCGTTCTGGCCGGAGCCGTGCACCATTACGAGTTGCATCAATCGTCGTCCTGCTCCCTCGCCGGGGGTCGAGTAACGTGGGGCAGATCCGCCTCGGGCGGATTCGCCCCTATAACGTGTCGTCACCTTTAGAGTAGCGTCCCCTGCCCGTTCATCGGCGTTTCGGGCTCGTCATCGTCGCCCTCATCGGCGTCATCGGGCAGTTCGGCCTGGTCCAACTCCGATTCATCATCGTCGTCGTACTGGCTGTCCGCCACCGCTGCCACGGCTTCGGCCTCCGCCAACGCAGAACCTGCCGGCGCCGTTTCATCCTGCCGCGTCGGGTCCTCCTGGCTGTAATCGGTCGCCCGGAAGCAGTAGATGGACACCACGCTGTCGTCGCCGCTGCGTTCCCGCCAGATAATGACTCCCTTGGTCTGGCGCGTGTTAACCACCTTGACCTCAGACAGGTCTATCCTGACCACCTGGCCCTGCGCCGAGATGATAAACACCTCGTGATCTTCTTCCTCGTTCATTTCGGCGGAGTTGACCACCTTGGCGTCCACCACCGGCCCGGTGGGTTTGTCGCCTTGGTCCACCGCGAAGGTCTTGACACCCATTCCGCCGCGGTTGGTCTCGCGATACACGGCCTCGCCTTTGCTGTTGTACAGAGGCGTAGCTTTGCCGTAGCCCTTTTCGCTCACTACCAACAGGAACTCATCCTCCGGGTTATTCACCACGTCCATGGCTACCACACGGTCCTTCCCGTTAAACTCGTCCTTGAACTTCATACCGATAACGCCCGTGGCGTTTCGGTTTCGCTCCGGTATGCTGCTCACGGGACACAGCAACGCCTGCCCCTGCTCCGTCACCAGTATGACTGACGCGTCGCTCGATACCGGACGCACCGCTATCATCTCGTCGCCGTCCTGTATCTTCATCGCAATCAAGCCCGACTTCCTCAAATTTTCCAACTGGCCCGGGCGCAGTGCGTTGACGCGGCCATTCCGGGTGGCGAACACATACCGTCGGCCGTATTCGTCCCTGGTAGCCGGCAGCATCGTCTGCACCTGCTCGCCGGGCTGCAGGGGAATCAGGTTAACTAGCAGCGTTCCCCGGGCCGTGCGGCCAGTGTCGTTGGGCGCTTCGTACACCGGCAGCGGATAGACCCGCCCCTTGTTGGTGAAAAACAGCAGTTGCTCGTGGGTGTTAACCACCGCAATCTGCATCACCGCGTCATCCTCCCGGTTGTTAGCCCCGCGCACGCCTTTGCCCCCGCGCCGCTGGTTGCGGTACGTGTTGATGGGCACCCGCTTGATGTAACCGCGCTGGCTCAGCGTGACCACCACGTCTTCCTGGACGATGAACTGCTCGATGGACTGTTCCTGCAATTCCTCGGCGAGGATAACCGTGCGCCGGGCGTCGCCATGCTTGCGCTTCACCTCGCGGGTTTCTCTCTTGATCTCGTTGCGGATCTTCTGGGGGTTCTGCAGCAGGTCCTCCAACCGGGCGATGGTAGCCAGCAAATCGTTGTATTCTTCGTCCAGCCTCTGCCGTTCCAGCGCGGCCAGCCGGCGCAGTTGCATGTCCAGGATGGCCTGCGCCTGGATCTCCGTGAGGTCAAACTGCTGCACCAGGTTGTTGCGCGCCGTCTCCACGTCCTGGCTGTTGCGGATGGTCTCGATGATCGCGTCAATGGCGTCCAGCGCCTTGAGCAGACCCTCCACAATGTGCGCCCGGTCACGGGCCCGGCCCAGCTGGTATTCCGTCCGCCGCCGGATGACTTCTTCCCGGTGCAGGATGAAGTTGCGAATCAGGTCCTTCAGCGACAATTCCTGCGGCTGCCCGTCCACCAACGCCAGCATTATCGCGTTGAACGTCTGGCGAAGCGCCGTACGCTTGTACAGGTTGTTGAGAATCACCGTCGCCTGCGCGTTGCGGGAGAGCTCAATCACCACGCGGATGCCCCGGCGGTCCGATTCGTCGCGTATCTCGGTAATGCCCACCAGCGTCTTGTCCCGCACCAGCCCGGCGATCTTCTCCACCAGGTTCGCCTTGTTGACCTGGAAAGGCAACTCGCTTACCACGATGCGCTGGCGATTGTTGCGCATCTCTTCGATCTCGGTCACCGCCTCCATCACCACCCGCCCGCGTCCGGTGGCGTACATGTCCCGGATGCCGGCAACGCCGCGAATGCGCCCGTGGGTCGGGAAATCCGGCCCCGGTACGATGGCCATGAGCTGGTCAACGTCGCACGTGGGATGATCAATCACATAGCAAACGGCGTCGCAGATCTCCCCCAGGTTGTGCGGCGGCATGTTGGTCGCCATTCCCACCGCGATACCGGACGAACCGTTCACCAGCAAGTTGGGCATCCGCGACGGCAGAACCTGCGGCTCCTTGATGGAGTCGTCGAAGTTGTCCGAAAAATCTACCGTCTGCTGGTCAATGTCCGCCAGCATCTCGTCGGCGATAGCAGTCAGTCGCGCCTCGGTGTAGCGCATTGCCGCCGGCGGGTCGCCGTCAATGCTGCCGAAGTTGCCCTGTCCGTCGATCAGCGGCGCGCGCATCGTGAACGGCTGCGCCATCCGTACCAGCGCGTCATACACCGACCCGTCTCCGTGAGGATGGAACTTGCCCAGCACCTCGCCCACAATTCGCGCGCTCTTCCGGTACTGGCTGCCCGGACGTATCCCCATGTCGTGCATGGCATACAGGATCCGCCTCTGCACCGGCTTCAGGCCGTCCCGCGCGTCGGGCAGCGCCCGGGACACTATGACGGACATCGCGTACGACAGATACGACTCGCGCATCTCGTCTTCAATGGGACGCGGAGTAAAGTCGCCGCCGGTTTGCGGTGGGGGTGCTGTCGTCATGTTCGATTTTCTCCTGTGGAGCCAAAATCATCCGCCCGCTCAACCAGCCCCAGTAACAGGCTGTTGAAACTGGCCGGAACTTCCTCGGCGCGTTCCGGCAAAAACTGCAGGCCGATTACCCAGCTGTGCTCCTTGCTTTCCAATCCCTCGATCACGCCATCGTCCAGTTGGTATGCAATCGACATCAATCGGCCCGACCTCTGCGGTTCCCGCAGCGCCATGCGGCAACTCCAAGCGCCGGATTGCAGGCGAAACATCCCTGCGCTTCCGATGATTGCCGCCATCTTGGAACCGGGCGAAAGATAGATCTGACGCCTCGCTTCCCGGCCCGGCGCCGTCGCCTTTTCATTACCGGCGGACACACTTCCCATAGCGGTCCCGCCTTCAATAGAAGACGGCTCGCCACCGCCGAAAGTCGCGTTGAGCAGGTACATCCCTTTGCCGGTCAGCAGCGTGGGCATGTCCACTGCCAGCGCCGCTTCCAGCAACGCCAGCGCACCGGCGTCCGGGCCTTCGTGGTCAAAACCCGCGTCGGAAACCAGCAGTCCCCCGGCCTCGTCCAGCACATCCGGACCAACCGATGCCTCGGCCATGATAGGTTTGCCGCCGGCCGCCTCAACGGCGCGGACTCCTGGATTAGGGTGATGGCCGTTGCGCTGTGCGGCCAGTACGGCAATGGTCGGCAAAGGAACTACTAAAACTTGTGAGCGTCTTTTTTATTATACTAAAAAATGTCACATCTTGCATATTGCGTAGCCTCCGCTTTTCGACAAAATTCACCTAATACTATCAATGCACAACGAAATAGCTAGCAGAATCATGCCCCGTCCTCCAGCACCATCCGCGCCACCTGCCGACCCATTCGCACCGAGTAGTTCGTCCCCCGGTCCTCCGGGTAGATCTGCGTCGTATTCGCCAGGTACAGCGATCCGAACGGCGTCCGGTGGTCCGGTATGCGTTCGCCGTAGTTGGTTCCGATTATAGGCTGCGCCCCGTCCACCCGGTGGTGGTGATACTCCACGATCCAGTCCCGCGAGAAGTCAGGGTTCAACTTCCGCAGGTGGGGCACAAATTCCTCCAGCAGCTCAGCGGGCTCCTTTCGGTACAGCTCGCTGTCCCGGTCGGGGTAGTTGGTCAGATAGACGATGTGATGACCGCCGTACAGGTTCCGATCGATCATGTTCGTGTGCTCAATTACCCCCACAAAGGGCAGCGAGCGGTCAGCCACGTTCAGCCAGTATTTGGACGTCAATGGCCGGTCCAGCACCAGTATCATCAGCACTGCGGAAAGGTACTGCGCCGACTCCAGCACGTTCCGGTAGTCGTCCGGTAAATCGGGTACCAAACGAGTGAAAACGTACGACGGCGTAGTCGCGATCACCGCGTCGTACTCGTAATCCCGTTCTTCCCCTCCGTGCTCGGCCGCCGTAAAACCTACCGCCCTGCCGTCCCGGAATTTTATGCGGCGCACTCCAACCCCAACGTGCACTTTCCCGCCCTGCTCGACCACCCGCTCGCCGCACACGTCGAACACCGTGCCGAAGCTGCACGTGGGGTATCCCAGCCGTTCCTTCTGCATCCCTTTGCGCGACGCTACTCTCAGGTAGATCTTGCCCCACAGCCACGTCATGCTCACCTTGTCGTAGTGGTCGCCGAACTTGCCGCGCAGCATCGGCTCCCAGATCACCCGGTACGCCGCATCCCCCATGTGCCGCCGCGTCCACTCCGCCGCCGTTACGCCTTCATACTTCCGCCAATTCCGTGTCTTCTGCAGCAGAAACGTCCACAACCCCAGCCTGATGCGCTGCGCGAACGGCAACGGCGAGAACCGCAGCAAATCCATCGGCGTTGCAAAGTCCCAGATCCGTCCGCCATGGAACAATCCCACCTTGGATTCCAGCCACTCCATGGAGTCGCCCAGCCCCAGTTCTTCAATCAACTCCACCATATCCGTATCGCTCACGAACAGGTGATGATAGCCCCGCTCCAACTGACCCCCACCCACTTCAAACGTGGACGCCTGTCCGCCCAGAAACGGCGCCGCCTCGAACACCTCCGCGAAGTGTCCCCGCTTAGTCAGTTCGTAGGCCGCGGCCAGCCCGGCCGCTCCACCCCCGATAATTCCTACTCGCATGGCCTAATCATCCTGTGCCGCCCGCACGCCCTGGTCTGCACCGTCATTTCCCCTCTTTACCCCGTCATTCCCGCGAAAGCGGGAATCCAGAACATCGCCGCCGGAGACCTCGCCTGATTCTTCATCGTCATTTCGCCCCTCCGGCAGCGACGCCAGCCCCCGCAGCGACACGTTATGCCACAGCAGCAGCGCCAGGCCCGCCAGGTTCACCGGTAGCCACAGCGCCAGCAGATGCACCGCCACTGAATACGACGCCGCCGTCGCCGCGCCCACCCCGAGTCCCACCAGCGTCTGTTGCGCCACCACCTCGAATGCTCCAATGCCGCCGATCGACGCCGGAATCGCAGTGATCAGGTTTGACGTTACCGTTACCAGCACAATCGCCAAGGCCAGATACCAGAAAGACGTGAAATAGGCATCCAGGTTGAACGAGTACGCCACTATAAGGTACACCCCGGCCTCTGCCAACCATACTGGCAGCGACCCGACGAACAGCGCAGCGTGCTTTGTGGGTGAGTTCAGCGTTCCCAAACCCTCCACGAAGCTGACGACAATGTCAGCCGCCATGACGCGGAATCGCGCCGGCAGCAGCCCGGTCAGACCGACGAACCATCTCAGCGTACGCCGGCTGCACGCCAGCGCCGTCAGGATTACCAGCGCGGCCACAAAACTGCCAACCACTCCCGCCATCAACAC
Organism: Chloroflexota bacterium; assembly: GCA_028875655.1. Lineage (GTDB taxonomy): Bacteria > Chloroflexota > Dehalococcoidia > Lucifugimonadales > UBA3495 > Bin87. The sequence continues at coordinate 18,468 of JAPPCX010000114.1, read as the reverse complement.
GATGGCCGTGGACCGGTACGCCAGGCTCGCCTCGCTGAATAACCCGGCCGCCAGCAGAATCGGCGCGGCCACCGCCCCCAGCGCCAGCAGGGTCAATCCGTCATACAGCCGCTCCACGCTGAGCGTCGCAATCGACGCCGGCACGCTCACCTCCCGCTCCCGACGCGACAGGTACACCGCCCGGACTAACTCCCCGAGCCTGGCCGGCAGCACGTTGTTCGCCATGTAGCCGATGATGATTACCGGATACAGCCGCCTGGCGGATATGCTGGCGATGGGCGACAGCAGGTACTGCCACCGCAAGGCGCGGAACCACTGCCCGATGAAATACAGCGCGATGGCCGGCGCCAGGTACAGATAGTTCGCTGTCCGCAGCGCCTCCCACAGCTCCCGCCGGTCCACCAGCAACACCAATAAGGCCAGCGTCACCACGCTGACCAGTACGCCCGCCCAGAAGCGCCAGTTCCCGAAGAAGTAGGTCATTCCCGGCGATCTAGTGCGTATTTGAGAACCCGGTCTTCCACCGAGGTTGCCCCAAGTTCCGGCAACGCCGCCACAGTAGTCATTGAGTTACCCTCTTGTATTGCAATCCTCATTCTCTGACGTACTGGTAATACTCGGCAGAGTACCAGTCGCTCTCCTGCCGCCGCGCCACAATGTATTCGATGGCCTGTTGCCACTTCTCGGGATTTGCCGCGCTGTCCCGGAAGAAATCGACGTCCGCGGTCAACTGCGACCACATCGCCGTTTCGTCGCGCGCTTCTCCCGGCCGCCGGTACGTTTCAGGATACCACAGCAGGTTTCGCATCGGCCCTTCCCGGCGGTATGCTTCTGCGTCTTCGGCATCCACGGCGTGCGCCACTTCTGCCAGGTACGCAACCGGCCCGGTATCTTCGCCCACCTTTCGGCATTCGTCCGACCCCTTGGCCGCATGGGCCGCGCAGAAGTGGTCAAACCACAATGTCCCCTCCTCAGTGTCGTTCCGCACGTACCACTGGAACGGATACCACATGTCGTAGTCCACCTTTACGGCTGCGTCCAGGCCAACCGCCAGCGCATCTTCCCGCAGGTCGGCGTAAGACTCCAGCAGGTCCGCCGACCCTTGGGCGTAGGCCAGTATTTCCAGCTTGGAGTCGTCATAGGTGTACGCCGCACGAAACGCGGTCACCGTCCCGAAAACCAGCAACAGCCCGGCGACGCCTAACGCCAGTGCCCTGCCACCTCCCGGCTGCATCCGCACCAGCCACGCCATGCCCGCCGCCAGTGGCAGCAGGATCAACGCCGCCAGCCACCCCGGCAGGTTCGCGGCGTCGCCTCGGGCTGCCAGCCACGCCACCCAAACCGCCGTCAGCGTCCATACCGGCGCCAACGTGAACAGGGCAACCATCCGCCAGCGTTCTCCAATGCCCGACGGCCAATTTACACCGTCGATCAGGTGTCCCAGCAGCATACCGGCCGCCAACGCCAGCGGAACCGTTATGTTCACCAACAGCCACGGCATTTTTTCCGCTGCGACGGTGTAGATCGCCAGCGTCGCTATCACCCACGCCGCCAGCACAATATCAAACGGCCCCCGCCGTCGTATCAGCCATACTACCGCCGCCAGCCCAAAAAGCAGCGCCAGCAACTCGTACACGGTCAAACCGACACCGTAGTAGTACCAGGGCTGATTGCCCCGCGCTACCTCCTGCTGCGCCAGCCAGTAGCCCAGGCTCTGCCACGCTCCCGTGAAGACTCCCGGCCAGTTGGTGAAAAACGTCGTGTACAGCGTCGCCCAGATCACGTAAAACAGCCCGGCGCACAGCAGCCACGTGCCGCCTCCCCATGCGATGCCCACCGTTGCGCCAACCGCCAGCAGCAATAGCAGAGTCAACACCGGAACCAGGTAGTTCACAGCCACCCGGCCGGCTTCAAGATCCGCCACCGGCGCAGCAGCCGGCAGCAGTTCCGCCGCCAGCGTTAGCCCGCCGCCAAACGCGGTCAGCCACAGCCACGTCAACAGCGCGGGCGGGCCTAATAAAACCGCGGTCCGACGCCACCCGCGCAGGGTAGCCGGCGCCACCCACGCCATTGCCGCTCCCAATGTCATCAACCCGGCGCCGATCGCGCAATCAATGTACATTGCTCCCACCCCGGCGTCAGGCAATAACCCTTGAGCCGGCCCGACCACCACCACGGATACCGCCGCCACGGCGCACGTAATCGCCACCGCAACCGCCGCCATGTCCAGCGCTTTCCGGGCCCTCCACACGAACCACGCCAACCCGAGCGCCGCGGCCAACAACGCCAGGACGCCAATCGCGTGCATCCAAGCCGGCGCATCCCAGATCGGCAGCGACGCGAACGGTGCCTCCCACACCGGCGCGCCGGTTTCTCCGGTGGAGCCGGTGTCTCCCGCGGCCAGCGTTACCCCCAACGGCCCCTGCACCACGGAAATTGCCGCCGCCGCCTGGGGCAGGGTTAGGGTCGCCAGCAGCACGAAAAATCCCGCCGCGCCTCGCGCGTCCGCCAATGCCATCCGGCGCCTTGCCACGTCCCACAATTGACGCCAGCCCAGGCCCAAAGCGGCCAATCCCATGAACAGGATCACGAAGTACGCTGTCTCTTTGGACGCCAGCATCAACGCCGTTACCGCCGCCGTGCCGAACAAATACCGCCGCTTGCTGCTCTCCACGTACCGCCACAGGAAGATGAGCAGCAGCGTCGCCCACACCACCATCAGGATGTCGTTACGCCCGAATCGGCTGAAATACAGCAGCGACGGCGAAAACGCTAATATCACCGCCGCGCAAATCGCTCCCTTCTCGCCAATCTGCCGACGCAGGAAATAGGGCAAAATCACCAGCGCGACGCCAAACAGTGCGTAAGGCAACCGGGCTACAAAGTCCGTATCGCCCAGGATTCGTAGGAATATCGCCACCAGCTCAATCTGGAACGGCCCGTGCATCCATGGCGAATGCAGAAACTCCACGCCCCGCGCCAATTTCCAGGCATAGTGCAGGTGAATCGCCTCGTCATAGTGCATCACCCGACCGTCCAATTCCCACAGCCGCAGGCCGGCGGCCATCAGCGCGATCAGCAAAAACCCCCACTCCATCCAGCCAAAACGCGGCCAAGGCCATGCCGCCGGAGTCATCCCACTCCACGCCCCGGATGCCGCACTTCGCAATGCGCTAATCATCCTGTAGATCCATGCTAGTCCTTACGCGCCGCCGCCCGCTCCAGGTTGCGCCGGCTCGCCTCCGTGGACGGATGCTCCGGGCCTAGGGTGTGCTCCCGATCCCCGACGTTCCGGCGGTGCAGGTCCTCGGCCTCACGGTAGCGGCCCGCTGAGTGCAGCGCATTAGCCAGGCTCCCCCGACTGCGTAACGTGTCTGGATGATCAGTGCCCAACACCCTCAGTCGTGCCTCGAAAAGCGCCCGGAACATCGAGAGTGCCGTTTCAGTGTTTCCCGCCGCGTAGTGGCAGTTGGCCAGGCTGCTGGCAAAACGCAAAGTCTCCGGATGGCCGGAGCCGTGGTACTCCGCGCTACTTTCTACGGTTGTTTCAAACCACTGGATTGCTTCGTCGAATCGCCGCGCCGCCCGGTAAGCGTGCGCTAGCAGGTGCTGGGCAGCCAGCAGGTCGCGCATGTCGGGCTCGCCGGAGATGCGCACTGCCTCCAAATCCGCCCGCCGTCGTCGGATCCGTTCATCCAGGTAAACATCCACCATCAGCCCTCGTCCGCCAAGGCAATCCGCAGCCGCTTGTTGATACGCCCCTTGCTCTCGTGCCCCACCACACTGATGCGTCCAACTTCCTGCGTGTTATGGACATGGGTGCCGCCGTCCGCTTGCAGGTCCAGACCCACTATATCTATCGTCCGCACCTCGGATATCGACGCCGGCAGCAGGTTGATCTTGGTGCGAATCAGGTCGGGATGGGCATCGGCTTCCGCTCGGCCCATGAAGCCCACGCCGATGTCCCGACCCTGTTCCACCTCCGCGTTGATGCGGGCCTCCACCTCCTCGGCGAACTGCGCCGACATATTCTCCAGCTCAAAGTCCATGCGCGCCGTTCCCGGACGCATATCGCCGCCCGTAACCAGCGCGCCGTAGTCTCGCCATACCACTCCACAAAGGATGTGTAACGCCGTGTGCGTCCGCATCAGCAGGTAGCGCCTTTCCCAGTCAATCACCCCATGCAGCGTCGCCCCTGCCGCCGGCCTCGTATCCCCCTCGATGGTATGAACCACTGCGCCGCCGGAACGTCCCGCTTTCGTTACCTTGTACTCAACCCCCGTCTCCGCGTCCGTCAGCGTCCCCACGTCGCACGGTTGCCCGCCGCCGCCGATGTAAAAGGCCGTGCGGTCCAGCACCACACCGCCGTCATTCGTAACTTCACTAACCACCGCGTCAAACTCCGACACGTAAGCATCGTTCAAAAACAGCAATTCAGTCATCTGGTTTTCCCCCTCAAACCGGCTTATCCATGATTTCGGTTCAACATTATAGCAATCGCATCATCACCGTCATTCCCGCCACCATCGTCATTTCCGTTCACCTCCGTCATTCCCGCTTTCGCGGGAATCCAGTTACAGATCCAGCAACCCCATGCAAAGAGATGCTAAACTTGCCAGCCCCCGGTTTAGACGGCAACAATCCGAAGAGGAGAAAGCAATGGCCAGATTGAAAGACATTCCAGCCGGCGAGCGCGAGATGCTGATGAATCTCCCGCTGCCGTCCTTTGATTCCACGCCTTTCGTGAAGGGCGGGCCGCTGTCGGAACGGCGGGTCGCCATCCTTTCAACGGCGGCGCTTCAGACCCGCAGCGACCGGACGTTCGCGCGGGGCGATGCCAGCTATCGGGTCATTCCCGGCCAAACCCAGCCCAACGACATCATCATGTCCCATGCCTCGGTCAACTTCGACCGCTCCGGGTTTCAGCAGGACTACAACGTATGCTTCCCGCTGGACCGGCTGCGCGAACTGGCCGCCGAAGGAGTGATCGGCTCGGTGGCCGACTATCACTACACCGTTTCCGGCGCCAATCCCCCGGAACGGCTGGAAGGCACGGCGCGCCAGATCGCCGGGTTGATGAAGCGGGACGGCGTGGACGCCGCGCTGCTGATTCCCGTTTGACCCCGGTGTACGTCCGCCGTTGGCGGAGTCGCCCACTACATTGAGCAGGAGGGACTCAGCACCACGCAGATCAGCTTGATCCGCGAGCACACCGACGCCATCAAGCCCCCGCGGGCCCTGTGGGTGCCATTTGAGCTGGGGCGGCCGTTAGGAGTGCCGAACGACCCGGCGTTTCAGAACCGTGCGCTGCGGGCCTGCCTGGAGCTGCTGGATGCCGAATCCGGCCCCGTTCTGAAAGACTATCCCGAAGACGTGCCGGCCGAATTGGGCAGCGTGGATTTCACCGGAATGTCATGCCCCATCGACCTGCCGCAGCCGTCATCCAACGGATACGGTTTCGCCCAGGATTTGCTCCTGGAGATTCAGCAGGTTGCCCCATGGTACGATCTGGCGGTGAGCCAACGGGGGCGCACCACCGTCGGCATCAGCGACCTGGACATGGAACAGGCCGGGCGGTTCCTGGCGGGTTACATTGAAGATGAGGCGACGCCGGCGCCGCGCGGGGATCTGACCACCGGACGCCTGCTCAAGTTCGTCTGCGAGGACCTGAAGGCATATTATTCCGAAGCGGCGTCGGCCCAGCCGGGCATGTCTGCCAGCATCGCCGTGGAACACTGGCTCTTCAACGAAACCGTGCTGGGCAAATTGCTGTGGCAACTCCGGAACACCCGCACCGAGCACGAGGACGACGAGACAAGGTATTTTGCCCGGCGCAGCCTGATTCCTGACCGCCAGATCCAGTACAAAGGGGCCACGGTCTATCACTCGTGATGGCGGCAGGGCCGCGCGTGTTATAATCCGCCAACAAAAATCCATGCGTTAAATCGGGATCATAGACCATGAAACTGTCGTGCCTCCAGGAAAACCTGGCCCGCGGACTGGGAGTCGTGGGCCGCGCGGTCGCTAGCCGTTCCACGCTGCCCATAACGCAGAACGTTATGCTCAGCAGCGATCAGGGTATGCTGCGCCTTTCGGCGACTAACCTGGAAATCGCCATCACCACCTGGATTGGCGCGATGATTGAAGAGGAAGGCGCGATCACCGTCCCGCATCGCCTGGTCACCGACCTGGTGAACTCCCTGCCCTCTGACCGCGTTGACCTTGACCTGCGCGGCCCCGATCCCGATGATCCCAACGCCGGCGGCAGCGTCCTGCACATATCATGCGGCCGCTCCCGAACCCACATCAACGGCGCGTCCGCCGACGATTTCCCTCCGATCCCTCAGGTCGATTCCGGTTTCGCCACCAACATCGACCCGTCGGTGCTTCGCCAGGGCATCGGGCTGGTTGCCTTCTCGGCAGCCTCCGACGAATCCCGTCCCGTGCTCACCGGTGTGGAACTCAAGCTGGAAGAATCAAGCCTGGTGATGGCCGCCGCCGACGGCTTCCGCCTGGCCGTGTACACCGGACAACTATCCGAGCCGGTGGCCGAGGCCCTCAAAGTGATTGTTCCCGCCCGCACCATGCAGGAAATCCAGCGCCTCGCCTCCGAGCAGAGCGCTCCCGTCCAGGTCACCCTGTCGCCTGAAAAAGGCCAGGTCTTGTTCAAACTGGAGCACGTGGAAGTCGTATCCCAGCTGTTGCAGGGCAATTTCCCCAACTACGACCAGCTCATCCCCGAACGCTACGAGACCCGCGCCGTCATGGAACTGGACGACCTCAAGCGGGCCACCCAGTCCGCCGCCGTGTTCGCCCGCGACGGCAGCAACATCGTGCGCCTGGAAATGATGCCCCAGGAATCGGGTGAAGGCGGCCAACTCAAGGTCTCCGCCCGCTCCGAAGAGGTCGGCGACAACCTCGACGAACTGGACATCGACCAGCTGGACGGCGAGGACGCCAAGATCGCCTTCAACGTGCGCTACCTCATGGACATCGTCAATGTCCTGGGCCGCGGCAAGGTCGCATTGGAAGTCACCAACTCATCCAGCCCTGGCGTTTTCCGCCCCGCCGACTCCGACGGCTACGTCCACGTTGTCATGCCCATGTACGTGCAGTGGTAGGCGTCAGATCATAAAGTTCATTTCACCCACAATCCGCTCCCCCAAAGCCCTTTCGCCGTCAATAGCCACCGCCCCGTCTGACAATGCCCGCTCAGCTGTCCACCGACCCGTGCCAAGGGCGTTAAACGGCTCCAGACCCATAGTCAGGCGCACGGTAGGGGAATCCGGTGCGGTGTCCATTCGATGGGCGCGCCCGCCGTCCATGTTCAGGGCAATTGTTCCGCCCGGGTCGCCGGTAATCTCGAACACCACCGTCGTGCCGTCGCTCGGTTTCACCTTGCGGCCAACTACAAAGGGCATCGCCATGGCGGTGCGTCCGTAGGCGTGTTGCGCCACCGGGCCACTCAGGTGGCCGGGGATGCCCAGGGCGCGACGGATGTCCTGCTCATGCACCCAGGCGTCGTAGATGCGGACGGCCAGCAGGTCAGTGTAGGGGCCGCTGCCTAGGGGATTCGGGGTTTCGACGGCGAAATCTTCTTCTGACATCCCCCGAAGTATGGCGAGACGCTCGGCGGCGATTTCGTTAAACTCAGCCAGTACTTCGGCGCCGCTGAACTGACGGCGGTAGTCCACTAGGACCTCGTTGCTCTGGCCCACTTCGTTGCGGACGTTGGAGGTGTCGGAGGGTTCGTGTTCCGGCGCGGGGCGACCCAGCAGCCGGCACTCGCTACCCACCAGGTGGGATATCTGGTCCTGCACCGCCCAGCCCGGACATTCCGTCGGTGCAGCCCATTGTTCGGGGGTGAAGTCGGTGCACAGTACGGCGATCGACTGCCACACCGCTTCCATCAGGTCAACCATTTGCTGAGACATCGTTTATTGCTCCACGTTCAGTTTCGTGCATCTGTATTCGTCATTCCCGCGAAAACGGGAATCCAGAAAGCGGGGCGGTATCCGCTTATTGGACTCCAGGGTTCCGGCTTGCGCCGGAACGACGCCTAAGATTTAAGGCCGCACCCACCGGCATTCGGGCAGATGGCCTCGGTATCCCCCATCGGGGCAGGTACAGTCAATGTCGTCACGGCGGCGGTAGCCCAACGATTCCAACCAGCCGTTGAAACCCGGATAGAAGCCATAGCCATCGTCGATGGCGCGGTAGCCGGCGCGCAACGCGGCCAGCACCTCGTCGTGGCCGGGTACGGTGAACTCTTCCGTGGCGTTTCCGGACGCGACCATCGCTGCTAATCGGTTACCAGTTCGAGCACGTCCTGGGCAAAGACCATATCCTCCGCGCCCACCTGGTCCGGATCGTCCGGGCTGGTCAGGTAACGAACAAACAGCCACACGCCATCCCTGGGATTGGACACCACTTCTGCGGTGGCGTTGCCGTGCAGCCGCACCGTCTGGCCCGGCTCAACCTCGAACAGATTAACTATGTCGGCCATGGTTTTGTGTCTCTGGATTCCTGCTTTCGCGGGAATGACCAATTGAGGCTCAGAAAAAGAACGTCAGGTTCTTAGCGAGCAGAACGTTCTGGTCCAAAAATACTTGCCGTTGCGCGATGCGCCATCCGCCATCCCCGCGGCGCAGCGTATCCTCGCGCCGCCCCACCAGAATATCGGTCTCGGTGGCGACGCGGTTCCGGTAGATTATGAAACGGCAACGGAGGGCAACTTCTTCAGCGTCAGACGCGCTTGGCGTAACCCCCACTATCTCTACGTTGGTCACCAGGTGGGAGATGCGAGACAGCGGTTCCTCTGCCCAATGGACGCCGGTGAGGATCTGGTTGACACGGCGAGTAAGCGTGTCCTTGCCCTCGTCGAACCAGTTGATATCCTGGCCTTCGCGGGTGAACTCGCGTTCCAGCTCGCCGAACTTGACGTTGCGGCGCATGGGCACCCAGTAACGCACGTCGTCGGTGAGCAGATCCAGCCAATCCTCGTAGCGGCGGTCGTCCAGCAGGTTGGCCTCGTGGTACAGGAACGCTTCCACGTCCTGCTTGAGCAACAGCATTGCCAGGGGGTCGTTAGCGACTACCATCGCGCCACCTAACAGGCCGAACCGTTGCCGTTGCGCCAGGTGGCGAGTTCGTCCCAATCCCGCGCCGCCATGAACTCCCGCCAACGGCTGTAGAAACCTCGCTGGTTCTGTTCACCAGCCCGGGCCTTGGTGGTGTCCAGCACGGTGCCGTCGAGTTTCAGGCCACCGTCCTCAAAGTCAGTAACCGCGTAGCCCATGCCCATCTGGTAGTTGTAGTGGTGCCGGCGAGCCATGGCGCCCCGGCTGGCGGAGTGGGCGTAGTTCCAGTTCTCCATGTCGTCCTGCTCGGTCAAGCCGGCGGGACCGGAGTAGCGGATGTAATACTGACGCAGGAATTCCTTCACCTCCGGCGGCGCGGACCTGTCAACCAGGAACCAGCGCCAGACTTCGGTCTGGTCCGGGCCGCGAGGGTGCCACACGGCGATGCTGCGCGGCTGGCGAGGCAGGAAAGACATGTTGGGGAAGATCGTGCCCGGCCCGGCCAGGATGCGCCACAACTGTCCCTGCCGTTCCTTGCGGGCGATTTCGCACTGGTAGAAGTAGTCGGCCACGATGGGGTCATTCTGGTACGACGGAACGGGTTGAGCGTGTTCGGGCCGCAGGAACATCACGGTGCCGTGACCGCGTTCAGGGAACGATACGTCAAGCGACTTTGCGCCTTCGCGCTCGCTGTTGTCGCGCCGGCCCTGTCCCGACGGGCCGATGCCCACCAGGTCAACGGAGCGGTGGCTGATGTTGTGGTAGCGGTCACCGATGAAGTTTTCGGCGGGGAACTTCCAGTTGCTGGGCACCATCCACTTCTCGATTCCGCCGATGATCTCGGTGCCGCCCTCGGAGCCGTCCCACCCGTCGAACAGGATGTCCAGGTAGGTTTTGAAGCCGCCGATATAATCGAGGAAGTCTGGGGCGTTCGGGTCCCAGGTGGCCCAGATGCCGCCCTTGTAGTTGACCATCTTGGGGACGCGGATGAGGCTCCACTGGGACTTGTCCAGTTCCTCGTGGTAGGCGTCCTTGTAGAAGGGTACGCCGACCAGCGCGCCGTCGGTGGCGAAGCTCCAGCCGTGGTAGGGGCAGGTGAAGATTGGCGTGTTGCCCTCGTCGTACCGGCACACCTTCATGCCGCGATGCATGCACGAGTTGAGGAAGACGTGAATCTCCCCCTGCCGGTCGCGGCAGAGGATGACCGATTCCTCGCCCATGGACGAGACGAAGAAGTCGCCGGGTTTGGCAACCTGGCTCTCATGCCCGACGAAAAGCCAGGCGCGGGTGAAAATGCGCTCCTGCTCTTCGGCATAGATGTCAGCATTGACGAATATCTCCCGGCTGACCATGCCGTTATCCTGGTCAACCAGGCCACTGTAAGCGCTGGGTTGGAATGTGATCGCCATGACTTTCCTCCGGGCGCAACTGGCACTGGCAAATGGTATCACAACCGTCGGTCGAGTGAGACCGTTATTCGCTCCTCAACTCCGTTTGCGCCATGGCCTCAAGGATGCGCGCGACGATGGGGTAGCCCTCGCTGCCCCAGCCTGCTTCCTGCGCCTGCCGGTACAGCGAGTCCGCAACTTGTCCGGTGGACGACGGGGCTTCCAGGCGGCGCGCCAACTCACAGGCCAGAGCCACGTCTTTGGCCACGATGTCCAGTGTGCCACCGGCCTGGAAGGAACCGTCCAGCACGGCGTTGGGAATTGCGTTGAATGCCCGGCTGGCGCCGGCGCTGACCGGGACGATTTCCGCCAGGACCGCCGGGTCCACGCCACCCATCCGGGCGATCAGCATCCCCTCGATGGCGGCAATCAGGTTGGTGTAACCCATGTACTGGGTGGCCAGCTTGGCGACGCAGCCGGCGCCGGCCGGCCCGACGTAGAAAATCTGCGCGGCCACCGCTTCCAGCGACGGCAATGCTTTCTCATACACCGCATGATCTCCGCCGACCATCATCGTCATCGCGGGTGGCCGGCCGCTCACCGGGGCGTCGAGCATCGCCAGATTCTGCGCAGCGCACGCTGACGCTACTCGCCGAGCCACGTCGGGATCGTTGGTGGTGGTATCGACCAGTACCGCCCCGTCAGCCATGGCCGACAATACCGCGCCTTCGTTGCCGAGCAGGACGGATTCGACTTGCGTAGGTCCGGGTAAAGAAGTCCACAGCATGTCACAGACGCTTGCCGCATCTTCCGCGCTGGCGGCCCAACGCGCGCCACGCTGGATCAGAGGGTCCGCCGCCTCACGCCGGACGTCGAACACTGTCAAGTCCACTCCAGCGTCCAGCAGGCAACCGGCCATCAGGCTGCCCATGGTACCGACGCCGATGAAGGCTTGCTTCTGCGGTAACGTCATTTTTCCCTCGGGAGCCATGCGGCAGCATCCGCATGGTTATTCATAGTGGTCAACCAGCGGGATTTCGTGAAGCGCCGGAATGACCTCCCGCCCGATCAGCTCGATGGAGCGCATCACGTCCTCGTGGGCCATGGCGCCCTCGTTTCCGTAGATGTGCAGGTAGCCGGGATTGAGGCGTTCGATAATCATGGACAGTTTTTCCCGCACGGTGTCGGGGCTGCCCACGATGATGTTGTTGGCTTCCTGTAGTTCCTCGTAAGTCATCATGCGGCCGAACCCACCGGCTCCGGGCAGCGTCCGCTGGATGCTGACCGCCTCCCGGGACTGGTAGCCGGGCGGGTCGTTGTGCTCGCGGGGGCCGCGGTTGCGGTGCTCCTGCGTCCACAGGAATTCGCGCCCAAGTTCCTGCGCCTTCTCATCGGTGTCCGCGCAGAACACGCGCAGCAGGTAGCCGAAGTGTTCCGGCCCGGGCTGGAATCCGGTCTCCCGGGCGGTGTCGATGTACACGTCGCGCAGCCGGTGGGTGTGTTCGAGAAGGGAGCCCAGGTTCATGTAGGGATGCCTGTGGGTCGCCGCCCACACCACCGATTCCGGACTGCTGAAGCCGGGGAACCAGATGGGCGGGTGTGGCTTCTGCATGGGGAGAACCCACGGATTGACCTTCCGGTAGTGGTAGTACTCGCCCTCGTAGCGGAACGGGCCCGGCTCGGTCCAGCACTTGATGATCAGGTCATGGGCTTCCTCGAAGCGGTCCCGGTTTTGTGGCGGAGCCACGCCACCTTGCAGCGTCTCCACGGCAGTTCCTCGCACGAACCCCGATATGATCCGGCCGCCGGAAATGCAGTCCAGCATGGCGATTTCTTCGGCCATGCGAATCGGGTCGTTGATGGCGATCACGTTGCCCAGGATGGCGATCTTGGCGTTGCGGGTGACCTTCGAGATAACGGCGGCGTCGATGTTGACGGCCGGCTTCATGCACCAGTACGACGCATGGTGCTCGTTGGACATGATGCCGTCAAAGCCGTTCTGGTCGGCGCAGGCGTACTGCTCGTGGTACTGGTTGTAGAGCGCGTGGGCCCTTTCGGGATCGAAGTGGGAATTGGGGAAGTCCAGCCGCCCCGACTCGTACTGCTCCACGTCCGCATCGGTCACGTGGCCGTAAGGCTGCTCGGAAAACCAGAATACTTCCACATTATCCTTTGGCATGGGGATCCTCCTCGCCGCGGCAGCCGGGCACAACTGCGGTGCCCGCTCGGTTGCGCAATGGCGCCAGTATAAGGACGGCGCGTCACGCGGGCAACCGGTGTAGGACATTCCGGCGCTGCGGACGGGTTCACTCTGTAGGGATGCGAGGGTTAAAGATGCGTCCGTACTGGACGAAGGCAATTATCGTGGCCACCGCCGCGGCGCACATGGCGAGACTGCATACGATTAGGATCGCCAATCCGGCCGGGCCGGCCTCGACTCGACCGTCATCCAAAACGCGAAAGGCCGCCTCAGCAACGATACGCAGGCAGACCAAGGCTACCGTGAGGCCCAACAGTTGCCAGCGGCGCAATGCCAGCCATCGCTTCATAGTTGACTTAGGGAGGGCGCTAGCGCCCCTGAAACCACGCCTGACGCTTCTGGGAAAACGCCCGAATCCCTTCCTGGAAGTCTCCGGTCAGGCCGATGTCAGCGATGGCATCGGTTTCGGCATCCAGTTGGGTCGCCAGATCCGCTTCCCAGCTGCCGTCGAAAAGCGCTTTGACCCGTCCGTACGCTTGCGTGGGTCCCTGGGCCAGGCGGTCGGCCGTTTCCATGGCATGGCGTTCGAAGTGCGACGCTTCAAAGACCTGACTGACCAATCCCAACTCCAAAGCATATTGGGCGCCGATTGGCTGTCTTGCCAGGTAGATGTCCATGGCTCGCCCCTGTCCGACGATGCGCGGCAGCATGTAGGTAGAGCCGCCGTCCGCCGTGCAGCCGATGTTTGCGTAGGCCAGCAGAAACCGCGCGTCGCTGGAGGCGATTCTCATATCGCACGCCAGGGCCAGGCTGAAACCGGCGCCCGCGGCCACGCCGTTCACCGCCGCGACCACCGGCTTGTCCAACTTGCGAATGGCCATAACGACATCGTTGTGCAGGGCATCGGCCAAACTGCGGAGGTGTTCCGACAGTCCCTCGGCCCCTCCTTCGTCCAATTGAGCGGTAAAGTCCCGCACGTCGGCGCCGGCGCAGAATGCACCGTCCGTACCGGTGAGCATCACGGCCCGGACGTCCCTTGCGCCGGCTGCCGCCAACGCTTGCCCCAAATCGGCAATCATGTCGGGGGACAGCGCGTTGCGGGCCTCCGGCCGGTTCAGGCGGATCACGGCCAATGGGCCTCTGCGTTCTACAAGAACGCGATTGCTCGAACTGGGCATCGGAATCCCCCTGCTACCGCGTTACCGCGCCCTCGGCCGCGGAGGACACCAGCTTGGCGTACTTGGCGAGGACGCCGGTGGTGTACTTGGGTTCCATGGGACGCCAGGCCGCGCGGCGGTCGGCCATTTCCTCTTCGGTAATGCGGGCGTCGAGGCGGCGGTTGGGGATGTCCAGCGTGATGATGTCGCCTTCCCGCAGCATACCGATGGGCCCGCCGTCCATGGCCTCCGGCGCAACGTGTCCGACCATCGGCCCGTGGGACGCGCCGGAGAACCGGCCATCGGTCACCAGCGCCACGGTGTCGCCGAGGCCCTGACCGATGAGCGCGCTGGTTACGGCCAGCATTTCGCGCATACCTGGGCCGCCCTTGGGCCCTTCGTAGCGGATTACAACGATGTCGCCGTCTTTGATTTCGCCCCGCTGGATGGCCTGGAAGGCCGGCTCCTCCTGGTCGAACACGCGGGCCGGCCCTTCATAGACCTTTTCCTGGTGGCCGGCCACCTTGATCACTGCGCCGTCTGGAGCCAGGTTGCCGCGCAGGATGGCAAGTCCGCCCGTCGGGCTGCGCGGGGCGTCGGTGGTGTAGATGACCGGCTGGTCGTCCACTATGGTGGCTTCGTTGATGTTCTCGGCCAGCGTCTTGCCGTTAACGCTCATGGCATCCCCGTACAGCAGGCCGGCGTCCAGCAGGCGCTTGCCGATGAGGGCCACGCCGCCGTAGCGGCTAAGGTCAGCCATCACGTAGCGGCCGCCGGGTTTCATGTCCGCGATGTACGGCGTGTTGCGGCCAATGCGGTCAAAGTCCTCCAGTGTCAGGTCAACCTCGGCCTCGCGGGCGATGGCCATCAGGTGCAGCACGGCGTTGGTGGAGCCGCCCATGGCAACGACCACAGTGATGGCGTTCTCGAAAGCCTGCCGGGTGAGTATGTCGCGGGGGCGTATGCCTTCTTCCAGCATACGCATCACGGCTTCGCCGGCCTGCCGCGATTCGTCCGCCTTCCTGGGATCCACGGCGGTTAGAGAGGCATCGCCGGGGAGCGACAGGCCCATCACTTCGATGGCGGTGGACATGGTGTTCGCGGTGAACAGGCCGCCGCACGAACCTTCGCCGGGACAGGCGGCGCATTCCAGCTCCGTCAGCTCTTCGCCAGTGATGCGCCCGGCAGCCCAGGCGCCCACCGCTTCAAATACGTCCTGGATGTTCACGTCCTGGCCGTTGTACTGGCCGGGCAGGATGCTGCCGCCGTAGATGAACACGCTGGGGATGTTGAGGCGGGCCATTGCCATGACGCAACCGGGCATGTTCTTGTCGCAACCACCGATGGTTACCAGGCCATCCATCCGCTGACCGAAGGCGACCGTCTCGATGGAGTCGGCGATGACTTCGCGGCTGACCAATGACGCCTTCATTCCCTCGGTGCCCATGGAGATGCCGTCGCTGACGGTGATGGTGCCGAACTGGAAGGGTGTGCCGTTGGCGGCTCGGATGCCCTCCTTGGCGGCAGCGGCCCACCGGTCAAGATGCACGTTGCAGGGGGTAACGTCGCTGGCCAGGTTGGCGATGGCGACGAACGGCTTGGCCAGGTCGTCGTCGGTGAGCCCCATCGCTCGCAGATAGGAACGGGCCGGGGCGCGGTGCGGCCCGTCGGTGATGTCGCTGCTGCGATGCTTCAGCAAGGCTTTGGGGCTGCGAGTGGTGGTAGTCAAAACGGCCTCCTCAGCGGGCGCGTGCCCACCGTCGTAAATCAGTAGCGTCGTCAGATTATAGGTTGGCCCCGCATCAGCGGCAAGCGCGTCCTCCTGATGCCATCGCGGCATGCCCCGTGCTTCAGCCCTGCTACGACGGGTTTGGGAAACTGGTACGCATGAGTGACACCCGCCCCTTGCCGATAGTCCATCCGTTCCCCTACACTGTACTCCACGTCGGACGGCAAGCCTCAGGCCACGGCCCAACGCCCGGCGCTGGCGCCAATCTATTCTATTCCGGTCTATTCCAACCCGGGGTCAAACGAGGTTCAGGTCAACACGGTCAATCATCAGTCGGATTCATTGCAACGCTGGCTATCGCCTGAGGCCGACCTATTAATCGGCATGGCATAGACCAGTACGGCGGGTGTCACCACCGCTCCGCGAGGGTCGCTGATCCGTCTCTGGCGGGTCACGCTCCAAACCGTCATTCCGGACTTGATCCGGAGTCCGGCGGCAACGGGTCGTATGCCCCCTTTCCCGCTCATGCTGAGCTTGTCGAAGGACGTGCGGGAGAGGGTTGGGGTGAGGGGTATCCCTTATCTCCTCAGCGGTCAGCACGCGGAAGACTAGGACTCAATATCGCAAACCACGCTCTCTGGCCGTAGCGCCGACAGCCTGAACCTCAACGACCCCGTCTTGGCGAAAGTCATCACCTCCACGAAGCCAGCAAGGAGGCAGTCCCCAAGCACAATGACTAACCCACAATGCCGATAAGCGATGCGGGCAGCGTTGAAGGCCACGGATTGCCTACAACTCCACCACCATCTGCAACTCGCTGGTCGGATTGCAGAGAGCCTCGAACGCTCCCTGGATGCCTTCCAGCGGCACGAAATTCGTGCCCGACAGCATGTGTTCCACGGAAACCCGGCCGGTCCGCATCAGCTCCAGCGCGATCCGCCAGTCTTCGGGCAACGTTCCGAAGGATGATTGCATCCGTACCTCGCGCGCCATCCAGTTGGGCGGAACCACCGGCGTCGGTTCCCAGGCGATGGCGATCATCACCACCTGGCCGCCGCGAGCGCACAGGTCCAGACCCTGCTCCAGCGTTGACGGTGCGGCGGCGCACTCGAACACCACCTGCGGCCCCGTGCCGCCGGTCAATTCCACGACCTTTGCCTCAAAGTCGGGGTCGGTGGGGTTCAACACGGCGTCCGCGCCCAAACGACGGGCTGCTTCGGCGCGCCCGGGCGCCGGCTCGGAAACGATGACGGTGGTCGCGCCGGCGGCGCGGGCAGTCTGCATGCACAGCAGCCCGATGGGGCCGGCGCCCAGCACCAGGACGGAATCGCCAAGCTTGATGTCGGAGAGGCGCACGGCATGGACGGTAACGGCGCACGGCTCGCAGAGGGCGGCCTGCTCGTCGGTTACGTCGTCGGGCACGGGAGTTGGTTCCCATTCGTCCAGCAGCACGTACTCGGCGTACCCGCGAGGTCTGGGATTATGCTGGAAACCCATGGTGCGGTAGTTGAAGCGCGGGTTGGTGCGAGTGGCGGAGCCTCCGCCGGGAGGGGGATGACCGCCGCCGCCGACCACGCGGTCGCCTACGCGCCAGCGGCTCACGTCCGGTCCGACATCGACGATGGTTCCGGTGTACTCGTGTCCCATCACCGCCCCCGGTTGGGCAAGGTCGTACATGAACGCATGCACGTCGGTGCCGCAAATCGCCGAGTACTTCACCCGCATGACTACCTGGTTGGGTCCCGGCGTGGGATCGGGCAACTCCTCTACCTGCAAGACCTGTTCGCCTTTATAAACCGCAGCCCGCATGCCAAAATCCCTCCGTTGCGTATCGTGGCGCAAGAATAGCACAAGGGAAGATCACTCCGGAGCGGCAGCAGCCCCGCCACACCATCCCTCAACCCCGCTATAATGACCCCGGCCAACACCGAAGCGGCGAGGCCGCTTTCGTTTTCATGCCGGGAGGAGGTTCATTATGGAAATCGGCGTTTCCGTTCCTATTGTTGAGATTGGCGACGACTTTGGCGCGTTGCGCGATTACATCCAGGCCGCCGAGGATCTGGGGTATTCGCACGTGCGCATCCTCGACCACGTGCTGGGCGCGGTGCCGGAGCAGCATCCCGAAGTTCCGCAGTTCCCCTATACTCACGAGTCCTACATCCACGAGCCGTTCACCCTGATGGCCTATCTGGCCGCCGTTACCAAGCGCATCGGCCTGACCACCGGCATTCTGATTCTGCCCCAGCGTCAAACCGCGTTGGTGGCCAAGCAGGCGGCCGAAGTTGACCTGCTGTCCGGCGGCCGGCTGCGTCTGGGCATCGGTGTAGGCTGGAACTCGGTGGAGTACGAGGCCCTCGGCGTGGACTTCGCCACCCGGGGCAGCCGCTGCGACGAGCAGATCGAGGTGCTGCGCCAGCTGTGGACCGAGGACGTGATCGACTTCCACGGCAAGTACCACGACATCACCCACGCCGGCATCAATCCGCTCCCGGTGCAACGTCCCATCCCCATCTGGATCGGCGCCGGCCGGGGCAACGCGCCCACGCCGCCCAACGCGGCCATCCGACGCATTGGCCGGCTGGCCGACGGCTACTTCCCCATGTTCGCCCCCGATGCCGGCGGCCAGGCCATCCTGGGCCGCATCCGCGCCCAGGCCGAAGCCGCCGGCCGAGATCCATCGGAAGTCGGCTTCGAGGGCCGCATCACCATCACCGCCGACAACAACCCGGAAGACTGGCTCACCGAGCTGAAGTCCTGGGAAGAAATCGGCGCATCCCACATCGCCGCCGGCCTTCGCGGAGCCACTTCGCCGGACGCCCACATCGACGCCATCCGCCGCCTGAAAGAAGCCATCGACTAAGAGCCTATCCTAAAAACTGTTGGAAACTTGCAGTGGTGCTGTGGGAAGGGAAGC